>DASTWK010000026.1:0-35552 GCA_035776655.1 Mycobacteriales bacterium | reverse complement strand
GATGTCGTGCTCGAGCTGGTCGTCGACGACGACGAGGTCGTCCGCCGGCTGTCCGGCCGGCGTACCTGCCGCAACTGCGGCCACATCTGGCACCTCGACTTCGACCCGCCATCCCGCACCGGCAGCTGTGACATCTGCGGCGGCGAGCTGTTCCAGCGCGACGACGACAAGCCGGAGACGATCCGGCACCGGCTCGAGGTCTACTACGAGCAGACCTCGCCGCTGGTGGGCTATTACGCCGAGGCGGGCATCCTGGTAGGCATCGACGCGATGGGTCCGGTCGACGACGTCACCGACCGTGCCATCGCGGCGCTGCGCCCGTTCGGCTCGACCGTCCGTTAGAAGAGGCACGATGATCCAGATCAAGACCGAGGCCGAGATCGCACTGATGCGCCAGGCCGGCCTCGTCGTCGGCCGGACGCTGGAGAAGCTCAAGGCGGCGGTCGAGCCGGGCCTGTCGACCGCCGACCTCGACGCGATCGCGGAGGAGGCGATCCGCGCCGAGGGAGCGATCCCGTCGTTCAAGGGCTACCGCGGGTTCCCCGCCTGCATCTGCACCTCGATCAACTCCGAGATCGTGCACGGCATCCCGTCCAAGAGCGCGGTCATCCGGGACGGCGACGTGATCTCGATCGACTGCGGGGCGATCGTCGAGGGCTACCACGGCGATGCCGCCGTCACCGTGCCGGTCGGCACGGTCGCCCCGGAGCTGCTCGAGCTGCTGCGGGTGACCGAGCAGTCGCTGTGGCACGGCATCGCCGCGGCACGCCTCGGCGGCCGGCTGATCGACATCTCCCGCGCGATCGAGGGTTATGTCCGCTCCCAGCCCCACCCCACTGGGGGTTCGTGGGGGATCGTCGAGGAGTACGTCGGGCACGGCATCGGCACCGAGATGCACCAGGACCCGCAGGTCTACAACTACGTCGGCCGGCGGATGGCCAAGGGGCCGGAGCTGGTCAAGGGCCTGGCGCTCGCGGTGGAGCCCATGATCAACCTCGGCACCCGGCGGACCCGGGTCCTCGACGACGAGTGGACGGTGGTGACCGAGGACGGTGCCCCCTCCGCGCACTTCGAGCACACGTTCACGCTCACCGAGCACGGACCCTGGGTCCTGACGGCGCTCGACGGCGGGGAGTCCAAGCTGCAGGAGCTGGGCGCGCACTCCGCCGCATAGACGCGACGCGGCGGCGCCGGCAGGGACGGCGGAGCCGCAGTGATCTTGCATTTTGAGTGCGTGTCGAGTTGACGTAGACTCTCCTGTTGGCCCATCCGGGCCGGGCACCACCACGTCTACGTACGGGAACTCCGGAGGACATGCCGAAGAAGGAAGGCGCCATCGAGATCGAAGGGCGCGTGGTCGAGCCGCTGCCGAACGCCATGTTCCGCGTCGAGCTCGCCAACGGGCACCGGGTCTTGGCCCACATCAGCGGCAAGATGCGGCAGCACTACATCCGCATCCTCCCGGAGGACCGCGTCGTCGTGGAGCTCTCGCCGTACGACCTGTCCCGCGGTCGGATCGTCTACCGGTACAAGTAGAAACTTCGCTACTGAGGATTTGGGGACCGTGAAGGTCAAGCCGAGCGTCAAGAAGATCTGCGACAAGTGCAAGGTGATCCGTCGACACGGGCGGGTCATGGTGATCTGCGAGAACTTGCGCCACAAGCAGCGTCAAGGCTGAGTGGCGGGTCGCAGACCCAGCTGAGATAGCGCGCACCACCTCTCGCCGCACCGGACAGCCCGGGACGGCGGGGGCCACCCCCGGCGCGGAGGCCGGGGCCCGGGGATGGGCTCTCCGGGACGGTGACGCGGACGACCTCCGCCCAAGAGAAGGAGCACGAGCCCAGATGGCACGCCTGGTCGGCGTCGACCTGCCGCGCGAGAAGCGGCTGGAGATCGCCCTCACCTACATCTACGGCGTCGGCCGTAGCCGCGCGCGCGAGACCCTCGCGCAGACCGGGGTCAGCGCTGACGTCCGCGTCCGCGACCTCTCCGACGACGACCTCGTCAAGCTGCGCGACTGGATCGAGGCCAACTACCGCGTCGAAGGTGACCTGCGCCGCGAGGTGCAGGCCGACATCCGGCGCAAGATCGAGATCGGCTGCTACCAGGGCATCCGCCACCGCCGCGGTCTGCCCGTCCGCGGCCAGCGCACCCACACCAACGCCCGCACCCGCAAGGGCCCGCGCAAGACCGTGGCCGGCAAGAAGAAGGCAGGGAAGAAGTAGTGCCTCCCGCACAGAAGCGCGCGGCCGCGAAGAAGGTGCGCCGCAAGGAGAAGAAGAACGTCGCTCACGGCCAGGCCCACATCAAGAGCACGTTCAACAACACGATCGTCTCGATCACCGACCCCATGGGCAACGTGATCTCCTGGGCCAGCTCCGGCCAGGTCGGCTTCAAGGGGTCGCGCAAGTCGACGCCGTACGCCGCCCAGATGGTGGCCGAGGCCGCGGCCCGCCGCGCCCAGGAGCACGGCATGCGCAAGGTCGACGTCTTCGTCAAGGGGCCCGGCTCCGGCCGGGAGACCGCGATCCGGTCGCTGCAGGCGGTCGGGCTCGAGGTCGGCACGATCCAGGACGTCACCCCTGTTCCCCACAACGGTTGCCGCCCGCCGAAGCGTCGTCGGGTCTGAGAGGTATACGAATCATGGCCCGTTACACCGGCGCGGACTGCAAGCGTTGCCGCCGCGAGAAGATGAAGCTGTTCCTCAAGGGCAGCAAGTGTGAGTCGCCGAAGTGCCCGATCGAGATCCGGCCCTACCCGCCGGGTGAGCACGGCCGCGGCCGCACCAAGGACAGTGAATACCTGCTGCAGAAGCGGGAGAAGCAGAAGTGCGCCCGCATCTACGGCGTGCTGGAGAAGCAGTTCCGCCGTTACTACGAGGAGGCCAAACGGCGTCCCGGCAAGACCGGTGAGAACCTGCTCCAGCTGCTCGAGCGTCGCCTCGACAACGTCGTCTACCGGGCCGGCTTCGCGCACAGCCGCGACATGGCGCGCCAGCTGGTCAAGCACGGCCACTTCACCGTCAACGGCCACAAGGTCGACATCCCGTCGTACCTCGTCGCCGAGAACGACATCGTGGAGGTGCGGCCGTCGAGCGTCGAGCTCACGCCGTTCGTCATCGCGCGGGCCGAGGCCGGCAGCCGTCCGGTGCCGGCCTGGCTGGAGGTCATCTCCAACCGGATGCGCATCCTCGTCCACTCGCTGCCGGCGCGCCAGGTGATCGACACCCCGGTGCAGGAGCAGCTCATCGTCGAGCTCTACTCGAAGTAGCACCCGCGCCCCGGCGCGGTTTCACGGGCGATCAAATAGCGGTTCGCCCCTGACAGGAAGGCACCACCTTGCTCATCGCACAGAGGCCGACTCTCACCGAAGAGCCGATCAACGACACCCGGGCACGGTTCGTCATCGAGCCGCTCGAGCCTGGCTTCGGCTACACCCTCGGCAACTCGCTGCGGCGCACGCTGCTGTCGAGCATCCCCGGCGCCGCGGTCACCTCGATCCGCATCGCCGACGTGCTGCACGAGTTCTCCACCGTGGCGGGCGTGACGGAGGACGTCACCGACCTGATCCTCAACATCAAGAACCTCGTCGTGTCCAGCGAGCACGACGAGCCGGTCGTGATGTACCTGCGCAAGCAGGGTCCGGGTGCGGTCACCGCAGCCGACATCGCACCGCCGGCCGGGGTCGAGATCCACAACCCCGACCTGCACCTGGCCACCCTCAACGGCAAGGGCAAGCTCGAGATCGAGTTCACCGTCGAGCGGGGCCGCGGCTATGTCTCCGCGGTGCAGAACAAGCAGCCCGGCCAGCCGATCGGTGTCATCCCGATCGACTCGATCTACTCGCCGGTGCTCAAGGTCACCTACAAGGTCGAGGCGACCCGGGTCGAGCAGCGCACCGACTTCGACCGGCTCATCGTCGACGTCGAGACCAAGCCGTCGGTGACACCGCGCACGGCCCTCGCCTCCGCCGGGCACACGCTGGTCGAGCTGTTCGGCCTGGCCCGCGAGCTCGACGAGAGCGCGGAGGGCATCGAGATCGGGCCGTCGCCGACCGACGCGCAGCTGATGGCCGACCTCGCGCTGCCGATCGAGGAGCTCGACCTGACCGTCCGCTCCTACAACTGCCTCAAGCGTGAGGGCATCCACTCGGTCGGCGAGCTCGTCTCCCGGAGCGAGGCAGACCTGATGGACATCCGCAACTTCGGTGCGAAGTCCATCGACGAGGTCAAGGGCAAGCTGCACTCCATGGGTCTGGCCCTCAAGGACAGCCCGCCCGGCTTCGACCCGTCGACCGTCATCGGCACCTACGGTGACGACGACTACACCGGCGAGGACTACGACGGCGGCGACGCCGGCTTCGCCGAGACCGAGCAGTACTGACACGGCTTCGCGGAACGCGGACGAGGAGAGCACGAAATGCCTACGCCAACTAAGGGTCCCCGGCTCGGCGGCGGTCCGGCGCACGAGCGGTTGCTGCTGGCGAACCTCGCCACGGCGCTGTTCGAGCACGGCCGGATCACCACGACCGAGGCCAAGGCGAAGCGTCTGCGTCCGCTGGCCGAGCGGCTGATCACGTTCGCCAAGCGCGGCGACCTGCACGCCCGCCGGCAGGTGCTGTCCGTGGTCCGCGACAAGGCCGTCGTGCACGAGCTGTTTGCCGAGATCGGTCCGCGGTTCGCCGAGCGGGCAGGTGGCTACACCCGCATCACCAAGCTCGGTCCCCGCAAGGGTGACAACGCGCCGATGGCGGTCATCGAGCTGGTCGAGGGCCGGACGCTGGCCCAGGAGGCGGTCGGCGAAGCCGAGCGGGCGCGTGGCTCCCGCTTCGCCCGCCGCCGCCGTCCTACCGGCGCGACCGCGGAGGCCGCGGCCGACTTGGCCGCCGAGAGCCCGACCGCAGCTGTCGTCGCAGCGGAGGCCGAAGCCGCCGACGCCGAGGCCGCCAGTGCTGCCGTGGCGCCGGAGACCGATGGACCCGGCACCGACAACCCGGTCGACGCGACGGCCCGGGTCGAGGAGGCGGCCGAGGCTCCGGCGGAAGCCGCCGAGGCGACATCGGCGGCGGCTCCCGAGCCGGCGGCCGAAGCGGTCGACGAGCCCGGCGCCGAGCCGGCGGCCGAGGCGGGCGACCAGCCGGCCGAGGGTGCCACCTCGGAGCAGACCGAGCAGGCGACCGAGGAGTCGCAGGCCGAGGGTGACGCCGATCCGGCCTAGCCCGCGGTCGACCACGACGTCATGAAGCCCGCCGTCCCCGCCGGGGAGGGCGGGCTTTCCCTCGGGTCGAGCACCGCTGCCGGCTCCGAGGCAGCACCCGACGCGTCATGCCGGCTGCGGCTCGACCTCGCCTACGACGGGACCGACTTCTCCGGCTGGGCCCGCCAGCCGGGTCGGCGCACGGTCGAGCAGACGGTCGCCGACGCCCTGGCCCGGGTGCTGCGGTTGCCGATGGCCCCGCAGCTGACCGTCGCCGGCCGCACCGATGCCGGCGTCCACGCCGCCGGACAGGTCGCGCACGTCGACCTCGCTGCCGACGTCGATCCGGCTGCCCTCGGCCGGCGACTGGCCGGCGTGCTGCCGGCCGACGTCGTCGTACGCCGGATCGTGGCGGTTCCCGCTGCCTTCGACGCCAGGTTCGCCGCACTGGGCCGGCGCTACCGCTACCGGGTCACCGACGCTGCGCCGGACCCGCTCCGCCGCCGGGACACCGTCTCCTGGCCCCGCCCGCTCGACGTCGCTGCGATGAACGCCGCCGCCGCCGGTCTCGTGGGCGAGCACGACTTCGCGGCCTACTGCCGCCGCCGCGAAGGCGCCAGCACCATGCGCACGCTCCGGGAGCTGACCGTCGGGCGGGACGACGCCGGGGTGGTCGTGATCTCCGCGCACGCGGACGGGTTCTGCCACAACCAGGTGCGGTCGATGGTCGGGGCGCTGCTGGCGGTCGGGGAGGGCCGCCGGCCGGTCGATTGGCCCCGGGCGGTGCTGGAGGGCGGTGTCCGCGACAGCGCGGTGACGGTCGCCCCGCCGTACGGCCTCACCCTCGTCGCGGTCGACTACCCGCCGGACGACCAGCTGGCCGACCGCGTCGCGACGACCCGGGCCCGCCGATAACCGACTGACTGCCCCTGCTGCACAGGGCAGACTGCCGCCCGTGGGGCACATCGATCTGCAGCACGTCTCGCTGCACCTGCCGGACGGTCGGCCGCTGCTCGCCGACGTGTCGTTCCGGGTGGGCGACGGAGCCAAGGCCGCCCTGGTCGGTGCCAACGGCGCCGGGAAGACGACGCTGCTGCGCATCGTCAGCGGCGACCTCGCCCCGCACGACGGGTCGGTCGCCCGCAGCGGCGGGCTCGGCGTCATGCGCCAGTTCGTGGGCTCGGTGCGAGACGCCAGCACGGTGCGTGACCTGCTGCTGTCGGTGGCGCCGGAGCGGATCCGGGTCGCGGCCGCCGCGCTCGACGCGGCCGAGCTCGCGATGATGGAGAGCGAGGACGAGCCGACGCAGCTGCGTTACGCCCACGCGCTCGCCGAGTTCGCCGATGCCGGCGGCTACGACGCGGAGGTGCTCTGGGACGTCTGCACGACGGAGGCGCTAGGGCTGGGCTTCGACCGCGCGCGCTGGCGGGAGGTGCGCACGTTGTCCGGCGGTGAGCAGAAGCGGCTGGTGCTCGAGGCGCTGCTGCGCGGTCCGGACGAGGTGCTGCTGCTCGACGAGCCGGACAACTACCTCGACGTGCCGGGCAAGCGCTGGCTGGAGCAGCGGCTCACCGACACGACCAAGACCGTCCTCTACGTCTCCCACGACCGCGAGCTGCTGGCCCGCACCGCCAGCCATGTGGTCAGCGTCGAGCTGGGGGCGGCCGGCAACACCGTCTGGGTGCACGGTGGTGGCTTCGCGTCCTACCACGCGGCCCGGCAGGACCGCTTCGCCCGGCTGGAGGAGCTGCGCCGGCGCTGGGACGAGGAGCACGCCAAGCTCAAGACGCTGGTGACCACCATGCGGCAGAAGGCCGCCTACAACGACGGCATGGCGAGCCGCTACCAGGCGGCCGTGACCCGGCTGGCCAAGTTCGAGCAGGCCGGGCCGCCGCAGTCGGTCCCGCAGGACCAGGACGTCCGGATGCGACTGCGCGGCGGTCGCACGGCCAAGCGCGCCGT
This sequence comes from Mycobacteriales bacterium, assembly GCA_035776655.1. Lineage (GTDB taxonomy): Bacteria > Actinomycetota > Actinomycetes > JAFAQI01 > JAFAQI01 > DASTWK01. The sequence goes on along the minus strand of DASTWK010000026.1, from coordinate 28,395 downwards.
CGTGTGCGAAGCGGTGGAGCTCACCGGTCTGATGCAGCCGTTCGACCTGGAGGTCTGGTACGGCGAGCGGGTGGCGGTGCTCGGCGCCAACGGGTCCGGCAAGTCGCACTTCCTCCGGCTGTTGGCCGCCGGTGGCACCGACCCGGAGCCGGAGCACCGGCCGGTGGGCGGCGTCGCGGTCCCCCCGGTCGCCCACTCCGGCCGGGCTCGCCTGGGCGCGCGGGTGCGGCCCGGGTGGTTCGCGCAGACCCATGAGCATCCCGAGTTGCTGGGGCGGACGCTGCTCGACATCTTGTGGAAAGGCGACGCGCATCGGCCGGGGATGCCGCGGGAGGAGGCGGCGCGGACGCTCGACCGCTACGAGCTGGCCCGAGCGGCGGAGCAGCCGTTCGAGACCTTGTCCGGCGGGCAGCAGGCCCGGCTGCAGATCCTGTTGCTGGAGCTGTCCGGCGCGACCCTGCTGCTGCTCGACGAGCCCACGGACAATCTCGACCTGGTGTCGGCGGAAGCCCTGGAGGACGGGCTGGCCGCGTTCGAGGGCACGGTCGTCGCGGTGACCCACGACCGCTGGTTCGCCCGCTCGTTCGACCGGTTCCTCGTCTTCCGGTCGGACGGGTCGGTGGCCGAGGTGGCGGAGCCGGTCTGGGACGAGGCTCGCGTCGTCCGTCCCTGAGCTCGTGGCAAGTTCTCTTGACGCGAGGCCGGTGGGACTCCTGTGGCGCCGGCGGTGACAAGATGTCTTGACGGGCGGTCGCTGTTCGTGAGGGCGGCGGGAGCAAATTCGGACGTATCACGGCATAACCGGGCAACGGCGCTTGCACTGCGTAGTCCTGTCGGTACGGTCCGTTTAGGCCGGTTCGTCCGGGGCCATAGGTGTGATGCCACGGCCGGATGGGCCGAACGGAGCAGCAGGGGCGCGAAGATTCGGGCGGTTCTCCGGTTACGGAGTCGCGGTCGCCAAACGACCGCCCGAGGAGCGAGTGGCGAGACCGACCCTTCCAGGGAGGGGTGGGTCGATGCCCGGGAAGCTTCACCACAGTCGACGGCGACGCGGGATCACGCGCTCGCTGGCACGGGTAGCCGTGGTCGCGGCTACGAGCGTTGTGGCCGCGGTCTCGTTGACCGGCATCGCCGCCGCGGCCACGTCGACGGGGAGCCCCACTCCTCCCGGCAACCACAGCGTCGGCAGCGGCACGGTCCAGGGCAGCAACGGCACCGTGAAGGTGGACGGGGAGCCGTTCGACAGCGGCCTGGGCAACGAGCCACACGTGGCCTGCCACCTTCGGGTGGAGTTCTACGGGTTCGACGTGGGCACCGACACGGCCACGGTGACCTTCACCGGCCAGGCCCCGAGCGGCAAGGGCGTTGCGGTGACTCCGACGTCCGGAGCGTCCACCTTCTCCTTCACCGGCAGCGGTCCGGGCAACGCTCTCGACGGCGGTGAGACCTACTCCCTCGACACGTCCGGGCTGAAGTTGCAGCCCCAGCAGGGCTACCACATCAGGATCACGACAACGGTGACGAACCAGCAGGGAGCGACGACCTACTCGAAGCAGAAGGTCATCTGGGTGGCGCCGTGCGCGCCGCCTCCTCCGCCGCCCGGGCCGGGCCCGGTCGCACCGAGTCTCACCGGTGTCTGCGACACGACCACGGGCATGGTCGCCTGGACCGTCGACAACCCGAACAGCGCCACCCTGTCGGGCACGTGGACCGTGACTCCGACCGGCGAGACCGGCTCCATCGACGCCGCACCCGGGGTGACCGGGTTCGGCCCCACCACGGGGGACACCGCCACCGTGACGTTCCCCGCCGACCGGCTGACGTCGGGTCCGGTGACGGTGCCGTGCCCCGCGCCCCAGCCGCCGCCGCCCACGCTGGTCGCTCCGAGCCTCTCCGGGGTCTGCGACACCACCTCGGGTCAGGTCACGTGGACGGTGACGAACCCCAACACCCGTGGGCTTCAGGGCACCTGGGTGCTCGTGCCGTCCCAGGACACCGGCACGATCGGCGTCCCCAAGCAGTCGACCCGGACCTTCAACTCCGGCGGCGGCACCATCACGATCACGTTCGGCCGGACCGGGTTGACCTCGGGACCCGTGACGGTGCCGTGCGCGCCGGCTCCGCCTGCGCAGCTGGTGGCACCCACGCTCGCCGGTGCCTGCGACACCTCGACCGGACAGGTCACGTGGACGGTGACGAACCCCAACACCGTCGATCTCGTGGGTGACTGGGCGGTGACGCCGGGCCCGGCGTCGGGGCACCTCACCGTGCCCGGGCTGCCGGCCACCAACACCGCCTCGTTCACCTCGGGTGGTGGCACCGCGACCGTCACCTTCCCCGCCGCTCACCTGACCGCCGGCCCGGTCAGCGTCCCGTGCACGGCCGCACCGCCGCCTCCGCCGCCTCCGCCGCCCGTCGTCACCCCGTTGACGGCGCCGACGCTCGCCGGCGCCTGCGACAGCACGACCGCGCTGGTCACGTGGACGCTGGCCAACCCGAACGGCACCCCGCTCACCGGCACCTGGGCGGCCAGCGACGGGTCCACCGGTTCGGTGACCGCGCCGGCCAACGCGACCGGCACGTTCACCACGCCGGGGGGAGCGGTGACCGTGAGCTTCCCGGCGTCGACCGCACTGTCCGCCGTCGCCGAGACCGTCACGTGCGTGCTGCCGGTGAAGATCCAGCGGCCGGACCTCGCGATCGTCAAGGTGGCGTCGGCCGACAAGACCAAGCCGGGCGACGTGCTCAGCTATGACCTGCGGGTCCGCAACGTCGGCGCCGGCTCCACCACGGGCGCCGTGACGGTCACGGACTCCGTGCCGAGCAGCCTGCGCCCGACCGGCGTGGCCGGCGATGGCTGGGACTGCTCGTTCGCCGGCCAGGACCTGACCTGCACCTGGACCGGTGGCGCCGTGCGTGCCGGGCAGCGACTGCCGGTGATCACGGTGACCACCGACGTCCGCCAGGGCGCGACCGGCACGCTCGTCAACACCGGCGTCGTCCGAACCCCCGGTGACCACAACCTGGTCAACAACCGCAGCACCGTGCAGACGCCGGTCATCGCGGTGCTGCCGGAGCGGGTCGTCCGGACCCCGCAGCAGCTGCCGTTCACCGGTGCCGGGTCAGCCGGGCTCGTCCCCTACGGCTCCGGCATGGTGCTCGGCGGGCTGCTCCTGCTGCTCACCGGACGGCGCCGCCGCCGGGCCTGACAATCCCCGTTGACGCAACGGGCGCCGCCCAGCCAGGGCGGCGCCCTTGCTTTGACCGGTTTCCGGCGGGACAGGTACCCTACTTCGTCGAGCACGCGCGGGCTGCTGCCTGCGCGTCGTCCCCACGATCTCGAGCGAAGGCTCTCACGTGCGCACGTACCAACCGAAGCCCGGCGACGTCCAGCGCCAGTGGCACGTCATCGACGCCACCGACGTGGTGCTCGGCCGGCTCGCCAGCCAGGCCGCCCGGCTGCTGCGCGGCAAGCACAAGCCGATCTACGCGCCGCACGTCGACACCGGCGACTTCGTCATCGTGATCAACGCGGACAAGGTGGCGTTGACCGCCAACAAGCGCGACCAGAAGATCGCCTACCGCCACTCCGGCTACCCCGGTGGCCTCAAGCAGGTGCCCTACCGCGAGCTGCTCGAGCGCCGCCCCGCCCGCGCGATCGAGAAGGCGATCAAGGGCATGCTTCCGCACAACACGCTGGGCCGTCAGATGGCGAGCAAGCTCAAGATCTACGCCGGGCCGGAGCATCCGCACCAGGCTCAGCAGCCGGTGCCCTACGAGATCACCCAGGTGTCCCAAGTGAAGGTTGAGCAGTGACCGAGACCTCCCCGGCAACGACCGCCGATGCGGCTGAGCTGCCTACCCCGGAGACGGAGCTCGTCGCCGGTGTCGACGAGGCGTCGGCGCCGGAGGTGACCGACACCGCGACCGAGCCGGCAGCGACTCCGGCGCCGCGCGCCCCGCGCACGTTGATCGGTGGTCCGGTCGGCGCCACCGGCCGCCGCAAGGAGGCCATCGCTCGCGTCCGCTTGGTGCCCGGCACCGGCACCTGGACCATCAACGGCCGCACGCTCGAGGACTACTTCCCCAACAAGGTGCACCAGCAGGTGGTCAACGAGCCGCTGAAGACGCTGGACGTCGCCGATCGCTACGACGTGCTCGTGCGGGTCCAAGGCGGCGGCGTCTCCGGCCAGGCCGGCGCCGTTCGGCTCGGCATCGCCCGTGCTCTCACGCAGACCGACGACGACGCCCGCCCGCCGCTGAAGAAGGCCGGGTTCCTCACCCGCGACGCCCGGGCCAAGGAGCGGAAGAAGTACGGCCTCAAGAAGGCCCGCAAGGCGCCGCAGTACTCGAAGCGCTGACCCGCCGCGCTCCCAGGTGCCGCGCCTTTTCGGCACGGACGGTGTCCGCGGGGTCGCGGGCGTCGATCTGACCCCCGACCTCGCCGTGCGCCTCGCCGCCGCGGCCGCAGCGGAGCTGGCGCCGGCTCCCTCCGGCACTGACCGCCCGCGCGCGGCGGTCGGCCGGGACACCCGCCCGTCCGGGGAGTGGCTGGAGTCGGCGGTCGTCGCCGGGTTGCTCGCCGCCGGGGTCGACGTCGACGTTCTCGGCGTCACACCCACCCCGGCGGTCGCACACGCGGTCGGCGCGACCGGAGCCGCGTTCGGCGTGGTCATCTCGGCCAGCCACAACCCGATGCCCGACAACGGCATCAAGTTCTTCGCGGCCGGCGGTCGCAAGCTGCCCGATGCCGCCGAGGACCGCATCGAGGCGCGGCTCGCCGAGCCGCTCCCGCCGGTCACCGGCGGTGGCGTCGGGCGGCGGGAGGACGCCGTCGCCGCGGCCCGCTCCACGGCGTACGTCGAGCACCTGGTCTCCTCGCTGCCGCACCGGCTCGACGGGCTGCGGGTCGTCGTCGACTGCGCCAACGGCGCGGCGGGAGCGGTCGCCCCGGCGGCCTATCGCGCGGCGGGCGCGGACGTCGTCGTGATCAACGACGACCCCACGGGCTACCGGATCAACGACGGCTGCGGCGCCACCCACCTCGGGCCGTTGCAGGCGGCGGTGCGCGATCACGCCGCCGACGTGGGCATCGCGCACGACGGCGACGCCGACCGCTGCCTCGCCGTCGACACCGCGGGCGCAGTCGTCGACGGTGACCAGATCCTCGCCGTGCTCGCACTCGCCTTGCGCGAGCAGGGCCGCCTGCGCGGCGACGCGGTGGCGGCGACCGTGATGAGCAATCTCGGGTTGCGCCAGGTGCTCGCCACCCACGGCATCGCGCTCGCGGAAACAGCGGTGGGTGACCGCTACGTGCTCGAGCGGATGGCCGCCGACGATCTTGCGCTCGGTGGGGAGCAGTCCGGGCACCTGATCCTCGCCGACCACGCCAGCACGGGGGACGGCATCCTCACCGGCCTGCACCTGCTCGCGCGCATCGCCGCCACCGGCCGCCCCCTCGCCGACCTCGCCGCGGTCATGACCCGGCTGCCGCAGGTACTCGTCAACGTCCGCGTCGCCGACCAAACGGGCGCGCTCGACGCGCTCGCCGAGCCCGTCGCGGCCGCGACCGCCGACCTCGGCGCGGACGGGCGCGTCCTCGTCCGGCCCAGCGGCACCGAGCCGATCGTGCGGATCATGGTCGAGGCCCGGAGCCACGACCGGGCGAGCGCCGTGGCCGATGCGCTGGCGGCCGTCATCCGCTGACCGGGAGATACCCTCGGGCGGGTGTGCGGGATCGTCGGCTACGTCGGAGACCAGCGCGCGCTCGACGTCGTCGTCGACGGCCTGCGCCGGCTCGAATACCGCGGCTACGACTCCGCCGGCGTCGCCGTCCTCGACGAGCAACGCCACGACCTGCAGATCGAGCGGCGGGCCGGCAAGCTCGCCAACCTCGACGCGGCGCTCGCCGACCACCCGATGTCCGGCACGCTCGGCATCGGCCATACCCGCTGGGCCACTCACGGCGCCCCGACCGACCGCAACGCGCACCCGCACACCGACTGCACCGGTGACGTCGCGATCGTGCACAACGGCACGATCGAGAACTTCGCCGAGCTCCGCGAGGGGCTCGAGGCGCGCGGGCACGAGCTGACCAGCGACACCGACACCGAAGCCGTGGCGCACCTCATCGAGGAGCGGTACGCCGGCACCGGCCCGGCCGCCGACCCGGCCGTCACCGGTGACCTCGCCGCCTCCGTGCGCAGCGTCGCCCGCGAACTCGCCGGCTCCTTCGTGCTCGTCGTCACCCACCGCGGGCAACCGGGTCTGGTGGTCGGGGCCCGGCGCAACCTGCCGCTCGTGGTCGGCGTCGGCGCCGGCGAGAACTTCCTCGCCAGCGACGTCACGGCATTCATCGCGCACACCCGCGAGGCGCGCGCGATCGACCAGGACCAGGTCGTCGAGCTGCGCCGCGACGGCGTCACCGTCACCGACCTCGACGGCACCGAGGTCGAGGGCGAGGACTTCCACGTCGACTGGGACACCAACGCCGCCGAGAAGGGCGGCTTCGACTACTTCATGCTCAAGGAGATCCAGGAGCAGCCGGAGGCCGTCCGCGAGACGATCGGCGGCCGCATCGGCGCCGACGGGCGGCTGCGGTTGGACGAGCTGTCGATCAGCGACGAGGACGTCCGCGGGTTCGAGAAGGTCTTCATCGTCGCGTGCGGGTCGGCCTACCACTCGGGGCTGGTCGGCAAGTACGCGATCGAACGGTGGTGCCGGTTGCCGGTCGAGGTCGAGATCGCGAGCGAGTTCCGCTACCGCGACCCGGTGCTCGACCGGCACACGTTGGTCATCGCGATCTCGCAGAGCGGGGAGACCGCGGACACCCTCGAGGCGGTGCGGCACGCCCGATCGCAACGGGCGTGGGTGATGGCGATCAGCAACACCGTCGGATCGTCGATCGCGCGGGAGAGCGACGCCGCGTTCTACACCCGCGGCGGCCCCGAGATCGCGGTCGCCTCGACCAAGGCCGTGATGACCCAGCTGGCCGCGGTCTATCTCGTCGGCCTCTACCTCGCGCAGGTGCGCGGCACCCGCGACAGCGATGAGGTGCGGTCGCACTTCCACGACCTCGCCACGATCCCGGCGCTCGTCGACGACGTGCTCTCCCGCATGGACGTCGTCCGCAAGCTCGCCCGCGACCTGGCCGCCGAGGAACGGGTGTTGTTCCTGGGCCGGCACGTCGGCTACCCGATGGCGCTGGAGGGCGCGCTCAAGCTCAAGGAGCTGGCCTACGTCTCGGCCGAAGGCATGCCCGCCGGTGAGATCAAGCACGGACCGATCGCGCTCATCGACAAGGGCACGCCGGTCGTCGTCCTCGCCACCCGGCACGCCTTGCAGCCCAAGCTCGTCACCAACGTGCAGGAGATCCGGGCCCGCGGCGCGCGCACGATCGTGGTCGCGACCGACGGCGACGAGTCGGTCACGCCCTACGCCGACCATCTGATCCGCCTCCCGGACACCAAGTCACTGCTGTCACCGATGCTGACGCTCGTGCCGCTGCAGGTGTTCGCGGCCGAGTTCGCGATGGCGCGCGGGCTCGACGTCGACCAGCCGCGCAACCTCGCCAAGTCCGTCACGGTCGAGTGACGCCGCGGTCGCCGGCCGACGCCCGGCCCCGCCGCCGGTCGGCGCACGGGTCGGGGCACGGGTCGTGGCACCGGCCGTGTCGCCGGGCCGGTCCCGCCCCGGAGGCGATCAGCTCCCACCGCCGTGGCGGGCGGCGGTGATCGTCGGGATCGGGACCGACGTCGTCGACCTGGTGCGGTTCGCCCGGTCGCTGGAGCGGACACCCGGGCTGCGGCGCCGGTTGTTCACCGAGGCCGAGCGTGACCTGCCGACCGCGAGCCTGGCGGCCCGGTTCGCCGCCAAGGAGGCCCTGGCCAAGGCGCTGGGCGCGCCCGGCGGGCTGGACTGGCACGACGCCGAGATCGTCACCGGCGGCAACGGTCGCCCGTCGTTGACGGTCCGCGGAACCGTCGCGGCGGCAGCCGCCACCCGCGGCGTCACCGGCTGGCACGTCTCGCTGTCCCACGACGGTGGCGTGGCCGTCGCGATGGTCGTGGCCGAGGGCTGACCACCCGCCGTACCCGTGGGCGAGAGGATGAGCCGGTGAGGTCGGCGTACGACGCGGCGCAGATCCGGGCCGGCGAGCAACCGCTGCTCGACCGGCTGCCCGAGGGCACGCTGATGCGGCGGGCCGCCAGCGGTCTCGCCCGCCGGTGCGCGGCGTTGCTCGGCCGGGTCAGCGGCGCGCGCGTCGTCGTACTCGCCGGCAGCGGCAACAACGGTGGGGACGCGCTGTTCGCCGGTGCGGCCCTCGCCCGGCGCGGCGCCCGCGTCGACGCGCTGCTGACCGGCTCGTCGGCCCACGAGGCGGGACTGGCCGCGCTGCGGGCCGCCGGCGGCCGCATCCACCCGCGCCCCGAAGATCATGGCCACTTGGACACGGCCGGCGGTGTCGAGACGGCCATGGTGACGAGCGCTGACCTGGTCCTCGACGGGATGCTGGGCATCGGCGGTCGCGGCGGCCTGCGCGACGCCGCCGCCCAGCTCGCCGATCTGCTCGCCGGGCTGCCGACCGCGGCACGGCCGGTGGTCGTCGCCGTCGACATGCCCAGCGGCGTCGACGCCTCCACCGGCGAGGTGGCCGGAACGGCGGTCCGCGCCGACGTCACCGTCACCTTCGGCGCTCTGAAGACCGGCCTGGTGGTGGCACCGGGCGCGCAGCATGCCGGCACGGTCGAGACGATCGACATCGGGCTGCAGCTGCCACCGGCACCGGTGACGCTGCTCGATGCGGCCGACGTGGCGTCGCTGCTGCCGGCCCCGCACGGGGAGACGGACAAATACCGCCGCGGCGTCGTCGGCGTCGTCGCCGGGAGCGACGCCTACCCGGGCGCCGCCGTCCTCGCCGTCGGCGGCGCCGTGGTCGCGGGTGCGGGCATGGTGCGGTACGTCGGAGTGGCGCATCCGGCGGAGCTGGTCCGGCAGCGGTGGCCGGAGGCCGTGGTCACCGTGGTCGACCCCGGCGACGGCGCCGCGGTGCTCGACGCGGGGCGGGTCCAGGCCTGGGTGATCGGCTCCGGCCTCGGCACCGACGATGCGGCCGCGGCGGTGGTCGAGGCGGTGCTGTCCACCGACCTGCCGGTCCTGGCCGACGCCGACGCCATCACCGTGCTGAGCCGGCAGCCCGACTGGCTGCGCCGCCGCCGCGCCCCCACGTTGCTCACGCCGCACGCGGGCGAGTTCGCGCGGCTGGTCGACGGCGACCGGGACGACGTCGAGGCCCGTCGGCTCGAGCACGTCCGATGCGCCGCGGCCGATCTCGGCGCCACCGTGCTGCTCAAAGGATCCACCACCCTCGTCGCGAGTCCCGAGGGGCAGGTGCGGGTCAACACCGCACAGACGCCCTACCTGGCGACCGCTGGCAGCGGCGATGTCCTGTCCGGCATCTGCGGGGCGCTGCTGGCCACCGGCCTCGATCCACTCGACGCCGGCTCGGCCGGCGCCTTCCTGCACGGTCTGGCCGGGCTGCTCGCCGCCGGCATCCCCGCCGCGCCCTTTCCTGCGCTGCAGATCGTCGACCACGTCGCCGCCGCGGTCCGCGCGGTGCGGCTGGGACAATGACCGGGTGAGCCGGTTCGCCGCCGAGATCGACCTCGACGACATCCGTGGCAACGTGTCGGTGCTGCGTGACCGCGCCGGCACGGCGCAGGTGATGGCGGTCGTCAAGGCCGACGGCTATGGCCACGGCATGCTCCCCGCGGCTCGGGCCGCCGTGGAGGGGGGCGCCAGCTGGCTCGGCGTCGCGTTTCCCGAGGAGGCGACGGCCCTGCGGGCTGCCGGTATCACCGTGCCGGTGCTCGCCTGGCTGATCACGCCCGCGGACGACGTCACCGAGGCGGTCGCGCACGAGGTCGACCTGTCGGCGAGCGCACCCTGGGCGCTGGACGCGGTCGCTGCCGCGGCGCGGGCCACCGGCCGCACCGCGCGGGTGCACCTCAAGGTCGACACCGGCCTCGGACGCGCCGGCGCCACCGCCGGTGAGTGGCCGACGCTCGTCGAGACGGCGGCCAAGCACGTCGCCGACGGATCACTCGAGGTCATCGGCATCTGGTCACACCTGGCCTACGCCGACGCCCCGAGCCACCCGACGATCGCCCGGCAGCGGACCGCCTACGACGAGGCGCTCGAGGTCGCGGCGCGGGCCGGCCTCACCCCTCAGGTGCGCCATCTCGCCAACTCGGCCGCGACGCTGGCCCTGCCGGACACGCACTATGACCTGGTCCGCCCCGGCGTCGCCGTTTACGGCCTGTCGCCCGGACCCGCGGTCGGTGTCGCCGCCGAGCTGGGGCTGCGACCAGCGATGCGGCTGTCCGCCCGCGTCGCGCTCGTCAAGGAGGTCGGCGCCGGGCAGGGCGTCTCCTACGGCCACCGCTACACGACCGACCGCCCGACCCGGCTGGCGCTCGTCCCGCTCGGCTACGCCGACGGCATCCCCCGGAACGCGACCAATGTCGGACCGGTGCAGGTCGGCGGGCGGCGGTGCACCGTCAGCGGCACCGTCTGCATGGACCAGTTCGTCGTCGACGTCGGTGACCTCCCGGTCCAGGCCGGTGACCCGGTCGTGCTGTGGGGTCCGGGTGACGGCGGGGAACCGACCGCCGACGACTGGGCCGCCGCGACCGGCACGATCAACTACGAGATCGTCACCCGGGTCGGTGCTCGGGTGCCGCGGACCTATCGAGGAGAACGCTGATGCGCCGGCGTACCGGCCTCATCGCCGCCACCGTCGGGATCACGGCGGCCGCCACTGCCGCGGGCGTCGCGGCCGAGCGCCGAGCCGTCCGCCGGGCCGTTGGCCGCGCGCGCCGCGCCCCGGACCCCTACGCCGACGAACCGTTCGGCGCCCTGCACACCCGCGGGCTGACCGTCACCGCCGACGACGGGGTCGCCCTGCACGTCGAGGTCGAGGAGCAGGTCGGCGCCGGCGGAGACGACCCGATCCCTCTGACGGTCGTGTTCGTGCACGGCTTCACGCTCTCGATGGACTGCTGGCACTTCCAGCGTCGCGACCTCCGCGACCTGGGACGGCTGGTCTTCTACGACCAGCGCAGCCACGGGGCGTCCGGCCGCTCGCCGCGAGAGCACGCGACCATCGACCAGCTCGGCCGTGACCTGCAGATGGTGCTCACCGCCGCCGCACCAACCGGCCCGGTCGTGCTGGTCGGGCACTCGATGGGTGGCATGTCGGTGCTCGCTCTCGCCGACCAGCACCCCGAGCTGTTCGGCAGCCGCATCGTCGGGGTCGCTCTGATCGACACCGCCGCCGGGGCGTTCGCCGACACCATCTTCGGCATCCCCGGCGTCCTCGGCCGCGCCTTGCGCCCGGTCACGCCCGGCGCCATCAAGGCGATGAACCGGCGCGCGGCGCTGCTCGAACGCGGCCGCACCCACGGCAGTGACCTGGCCTTCGTGCTCACCCGCTGGATCTCCTACGGCGGAGACGTTCCGCCGTCGCTGGTCGCGTTCATGGAACGGATGGTGGCCGGCACGTCGGTCGAGGTGATGACGGAGTTCTTCGACACCTTCCTCAGCCACGACAAGCTGCAAGCGCTGGACGCGTTGCGGGGCATCCCGACGCTCCTCGCGTGCGGGGACCGAGACGTCATCACGCCGGTGAAGAACACCCAGGCAATGGCCGAGGCGTTGCCGGACGCGGAGCTGCAGCTCGTGCCGGGAGCCGGGCACATGCTGATGCTCGAGCACGCCGACCTCGTCAACGAGGCGCTGCGCCGGCTCGTCGAGCGAGCGCGCAACCGGCACCCGGTGTCGGCGCCCTCCCGCCGCCGGTCGCGGCGGAAGTCGGCCTGAGCGCGATGCCCGTTGACGCGACCGACGACGTCGCGAAGGCGGCCCACGCCGCCAGGACCCTCACCGACCTTGTTGCGGCCATGCGCGGGTGCACCGCCTGCGCCGGCCTCGCCGCCCAGCGCAGGTCTGTCGTCGTCGGTGACTTCCCGGAGCGGCGGCCCCGACTGATGCTGGTCGGAGAAGCGCCCGGCGCGCAGGAGGACGCGACCGGCCGCCCGTTCGTCGGCCGAGCCGGGCAGCTGCTCGACGCGCTCCTCGCAGAAGCGGGCCTCGACCGCGCGAGCGTTGCCGTGGCCAACGTCGTCAAGTGCCGACCCCCCAACAACCGGCCGCCGACGCGACGCGAGGCCAAGCAGTGCAGCGGCTGGCTCGACCGTCAGGTCGCGCTCGTCGACCCGGCCCTGGTCGTCACCCTCGGCGGGACCGCACTGGCCTGGGCGCTCGGACCCGGCACGCGACTGCGGGATGCCCGCGGTGTCGTGCACGCGTGGCGGGACCGACGGCTCATCGCCACCTACCACCCGTCGGCCGCGATCCGCTTCGGGCCGAACGGTGAGCCGATGGCCGCCTTGCGGGCAGATCTGCATCGGGTGCGGGAGGTGCTGTGTTCGAGCTGACCGTGCCGACCGCCGACGACATGCGTGCGTTCGGCTCGGAGCTGGCCCAGCGGCTGCGCGCGGGTGACCTGGTCGTCCTCACCGGGGACCTCGGTGCCGGCAAGACCACCCTCGTGCAGGGCATCGCCGCGGGTCTGCAGGCTCCGGGTCCGGTGCTGTCGCCGACATTCGTCATCGCCCGCGTCTACCGGGGCGGCCGCCTGCCGCTCGTGCACGTGGACGCCTATCGACTGGGGTCCGTCGACGAGGTCGACGACCTCGACCTCGACGCCTCGATGGAGGAGTCGGTGACAGTCGTCGAGTGGGGCGAGGGGCTGGTCGAGTCGCTGGCGACCGATCGGTTGGAGGTGCAGATCAACCGCTCACCCGCGTCCGACGACGAGACGAGGACCGTCGTTCTTCGTGCCGTCGGGGCGCGCTGGGCCGACGGGCTCGCCGACGCGCGGTGGAGGATGGGGACATGAGCGAGCCCGAGGTCCTCGTCACCCGCGACGGTGACGTCGCGACGATCACGATGAACCGGCCGGGGCGTCGCAACGCCCTCTCGCTGCCCATGCTGCGCGCACTCCTCGACGCCTTTCGAGACGTCGCAGCCTCGGATGCCCTCGGGGTGGTGCTCGCCGGCAACGGGCCGGTGTTCTCCGCCGGGCACGACTTCGCCGACGTCGCCGGCGCAGACCACGACGCGGTTCGGACACTGCTGCAGACCTGCACCGACCTGATGACGTTGATGCAGCAAGTGCCACAGCCCGTCGTGGCGCGGGTGCACGCACTGGCCACCGCCGCCGGCTGCCAGCTGGTCGCGACCGCGGACCTGGCGGTGGCCGCGGAGAGCGCCGGCTTCGCGGCGCCGGGCGGCAAGGGAGGGTGGTTCTGCCACACGCCGATGGTCGCCATCGGACGCAACATCGGGCGCAAGCGCGCGTTCGAGCTGGCGATGTCCGGCGACGTCATCGACGCCCGGACGGCGGCCGAGTGGGGGCTGGTCAACGCCGTCGTCCCCGACGACCAGCTCGACGCGGCCGTGCACGATCTACTGGCACGAGTGACCCGCGGCAGCGCAACGAGCAAGGCCATCGGGAAGCAGACGCTCTATGCCCAGCTCTCGCTCGGCCAGCGCGACGCCTACGACCACGCGGTCGAAGTGATGGCCGCCACCAGCCAGCTGCCGGATGCGCAGGAAGGTGTCCACGCGTTCCTCGACAAGCGTGCTCCCCAGTGGCGACGACGGCGGGCGGATTAGCCTGATCGCTCGTGCTGCTCTTGGCGATGGACACCTCGACGCCGCAGGTGACCGTTGCCCTGGCCGAGCTGCTGCCGTCCGACGAGGAGCCGCGCGTCCTCGCGGAGCGGGCGGTGATCGCCGCGAACCGGCACGGGGAGCTGCTCGCGCCACTCGTCGAGGAGGTCCTGCGCGCCTCGGGTGCGAGGCGCACCGACCTGGCGGCCGTTGCCGTCGGGCTCGGTCCCGGGCCCTTCACCGGACTTCGCGTCGGGATCGTGACGGCCGCCGCGCTGGCCGACGCGCTCGGCATCCCCATGTACGGCGCGGGGTCGCTCGACGTCCTCGCCCGCGCGCAACCCCGCGACGGCAGCGACTTCCTGGTGGTGACCGACGCCCGACGCAAGCAGGTCTACTGGGCCCACTTCACCGGTGCCGGCGAGCGGGCCGGCGGGCCCGAGCTCGAGCCGCCGCAGCTGCTCGCCGACCGGTTCCGCGGCCAGGTGCGGCGGGTCGCCGGCGCTGGTGCGTTGTTGCACCGCCACGCATTCGACGGCTTCGACGTCGACGAACGCTCGCCCTACCCGCTCGCGGCGGACCTCGCCCGCGCCGTCGCCGACCGAGCCCGCCGGCAGGAGCCGGCGGACGCACCCGAACCGCTGTATCTGCGCCGCCCGGACGCTCGTCCGCCCGGAGCGCCGAAAGCGGTGACGCCGGCATGACGACCCTCGACGTGGCCCTGCGCCCGATGCAGCTGGAGGACCTCGACGCGGTGCGGCGGTTGGAGACGGCGCTGTTCACCGACGACCCGTGGTCTGCGGCGATGTTCCGCGAAGAGCTGGGCGCGCACGACACCAGGCACTATCTCGTCGCGACGGCAGCGGACGAGGTGGTCGGCTACGCCGGGCTCTGTGCCTACGCCGACGACCAGGCGTTCGTGCAGACGATCGCCGTCGACCCGGCTCACCAGCGCCACGGCATCGGCACCGCGTTGCTCTCGGCGCTCGTCGAGGAGGCCGACCGGCGCGGGTGCGCCCACCTCGACCTCGAGGTGCGTGCCGACAACCCGCCGGCGATCGCGCTCTACGAGCGCTTCGGGTTCCGTCGCATCGGCGTGCGGCCGCGCTACTACCAGCCGAGCGGCACGGACGCGATCGTCATGCGACGGGAGCAACCATGACCGAACCGTTGGTCCTCGGCATCGAGACCTCCTGCGACGAGACCGGGGTGGGTCTGGTCCGCGGCCGTGAGCTGCTCGCCGACGCGCTCGCGTCCAGCGTCGACGAGCACGCGCGGTTCGGCGGCGTCGTGCCGGAGGTGGCGAGCCGGGCGCACCTGCAGGCAATGGTGCCGACGGTGCACCGCGCGCTGGAGCAGGCGGGCGTGCGGCTGCGCGACGTCGACGCGATCGCTGTCACGGCCGGCCCGGGGCTCGCCGGCGCGCTGCTCGTCGGCGTCGCCGCGGCCAAGGCCTACGCCCTCGCGGCGGACAAGCCGCTGTTCGGCGTCAACCACCTGGCGGCGCACGTCGCGGTCGACCGGCTGGCCAACGGCGACCTGCCGCAACCGTGCATCGCGCTGCTCGTGTCGGGTGGGCACTCCTCGCTGCTGCTCGTCCCCGACGTCACCGGCGAGGTGCAGCCGCTCGGGCAGACGATCGACGACGCCGCCGGCGAGGCCTTCGACAAGGTCGCGCGCGTCCTCGGGCTTCCGTTCCCCGGCGGTCCCTACATCGACCGCGCGGCCCGCGAGGGTGACAACGGCGCCATCGACTTCCCGCGCGGAGTGGTGCGCGACGCGGCGTACTCGTTCACCTTCAGTGGCCTGAAGACTGCGGTCGCGCGCTGGGTCGAGGCGCGTCAACGCGACGGTGAGCCGGTGCCGGTGGCCGACGTGGCCGCGTCGTTCCAGGAGGCCGTCGTCGACGTCCTCACCAAGCGCGCGGTCGCGGCCTGCCTCGACAACGGGATCGGCCACCTCGTCATCGGTGGGGGCGTCGCCGCCAACAGCCGGCTGCGGGTCGTGGCCGAAGAGCGCTGCGCGGCCGCCGGCATCGTGCTGCGGGTGCCGCCGCCGAAGATGTGCACCGACAACGGCGCCATGGTGGCGGCCCTCGGTGCGCTGCTCGTCGAGCGCGGCCAGGAGCCGTCACCGCTGGACCTGCCCGCGGACCCCGCGCTCGCCCTCGCCTGAGCGCGGCCCGGCCGGATGGTGGGATGCGGACATGGACACCGCATTCCTTTCCGAGACCGTCGAGTTCACCGGGCACCACGGCGACCTGCTGGAGGCCTACGCGGCCCGTCCGGTGGCCGACGACCGGCGCGGCGGCATCGTCGTCATCCACCACCTGCCCGGCTACGACCGCGCGACGAAGGAGTACGTCCGCCGGTTCGCCGACGCGGGCTACGACGCCGTGTGCCCCAACCTCTACTCCCGGGTGGGCCGGGACGTCAGCCCGGACGATGCCGCGGCGGCGGTGCGCGCGCAGGGTGGGGTGCCGGACGAGCAGGTCGTCGGTGACGTCGCCGGTGCCGTCGACTACCTCCGCGCGCTGCCGACCAACAACGGCAAGGTCGCGGTCATCGGCCACTGCTCCGGTGGCCGGCACAGTTTCCTGTGCGCGACCGCGCTGCCCCTCGACGCCGCGATCGTCTGCTACGGCGGGCTCATCGTCGGCGAGACGCCGCCGCAGCTGTCCTCGATGGTCCCGCTGATCGACCGCGCTCCGCAGATCGGCTGCCCCGTCCTCGGGCTGTGGGGCAACGACGACCAGTTCCCGACGCCGGTGCAGGTCGACGAGATCGAGCGGGCCCTCGAACGAGCGGGCAAGACCTACGAGTTCCACCGCTACGACGGCGCCGGGCACGCGTTCTTCTATCCCGACCGGGACTCCTATCGCGTCGCCGCCGCCCTGGACGGCTGGGACCGCATCTGGTCGTTCCTGCGCACGCACCTCGGCGGCTGACGTGTGCACCCATGACACCGCGGTGCTCGCCGTCAGCGGCAGCGCCAAAGGAGCAACCGGCTGGTTTCGTGCCACCGACGCCAGCGTCTATTTCGACCACCCGGTGCACGCTCTGGCCGACCACACGTTGAACATCGACGTGCGCCGGCCGGTCGACGGCCCGGCCGCCCGGGTGGCGCTGGAGCTGACCGCAGCCTCCGCCCGTGAGCTGGCCCAGACGATCCTGCGCGTGCTCGACGCGCACCCCCAGCTCGCCGAACCCGGCTGACCCAGCGGCCGCTCGGCGGCTGTTCGGTTGAGGATGCGACGCGCGCGCCGGCGGCGTACTGTGCCCACCGCACGACGATCTTCGGCAAGCAGCAGGGGGGAGGTCCGGTGACCGACCGTCGTGGCCAGGTCATCGGCGCGCTCCTCGCGGCCGGGTGGCTGGTCGGCATGACTGCGGGTGATATCGCCACCCGCGGGCCGCGAGTGGTGCTCACGGTCTTCTTCGGCGTCTCGCCGCTGCTCGCGTGCGCTGTCCTCTCCCCGATGGCGACGGCTGCGTTCGCTGTTGTCGCGGTCGCCCTGGCCGCCGGCTCGGGCGGCTGGGACCACACCTGGGGCCTGCCGCAGCACTACGTGCGCATCGCCAACGTCACAGTCGTCGGTGCGGTCGCGGTGGTGGTGTCCGCCGTGCGGGTACGCCGGGAACGGCAGCGGGCCCGGTTGGTCGCGATCGCCGACGCGGCACAACGTGCGGTGTTGCCCCGGGTGCCCGAACGCACCGGCCCGATCCGCACCGCCACCCGATATCTGTCCGCCGCCGAGGACGCGCTGGTCGGCGGCGACTTCTACGACCTCTACCACTCCGACCGCTGGATCCGACTCGTCATCGGTGACGTCCGCGGCAAGGGCCTGCAGGGTGTCGAGCACGCGGCTCGAGTGATCCGCGCGTTCCGGCAATCGGCCGCCGCGTCCGCGGACCTGCCGGCAGTGGCGCAGGAGATGAACGACTACCTCATCCCGTTCTTCAGCGACGAGGAGTTCGCCACCGCGCTCATCGTTCAGGTCGACGACCGCAACGAGCTGACCGTCGTCAACTGCGGGCACCCGCCCGCGCTGCTGGTCGGCGCCACCGACGTCCGCGCTGCCGCCGCCCCGGCGAACCTGCCGCTCGGCCTGGGGGACGGGTTCGCCTCCGCGCAGCTGCGCTGGTCCGCCGGTGACCGGCTGCTCCTCTACACCGACGGGCTGGTCGAGGCGCGGGACGCGGGCGGCCGGTTCCTGTCTGTCGAGGCCCTGGGCGAGCCGCTGCGCCGGGCCACTGTCGAGGAGTCACTCGACGCGTTGCTCGACCTCGTGCGGGCGCACGTCCCGCACGGCAGCCTCGGTGACGACCTCGCGTTGATGCTGCTCGAGAACGTCGGCGGAGCCGTCGTCGCCGGCGCCGGCCGACCCGGATTGACGCGGCGCAACCCGGCGGCGTAAGTTGGCACTCGTCGGGCCTGAGTGCTAGCCAGCTGGTTGGTTGTCGGGTCCGGCCGGAGACATTCCCGCCTGGCTCCCGCGACGGCAGGCGTGTGAGTCTCCGCCCACCGTCAACCGTCCCGTAAGTTGGGGAGGCAGGTCGTGACCACGGCCACCAAGGTCAACATCAAGCCGCTCGAGGACCGCATCGTCGTTCAGGTGCTGGAGTCCGAGCAGACGACGGCGTCGGGCATCGTCATCCCCGACACCGCCAAGGAGAAGCCGCAGGAGGGCACCGTTCTCGCGGTCGGCCCCGGTCGGTTCGAAAACGGCCAGCGGCTCCCGCTGGACATCGCCGAAGGTGACACCGTCATCTTCTCCAAGTACGGCGGCACCGAGGTGAAGTACGGCGCCGACGAATACCTCATCCTGTCGGCCCGCGACGTCCTCGCAGTCGTCCAGAAGTAGCAACGCAGTCGGAACGACGCCCCGTGGCCGGATCCCGGCCCGGGGCGTCGGCCCGTTCAGGGCACGAAAAGCACAGTCCGTGAGAGGACCCGAATGTCGAAGATCCTGCAGTTCCACACCGAGGCGCGCGACGCGTTGCAGCGCGGCGTCGACCAGCTCGCCGATGCGGTGAAGGTGACGCTGGGGCCCAAGGGCCGCAACGTCGTCATCGACAAGAAGTGGGGCGCGCCCACCATCACCAACGACGGTGTGACGATCGCCAAGGAGGTCGAGCTCGAAGACCCGTACGAGAACATGGGGGCGCAGCTCGCCAAGGAGGTCGCCACCAAGACCAACGACATCGCGGGTGACGGCACCACCACCGCGACCGTGCTGGCCCAGGCGATGGTGCGCGAGGGCATCCGCAACGTCGCCGCCGGGGCGCAGCCGTTGGCACTCAAGCGGGGCATCGACGCCGCCGTCGAGGCCGTCAACGACCGGCTGCTCGACGCGGCCCGTGAGGTCGACGACCAGTCCGAGGTCGCCCAGGTCGCAGCCATCTCCGCCCAGGACCCGAAGATCGGTGAGCTGATCGCCGAGGCGTTCAGCAAGGTCGGCAAGGACGGCGTCATCACCGTCGAAGAGGCCCAGACGATGGGCCTCGAGCTCGAGTTCACCGAGGGCATGCAGTTCGACAAGGGCTACATCTCGCCGTACTTCGTCACCGACGCCGAGCGGATGGAAGCCGTCCTCGACGACCCCTACATCCTGTTGCACCAGGGCAAGATCGGGGCGATCGCGGACCTGCTGCCGCTGCTCGAGAAGGTCGTGCAAGCCGGCAAGCCGCTGTTCATCGTCGCCGAGGACGTCGAGGGCGAGGCGCTGTCGACTCTCGTCGTCAACAAGATCCGCGGCACGTTCACCGCCGTCGCGGTCAAGGCGCCCGGCTTCGGCGACCGCCGCAAGGCGATGCTGCAGGACATGGCCGTCCTCACCGGCGGCCAGGTCGTCGCCGAGGAGGTCGGACTGTCGCTCGCGACGGTCGGCGTCGAGGTGCTCGGTCGCGCCCGTCGCGTCACGGTCACCAAGGACACGACGACGATCGTCGACGGCGCGGGCGAGACCAGCGCCATCGAGGACCGCATCCGGCAGATCCGCGGCGAGATCGAGTCCACCGACTCCGACTGGGACCGGGAGAAGCTGCAGGAGCGGCTGGCCAAGCTCTCCGGCGGCGTCGGGGTGATCCGGGTCGGCGCGGCCACCGAGGTCGAGCTCAAGGAGAAGAAGCACCGGCTCGAGGACGCCATCTCGGCGACGCGCGCTGCGATCGAGGAGGGCATCGTCCCCGGCGGCGGCGCAGCGCTGGTCGCCGCGCTCGCATCGCTCGACGGCGACTGCGGCCTGTCCGGTGACGAGGCGACCGGTGTCAACATCGTCCGGGCAGCGCTGGTCGAGCCGCTGCGGTGGATCGCGCAGAACGCCGGCCTGGAGGGCTACGTGGTGGTCAGCAAGGTCCGCGACCTCCCCAGCGGGCAAGGCTTCAACGCGGCCACGGGGGAGTACGGCGACCTGCTCAAGGCTGGCGTCATCGACCCGGTGAAGGTCACTCGCTCCGCAGTCCGCAACGCCGCGTCGATCGCCGGCATGCTGCTGACGACCGAGACGATCGTGGCGGACAAGCCGGCCGAGCCGGAGCCCGAGGCGGGCCACGGCCACTCGCACGGCGGCCACGGGCACGCGCACTAGGCGGCGCACCACCCGACCGGTGCGGGGTTGGCGGCCGGTCGACCACACCGAGGTGAGCCGAGGGTCCCGGCGGCAGTGCGCCGCCGGGGCCCTCGCGTTTTCCTCGCCGGCCGCTTTGTCCGAAACATCGGCCAAAGTGACCGGCGCGAGGCCGTCACCCCAACGGGCCATGACTAGTTAGTCAGGCGTGGTCCCACCGGCGGCGAGGAGCGCACACCGCCGGGTCGTCATCGCCTTGACCGCCGTCGGCGCCGGCCTGCTGGCCGCATTCGCGCCCGTCGCCGGAGCCAGCACCGGCGCAGCCAACGCCGCCGGCGCGGCCTCGTCGTACACCCCCTCGTCGTACGCCGTGCGCCTGCTCCAGCTGGTGAACGGGGCACGCGCCGAGGACGGGCTGCGGTCGTTGCAGCCCGCCGCCGGCACGACAACGGTGGCGGCGCACTGGACCGACCACCTCGCCACCACGCAGACGCTCGCCCACAACCCGCAGCTGCGCCACGACCTGGAGACGCACGGCAGCCCCAACTGGACGGCTTACGGCGAGAACGTGGGGCGGGGCACCCCGGACGACCCGGACGCGTTGTTCCGGGCCTACATGGCCTCGCCCGAGCACCGCGCCAACATCCTCACCGGTGCCTTCCGCTACGTCGGCGTGGCGGTCGACTTCTCCGGCGGGCTGGCCTGGAACACGTTCGACTTCGTCGACTCCTACGGCGCCGCGGCACCGGCGCAGACGGCCGGCGGCAGTGGATCGTCGACCTCGGGCGGCCGGATCGCCGGACGGTCACGTCCGGCCCAGCCGGCGGCCGCGTCGCGACCGGCCCGACCCGCCGTGGTCGTCACGACGACACCGCACCGGTCGCCGCCGGCCCCCCTCAGCCGGCGGCAGCCGCCGCGCCGTCATGCCGTCGCGGCGGCTCCGCTGCCGGCACGCGCGCTGCGCATCGAATGGGCGCGACCGCTGCCGGCGGCGACCGTCCCCGGGCTGCACGAGGTGACGCCCCCGGCGGCCGGCCAGCGGGTGGTGGCCCCGGCCGCGCCGGTGAGCGCCGCCGCTGCCGCGCCAGTCGCGGCGATCCGCGGCTCCCGCGCGGTCATCGTGGCGATCGCCGTTTGGATGGTCGTCGCGGTGGCCCGGCGCTGGCTGCTGGTGGCGGCACCGGGCCGAGTCCGCACCACGTCAGCGCGGGTCGTGACGGCCTGAGCCGGGTGCGGCACTAACCTGCGCTGCGGGCCACGGACGCAGCGAACCCGATGACATCGCGCGCTGCCCGATCTGGGAGGACTGGTGGACGGGGATCTCGCGTCGCTGCTCGCGGCCGGTGAGCGGGCGGTCTTCCACGGCTCCCCCGCCACGGCGGTGGCCGACCTGGAGCGCGCGGTGATGCTGGCCCAGCGCGAGGGGCGCCGGGCCGAGGTCACCGCCGCAGCCTGGTTGCTCGGTGTGGCACTGTCGGCCTCGGGCCGGTACGGCGGGGGGCTGCGGGTGCTTGCGCCATTGCTCGACCCCACCGGTCCCGCCACCGGCACTCCGGAAACCAGGCTGTTCGCGGCGCTCGCGGCCGCGACCGCGGCCAGCGTGCACCGCGGACTCGGCCGGCACGAGGCGGCGCGGGAGCTCGACGCGCGCGGCGCGGCCCTGGCCGAGGGCAGTGCAGAGGCGTTGTTCGACTGCACGCTGGGGCTGGCGAGCGACGCCGTGGGGCTGGGTGACGCGGCGCAGGCGCGCAGCCAGCTCGACGCGGCCGAGGAGCTGGTCGCCCCGCACGCCGACGACTGGTGGCGGCAGCGGGTCCGCTTCGACTGGGCGCGGGCCGAGCTCGCGTTGTTGGTGGACGAGCCGGGTGAGGCCGTCACGGCCGCTGCGGGCAGCGTCGAACGGGCCGAGCGGGCGCGGGCGCCCCGGCACGTCGCCAAGGGCCTGCTCTTCCAGGGCGTCGCCGAGCTGCAGGCAGGTGTGCCGGAGGCGCTGGCCACCCTTCGCCGTGCGGCCACGCTGGCCGACGGGGTGGGGGCCCTGCCCGTCGTGTGGCAGGCCCGGGCACTGCTCGGCGCCCTGCTGGCCGGAGCGGCCGGCGACGAGGGTGCGCGGTCGCTGGCAGCGGCCCGATCCGCGGTGCTGGCGATCGCCGGTGACCTGCCGCCGGAGCTGCGGGAGGAATGGCTCGCGCGGCCGAACGTGAGCGCCCTGCTCGAAGGCTGAGCCCCGGCCGGGCGGTCGCCCGGCGGCTTACCGGCGCGACACACTCCGGTTTCGGTTCCTGGATTGCGCTCAGCCGTCGCCTGCGGGACCCGACACTCTTCGCGTGCCCGATCCGTCCGCTGCCGCCCGGCGGCCCCTTGCGCTGGTGGTCGACCAGGCGGAGGCGTTCACCGGATGGGCGGCCCGTGTCGTCCTCGATGCAGAGGCGGACCGTGCGCAGCAGGCCGCTGCCCTGCGGGAGCTGATCGAGCCGGCGCTGGTCGCGGTCCGGCACGCGGCCGAGCGGCTGGCCCGCGACCCCAGCCTCGCGGCGCGCGAGGAGACGCGGGGGCTGACCGAGGCGGTGCGCGCGGCGCTGCTCGCCCTGCGGCAGGCGCAGGAGGACTTGCGCGGGTTCGCGCTCGAAGTGGGTCTGCGGGTTGCGCTGCACCAGTTGGCCCAACAGGTGGCGGGAGACCGCCAGGCCGATGGGGCGCCACCGCTGTCGGTCATCGTCGACGCCGCCGACCGGCTGCTCGACAGCGTGCCCCCGGCCGTCGCCGTCACGGTCCACCGGGTCGCGCAGGTCGCGTTGGGCGGCGCGAGCCGGTCTGCCCACGTGCGCGCGACGATCGCGGACGGCGGGGTGAAGTTGACGGTGGAATCTGCCGACATTGCCTGTGACGCCAGCGAGCTCGACCGCTGGGTCCGCCGGGCTAGCGCACTCGGCGGCCGCCTGGCTGTCGGGCTCCACGGCGTCGAGCTCAGCCTGCCCGTCGAGCTCGCCCTGCCCGACCAGCGCGAAGGAAGCCATGACGACGGTCTTGATCTGTGACGACCACCGGCAGGTGCGTGAAGGCCTGCGCCGGACCGTCGAGACCGTCCCTGGTGTCGACCGCGTGGACACCGCCGCCAGCGGCGAAGAGGTGCTGAGCCGCTGGCCGATGGAGCGGCAGGACCTGGTGCTCATGGACCTGCAGATGCCGGGGCTGGGCGGTCTGGAGGCGACCCGCCGGTTGTTGCGGGCCCACCCCGACGCGAATGTCGTGATGCTCACCGGCTCCGCCGACCGCGACCTCGTCGCCCTGGCCATCTCGGGCGGGGCACGCGGCTTCCTGCACAAGGATGTCTCCCGCGAAGAGGTCTGCGCCGCCGTGGCCAGCGCCGTCGCCGCCAACGAGCTGGCGACCGCCACCGGGCCGCGGCCGGCACCGGCCGCGCCGGGCATGCCGGAGCTGACCGAGCGTGAGATGCAGGTGCTGCGCGGCATGGCCGCGGGCCGCAGCAACGCCGAGATCGGCCGCGAGCTCTACCTGTCCGAGGACACCATCAAGACCCACGCCCGCCGGCTGTTCCGCAAGATGCAGGTGAACGACCGCGCCCAGGCCGTCGCCGCCGGCTTCCGGCACGGATTGGTCCGCTAGAGACCAGCTCCGTTGCCGCGTGCGGCCTTTGCACGCAAGCGAGGGAGAACGAAGTCCTGCGTCAGTCTTCGTCAGCCCCCTTGACGGCGACGAGGCTGGCGCAGGCGAGGCCGCACTGAGCGCCGCGTGCGGCCTTTGCACGCAAGCGAGGGAGAACGAAGTCCTGCGTCAGTCTTCGTCAGCCGTCAAGACGCCGTCGGCGAAGCCGCGGGCATAGTCCCAGCTGACGTAGTCGGCCGGCTCGGGGTCGAAGGCCGGTTCGTGGACGTGTGACTGACCCTGGTTGAGCAGCCCGCGCAGGTTGGCGCGCAGTAGGTCCCACTCGAAGTAGTGCGGCTCCTCGCAGTCCTGGCAGTCGACGACCAGTCCACGGATGTTGCGCGGCTCGAGCAGGGCCTGGAACACCTCGAGGTCTTCCAGGTCGGCGAGGATGTTCTCCCGCTCGTCGGGAGTGAGCTCGACCGGGTCGTCGTCGCTGAACTCGGCCGCGGGGTCTGATGGGTCACCGGCGAACGGGTCCAGCGGAGCGTCGTCGCGCACGTGCTCAACGCTACGCCGCCGCGCGTCCGGCCCGACTGCGCGCACGAGCACCTTTAGGATGGATTCTTTCCGGCGGCACGGAGTGGATGTGATGGACGGAACGCCCGGTCTGCCCGACAAGTTCGCCCGGCTGGGCCTGACCTTCGACGACGTCCTGTTGGTGCCGGGCGAGACCGACGTGGTCCCCAGTGAGGTCGACACCACGACCCGGCTGACGCGAGAGATCAACCTGCGCATCCCGCTGGTGTCCAGCGCCATGGACACGGTGACGGAGTCGCGCATGGCGATCGCGATGGCGCGCCAGGGCGGCATCGGCATCTTGCACCGCAACCTGTCGATCGAGGACCAGGCCTACCAGGTCGATCTCGTGAAGCGCACGCAGACCGGCATGATCACCAACCCCGTGACGATCGGCCCCAAGGCCACCCTGGAAGAGCTCGACGCCCGGTGCGGGCACTATCGCGTCTCCGGCCTGCCGGTCGTCGAGGAGGACGGGACGCTGCTCGGCATCGTCACCAACCGCGACCTCCGGTTCGTGCCGGTGGCGGAGTGGGCGGTGACGCACGTCGCCGACGTGATGACACCGATGCCGCTGGTCACCGCTCCGGTCGGCATCTCCCGGGACGACGCCACCCGCATCCTGCGCCAGCACAAGCGCGAACGGCTGCCGATCGTCGACGACCACGGGCGCCTCGCCGGGCTCATCACCGTCAAGGACTTCGTGCGCTCGGAGCAATACCCGCGTGCCTCGAAAGACGCGCAGGGCCGACTGCTCGTCGGTGCCGCGATCGGCTACTTCGGTGACGCCTGGGAGCGGGCCGCCACCCTCGTCGACGCGGGCGTGGACGTGCTCGTGCCGGACGTCGCCAACGGTCACGCGCGGCTGATGCTGGAGATGATCGAGCGGCTGAAGAAGGACCCGGCCACCCGCCACGTGCAGGTGCTCGCCGGCAACATCGCCACCCGGGAGGGCGCCCAAGCCCTCATCGACGCCGGCGCCGACGGGGTCAAAGCAGGCGTGGGACCAGGCTCGATCTGCACGACGCGAGTCGTCGCCGGGGTCGGGGTGCCGCAGGTCACGGCCATCTACGAGGCCTCCCTCGCCGCGCGGCCGGCCGGCGTACCGGTGGTCGGTGACGGCGGCCTGCAGTACTCGGGCGACATCGCCAAGGCTCTCGTCGCGCACGCCAACACGGTGATGATCGGTTCGTTGCTGGCCGGCTGTGACGAGAGCCCGGGCGAGCTCATCTTCGTGAACGGCAAGCAATACAAGTCCTATCGCGGCATGGGGTCGATCGGTGCCATGGCCTCGCGTGGCAAGAAGTCCTACTCCAAGGACCGCTACTTCCAGGCCGACGTCGTGTCCGACGACAAGATCGTGCCGGAGGGTGTCGAGGGGCAGGTGCCCTACCGCGGGCCGCTCGCGGCCGTGGTCCACCAGCTCATCGGCGGGTTGCAGCAGTCGATGTTCTACGTCGGCGCCCGCACCGTCGCCGAGCTGCAGGAGAAGGGCCGCTTCATCCGGATCACGCCGGCCGGTCTCAAAGAGAGCCACCCGCACGACATCCAGATGACCGTCGAAGCTCCCAACTACACCGGGCACTGACATGCGCGACAGCGTCGAGATCGGGCTGGGCCGGGCCGCCCGCCGCGGCTATCACCTCGCCGACGTCGGCATCGTGCCGTCGCGGCGCACCCGTGACGTCGAAGTCGTGTCGACCACCTGGCAGATCGACGCCTACCGCTTCGACCTGCCGCTGGTGGCGATGCCGAGCGACGCCACGATGTCACCGGCGACGGTGGCCGAGGTGGGCCGGCTCGGTGGCCTCGGGGTGCTGGACGCCGAGGGGCTGTGGACCCGCTACGACGATCCGGGCCCGGTCTACGCCGAGCTGGCACAGGTCGACGGCGACGAGGCCACGCCGCTGTTGCAGCGGGTCTACGTCGAACCCGTCCGCGAGGAGCTCATCGCGCAGCGGATCAAGGAGCTGCGTGACAGCGGATCAGCGGTAGCGGTTCGGGTGTCACCGCAGCACACTGCGCGGCTGGCGCCGGCCATCGTGTCTGCGGGTGTCGACCTGCTGTTCATCCAAGGCACGATCGTGTCGGCCGAGCACGTCAGTGGACCCGGCGACGAGCCGCCGCTCAACCTCAAGACGTTCATCGCCGACCTCGACGTCCCCGTGGTCGTCGGCGGCTGCACGAACTACCAGACGGCGTTGCATCTGATGCGGACCGGCGCTGCCGGTGTGCTCGTCGGGGTCGCCGCCGACGAGTGGTCCACCACCAGTCGCGTGCTGGGCTTCGAGGTGCCGATGGCCACGGCGATCGTCGACGCGGCGGCAGCTCGGCGCGACTACCTCGACGAGACCGGCGGACGTTACGTGCACGTCATCGCCGCGGGTGACATCGAGACCAGCGGTGACATTGCCAAGGCACTGGCGTGCGGTGCCGACGCGGTCATGCTCGGGGAGCCGCTGGCGCAGGCAGCCGAGGCGCCGGCCCAGGGCAGCTGGTGGCACCCGGCCGCTTCTCATCCGAAGCTGCCGCGGGGCCGGTTCGCCGAGCCCGACCTGGCATGGCCACTCGGCTCGCTGGAGCAGGTGCTGCGCGGCCCGTCGCAGTCGCCGGAGGGTTATCTCAACCTGTTCGGCGGGCTCAAGCGCACGATCGCCAAGGCCGGCTATTCCGATCTGAAGGAGTTCCAGAAGGTCGGCCTCATCGTCACCTCGTGACCGTCGCGGGGGAGCCGGAGGCGGCGCGGCGGCGGCCTACGGCGGCCGATCCGGTCACAACCGGCGACCGGCGTCATC
The DNA here is from genome assembly GCA_035776655.1 of Mycobacteriales bacterium. GTDB lineage: Bacteria > Actinomycetota > Actinomycetes > JAFAQI01 > JAFAQI01 > DASTWK01. The sequence continues at coordinate 1,110 of DASTWK010000026.1, read as the reverse complement.
TTCGGGTTCGGACCCGCACCTGCACGTAGTGGGACTGTCCGGGCAGGGAAGCGGGCGGCGACGTCGAAGTCCCGGCATCGACAACGACGTCCTGGAGATCCCATGCGCTCTCGCCGGCCCCTCCTCACTGGTCTGCTCGTCACGACGATGACCGCCGCCGTCGCGGTCGCCCTCCCGGCCACCGCGCGGTCTTCGACACCGCACGCGACGTTCAGCCGGCCGATGATCCTCGCGGGCGGCGGCGCCGAACCCTCGATCCGAGTCCCGGCCGACGGCAAGTCGGCGGCGTACGTCTCAGCGCCGACGGGCCTGGGGTCCAACTTCTGGCGCATCACCAAGAAGAAGAACCGCGACGGCACCGTGACCTTCCAGCAGGGCCCGGTCATGCAGCCCGACCTCGGCACCGGCGGCGGCGACTCGGAGATCTCGGTCGGCGACCGGACCCAGAACAGCCAGGGCTGCCTGCCGATCGCCTACTCCGGCCTGCACAACGTCGACATTTTCAACAACTTCACGGTCGCGACGTCGACCGACTGCGGCAAGACGTTCTCGCTCGCCAACCCGTTCGCCACGCAGAACACGCTCACCGACCGGCAGTGGCAGGTCTTCGACGGTGCGAAGACCAACTTCCTGATCTACCACCTGGTCAGCACCGGCCAGATCGTCGTGTCGGTCAGCCCTGACGCCGGACAGCACTACGTCTCGCTCGGCGCCAGCAACGCCAACGGCATCATCGACCCGCAGCTGCTGGCGGCCAGCGGTGACACCCAGCAGATCGGCAACATCATCGTCAACCACGCCGAGCCCATCAAAGGCGTGACGAACCCGGTCTCCGGTGAGCCGGTGCACGCGATGTACGCCATCTTCGGCATCGCCGACGACACCTCCCAGGCGTTGGCCTCGAACGCCCCCGGCTCGACGTACAACGGCCTCGACAGCATCTACGTCGGCCGCTCCATCGACGGCGGCGTGACCTGGACCGACACCAAGGTCTTCAGCGTCAACCCGGCGAGCAAGCGCGAGCTCAACATGCTGTTCCCGGTCATCAGTGCCGACTCCGCCGGCAACCTGTACGCCGTGTGGTCGGACACCTACAAGATCCAGTACGCC
>DASTWK010000025.1:0-2069 GCA_035776655.1 Mycobacteriales bacterium | reverse complement strand
ACCAGCGGCTGCACGTCCATCCGCGGCGCCCCCTTCGCCGCCGGCTCGACCAGGGTGAAGGTCAGCGTGCGGGTCTGCCCGGGGTCGATCTGCAGGCTGAGCTCGTAGACCGGGTGCCCGCGCTCCCGCAGCAGGCTGGCCGGGTGCGGCTGCCCGTCGAGCGTCAGCCCGGCGAGCTGCGCGCCCTCGGTGGCGAACAGGTTGGCCAGCAGCATCTCCGAGCCGCGCGGCGCGCCGGCGCCGTGCTGGTCGGCGCGGACCACCCCGTAGTCGGGCAGCCCGCTCGCCGGCGCGTGGTTGGTCAGCTTCACCGTCACCGTCGTACGCCGCGTCGCGCCGCCGCAGGAGCCGCCGGTCCAGGAGATCTGCCGGCCGAGGTAGTAGTCGAGCTTGCTGCCCGCGGCGTTTTCCACCACGAACGCCGAGTAGGGCGCCTTGCCCTCCGGCACCACGCCCGACAGCTTGGTCGGCGCGATCAGCGCCTGCTCGGCCGGGTGCGCGCTCCACACCCGGAACCGGCCCTCGCCGGCCGCCGTGCCCATCGCCTTGACGAGGTCGGTGGTGTGGCCGCTGGACCCGTGCAGGATGTGGTCGGCCGCCGCGTGCGCGACGTCGAGGAAGAACTGCTTGCGCTGCGCCACGTCGGGGAAGCGGGCGTAGGCGGTGCTCAGCGTCAGCGCCACGATGTTGTCGCCGCTGACCGCCGTGCCGTCGGTCAGCGTGGTCGGGCCGGTCGCGCGCAACAGGTAGGACAGCGCGACCGGGTCGGTGGCCAGCGCGCCGTCGAGGTGCTCGCCGGTCTTCTGCTGCCACATGGCCAGCCACAGCTGCGCGGCGTAGGGGAAGTGCGGGCTCATGTTGGAGTTGACGAAGACGTTCTGCGGCTGCGCGCTGCCGTAGTTGGCGGCGAAGTCGGGGCCGAAGTCGTCGCTGACGTGTACGCCGCCCAGCTCCGTGTCGTTGTAGAAGGCGCGGAAGTGCAGCCTGCCGTGGTCGGCGTCGAGGATGCCGAACGCACCGGGGATGCCGCCGGTGCCGCGGGCCTCCGCAGGGTTCTGGAACGTCACGAAGTAGGACCGCTTGCCGTCCGCGCCGAGCATCGGCGGTAGGAGTCTGGCGGCGAGGTCGGCGTCGGTGAGCGTCGCGGTCAGGTCGTGCAGCTGGGTGGCGAGGGTGTGGCGGGCGTCGTCGACGGGGGACAGCCAGGTGCTGCTCGGCAGCGCGTCGACCCGGGCCTGCACCTGCGTGGCGGCCGCGGCGGCGGTGGCGAGGGCCGGCTGCGCCTGGCTGAGCGGCGCCAGGTCGACCCGGTCGGCGGCGACCCGCAGCTTCTTCGGGTCGATCCGGTCGGCGGTGTCGACGACCGGGGGCAGCACGGTGCGGGTCAGCGTGTCTGCCGCCTGGGCGAGCCCGCGGGCGCTGTCGAACGGCCGCCCTAGCCAGGGGATGTGCGCCGCCACCGTCCACAGCGGGCCGTCGGTGCGGTCGCGGGCGGCGTGCGCCTTCGCGGCGGCGACGGCCAGGTGCTGGCGGCCCGCGGCGACCTGGCCGTCGGTGATGTCGTGGCGCACGACCTGCAGCGCGTCGCGCGCGGAGACCAGGTCGCGCTTGGCCTGCAGGCCGGTGTAGGCGAGCCAGGCTCCGGCGGCGAGCAGGAGCAGGACGGGGAGGGCGATGAGCAGGCGCTTCATGGGGGCCGGTCAAACGGAGGGCCGGTGCCGCAGGTGCGGCGACCGGCCCCCGAGACGTTCCTCTTCGCTGTGGATCAGGCGGCCTGCGACGTGCGCGGGCGGTGCTTGCGGCGCACCGACAGCGTCGTCAGCCCACCGGCGACGATGAGGCCGGCGCCCGCGGCTGTCATCGGCCACACGTAGTCGGCGCCGGTGAACGGCAGCCCCTTGCTGCCGGAGGCCGCCGCGGCGGTGACGGTGAACTGGACGGCGACCGCGTTGTGCGACGTGTTGCCGTAGGCCTCGAGCGTGTGCCGGCCGGCCGGCAGGCTCGACGGGATCGTCACGGTCGTGGTGAACGACCCGTCGGTGGCCGCCTGCCCGCTGCCCACCTGCTGC
>DASTWK010000024.1:0-53891 GCA_035776655.1 Mycobacteriales bacterium | reverse complement strand
CTCCGGGGTGGCCGGGGTCGCCGCCGCGGCGGCGACGATCGCGCTGTCCGGCAGCAGCCGGCCGGGGGCGACGTCGCGGCGCTGAGCCAGCTCGTCGCGCGCTTCCCACAGCGCCCGCACGACCGCGAGCTGACGCCGGCCCCGCAGCCGGTGGATGCCGCTGGTGCGCCGCCACGGATCGGCGCGCGGGGGAGCGGGCGGGGCCGCGAGGATCGCCGCGAACTCTTGCCGGGCCCAGCCGAGCTTGCCCTGCCGGTCGAGCTCACCTTCCAGCGCGTCCCGCAGGTCGACGAGGATCTCGACGTCGAGCGCGGCGTAGGCCAGCCATGGGGTGGGCAGCGGCCGGCGGGACCAGTCGACCGCGGAGTGCTCTTTCGCCAGCTGGTGGCCGAGCACGATCTCGCTCATCGTGGCCAACCCGACCCGCTCGTAGCCGGCGATCCGCGCCGCCAGCTCGGTGTCGAACAGCCGGTGGGGCCGCAGCCCGACACCGGCCAGGCACGGCAGGTCCTGGTTGGCCGCGTGCAGCACCCACTCGGCGTCGGCGATGGCCGCCGACAGTTCGGCCAGGTCGGGACAGGCGATCGGGTCGATCAGCGCGCTGCCGGAGCCGTTGCGGCGCAGCTGCACGAGGTAGGCACGTTGGCTGTAGCGGTAGCCCGAGGCCCGCTCCGCATCGACCGCGACCGGTCCGTGCCCGGCGGCGAATCGCTCGACCACGTCGGCCAGCGCCGCCGGCGTATCGATGACCGGCGGGATGCCACCGCGAGGTTCGAGCAGGGGTACGGCGGGCGGCCGAACCTCACCGTCCTGCTCCGCCGTCACCCGTCAAAGACTACGGAGTTGGCCCCGTGCGGCCCGGCAGGGCGGAAGGCTCTAGCGGATGACGCCGGCTCGCATGGCCATGGCGACCATCTCGGCGCGGTCGCCGGTGCCGAGCTTGCGGGCGATGCGGGCGAGGTGGCTCTTGACCGTCAGCGCCGACAGGCCGAGCGTCTCGCCGATCTCCTTGTTCGACCGGCCGTCGGCGACCAGCCGCAGCACCTCGACCTCGCGGCCGGACAGCTCGGAGACGCCGTCCTGCTGCGGGCCGCCGCGCAGGCCAGCGGCCAACAACGACGCCACGGAAGGGTCGGCGTAGACGCCACCGTCGAGCACCCGGCGTACGCCGTCGGCGACGACGAGCGGAGAGGCCGACTTCAGCAGGTAGCCCTGGGCGCCGGCGACGAACGCGGCCCGAACCGAGTAGGGGTCGTCCGCAGCGGAGAGCACGACGAGGCGCGGCCAGCCGGCGGCGCGCAGGTCGGCGAGCAGGTCCAGCCCGGATCCGTCGGGCAGGCCGACGTCGAGCACGCACAGGTCGCGCACTCCGCCGGAGTGCGCGCGGGCGCGGGCCTCGGAGATGCTGGCCGCCTCGAGCACGTCGCGGGCGCCCATGGCCATCAGCCGGGCGACCATCGACTCGCGGACCAGCGGGTGGTCGTCGACCACCATCGCGGTGAAACCGGGCCCGGGCCCCGGGGTGGGGATGGCCCGCTCGGCCAGCGCTGTCACGAGGTGCCTCCAGTTCGCCGTGCGGTCGGCCGGTGCAGGGACCGCCGTAGTTGTGGCGTCAGGGGGAGTTCTCGGCTGAACTCGCCGCGGGCTGTAGCCCGAATCGCGGATCGCTTGCTCCGTACGGCGTAGCGCCGGGTTTGCCCGGTTGGGCCGGTGCGCGGCCGGCCGCGACTGCTCCGTTGGAGGGAACGTGCGGCCGAGCGCCCAAGTTCGGCTCGGGATCTGCCGACGAGTGGGGGAGTCGCGGCCCTGTCTTCCGCCGCGCCGAGAGGAGTGGTCGGTGCGAACCCGTCGGGGTGTCCTGTTCAGCGGCGTCGCCGTGCTGGTCGCCGCTGGCGCCGGCCTGGCCGCCGTGCCTGCCGGTGCCACGCCCCCACCGGCCACCACACCGGCCGGTGACCGCCTGGTCAACGCGGTCGTCGTGGCCAAGCCCGGTGTTCCGCTGCCGCTGCACGTCGGCGGCGGCAAGGTCCTGGACGTCTTCTCCCGGCTCGGCTCGGAACTGGTCCGCGCGCCGGAGTCGGCGCTGCAGGCGCTGGCCACGAACCCGCGGGTGGCGGGCGTCTCGGCGGACCGCGCCGGACACGTGACCGGGTACGGCGGCGCCGACGCGGCCAGCTCGGCCGGTGTCTTCGCCAGCGACGGGCTCGGTGGGAACGCCGGAGACGCCGACGCCGGCGAGGGCGTCAACGTGGCGCTGCTCGACACCGGGGTCTCCAGCACTCCGGCGCTGAACCGGTCGTCCGGCCGCATCACCGACGGCGTCGACGTCTCCCACCTCTCCGACGGTGGGCAAGCGCGGACGAGCGGAGTCTTCACCGACGGCTACGGGCACGGCACGTTCCTCGCCTCACTGATCGCCGGTGGTCCGGTCGCTGGCAGCGGGGGCAAGCCGCTGGGGGTGGCCCCGGCGGCCCGGATCGTGGTCGTGAAGGTCGCCGACAACAGCGGCGAGACGACCCTGGCCCAGGTCCTCGCCGGCATGGACTGGGTCGCCGCCCACGCCCAGGGCCCGGACGGCCAACAGATGATCCAGGTGCTCAACCTCGCGTTGGCGATGGACCGGCCGACGGCCCCGGCGTACGGCGCGGACCCCCTCACCACCGCGGTCGAGCACGTCCGCGCGGCCGGCGTCCTCGTCGTCGCGGCGGCCGGCAACCAGCCCGGTCAGGTGGGCGACCCCGGCATGGACCCGCAGGCCCTGACGATCGGTGCGGCCGACCTGACCGGCCGGTCGACGCGGGTGGCGAGCTTCTCCGGCAGCGCGGTCGTCGCCGGGGTGCCCAAGCCCGATGTCGTCGCCTCCGGCGTGCGGCTGCTCGGGCTCGTGCCGGCCAACTCGACGATCGCGCGCGAGCACCCCGACGGCTGGCAGCCCAACGGGCTGTTCCGCGGGTCCGGTACCAGCGAGGCCACCGCCGTCGCCTCCGGCGTCGCCGCGGTCTGGCTGAGCGAGCACCCCGGCGCCAGCGCGTTGGACGCCAAGGCAGCGTTGCGCTCCGCCACGACCAACGTCGCCGGCAACGGCATCCGATCCGGCACCGGATTGCTCACCCTGGCCGACGGCAACCGGGGCCGCGGCAATGCGTCCGGCGCGGGTCTGGGGGAGCGCAGCTTCGACCCGCAGCGCTGGCAGGACAACGCCTGGAGCGACCCGGCCTGGAACGGCACCGGGTGGCAGCAGTGGCTGGCGTCGTCGTGGTCGGCGTCGAGCTGGTCGGCTTCTTCGTGGAGCGCGTCGTCGTGGAGCGCGTCGTCGTGGTCGGCGTCGAGCTGGTCGGCTTCCTCGTGGAGCGCGTCGTCGTGGTCTGACTTCGGCTGGGGCGACGACGCATGAGCCCAGCCGCCCGCAAGGTCCGGCTGCTGTCCGCGGCCGCGCTGCTCGTCGGCGTCGGTGCGGCGGCGTGGACCGGCTGGGGCGATGTCGTCTGGTGGGCGCCGATCCTGCTCGCCGTCGCCGTCGTCGTGGCCGAGACGGCGGTCGTGCACCTGTCGTTCGGCCGGCAGCGCTGGACGTTCAGCCTCACCGAGGGCGCGATCGCGGCGGCGTTCGTCTACGAGCCGGGTGCCTGGACGGTGGCTGCGGTCGTCGCGGGTGTGCTGGTCGCGCAGGCGCTGCGCCACCAGGAGCGGCTGAAGGTTGAGTTCAACGTCGGCCAGTTCGCCGCCGGCACCGCCCTCGGCGCGGCGTTCGCGCACGGTCTGGGCGGGGACATCGGCGGCGCCATCGGCGGCATGGGCATCTTCTGGCTCGTCAACAACTTGATGGTCGCCTGGGCGATGTCGGTGATGTCCGAGCAGCGACTGCGGACGTTGCTGTGGGCGAGTGCGCCGCTCGCGGCCGTGCACTCCGCGGGTACGTCGAGCATCGGCTTGCTGGCGGCCTGGCTGGCGGAGCACGCCCCCCTGGGGCTGTTGGGCCTCGTCGTACCGCTCATCTTGCTGTGGCTGTCGTACGACGAGCAGACCGCACGCGCCGCCGAGGCCCGGCTGTTCGCCGAGCTGGCGCGGTTGCAGGAGCGGGCCAGCGGGCGGTCGGTCGACGTGTCCGCGCAGGTGGTGCTGACCGCGGCGGCCAGGTTGTTCGGCGGCGCCGACGTCGAGATGGTGCTGATGACGGCCGATGGGGCGGCCCACTACCTCGGCGACGAACACGGCGTCACCCGGCGCCGGGTCGACCCGGGCGTGCTCGACTCGGGCTGGGTCATCCGCGCGCTCGGCGCCGGCACGATCACCACCGGTGTCGACGACGGGCGACCGTTCTGCTCGGCGGTGCTCGGCGGCGGCGACGCGCCGCTCGCGGTGCTGATCGCCCGGCGGCCGGCGGGCAGCACCGGCTTCGGCCGGCGCGAGTCGATGCTCGCCGCGGTGCTGGCGAACCAGGCCGAGTCGTGGCTGTCGGTGGCCGAGCTGGCGCAGTCGCGAGACTCCGCGCTCGCCCAGGCCGAAGCCGCTGAAGGGGCCGCGCGTGCCCTCGGCGACCTCGGCGCGCACACCGCACCAGCGCTGGTCGTGCTCCGGGAGTCCGCACACCGGCTGGCCCGGCTGGCCGAGACCCAGGGACCGGCCTCGGTCGGCGAGATCGTGGACGAGCTCTACTCCGTCGAGCGCGCGGTCGCGTCGTTGCTCGGTGCGATCGCGCTCGCGGCGGACCCGGAGCTGGCCGCGCTCGACGCGGCCCCGACGAGCCAGGTGGCGCCGCCGGCGCCGCGGGCCGTCACCGACTGGACGACGACGGGCGTCCTGTCCTGACATGACTCGCACCCGCGAACAGCTCGCGCCGCTGGCTGCGCTGGTGGGCGTCGTCGTCCTCGCCGCCTGCCTGTGCACGCTTGCGGTGGCGTCGGTCGTGCTGCACGCCGACGGCCGGCTCGACCTGCCGGTGTGGCAGGTGCTGGTGGCCGGCGCCCCGATGGCGGTGTTGATCGCGGTGGCCGCGGCATGGGTGGCCGCCCGCTTCGCGCGCACCCTGCGGCTGCTGCGCGGCGAGGCGCTGCGGCGGCTGCACGATCCGTCGGCCCCGGTCGAGGGCGGGGCGGGCACCAGCATTCCCGAGTGGGCCGGCGCGGAGATGGTGGAGCTGGCCCGCACCCTCGACGCGCTGCACCTGCGGGTCCGGATGGCCGACGAGGTCGCCGAGCGCCACCGCCGTGCCGCCGAGACCGCGAGCGCCGGCATGTTCGAGCTGTTGGCCGGTCTGGTCGAGGCCGAGGAAGGCGCCCGTGGGCAGCTGTCGGCCGAGCTGCACGACACCGTGGCGCAGTCGCTGATGGCGGCTCGCAGCCTGCTGTCCGAGCCGATCTCCGACGTCGAGTCGGTGACCGAGCTCATCGCCGAGGCGGAGGACCAGGTGCGCGCGGTGATGGCGCGCACGCGCCCGCCGGCGCTGCGGGAAGGTGACCTGGCCCGAGCCGTCGGCGCCCTGCGCGACGACATGGACAACCGCTATGGCCTGCACGTCGACGTCAGCTGGCCGCAGCAGCCCTACCCGCTGCCCCTGGTGACGGCCGTCACCGTCTACCGCTTCTTCCAGGAGGGCCTGCTCAACGTCGTCAAGCACGCCGACGCCGACCAGGCTCGCGCCGAGCTGCGCATCGACGAGGAGTGGGTCGTCGGCGTCGTCGCCGACGACGGTCCCGGGTTCGACCCGAACGAGGTCCGCGCCGAGCAGGGCCGGCACGTCGGGCTCGGCCTGCTGCGCGAACGGGCCCGGCTGGTCGGCGGGTCGCTCGAGGTCGCCTCCGACCCGGCGGCGGGGACGACGTTGACCTTGCGGCTGCCGCGCGGCGCGGCCGGCGCGACCGGGTTGCTGCCGCTCGCGCGCTCGTCCGTCGCCTGATCAGCGCGAGCGGGTGCGCTTGCGCCGGTTGGCCGGCATCGGCACGACGCCGGGCGGCATCGGCGGCAATCCCGCCGCGGCGCACATGAGCTCGCCGAACGCGACCAGGTGCGGCCCCAGGTCGTCGCCGACCGGCGACCACGACGCGCGGATCTCCACCTCGGCGGCGGCCGGATGGTCGGCCAGCGCGCCGAAGCGTTCGGAGGTCGTGCGGGTCACGGTGCCTCCGGCGGCGAGATGTTCGGCGCCGGCGCCGTCCAACGCCTCGGTGAGCCACGCCCAGCCGACGCCCGGGAGCATCGGATCACTGGCGATCTCGACGTCGACGGCCGCCTGGACGTAGGCGACGCAGCGCGTCGTGCCCTCCCAGGTGTCCTGCCCGGCCGGGTCGTGCAGCACCACCAGCCGGCCGTCGGCCAGCTCTTCGTCGCCGGAGAGCACGCTCGCGTGCAGCGCGACCGCGTGCGGCGCGAGGCGTTGTGGCGCGGGCAGCTCCGACACCACGACCTCGGGCCGCAGGGCGACGCCGGACAGGCCGGCCACGGCGCGGCGAAAAGCCGCGGGGAGGTCGGCCGGCGCGGACAGCTGCACCGACACGCGATCAGCCTAAGTCGCTCCCCGGCCGGCGGAGCCACGACACGCGCGTTTGAGAGCCTGCTCCGATGACCACCGGCCTCGCCCTGCTCGCCAGCCTGCTCTGGGGCGGCTCGGACTTCCTCGGCGGCACCGCGGCGCGGCGGCTGCCGGCGGTGGGCGTGGTGCTGGTGTCGCAGGCAGTGGCGTTGGCCGGGCTGGTCGTCGTCGCCGCGGCGACCGGCGGGTTCGACGCCGGCAGCGAGTACGTCGGTTGGGCGGCCGCCGCCGCCGTGGTGGGGCTGGTCGCGCTGGTCGGCTTCTACGCAGCGCTGGCCGAGGGGACGATGGGCGTGGTCGCTCCCATCGCCGCACTGGGGGTGGTCGTCCCCGTGCTGGTCGGCGTCGGGCAGGGGGACCGGCCGACGGCATGGCAAGGCATCGGAGTCGCCGTCGCTGTCCTCGGTGTCGTGCTCGCCAGCGGACCCGAGCTGCGCCCGGCCGCGCGTGCAGCCGGCGGCCGCGGCGCCGGTGGGCGGCGACCGTTGCTGCTCGCGGCGCTGGCGGCGGTCGGCTTCGGCCTCGTCGTGGTCTTCGTCGCGCGCGGCGCGCAGTCGAACACGCTGATGACGCTGCTGGTGATGCGGGCGGTCACCGTCGCCCTGCTGACGGGTCTCGCCGGGACCGGCCGGATCCGCGTGCGGGCCTCCCGCCGCGACCTGCCGATGCTGGCGGCGATCGGTATCGGTGACGTCGGGGCCAACGCGGCGTTCGCGGTGGCGTCAACGGGCGGGCTGCTGTCGATGGTCGCGGTGCTGTCCTCGCTCTACCCGGCGGTCACGGTGCTGCTGGCCCGCGCCGTACACGACGAGCGGTTGCAGCCAGTGCAGACCGCGGGCGTGGTCGGGGCGCTCGCGGGGGTCGCGCTGATCGCGTCAGGCGGCGGTGCCGGCGGCTGAGCCACCGCCGGCCGCGTCGACCGGCAGCCACCCCGCGACGATCGCCGTGCCGCACTCGACGCACACCCACTCCGGGCAGTCCTCGTGGCCGTCGAGGCACGGCGGCTGCTCGACCACGCGCTCGTCGCCGCAGAGGAAGCAGTGCCTGGTGGTCATGGCTCCACCTTGACAGCGCGCACTGACAAAAACCCGTTGCCACGCCGCATGGGACGATCGACGGGTGGGCCGGCAACCAGCAAACGACCTGGGCGACAGCGGGTTCCTGCGCGCCTGCCGCGGCGAGCCGGTGCCGCACCCGCCGGTGTGGTTCATGCGTCAGGCCGGCCGCTCGCTGCCGGAATATCGCGCGGCTCGCGCGGGCCTCGGCATGCTCGAGTCCTGCCTGCGACCGGACGTCGTGGTCGAGGTGACCATGCAGCCGGTGCGACGTTATGGCGTCGACGCCGCGATCCTGTTCAGCGACATCGTGCTCCCGGTGAAGGCGGCGGGAGTCGACCTCGACATCGTGCCCGGCGTCGGCCCGGTGGTCGCCGCGCCGGTGCGCTCGCGTGCCGACGTCGCAGCGATCCCGCGGCTCGATCCTGCCTCGGTGCAGCCGGTTGCGGACGCGGTGCGCGGGCTGGTCGCCGAGCTCGGGTCGACGCCGCTGATCGGGTTCGCCGGCGCTCCGTTCACGCTCGCGTCGTACCTCGTGGAAGGCGGTCCGAGCCGCGACCACGCCCGCACCAAAGCGCTGATGTACGGCGACGAGGACACCTGGCACGCCCTCGCCGATGCGCTCGCGCAGATCGCGCTGGCCTTCCTGCGCGTGCAGGTCGACGCCGGGGTGAGCGCGGTGCAGCTGTTCGACTCGTGGGCCGGCACGCTGTCCGCGGCCGACTACGCCCGTTACGTGCTGCCGCACAGCCGGACCGTGCTGCACGGGATGCGGGAGCACAGCGACGTCCCGCGCATCCACTTCGGGGTCGGCACCGGCGAGCTGCTCGGGTTGATGGCTCAGGCGGGCGCGGACGTCGTCGGGGTCGACTGGCGGGTGCCGTTGGACGAGGCCGCCACCCGGGTGCCGGCCGGCACCGCCTTGCAGGGCAACCTCGACCCGGCCGCGGTGTTCGCGCCGTGGCCGGTGGTCGCCGACCGTGCGCGGGACGTGCTGCGGCGCGGCAAGGCGGCCGCGGGCCACGTGTTCAACCTCGGTCACGGCGTGCTGCCGGACACCGACCCGGCGGTGCTGGAGCGGCTGGTCGAGCTGGTGCATGCCGGCGGCGACGAAGCATGACCACTGGCGTCCTCGTGATGGCCTACGGCACGCCGCGGGACCGCGATGACATCGAGGCCTACTACACCGACATCCGCCGTGGCCGGCCGCCGACACCCGAGCTGCTGGCCGACCTGGTGCGTCGCTATGACGCCGTCCTGGCGGAGTCGACCCGGTCCGGGAGTGGTGGCACGTTCCCGTTGCGCGAGCTCACCGACCAGCAGGTGGCCGCCATCGCCGGGGAGCTGAGCGGCGACTACGTCGTGCGGCTCGGCACGAAGCACTCGGTGCCGACGATCCCGGCGGCGGTCGCCGAGCTGGCCGCGGCGGGTGTCGAGCGCGTGGTGGGGCTGGTGCTCGCGCCGCACTACTCGCGTGCGTCGGTCGGTGACTACGCCGAGCGGGCGGCGAAGGCGGCGGCGGAGCACGGCCTGCGGGTCGAGACCGTCGAGTCCTGGCACCTGCTGCCGGCCTACGTCGGCTTCCTGGCCGATGCCGTGCGCGCGGCCCTCGCGAGGCTGCCGGCGGGCGGCGAGGTGGTGTTCACGGCGCATTCGTTGCCGGTGCGGGTGGCGGACGACACCTATCCACGGCAGCTGGGCGAGACCGCCGCCGCGGTGGCCGCGGCCGCGGGCGTGCAGCGGTGGTCGGTGGCGTGGCAGTCCGCTGGTCGTACGGCGGATGAGTGGCTCGGGCCGGACATCCTCGACGTGATCCGGGACCGCGCCGCGGCGGGCGCGCCGGGCCTCGTCGTGTGCGCGTGCGGGTTCGTCTCCGACCATCTCGAGGTCGCCTACGACCTCGATCTCGAGGCGGCCGGGCGGGCGCGCGAGCTCGGCCTGGCGTTCGCCCGCACCGCATCGGTCAACGCCGATCCCGCCGTGATGCGCGCGCTGGCCGAGCTGGTCGTGGCGCAGAGCGCGTGACGATGCGCGCTGGCGCCGGCTACGACGTCGTCGTCATCGGCGCGGGCATCGCGGGTCTCGCGGCCGCGCACGCGCTGTCCGATCTCGACGTTCTCGTCATCGACGGAGCCAAGCAGGTCGGCGGCAAGCTGCGCACCTCGGCGGTGGCCGGACTGGCTGTCGACGAGGGTGCGGAGACGTTCCTGGCCCGCGTTCCCGAGGCGATCGACCTGGTCACGCGGGTGGGGCTGGGCGCGGAGCTGGTGCATCCGACGACGACGTCGGCCGCGGTGTGGGCGCGCGGCGGGCTGCGGCCGATTCCGCGCGGGACGGTCTTCGGCGTACCGCGGTCGGTGCGGTCCTTCGACGGGATCCTGCGGCCGGACGAGATCGCGCGCGCGGGCCTCGACCTCGTGCTGCCGCCGACGGGCAGCGAGGGTGACGAGAGCGTGCGGTCGTTCGTGCAGCGGCGGCTCGGCGCGGCGGTGGTCGACCGGCTCGTCGATCCGTTGCTCGGCGGGGTCTATGCCGGCCGTGCGGAGGAGCTGTCCGTCAGGGCGACGGCGCCACAGCTGGCCGGCATCCGCGGCTCGCTGATCCGCGGCGTCGCGAGGACCCCGGCACCGTCGACGGATGCGCCGGTGTTCGCGACCGTGCGCGCGGGACTCGCAACGTTCGCCGCCGCGGTCGCGTCGGCCAGCGGCGCCGACCTGCTGCTGGGTCGCCTGGTCCGCCGCCTGGAGCGCACACCCGACGGGTTTCGCGTCGTGCACGGGCCGACCCCGGACGAGCAGGTCGTCGAAGCCCGCGCGGTCGTCGTCGCGGTGCCCGCGGTGGCGGCCTCGCGGCTGCTGCGGGAGGTCGCTCCGGCCGCTGCCGGCGAGCTCGGATCGATCGACGCGGCCAGCATGGCGATCGTCACGACCGCGTGGCGGCGGTCGGACCTGCCGGAGCTGGCCGGCAGCGGTTACCTGGTGCCCGCTGTGTCCGGACGGCCGGTGAAGGCGGTGACGTTCGCTTCGGCGAAGTGGGCGCATCTGCACGGCGACGTCGCCGTCGTCCGCTGCTCGATCGGCCGCTACGGCGACACCGCCGTGCTGCACCGCGACGACGCCGAACTGGTGGCGTTGGCCGCGGACGAGCTGCGCGAGACGGTGGGCTTCCGCCGTGCGCCGGTCGAGGCGCGGGTCACCCGTTGGGGTGGGGCGTTGCCGCAGTACGCCGTCGGGCATCTCGACCGCGTCCGGCGCATCCGCGACGCGGTCTCCGCCGTACCCGGCCTCGCCGTCTGTGGCGCAACGTACGAAGGGGTCGGCATCCCGGCCTGCATCCGCACCGGCCAGCACGCCGCCGCCCAGGTGCGCGCGCGTATCGCGGGACCTACGCTGCGACCGTGACCGATGCTGGTGAGCGATTGCTCGATGCGTGGCGGCTGACGGAGCGGGCTCGGTTGGCGTACGGCGCAGATGGGCGGCTGCCACTACCCGACATGGCGGAGTGGGACATCTTCCCGTTCGAGGGCGAGTTGTTGGTCAAGCGGTTGGCGGATCCCGAGTTTCCCGAACCGGCCCGCCACGGTGACGATCCCGCCGACTGCACCATCTGCGCACGCTCGGACGCCGACTACCTGTGGACGAGCGAGCGCTGGCGGCTCGGAATGGTGCGCGTGCCGCAGTCCGTGCCGACGTTGATGCTCGAGCCGCGCGCTCACCTGGACCTCGGTGATCTGGACGATCAGCTCGCCGCGGAGATGGGCGTCGTCGTCGTCCGCATCGAGCGGGCGGTCGCGGCGGTGTCCGGTGTCGGGCGGGTGCAGGTCTACCGGATCGGCGACGGTGCGACGCACCTGCACGTGTGGTTCTTCGCTCGTCCGGAAGGGATGCTGCAGCTGCGCGGCTCGTCGCTCGTCGACTGGTCGGACATCCTGCCCCCGATGCCGACCGAGGAATGGTCGGCGTTCGCCGCCGCGGTGGCGCGGAATCTCGGCGGCGGCTGAAGCGCCCCGGCACTGAGTTCGGCCGGTTGACCACACTCCGGTGTGTTGAAGTGGCCATGATCACCGGGAGGGTGGGGCGGAGCCGCGGACGGCGACGACGCCGGACATCGTCCCGGCGAACACGTAGCGCCCGACGGGCACCGGGGTGGCGAACCGGGACAGCGGCCCAACCGGGACGCGCGCGCGCACCCGACCGGACTTCGCCGACAGTTGCACGAGATCACCGCTGTTCTGGTCGAGCACGTAGACGACTCCACCGGCCAAGACCGGGGATCCGGTGACGCTCGCCTGCCACTGCCATTGCATGGAGTCGGCTCCGACGTGCAGCCGACGTACCCCGTCACTGCACGGCAGATAGACCGCCCGCCGGTGCACGGCCGCGCCGCCGTAAGCCGCGCATCCCGACAGTGTCGCGGTCTGCGAACCGACGCCGCGCAGGTGGTTGACGAGGTAGACAGTGCCGCGCTTGCCGGCGATGACGACCTGCCCCGAGCCGAGCAGCACCGGAGCGGACGAGCCGAGGTCGAGGTCGGCCTGATTGTCCTGCCGCCACGTGCTCGGGGTGAACCGCGCGACCAGTCGCAGCCGCGGCGACAGCTCGATCACCGAGTCGCTCCCGTCGTACCGGCCGTCGACCTGCTCACCGTTGCCGGAGGCGACGAAGACGGTGCCGTCGCGGGTGTGTTGCACCGGCCCGGGCGCGGCCCAGATGCCGGCCTCGCGAGAGGTCGGTACGGCGTAGTGACGCGACCGGCCGGTGCCATCGGTCGGCACCGAGATGACGTAGCCGACATAGTTGCCGCAGTCGCCGTAGAGCCCGCCGAACGCCACGTAGACGTGATGGTGCGCGACCAACAGCGCCGCGCGTTGTTGCTCCGCGCGGCGGTCGCGGTTGCTCAGCACGTCCAGCCCGCGGTGCCAGCGCGTCGCGCCGGTGCGGGCGTTGAGCGCCCAGAGCGTGTGCCGGCCGCCGGTGGTTTCGGTGACCGCGAAGATGCTGTTCGTGTCGCGGTCGTACGCCGGCGTGCCGGTGATGCCGAGCGGGTCGATGTTGCCGCAGGGCAACGCGCTGCGCGGCACCGGCACACCCAGATGCCGCCGCCAGACCGTGCTGCCATCACCGGGATGCAGCGCATAAACCGTGTTGTGCTCGGTCGCGGCGATCACTCGACCGTGCACGACCAGCGGTTGCGCGTAGACCGCGCCGTCGAGCCGGGTCGTCCAGGCGCGGCGCAACGGTGCGGGCAGCGGATCGGTCGCCGCGTCACCGGTGCGGCGGTTGTTGCCGTGATAGGTCGGCCACGTCGCCAGCGTCGATGTCGCGGCCGCGGTGCGGACAGCGGAAGCACTCGTCCGCGCGACGTCGGGCGCGCTGCCCGAGCTGCCGGCGCCGGAGCAGGCGGCGGTGGCCACTACTGCGGCGAAGGCGAGCAGTCTGCGCACGGGCCCAGTCTGCCGCGGGGCGACAATGGAGTCATGGCACAGACGAAGAACGCCGGCAAGCGGGCGCGTGAGCTCAACGACGTGATCCGCTACATCATGTATTCGGTCTTCCGCGTCCGCACCCCACTCGGGGACGACCGCGAGCAGCTGGCGCAGGAAGTCGACACGCTGCTCGACCAGCTGGCGGGCAAGGGTGTGGTGACGCGCGGTCTGTACGACGTCAGCGGCTTTCGCGCCGACGCCGACTTCATGTTCTGGTGGGTGGCGCCGACCAGTGATGACTTGCAGGACGCCTACCAGCGGTTCCGGCAGACCGCCCTCGGGCGCCACTGCGACCCGGTGTGGTCGGTGATGGCGCTGCACCGACCGGCCGAGTTCAACAAGTCGCACGTCCCGGCCTATCTGGCCGAAGAGGAGCCGCGCCGGTTCGTCTGCGTCTATCCGTTCGTCCGGTCCTACGAGTGGTATCTGCTCCCCGACGCGGAGCGGCGCGAGATGCTCGCCGAGCACGGCCGGATGGCACGGGAGTTCCCCGACGTGCGGGCCAACACGGTGTCGGCGTTCGCGCTCGGCGACTTCGAGTGGATGCTCGCGTTCGAGGCCGACGAGCTGCACCGCATCGTCGACCTGATGCGTCACCTGCGCGGGGCGAAGGCCCGGCTGCACACCCGAGTGGAGATCCCCTTCTACACCGGCGCGCGCAAGCCGGTGACGGAGCTGGTGACCGCGCTGCCCTGACTCGAGCCGTCGTGGCCCGGGCTGCCTTCGTCGAGCCGGCGGAGCAGCGGCACCGACAGCAGCACCGCGACACCGATGATCGGCCACATTGCGGCGTAGCCGTGCGTCGCGCTCAGCACCGGAGCCGATGCGCTCACGGCAGCGCCGACGATCAGCGGCCCGAGCACGAGCCCCAGCCCGCGGGACACGTCGACGAGCCCGGCCGCCGCGCCCTGGCTGCCGGCCGGCGCGAGCGTGAACGCCAACGCCTGCGGCAAGGTCAGCAGCACCGCGCCCGCCAACGCGACGAACGGCAACAGGATCAGCCCCGGTGTGACCGTCGTCGGCACCATGCCGATGCACAACCCGACGCCGTAGAGGATCGCCGACCACGTCATCACCGGAATGAAGCCCCACCGGTCGGCCAGCCGGCTCGCCAATGGCGCTCCGGCGACGTAGGCCACGGCCACCACCGCGATCACCGCCGACGCCATCGCCGGCGACTCGCCGAGCCCGGACACGACGTAGAGCACGATGAAGCTCTTCAACCCGGAGAAGCTGAACTCCCACAACGAGTTCGCCGCCGCGAACGTCATCATCTGCCGGTTGCGGAACAGCTCGCCGACGGTGACGGGATCGCCGCCGGAGGCGTCGGGGCAGCAGTGGGTGCGTTCGCGCGCAACCGGTCCGAGCGCGAACGTGGTCGCGAGCAACACGCCCCCGGCGACGATGAACGGCAGCGGCTGCCACGCGCCGAGCAGCAACCCGCCCGCGAGTAGCGCACCGCCGAGCCCGGCGCCGCGCAGGATCGCCTGACTGCTCTGGGCGCGCGCATAGAGCTCGCGCGGGAGCAGGTCGGCGTACAAGGCCCGGTACGGCGGGTAGTAGAGGTAGTAGCCGACGAAGAACAGCAGCACCGCGAGCGCCGCGAGCAGATAGCTCGGCGCGAGCGCGAGCAGCAACAGCCCGGCGATGACCAGCGGGGTGCCGAGGAACACGAACGGCATCCGGCGCCCGAGCGGTGACGGGGGCAGCCGGTCGGACAGCACCCCCGCGAGCAGCGGGACGGCGAGGGCGAACGCGCCTTCGCCGCCGATCAGCGCGCCGACCCGCGCGGGGGAGTGGCTGACCTTCAGCAACAGCACCGGGCCATAGGTGGTGAGGATGCTGATCGCGAAGGCGAGCCCGAGGGTGGGCAGCCCCAGCACGAACAGCAACCGGCGCATGACGCGGTCAGGACTCCACGGGCTCGAACGTCAGCGCGACCGAGTTCATGCAGTAGCGGTCACCGGTCGGCGTCTGCGGCGCGTCGTCGAACAGGTGCCCCAGATGGGAGTCGCAGGCGGCACACCGCACCTCGGTGCGGACCATGCCGTGGCTGCGGTCTTCGAGCAGCCGGACCGCGTCGGTGTCGGTGGCGTCGTAGAACGACGGCCAGCCGCAGTGCGACTCGAACTTCGTCTCGGAGCGGAACAGCTCGTTGCCGCAGGCGCGGCACCGATAGACCCCGACCCGGTGCTCGTCGAGCAAGGGGCCGGTCCAGGGACGCTCGGTGGCGGCCTGGCGCAGCACGGCGTACTCCTCCGGACCGAGCTCCTGCCGCCACTCGGCGTCGCTCTTCTCCACCTTCGGCGCGCTCATCGTCAAATCGTCGCACGCCGCGTAGCGTGCCTGCATGCCGTCGCCGTTCGTGGAGATCGAAGTCGGCGAGCGCACGGTCAAGGTCACGAACCCGGACAAGGTCTTCTACTCCACCCGCGGCGAGACCAAGCTCGACCACGTCACCTACTACCTGTCGGTGGGCGACGGGATCCTGCGGGCGCTGTGGCAGCGGCCCTGTCAGCTCAAGCGGCATCCGGACGGGGCCGAGGGCGAAGCGATCTACCAGAAGCGGGTGCCCGAGCACCGCCCGGAGTGGGTCGAGACGGCGCGGGTGCGTTTCCCCTCCGGCCGGCACGCTGACGAGCTGTGCGTGACCGAGCTGGCGGCGGTGGCGTGGGCGGCCAACCTCGGCACGATCGACTTCCATCCCTGGCCGTCGCGGCGCAGCGACACCGAGAAGCCGGACGAGCTGCGGATCGACCTCGACCCGCAGCCCGGCACCTCGTTCGCCGACGCGAAGGTGGTCGCGGCGACGGTGCGAGAGATGCTCGCCGAGATCGGTTACGTCGGCTGGCCGAAGACCTCGGGCAACCGCGGCATCCACATCTACTGCCGGATCGAGCCGTTGTGGGGGTTCAAGGAGGTACGCCGCTGCGCGCTCGCCTTCGGTCGGGAGCTGGAGCGCCGGTTGCCGGAGCTCGTGACGACGGCATGGTGGAAGGAAGAACGCGGCGAGAAGGTCTTCATCGACTACAACCAGAACGCGCGGGACCGCACGATCGCGTCGGCGTACTCGGTGCGGGCGCGCCCGGACGCCACCGTGTCGGCGCCGGTGACCTGGGACGAGCTGCCCGCGGTGGACACGGAGGACTTCACGATCGCAACGATGCCGGCGCGGTTCGCCGACCTCGGTGACCTGCACGCCGGCATCGACACGGCGGTGTGCGACCTGCGCGTGCTGCTCGAGTGGGTGGAGCGGGACGAGCAGGACCGCGGGCTCGGGGAGGCGCCGTTCCCGCCGAACTATCCCAAGATGGAGGGCGAGCCCAAGCGGGTGCAGCCCAGCCGCGCCCGGCCGGCGGACTAGCCCAGGACGTCGTCGATCGCGTAGGTGAGCGGCCGGTCCAGCTGCGCATAGGTGCAGGTCTTCGGGTCGCGGTCGGGGCGCCAGCGGCGGAACTGCGCGGTGTGGCGGAACCGCGCACCCTCCATGTAGTCGTAGGCGACCTCGACCACGAGCTCCGGGCGCAGCGGCTCGAACGACATGTCCTTGCCGGCGTTCCAGCGGCTGGGGGCGCCGCCGGGACCCCACGGAGAGGACAGCCAGGGGTGGCCGTCCGCGGCGTCCTGCTGGTAGGGCGCGAGCTCGTCGAGCAGCTCCTTGCGCCGGGCCATGGAGAACGAGGCGGCGACGCCGACATGACGGAGCTGTTGCTCCTCGTCGTACAGGCCCAACAGCAGCGAACCGACCACCGGGCCGCTCTTGTGGAAGCGGAAACCGGCGACCACGCAGTCGGCGGTGCGCTCGTGCTTGACCTTGAACATGACGCGTTCGTCCGGGCGGTAGGTGAGCGTGAGCGGCTTGACGACCAGGCCGTCGAGCCCGGCGCCTTCGAAGTCGGTGAACCAGCGTGCGGCGGTGTCCGGGTCGTCGGTGGCGGGTGTGAGGTGGACGGCGGCCGTGGGGGACAGGTGCTGCTCGAGCAGGTGGCGACGGTCGGCGAACGGTCGGTCGGTGAGTGAGTCGTCGCCGAGGGCGAGCAGGTCGAAGGCGACGAACTCGGCCGGGGTCTCGGCGGCGAGCTTGCGGACCCGGGACTCGGCGGGGTGCAGGCGCAGCTGGAGCGACTCGAAGTCGAGCCGGCCGTTGCGGCTGATGACGATCTCGCCGTCGACCACGCAGCGGGCGGGCAGGGCGGCTTTGACGGCGGCGACGACGTCGGGGAAGTAGCGGGTCAGTGGCCGCTCGTTGCGTGACCCCAGCTCGACGTCGTCACCGTCGCGAAAGACGATGCAGCGAAAGCCGTCCCACTTCGGCTCGTAGAGGACACCGCCGGGCACGTCGCCCGGCCGAGGCATCTCCTTCACCGCCTTGGCCAGCATCGGCTTGACCGGTGGCAGGACGGGCAGGCGCATGCCTGCAGTCTGTCAACCGGTGGGTCAGAACGCGGTGATGCCCTTCGGCGTGCCCCAGCCGGTTGGGCCGTCCCAGCCGTAGTGCGCGGTGCACCAGCGGGTGGTCGGGCAGCTGCCGTTGCTCCCGCTGAGGATGTCGTTGACGCCGCCGCGGTGGTGGGCCCAGACGTAGGACCCGTCGTCGACATCGGCGGTGTTGCCGGCGAGGGCGAAGACGCCGGCGACGATCGGGGCGCTGGCGCTGGTGCCGCCGAAGGTCAGCCAGCCGCTGGTGGTCTCGTAGGCGTAGCTGTCATAGACCGCGACGCCGGTGGCGGGGTCGGCGACGGCGGCGATGTCGGCGACGGCGCGCCCCGTGCAGCCGGTGGTGCGCTGGTCCTGCCAGGTGGTGCTGTTGAGAGTCGAGCAACCGCTGCCGGTGCCGGTCCACACGCCTTCGCTCCAGCCGCGGCGGGCGCGGGTGGATGGGCGGAGGCTGGTGCCGCCGACGGCGGTGACCCACTTGGACGCTGCGGGGTAGGAGACGCCGTACCCGCTGTCGCCGGCGGAGGCGACGAGAGCAACGCCCGGATGGTGGTAGTAGCGGCCGTAGCTGCGGTCGGAGGCGTCCGGGCCGCCGTAGCTGTTGCTGATCGTGTCCGCCCCGAGGCGAACGGCCGTGTTGACCGCGGCGCCGAGGTTGGCCTGACTGCTGCTCGTCGCCTCGACGAGCAGCAGGTGGCAGCGTGGGCAGACGGCGGAGGCCATGTCGAGGTCCAGCGAGATCTCCTGACCCCAGCCCGGATCGGCCGCCGGCAGGCTGCGGCCGCCGGCCTGGTTGACCTTGCGGAAGCAGCCGTTGCGGGTGGTGCAGGCGGGCAGCCCGAACTGCGCCCGATAGACCCCGAGGTCAGCTTCGGCGTTGGGGTCGTCGTACGCATCGACGATCGCGACCGTGCTTCCGTCTCCGGCGGTGCCCGACGGCAGGTCGTAGGCGTCCTGCAAGTCTGCCGGCCTGAGCCCGAGGGGCGTGGTCGCGTGGCGGATCCGGCCGCTGGAGCTGACCCGGTCGACCCGGATCGCAAAGCAGCCGGCGCGACCGTTGGGCGCCCGCTTGCACACCGGCACCTGTCGCGTCGTCGTCGTGGCCGATGCCGTCGCCTGCGCGGGCACCGCGCGCAGGGCGGCGATCGGCGTCAGCAGCAGACAGCCCAGCAGTACGACGGTGAACGCTGACCATCGTCGCGGTGGTGCTGTGGGGCGCAGTCGTGCTGTGGGGCGCAGTCGTGCTGTGGGGCGCGGCGAGGCTTGGCGGAATGAGGGCATGCGCAACCTCCGGGTCGGGGTGGACCCGGAGAGACTGCGCCGACAACCGCGATGGGCGGTGGCCGCCGCGGCCGGCTGTGGAGGAGCAGCGTCGACGGCCTCCCTGTGGAGGGGAAGGGTGGCCGGCCGGCGGCGCGCCCTTCACGCTCAGAACGGCGGGTCGTCGCCCGGCCGGTCGTCACCCGATGGCGCTGGGGTCCCGCGAGGGCTCGGCCGGCGTGGCGGGTGCGGGATCCACGTCGCCGTCGATGTCGACGCGGAAGGCGATGCGTCACCGTGTCCGTTGGGGTCTGATCCCGGTGGTGGGCTACCGCGATCGGCAGCCTTGATGGGGACGGTGTCGCCGGTGTCGCGGCCGGTGGGGTGATAGGCGGCGGCTCGTTGGCGGTAGGTGAAGCCGAGCGGTGTGGTCCAGACGGTCTCACCCGTCGAGGGATCGGGCCGGCGGTAACGGAAGCCGTCGTGGGTCTTGCGGTTGTGGTGACGCCGGCACATCAGTGCGCAGTTGCCCGGGCTGGTCTGCCCGCCGCAGTCGTAGGGATGGCAGTGCTCGGTGTCGCAGTAGACCGCCGTACGAGTGCAACCGGGATAGCGGCAGGTCACATCCCGCACCTCGAGCAGCTCCCGCAGGTGAGCATCGGGGTGGTAGCGCTCGACGCTGTAGTCGGTGACGGCGCCGGTGAGCGGGTCGAACACCAGCCGGCGCAACGTGCTGCCGTCGCGGCCGAGGAGCTCGCGGACCTGGTCGGCGCTGATCGGGCCGTAGCCGGCGAGCTCGCCCGGGTTGTTGCGCAGGCCGAGCAGCGACGGCAGGTCGATGAACGCCACGATCTGGGCGCTGCGTCGGACTCGCAGCCGTCCGGTGCCTTTCTCGGGAGCGGTGTCGAGCGCGTCGAGCAGAGCCTGGACCTGCCGCTGCCCGTGGCTGCGATCGTCGGCGGTGGTGCGCAGCCGGTCGGCGCGGTCGTTCAGCGCCGCCATTGCCGGCACGGCCTCCACCGTCGGCATCGTCACCGCCAGCGTGGTCATCCCGTCGCCGGCCGGCACGAGTCGCGCGCCGGACTGCTCGCGGCGGGCCTGTGCTTCCCGGCGCCGGTCGGTGTCCGGGTCGAGCGCGGCGACCGCGCGGCGCAGCACCCGGCGGAACGCCGGCACCGTCAGCCCGGCCGCACGGTGGCTGACCGTCGCGTCGATCGTGCCAGCTTGCGCAGGGGTGAGGGTCGTCGTCGCGTCGTCCAGCGCGCGGGCATGGGCCAACGTCGCTGCGCCGCGCTCGAGCAGGCCGAACAGGACGGGGAAGGAGTCCACCACCCGGCGCGCGAACTCCACCAGCGCCCGCGTGCCGGCTTCGGACTTGCGCAGCGCCAGCCCCACCTCGACCTCGAGCAGCTCCGCGGGCAGATTGACCGCGTCCCCGCTGTCGCCGGCTGTCGGCGATCCCGCGGGGTGGGTCGTGGCGGAGTCGGTCGTGGTGACGGAGTCGGTCGTGGTGGCGAAGTCGGGCGTGGTGGCGGGGTCGGGCGTAGTGGCGGCTGCCACCGCGGCGTACATCTGCGCAGTCGCGTGCGATGCCTGCCGCTCCCAGGCCAGCGCAGCGAGCACCCTGTCGGCCGGGGACATCGGATGGCGAGCCAGGAAGACCAGTGCCGCCATCGTCTGCGGACCAGGGTCCATCGCCAGAACAGCCTCCAGCCGGTCGGTGACCGACCCGACCACCCAGTGCGGGTCGAGCCAGTCGGCGACCTCAGCCTCGACTGTTGCCAACGTTGGGAACACATGTTCGATACTACGCCGAGGCAGCGACAACCGCAAGCAGCGATCGCCTTGTCCACACGAGACTTTCTCGCGCGGTCGTGAACGCCGGTCAGTGGGCGGCGTGAGCGGCGTACCGAAGGAACAGGTGCCCGTCCTCTTCGAGCACGTGCACCAGTCGCAGCGGATCGGTGACCTGGGTCGCCAGGCCGGCGACGATGCGGCCGGCGGCGCCGCCGGCGATGAGCGGCGCGACCGTGAGGCAGAGCTCGTCGACGACGGCCGCGGCGGCGAGCCAACCGAACAGATGCGGCCCGCCCTCGCAGATGACGCGGCGCAGGCCGCGGTCAGCGAGCGCGTCGAGCGCCCTCGTAACGTCCACGACGTCGTCGCCGACGTCGATGACATCAGCGATGTCGCGGAGCACTGTGCGCCGGTCGACGGGTGCGGCCGCGCATGTCAGCACGATCGGCGGAACGCGCGTGTCGGTGAAGAGCCGGCTGGCCGGGTCGAGGTCGAGCGACCGGCTGACAACCGCGACCGGGGGAGTGGTGTGGTCGCCCTGCCGCGCGCCGCCATAGTTCTCGGCGCGGGCGGTGCCGGCACCGACGAGTACGACGTCTGACATCGCCCGGAGCACGTGGAACAGCTCGCGATCGGCGTCGCTCGACAGCCCACGAGAGCGGCCGTCGACGGTGACCGCACCATCGACGCTGGCGGCGAAGTTGACGCGAACGTGTCGGCTGTCCGGCACCGCGTATGCGGCGCGCAGGTCGACCACTTCGGACGCGTCAGGAACGAGCCGCCGCACCCGGGCAGTGTGTCAGAGCTGCTGGTGACAGGTCAGCGCCCTAGAACGCGCCGGTCCCGTTCGGCGTCCCGAGCCCTGTCGGCCCGTCCCAACCTCCGCCCGAGGTGCACCAAACGGGGGTCGAGCAGGTGCCGTTGGAGCCAGAGTCGATGTCGTGGAGCTGAGCACCGTTCGCCCACGTCCAGGCGGCCGGATAGTCCTGACCGTGGTTGCCGCCGACGGCGTAGGCAGACGCCACGATGGGTGATGAGGCGCTGGTGCCGCCGAAGACGAGCCAGCCGCTCATGCCTTGGTAGCGGTAGCTGTCGTAGACGGCTACTCCAGTTTGCGGATCCGCGACGGCAGAAACGTCCGCGTTCGCCTTGCCGTTGGGGCACAACGTAGCTGACGTCTGCCAAACCGGCTTCGGGTTCTTCGTTGAGCAGCCACTGCCGGCACCCGACCACGCCGTCTCGCTGTAGGTGCTTCCACTTTTGACGAGAGATGTGCCACCCACGGCAATGACGTGGTCGAAGGAGGCTGGCGACTCGACGCCGTATCCGTTGTCACCTGTTGACGCCGTGATCGCGATGCCCGGGTGGTTGTAAGAGTTCAGCTCCGTCTGGTCGCTACCGCCGTAACTGTTGCTGATCGCGACAGCGCCCATGTTGGCTGCCGTGTTCACTGCGGTGGCCAGGTTGTTAAAGGAGGCGCTCGTCGCCTCGACGAGCAGGATGTGGCAGGTGGGGCAGGCCGCGGACACCATGTCCAGATCCAAGGAGATCTCCTGTGCCCAGCCGCCGTTGGCTCTCGGGTAGCTGCCCACTTTCCCGCTCTGGTTGACCTTCTTGAAGCAATCCGCTCCACACGGTGGCAGACCCATTTGGCTGCGATAGGTGGCCAGGTCGGCTGCGGCGTTTGGGTCGTCGTATGCATCCACGATGGCGACCGTGGGGCCAGAGGTTGGGGTGGAAGTGTTCGCTGTGGGCAAACCGTAGGCCGACTCGATATCCCGAGCGCCGTAGCCGCTCGGCACCGTGGCATTGGTCACCGGGTGGCCGTTGACGTAGGTGTCGTGGCGGATGGACATGCACGCCGCCGCTCCCGCCACCGGCGCTGCGCACACCGGCACGTTGCGGTGGGTGATTGCGGCAGGTGCTGGTTGCGCGAGCGCGGCGCCGGTTGAGGCGGCGGCAAGGACAACGACCGAACCCAGCAGGACGGCGCGACGCTTCACGAGGACCCCTCCGCAGCGAGACTGCGAGCATCATGGCTCTCGCGGCGCGATGTGTCAGCGAAACCGGCCTGATCGGTGCGCTATGTCCCGATTAGTTCAGCCAAACGGCTCAGCGGTTGTTGCTCCGTGCAGCCGCCGGAGGCACCGCGACGCTCCCGCAAATTGCGCTATGCCACGGCGCCGACGACGGGGCTCTGCGAGCGCGACGTCTAGTCATTCTTGCGGCCGGGGCCGCCTTGGGCGACGGCCTTGCCGACCTCGGCTAGCCGGCTCGCCATCGAACGCGTCGCCGCCAGCACCGGCGACGGACCGCCGGTTCCGTTCCGCATCGCCTCGAGGATCTCCAGCAACGCGGCCGTCGATGTGTGCTTCGGCCGCCAGCCGAGCACCTCGCGCGCCCGGTCCGTCGCCATCACCGGCAACGCCACCGCCATGTCCAGCCAACCCGGCTCGGTCGGGATCAGCCGAGCCTGATAGGCCGCCGCGGCCGACGCCCGCACCGCCGACAGCGGCACGCGCACCACCCGCGCGTCGAGCGCCTCGGCGAGCACCGCCGCGTCGATGACCGGATCGGCCGCGATGTTGAACGCCCCGCGGGCTTCCGCGGAGAGCACCGCCGCGGCGTACGCCGCCCCCACGTCGTCGGTGTGCACCGCCTGGAACACCAGCCGGTCGAACGCCGGCACCACCGGCAGCAGCCGCCGTTGCAGCATCGCCCGCGGCACGAACGGCCCGAGGAAATATCGCGCGACCTCGCTGGCCGCCGCGGCCTGGAAGATCAGCCCGGGCCGAAGCCGCACCACCCGCATCGCGCTGCGCGCCTCGACGTCATCGAGGATCCGCTCGACCTCGCTCTTCTGGCGGGAGTACGACGAGGACGGCACCCCCTCGGTCGGCCACGACTCGTCGACCGGATCGTCCTTCGGCCCCGCCGAATAGGCACCCACGCTCGAGGCGTAGACGAGGGCCGGCACGCCAGCCGCCGCCGCAGCTTCGAAGACCCGACGGCTCCCGTCGACGTTGGCCCGACGCAGCTGGTCGAGGTCCCGTCCGGGCTGGATCTGCCATGCCAGGTGCACCACCGCGTCCGCGCCGGCCATCGCCTCGCGCAGCACCGACTCGCTCGCGGCCAGCGAGATGTCGCAACGCTGCCACGACACCGCCGGCGCCCAGCCGTCGACGGGCGGCCGGCGGACCAGCCCCAGGATGCTGTCGACCCGACCACTGTCGAGCAGTGCCGCGACCGTTCGCGACCCGACGTTGCCACTGGCTCCGGTGATGACGATCCGCATGCCGTTGGTCTCCCCGGCGCCCGCGAGAGCTACGCCCGCCCAACGTTGAAAGGGGGAGGGGAGCGACGATCCGCGGCCACAATGGGGGGCAAGGTGGCCGCGGATCGCCACAACTGACGGGCTGGGCCGCCCGTGGCGTTGGCCTGTGCAGGCCTGCCGAAATCGTACGCCGGCCGGACGTCTCCTTGCCTGAGTCGTTCGGCCGATGCTGGTCTTATGCGGGGACGTGCAGGTGCATCCCGACGTGGATCAGGCCGGGGTTGCGGCCGATCAGCGTCTTGTTCGCGCGGTAGAGCGCCCGCCAGCCGCCCTTGACGTCGTGCTTGCGCGCGATCGACGACAGCGTCTCCCCGGCCTTGACGACGTGGATCGCCTTGGCGTGGCGGTGGTGCGCCTGCGGCCGCGCCGCGGTGTCGCGGGAAGCCCCGCGGGCCGCTGCCGTGCCGCTGTGGTGCACGGGCGCCGCCGTCCACTGCTCCTGGTCGCCCGCCGGGCCGGCGTACCGGCCGCACACCGGCCACGCGCCCCAGCCCTGGGCCTTGAGCACGCGGTCGGCCACCGTCATCTGCTCGGTGCGGCTGGCGAGGTCGGCGCGCGCCGCGAACTGCCGGCCGCCGTAGTTGGCCCACGTGCTCTGGCTGAACTGCAACCCGCCGTAGTAGCCGTTGCCGGTGTTGATGTGCCAGTTGCCGCCGGACTCGCAGTCGGCAACGTTGTCCCACTGCTGCGGGGTCGCGGCGTGGGCCGCGGTCATCCCGACGAGGGGCAGCGCCAGTGCGGTGGCACCGACGGTGGAGCGAGCGACGATTTTGGCCGTCTGGCTCTGGTTCGGGGCACGGTGACGCCCCAGATAGCGCGCTGCGCGCATGGCAGATGTCCCTTCGCAGCGCCTGCGAGGTGAGCTGACGGGTTCGGGACGAAGGGTGCCCCGGCCAACTAGGTTGGCTTCACCCCATGGGAGCCGTGGCTCCCGGTGGGTCCCCCGCTCCTGTCGGAACGTTCGGTTTCGGTGCGGCGGTGACAGGACTCGGCGCTCCGCCACACCGTCCCGGGCGTGCGCCCGGGCCGGTCCAAGGTAACGGAGCGGTCACGGCTGTCTCAAGGCAGGTCTAGCCCGCCGCCCGAATTGTGACGATTACCACCGATTCTTCGGCGAGCTCGATCTCGCCGGTCGGGCCGAGCGCCGGATCGGCTGAGGCCAGGAGCACTTCCGCCGGGACGCCGGCGACGGGCACCGCCTGCCGTTCACCACTCAGGTTGCACACGACCGCGACCGTCCCGCGCTGCAGCACCAACCACCGCCGGTCCTCGTCGAAGCTGCACCGCACCCGGTCGAGCCGCGGGTCGGTCAGCTCCACCCGGGCGCGCCGCAACGCGATCAGCCGGCGGTGCCATTCCAGCAGCTCCCGGTGCGGTGCCCGGTCGAGCTCCGCCCAGTCGAGTCGGGACCGCTCGAACGTCGCCGGGTCCTGCGGGTCGGGCACCTGCTCGGCGTCCCAGCCGTGGCTGGCGAACTCCGCCCGGCGCCCCCGGCGTACCGCCTCCGCGAGCCGCTGGTCCGGGAACGACGTGAAGAACATCCACGGAGTGCGCGCCCCCCACTCCTCGCCCATGAAGAGCATCGGGGTGTACGCCGAGCAGAACAGCAGCGCCGACGCAACTTTCAGCAGTCCCGGGCTCAGCGTCGCGCTGAGCCGGTCACCGACCGCGCGGTTGCCGACCTGGTCGTGGTTCTGCAGGTAGGTCACGAACCGCCAGCCGGACGTGACCGCTGGGTCGACCGGCCGTCCGTGATGGCGGCCGCGGAACGTCGACCAGGTGTCTGCGTGCACGAAGACCCGCTGCAGCGCGTGCGCCAACGTCGCCAGCGAGCCGAAGTCGGCGTAGTAGCCCTGCCGCTCACCGGTGAACGTGGCGTGCAACGCGTGGTGGACGTCGTCGGTCCACTGCCCGTCGATGCCGAGCCCGCCGGCGGCACGGTCGGTGATGACCCGCGGGTCGTTCAGGTCGGACTCGGCCACGAGGAACAGCGGGCGGCCGAGCGCTGCTGCCAGCGACTGCACCTCGGCCGCGAGCTGCTCAAGCAGGTGCACGGCCCGGCGGTCGAGCAGTGCGTGCACGGCATCGAGGCGCAGCCCGTCGACGTGGAAGTCGCGCAGCCACATCAGGGCGTTGTCGATGATGAAGCGACGGACCTCGTCCGACCCAGCAGCGTCGAGGTTGACCGCCGGCCCCCACGGCGTCGTGTAGGTGTCGGTGAAGTAGGGGCCGAGCTCGCCGAGATAGTTGCCGCTCGGACCCAGGTGGTTGTAGACGACGTCGAGCACGACGGCGAGGCCGCGTTGGTGGCAGGCGGCGACGAGCCGCTTCAGTCCGTCCGGTCCGCCGTACGGCTCGTGGACCGCGAACAGCGCGACGCCGTCATAACCCCAGCCGTGCTCACCGTCGAAGGCGGCGACCGGCAGCAGCTCGACGACGTCCACGCCGAGGTCGACGAGGTGGTCGAGCCGCTCGATCGCGGCGTCGAAGGTGCCGCCGGGGGTGAACGTCCCGACGTGCAGCTCGTAGAGCACGCTGCCCGCGAGCGGCCGGCCGCGCCACTCGCCGTCGTGCCAGGCGAACGTGCTGTGGTCGTAGCCGCGCGACGCGGCATGAACGCCCAACGGTTGCCGCAGCGAGCGCGGGTCCGGCCGCGGGTCGCCTCCGTCGAGCCGGAAGGCATAGTCCGCATCCACACCGGCGCCGTCGACGACGGCTTCCCACCAGCCGTCGGGCCGCGACCGGCTCATCGGGTGCCGGCTCCCGCGGATGTCGACGTCGACCCGCTGCGCGTCCGGCGCCCAGACGCGGTACGTCGTCACGAGGGCCCCTCTACCCGTCGGTGCGGACCAGCAACGCGACCGGCAGCCGGTCGAGGAGCCCGCCGAGGTCGGGTCGCGCCGGCCGTCCGGTCAGCCGGTCCTCCCAGCGCCCGACCGGCAGCCGCAAGGTGGTGTCGGCCCAACCGTCGCGGCGGTGCAGCCCGACCGGCAGCCGGGTCACGACCGTGATCACATCGTCGCCGCGGCAGAAGGCGACGGCGTGCTCGGCCGCGGCACCAGTCACCTCGACGGGGGTGTAACCACCGGCGAACGTCTGCGGTCGCTCCCGGCGCAGCCGCAACGCCGTCGCGGTCACCAGCAACTTCGGGTCGTCGAGGCCCGCGAGTGCGTTTCGGCGCAGGTCGTAGTCGACCGGCTGCCGGTTGTCGGGGTCGACCAGGAAATATCCGGGCAGCTCCTGGCCCTGGTAGACGTCAGGCACGCCCGGCATCGTCAGCTGCAGCAGCTTCTGCCCGAGCATGTTGCTGCCGGCGGGTGCGTCCAGGTATCTCGCCACCCATGCGGCGACCTCGTCCAGCAGCGCCCGGTCGGCGAACACGGCGCCGACGAAGTCGTGCAGCCGCTGCTCGTACCCGGCGTCGCCGTCGATCCACGACGTGTGCAACTTCGCCTCGCGGACTGCCTTGAGCAGGTAGTCCTGCACCCGCTGCTCCTCGATCGGCCAGGCACCGACGAGCGTCTGCCAGAACAGGTAGTCGACGTGACGGTCCGGCGGCTGGTGCCCGGCCGCGGCTGCGACCGCGCGCCAGCGCTCGACCGCCGTGCGCCACTCGTCGGGGAGCTCGGCCAGCACCAGCAACCGCGCCCGGACGTCCTCCGAGCGCTTGGTGTCGTGGGTGGTCAGCGTCGTCATCGCGGCCGGCTGCCGATCCGCACGGTCTGCGCACTGGGCGTGCCACTGCGCGGGCGTCAGGGCCGCGCCATCCGGCTCACCGCCGACCTCGTTGAGCGCCACCAGCCGGTGGTAGCGGTAGAAGGCGGTGTCCTCGACCCCCTTGGCCATGACCGGCCCGGTGGTCTGGGCGAACCGGATGGCGAACGCAGACCGCGGCTCGTCGCGCAGCACCGCCGCGACATGCTCGATCGTCGCTGCGTGCTGCGGGGCACGGTGGGCGGCGCGCTCGGTCGCCGCGGCCAGCCGCTGCTTCGACCCCGGGTCACCGGGATAGGCGCGGTAGACGTCGAACGCGACGAGCAGTTCGACGAGCGCGGCGCGGGTGTCGGCATCGGTGGCGCCGAGCTCTCGTTGCAGCCGGGACACCTCGGCGTCGAACAGCGTCGTCACGACCAACCGCTTGCTCTGCTCCACCACCCGCTCGACGTCGGTTTCCGCGCCGGTCAGCTCCGCATAGGTCCGGGTCAGCGGCGGCAGGCCGGCCGGGTCGAGCAACAGCTGGGTGATGGTGCGCAGCGCGTCGTACCCGGTCGTGCCGGCGCACCGCCAGCTCGCCGGCAGCTCCTCGCCGGCCTCCAGGATCTTCTCGACCACCGTCCACGTGTCGCCGCTCGCCGCGGCGAGCCGGTCGAGGTAGCCGCCCGGATCGGCGAGGCCGTCGGGATGGTCGATGCGCAGGCCGTCGACCTCCCCGGCCCTGACCAGCTCGAGCACCCGTCGGTGGGTGGCGGTGAACACCTCCGGCAGCTCCACCCGCACGCCGATGAGCGAGGTGACGTCGAAGAACCGCCGGTAGTTCAGCCGACTGTTGGCCTCGTGCCAGTGCGCCAGCCGGTAGTGCTGCCGGTCGAGCAGCGCCGCGAGGTCGTCGTCCCCGGTGGGGCCGCGGTCCGGTGCGAGCGGGAACTCGTGGTCGAAATAGCGGACGACGTCGCCCTCGCGCCGGAGCTCGCCGGCGGCCAGGCAGTCCTGGACCGGCTGGCCCAGCACGGGCAGGAGGATGCGGCCGTCCTCGGCGTCCCAGTCGATGTCGAACCAAACGGCGTACGCCGAGGCGCGGCCGAGCCGCAGCACGTCCCACAACGCGCCGTTCAACGACTCCGGGGTCGGCACCGCCATGTGGTTGGGCACGACGTCGACGACGAGGCCGACTCCGTGGGAGCGGCAGGCGGCGACGAGCTCGCGCCAGCCTTCGTCACCACCGAGCTCGGGAGACAGCCGCGTCGGGTCGACGACGTCGTAGCCGTGCGCGGAGCCCGGCACCGCCGCGAGAACGGGCGAGCAGTAGACGTGGGAGACGCCGAGGTCGGCGAGGTAGGGCACCACCGCGGCCGCGTGCCGGAACCCGAACTCGCGGCGCAGCTGCAGCCGATAGGTGCTGGCCGGCGTGGTGGTCACAGCGTGCGTTGCAGCACGAGCATCGACCGTGCGGGCACCTCGACTTCGGCGCCGGGCTTGGCCGTGCGCGGGTCGTCCGCCGTGTCGACGAGCGGCGCGGCAGTGTCGACGACAACCGTCCATGCCTCGCCGTATGAGGCGTCGGGCAGGGTGAACGGGATCTGCTCGTGGTGGGCGTTGAACAGCAGCAGGAACGAGTCGTCGCTGATCCGTTGCCCACGGGCGTCGATCTCCCGGATGCCTCCGCCGTTGAGGAACACCGCCAACGACTTCGCGTAGCCGTTGTCCCAGTCTTCGTCCGACATCGGCTCGCCTGACGGCTGCAGCCAGGCGATGTCGTCGACGGTCGACCCGCGCAACGGCCGGCCCTGGAAGAACCGGCGGCGGCGGAACACCGGGTGCTCACGGCGCAGCGACGAGAGGCGGGCGACGAAGTCGGTGAGGTGGTCGAACTCCCGCGCGCGGTCCCAGTCGACCCACGACAGCTCGTTGTCCTGGCAGTAGGCGTTGTTGTTGCCGTGCTGGGTGCGGCCGAGCTCGTCCCCGTGCAGCAGCATCGGCACGCCTTGGGACAGGAAGAGCGTGGTCAGGAAGTTGCGCTTCGTCTGCTCGCGGTGAGCCACGACGTCGAGATCGCTGCTGTCGCCTTCGGCCCCGTGGTTCCACGACCGGTTGTGACTCTCGCCGTCGTTGTTGCCCTCGCCGTTGGCGTCGTTGTGTTTGTCGTTGTAGGACACCAGGTCGTGCAAGGTGAAGCCGTCGTGCGCGGTGACGAAGTTGATGCTCGCGTAGGGGCGGCGGCCGTCGGACTCGTAGAGGTCGCTCGACCCGGTGACGCGGGAGGCGAACTCGGCCAGCGTCGCGGGCTCGCCTCGCCAGTAGTCGCGCACGGTGTCCCGGAACTTGCCGTTCCACTCGGTCCACAGGGGTGGGAAGTTGCCGACCTGATAGCCGCCCTCGCCGACGTCCCACGGCTCGGCGATGAGCTTCACCTGTGACACCACCGGGTCCTGCTGCACCAGGTCGAAGAACGCGGACAGCCGGTCGACGTCGTGGAACTCGCGAGCCAAGGTCGCGGCGAGGTCGAACCGGAAGCCGTCGACGTGCATGTCGGTGACCCAGTAGCGCAGCGAGTCCATGATGAGCTGCAGCGTGTGCGGGTGCCGCACGTTGAGACTGTTGCCGGTGCCGGTGTAGTCCATGTAGTACTGCGGATCGTCGGCCACCAGCCGGTAGTAGGCCTGGTTGTCGATGCCGCGGAACGACAGGGTCGGGCCTTGGTGGTTGCCTTCGGCGGTGTGGTTGTAGACGACGTCGAGGATGACCTCGATGCCGGCCTCGTGCAGCCGCCGCACCATCGTCTTGAACTCCTGCACCTGCTCACCGCGCTCGCCCGATGACGAGTAGCGGTTGTAGGGCGCGAAGAAGCCGATGGTGTTGTAGCCCCAGTCGTTGCGCAGCCCTTTCTCCTGCAGGTAGTGGTCCTGCACGAAGTGGTGCACCGGCATCAGCTCGACCGCCGTGACACCGAGCCGCTGGAAGTGTTCGATCATCACCGGGTGCCCGATCGCGGCGTAGCTGCCGCGCAGCTCCTCCGGGATCTTCGGGTGGCGCACAGTCAGACCCTTGACGTGCGCCTCGTAGATGACGGTCTCGTTGTAAGGACGGCGGGGCAGCCGGTCGTTCTGCCAGTCGAAGAACGGCGAGATGACGATCGACTTGACCATGTGCGGTGCGCTGTCGGTGTCGTTGCGCGCTGTCGGGTCGTCGAAGCGGTAGCCGAACAGCGACTCGTCCCAGTCGATGGCGCCTTCGATCGCCTTGGCGTAGGGATCGAGCAGCAGCTTGCTCGGGTTGCAGCGCGACCCCTCCGCCGGGACGTGTGGACCGTCGACGCGGAATCCGTAGCGCTGCCCCGGCCCGACGTTGGGCAGGTAGCAGTGCCAGACGAACGCGTCGCGTTCGGGCAGCCGCACCCGCGTCTCCGCGCCGTCCTCGTCGAACAGGCACAGCTCGACTCCGGATGCCACCTCGCTGAACAACGCGAAGTTGGTGCCGGCCCCGTCGTACGTGGCACCGAGGGGATACGGCGACCCCGGCCAGACCTCCACCGCTGCGCGATCAGTCGCTGTAGCGGAGGAGCGCACCGATGCCTTCTGCCGGCGCCTGCTCCATGCCGCCCCCGACGAACTTGACGGCTGCACCGGTGCCCAACGCGGCCCGGACGGCGATCTCGTCCAGCGGGCCCTCCCACGGCTGCTCCACCCCGAGGTCGATCAGCTCCGTCGCCGTCAGCGCGACGTGGGTCGGGTCCGGGCCGAAGAACGCGGTGCGTGCCTGGTCGCGGATGTCGGTGAGGATCAGTGTCGCGACCTGCCCCTTGCGCAGCGCCGCGAGGACCGCATCGGCACCCTCGGCTGCGCGGTCGTTCTGGCCGCGCTCCTGCGCGAAGTCTTCGAGCAGCTCGACGGTGTCCGCGGCGATCGTCTCGCCCAGCACCCGCAGCACCTCGTCGGCGATGAGCTCGTCCGACCCGTCCTCGTGCCGCCCGCCGCCGGCGATCGTCACGTAACGGTCGACCAACGGCGTCGGCAGATGTTGCCCGAGCAGCTGTAGCGCGCGCTCGTCACCGCTGGCGAGGACCAGGCGCGCATCGACGTCGCGGGCGATGCGATCGACGACTTCGGCGACGTCCCGGGCGCTCGCCTCCCACGTCTCCTCGACGTCGTTGCTGTAGCGCTTGGCGGCCCACCCGCCGGCGTGCACCTTGCGGTCCGGGAACCGGTCGTTGGTCACGCTCGCCGACTCGTCCGGGTCCGGCCCGGCCGTGTAAGCGAGGATGTCGGCACCCTTGCGGTCGGCGAGCACCACGACGTGCGGCAGCTGCAGCCCCAGCGCGTCGACCAACGGGACCAGCCGCGGCAGGTTGCCGATGGCGACCTCGTCGCGCGGCGGTGGTTGCGGCAACGAGATCGCCAGGTGCACCACCCCGTGCGCGGCGACCAACACGCGGGTGTTGCCGCGGCCGTGCTCGCCCCGCGCCGCGCTCAGCGCCTCGATCGTCGCCGCGTCGACGCCACTCTCCTCCAGCTCGCGCACGACGTTCTTCCAGCGGATCTCCAACTGCTCGGCCGCGTCCTCGACGTCACTGTGAGTGTCCAGATAGATCGTCGTGAACGGGCCGTCGAGCGCGTAGAGCTTACTGAGGGTGCTTGCCTCCATGCGGGTCGACGTGCCCCGCGTACGTTGTCTTTATGCCCCTTCGCCTGTTGGGGTCGCTGGTCCTCTCGGGCGCACTCGCGATGGGTGGCTGCTCGGGCGGCTCCCCGGCGGCCGGTACTGCCCCCACCGCGTCGGGTTCGCTTTCCGGAGCGACTGTTCCGAGTGCCACCTCGGGCGGATCGACCTCCGCCGGCTCCGTCTCGCCCGCGCCATGCGGCCGCAGCGGCCGACCGACGTACCGGCACGTGATCTGGATCTGGTTCGAGAACCGGGACTATTCGCAGGTCGTCGGCGCGGGCAGTGGCGCGCCGCACCTGGCCAGCTATGTCCGCCGCTGCGGCCTCGCGACGAACTACCAGGCGATCACCCACCCGTCCCTGCCGAACTACATCGCCGCGGTGGCCGGCGACACCTACGGCATCTCCAGCGACTGCGACCCGCAGCAGTGCTCGGTGCGGCACCCGTCGCTGTTCGCGCAGGTGAGCGCGAGTGGCCGCAGGTGGACGTCGTACGCCGAGAGCATGTCCCGGCACTGCGACACCGGTTCCTACGGGCGCTACGCCGCTCGGCACAACCCTGCGGTCTACTTCCCGCCGATCGCCGGCCAGTGCCGGCGCCGCGACATCCCGCTCGGGGGATTGCACGGCCCACTGGGCAGTGCACTGGACCGCAACCGGCTGCCGGCGTTCGCGTTCGTCACGCCCAACCTGTGCAACGACGGCCATGACTGCAGCACCAGCACCGCGGACACCTGGCTCGGCACCTGGCTGGACCGCATCACCGCCAGCCGGGCCTACGCCGCCGGCCGGACCGTGGTGTTCGTGACCTGGGACGAGGGCTCCTCGAGCAACCACGTCGCCACCGTCGTGATCGGGCCCACCGTCCCCCGCGGCATTCGATCGGGCGCAGCGTTCACGCACTACTCGCTGCTACGCACCACCGAGCAGTTGCTCGGGCTGCCGCTGCTCGGGCGCGCCGCCTCGGCGCGGTCGATGCGGTCGGCCTTCCACCTCTGAACCGCAGGCTCCCGCGACTGAGGGCTCCCGCGCCGCGCGGGCGGGTGCGAGACTGGCTGGCATGCCCGGCCGTCACCGCAAGCCCCCGCCGCGGCGGGGCGGCGGGCGGCACCGGCAGCCGCCCCCGCGGCACCGGCTGGCGATCCCGGCGATAGCGGCGGTCGTGGTGATCGGCGCCGGGGGAGTGGGCGCCGCGGCCGCGTTCACCGGCGGCTCCGAGCACCCACAGCCACGGGCGGTGGCGACGATCGGCCAGCTGGGCCCGACGGATGCCGCCGGGCCCCTCGGCAGTGCGAGTCCCGCTGCCCCGGCGCCGAAGGTCGGCGATCCGGCCCCCGCCACGGGAGCCTCTCCGACCTCCGGTGCGATCACGCTGTCCCCGGTCGTCGTGTCGCCCGGTGCCGCCCCGACGCGGCCGCGGCACGGCAGCGTGGCGTTGGGGCTGACGGTGACCGGACGGGTGAGCTGGGTGCAGGTCACCCGCGGATCCCACGTGCTCTTCCAGGGCATGCTCCGGCACGGTCACCGGCTGACCTATCCGCACGGGCCATTGCAGGTCACGCTCGGCGACGCCGGCGCGGTGCGGCTCCAGCTCGGCCGGCACGTGACGGACCCGGCCGGCCGGTCCGGTCAGGTGCTGCGGTTCACGGTGCGCTGACGCGCACGCGTCAGCTCAGCGCCGTGCCGTTGGTCTCGCCGTAGCTGTCGCGGATGCCCCCGGCCGGGACGCTGATGCGCAGCCCGTCGCCGCTCGGCACCGTCGCCAACCAGCGGCCGCTGGCCGCATCGAAGTGGGCGGGCACGGTCTCGACCTGACCACTGTTGCCGCGCCGCACCTGCACCACGGCAGACACCACCCGGCCGGTGGTGGCCCACGGGCGGAACGAGCAGGTCTTGCAGAGCAGGCCGTGCCCCGGCGTACCGCCGCCGTCGTCGGCGTACCAGCGGATGCCCGCCCGGCCGGCCTTCGAGGGCAGCCGCGGATAGCTGATCGGGTCGATGACGAACGACACCTGCTGGCCGTTGCGGCGCAGGTCGCGGGCGGTGATGCCGGTCCACGGCGAGACCGTGAACGGCGCCGACGCGAGGTGGTAGGGAGCCACCGCGCCACCGGTGTGGATGTGGCCGTCGGCGACGAAGCGGTAGGTGCCGTTCGGCACCTGGCCACCGTCGACGTCCGCGCGGGGGTAGGAGTCGAAGGCCTCGAACGACGCCCGCCAGTGCCACTCCTGCGCACCCGAGCGGTAGGTCGGGGTGCCGGTGACTGCGTCCGAGGTCGGGGTGTCCAGGAACACCTGCACTTCACCGCTCTGGTCGGCGTAGAACCGCCAGTTGCCCTCGACCTGTCGCTGCACGACGACCGTCGGGTCGTCGGTCCAGTTGTCCCCGCCGACCCAACGGAACTGGGTCGCGTCGAAACGCTCGATGTCGCGCGGCTGCTCGAGCGGGCGCGCCGGGCCGGCGCTGTCCGGGATCTGCTGTGACCAGCCGTCGTAGTAGGCCGACGACAGCTGTCCGAGAACCGCGGCCTCGGCGGCCTGGCGCTGTTCGTCCACCTGCGCGATGGGGTCGGTCGGCAGGTTGGGCAACGGCGTGCCGCACTTCAGGTTCGCCGCCATCGCCAGCAGGTTGGTCACCATGTAGTCGGCGGTGTGCGGGCCGTAGGAGGTCAGCGCCTTGCGATAGGCGTCGCGGGCTTCGTACTCGCGGTAGGTGACCGTGTAGCCGTTGTAGTCGCCGGTGTGGCCGAGCCCGACCGGCAGCGCGTAGCCGGGGCAGTGGGCGTAGGCGCCGGCGCCGAGCTGGGTGTGGGTGAAGTTGCCCTTGATGTCGGCGAGCGCGGTCGGCTCGCTGCCCGCCTGGACGGCGTACGACGGGTCGTCCCAGCCGGCCGCGTCGTTGTGGAGCTCGGCCTCCATGTGGTCGTAGGCCGCCTTGCTGACGGTGATCCGCTTCTGGCCGAACAACCAGTCGCGCGGGTCCGGGCAGTCGTAGTTCGCGCCGTCGTCGACGGCGAAGCAGGCCTTGGTGCCACGCCCGGGCCAGCCTTCGTCGACGTCGGCCTGGTTGCCGTAGTCGAAGCCGTCGTAGCGGGTGGCGGTGTCGTCGTCGGTGCGCGACTCGAGGTTCTTGATGAGATCGCTCTGCGGCTCGCAAGCGCAGGAGGCGAGCAGCACGCCGCCGATGCGCACCGCTTGCAGCTTCAGCCGCAGGTTCTCCTCGACACTGCCGAACGACGTGGCGTCGTAGTTGTCCGGGATCGGTGCACCGGCCGCCTTGAGCTGGTCGAACAGCGTCGGGGACAGCGGCAGCGTGAAGCCGAGGTTGTCGCCGGACCGGGCGCAGTCGGGCAGGCCGGCGGCGGGCAGGCCGGGGTCGCCACCGACGGTCGGGCCGGTGCGGCAGTTGCCGACCGACGGATAGGGGTGGGACAGCGGGCCGGCGACCCAGTGGGTGAGCATCGTCACCGGCGGGTCGCTCTGGTAGGGCACCTGCACGGTGATGCCGTTGTTCGCGCCGCCGATCGCGTTCCAGGCGGCGATCACCTGCTCGGCGAGCAGGTGGGTGCCGCGTTCGGCCTGCGCGTAGCCCATGTGTCCCCAGATCTCGAGCACCTGGTCGCCGTGGTCGTCGGCCTTGGGGGTCTTCGCGGCGCTGCCGTAACGGTCATAGGGGCCCTCGGCCGACCCGACGGAACCCTGGCTGAACACGACCGGAACGCCGGTCGCGCGGTCGACGTACCGCTGGAACGGCGCGAGCCAGTCACCACTGATGAGGTCGTAGCCGTCGAGGGACTCGCCGTGCTCGGCGTAGTTCACGTACGTCGCGAGCGGCTTGGGGCTGGATGGGTCGGACATGTCGTCGAACCGCATGACGACCAGGCCGTGATCGTTGTCCCCCTCGGGATAGCCGGCGGGGGCGCCCTGGGCGTCGAGGTCCTGCCCGGCGATGTTGCCCTGGAAGTCCGGGAACTGCACCGTGGTCGCACCGACCCGTGCCGGCACCATCGACCGCTCGGCCTGCTCGATGGCACTGGCCATCTGCCGGGCCTGGTACTCGAACATCCGCAGGTCCATGACGTCCTGGAACAGCCAGACGCCGGCGGCCGGCGTCGAGTAGTAGGGCGAGTTGTGGTCATGGGTCGCCGAGAGCAGCAAGTGGTCATAGGTGACCTTGCTGCCGTCGGCGGCGAGGATCTGGGCGACCCGGCGGGTGAGCATGTCCTGGGCGAGGTAGTTGTCGTCCTTGACCAGGGCGACCGGCGGATCCCCGGCGCCGTCCTGCAGGACGATTGCCCGGATCGACAGGCGGGAGGCGACGCCGTACGACGAGGCCTGCTTGACGTGCTGGACGTTCGGGTCCCACTCGCTGGACAGGTCGGTGGGGTCGGCGTCGGAGGCGTACTGTCCCGCGCCGGCGCCGACGTGCCACGTGGCGTCGGCCACGCCGACACCGACGCGCAGGCCGTGCCAGTCGCTCCCGGACGTGGTGGCGACGGCTGCGACCGTGCCGGTGGCGATCAGAGCGGTCGCGGTGGCGGCGACGAGAACGCGCTTCATCGAGGTCTCTCCTGGCGGGGGTGTGGCAGGAGAGTTCGCCGTCCCGGTGCGCCGCCCCTGCTCGCGTGGCCACAAGGCTGCCGGCGGTCAGTGGTGAAGTGTCACGAAGCTGGCCGCGACGGGAGAGGAACTCAGGCGAGGGCGGCGAACACCTGCTGTGACGTCACCCAAGGAGTGCTTTCGTGCGCCGTCATGTCGCCGCTTTCACCGCCGCCGGCCTGGTTCTCGGGGTCGCCGTGCCCACTGCTCTCGCCGCGCCCGGCCGCGGGCCGAAGGCCGCCACCTACTACGTCGGTGGCGCGGTCGAGTCGATCAACCCCGACCAGGTGACCCTCGACCGGCACGACTTCTTCCTCGGCGGTTACGGCTTCAGCTCCGGGCGGCCGGGCAACGCGGTCGACGTGCCGGGGGTCAGCGCTGCTCTCGGTGACCGCTACGCCAAGGGCATCCTCGGCGACGGCAAGTTCGGCCCGGACGGGGACGGCGTGCACACCCGGGCCTTCGCGGTGAGCGACCACGCGCACACGATCGTGCTCGCGCAGATCGAGACGCAGGGCTATTTCGACGCCTACAAGCAGGGGCCGTTCGGCATCAACGAGATCCGCCAGGACGCGGCGGCCAAGATGGCTGCTCTCTATGGCCAGGCGGCCGGCCGCGGCAGCGGTCACGCCACGGGACAGCAGCTGCAGCCGCCGCCGACGCCCGAGCAGATCGTCGTCGACTCCGTGCACACGCATGGCGGGCCCGACACGACCGGCGTCTGGGGCGGCGTGCCCACGGCGTACCTCGAGCTCGTGCACGACCAGACGGTGGCGGCCATCGTCGAGGCGTGGCAGCGCGCGCGGCCCGCGCAGCTCTGGTACGGCGTCGTGCATGCGGGCGTGAACGGTGAAGCGCAGTACCCGCCGCAGGAGTGCCTGGACGCGGGGCACCCGGACTGCAAGGACCTGCCGAAGGGCGTGACCCCGGACTGGTTGCTGAACAACCAGTTCTCCTATGACCCGAACAACCAGGTGATGGACGACCAGGTGCGCGTGCTGCAGGCCCGCGACGACGACGGCAACGTCATCGCCACCTACTCCAACTTCTCGGCCCATCCGACGGTGCTCGGCGGTGACAACCGCATGGTCACCGCCGACTACGTCGGCCGGCTCGACGGGATGATGGCGAAGCAGTTCGGCGGATTCGCGATGGACCAGGTGGCCACCCTCGGGCGCACCCAGCCCACCGATCGCGGCTGCAGCGACAGCACCGTGCCGAAGGACGACCAGGACGCGCAGGACCTGTGCGCACTGGACCAGTACGCCGGCCGGGTGCTCGTGAAGATCAAGGAGGCGGTGGCGAAGGCGGCACCGCTGGCCGGCCGTCCGCAGGTCGCGATGAACAGCTACCTGCTGTCGGACACCACGACCTCTCCGGTGCTCGCCGGCATCGTCTATGCCGGCAACGCCATCGGTGCGCCGGCGGGACGCGCGGCCAACGCTCCTTGGTACACCGGGACCCAGCTCGGCACGACCTACTACGTCGGCCGCATCGGCGACATCCTCGTGACCGGCGGCCCGGGCGAGATGTATCCGCAGATCTGGCAGAAGGTGAAGGACACCGTCACCGGTGACGCCTCCTCCGGCATCACCAGCGTGATGAACATCGGTACGGCGGGCGACTTCCTCGGCTACATCATCGCTCCGCTGGAGGCCTACCCGGAGCCGGCCTACCGGTCGGTCGCGTCGCACGACACGACCTGCAACGGCGTGCCCGACCCGGTGGGCGTGTGCCCGGACCCGATCGGCAACGACAACTACTTCTTCAACATCTCGCACACGTTCGGCGAGCGGCTCACCTGCGACTTCCTGCGCGGCGCGGGCGACATCGTGGCGGGCGACCCGCAGAAGTACTGGTCGACCTACAACCGGTGCCCGGCGTTCGCGACCGACCTGCTGCTGCCCGAGGGGCAGGACATGCAGTTCCCGCAGCAGCCCGACCTGTCGAGCGTGCTCACGCACATGTGAGCGGCCGGCGTCTCAGCCGCGCGTGTCGCGGGCCAGGACCTGCGAGACCGAGCGGGCGTGCCAGCGGGTGCCGCGCGCGGTCCGCATGCCGTCCCGGTTGAGTGCGGCCGCGATCGTGTGGGGGGACGCTCCCCGGTGGGCCAGCTCGATGATCCGTTCGTGCACGAGCTGCGTCATCGACGGCATCGTCACCGGCCGCGGCGGCTGCGGCCGCTGGCGCAGCGATGCGGCCGAGAGCTGCTCGAGCGGCTGCGGCCGCGCGAACAGATAACCCTGCCCGACGTGGCATCCCAGCGCCCGCGCGGACACTGCCTGCTGACTGGTCTCGATCCCTTCAGCGACCACCGTCATGCGCAGCTGCGCGCACATCGACGTGATGGCGGCGACCATGGCTTCGGCGCACGAGTCGCTGGTCAACCGTGAGATGAAGGTCTGATCGATCTTCACCACCGACAGCGGCAGATCGTGGATCAGCGACAGTGCGGAGTAACCGGTGCCGAAGTCGTCGAGCACGATCGTGAACCCGGCCGCGGCGAGGTCCTCGAGTGCCGACACCGTCCCCGGCTCGACCAGAGCCGACTCCGTCAGCTCGAGGCTCACGGCCTCCCACAAGCGTTCGTCGGGATCGCGGAGCACATCGACCAGCACCTCGTTGAGCAGGTCGGTCGCCGACAGGTTCACGGCGACCCGGCCGGTGAGACCGATGGCCGCGCGCTGTCGCGTGTCCGCTTGCACCTGGCGCAGGACTGCGAACGCCAGCTCGGGCCCGACATCGGCCTCTTCGACCGCGTCGAGGAATGACCCCGGGGAGAGCAAGCCCAGCTCCGGGTGCTGCCAGCGCACGAGCGCTTCCGACCCCACGACGCTGGCCGTGGCAAGGTCGAACTGGGGCTGGTAGTGCACGACGAACTCGCCGGCGCGGATCGCCCGCAGCACATCGCCCGCCAGGTCGACCGAGGCGTCGGGCGCGGGCTCGGCGACGGAGGCACTGCGCGCGCC
Source organism: Mycobacteriales bacterium (assembly GCA_035776655.1). GTDB lineage: Bacteria > Actinomycetota > Actinomycetes > JAFAQI01 > JAFAQI01 > DASTWK01. The sequence goes on along the minus strand of DASTWK010000024.1, from coordinate 14,052 downwards.
ACGGTCAGGTGCAACTGAACCCGCCATCGCGAGCAGATCCTCGGCCCGCACGTCCCTGATGCCATCCCAGGTGACGGCGCCCAGCGCGAGGCGCGGGTGCAGCGTCAGCTCGTCGACCTCTAGCGGCTGGGAGAGCACCCGGCGCAGCAGGTGCGCTTCGCGATCAGACCACTCGATGCGCGCCACGAGAGCGACCGAGACCGGTCGCACGATCGCGACCGACTCGACGCCCGCGATGCCCTGCGCCCGTCGGCCCAGCGCGCCGAGCAGCTGGTCCTGCGCGCCGGTGGCGGCGATGGCGGTGCCCCCCGTCCGGAGCGTCGCTATCGCGAGGGTGAACGGCGTGCGCTCAGCGATCAGCCGTTGCAGCTTTTCGACCATCGCCAGGTCGTTCGGCAGGCCGGTCCGCGCGTCGGTGCGCAACCGTTGCGCCGCGGCCCGCGTCTGCTGTCGCTGGCGCTCGAGGATGACTGCCAGCGCGGCGACACCGGCGAGCCCGTTGAGAGTTTGCCAGTCGGATTCGGTCGGAGCCTGCTGCCGCGGGTGGAACAGCCCCAACGATCCGATGACCGCGCCGGCGGGGTCGTGCAGGGGCACCGACCACGCCGACACCACGCCGTACTGGGCGAGCAGCGGTCGCAGGTGCTCGGTCCGCGGGTCAGACAGCATGTCGGGGATCGCCGTCGGCTCGTCCCGCCACGCGGCGATGCCGCACGCCGCGCCGAGCTGGCCGACCGGCACCGGCCCCAGGGCGTCGTAGAACGCCTCGGGGACCTGCCCGTGGCGCACCGGGATCAGGTAGCGGCCAGATTCGTCGAGGATGCTCAGGGAACAGCCGACGCCGCTCCACTCCGCGGCCGCCAGTTCCGCCAGGCGGCCCGCGGTCTCGCTGATCGATGCCCCGGTCGCGATGCGCTTGGCGAGCTCGGCCAGTGCCTCCGCCCGCCGCTCCGCCAGCCGGTGCGCGGTCAGGTCCTCCTGGATCGCCACCAGGACGACATCGTCGGGACCGGCCGGGCCCTCGACGCGCATGACGTGACGCCGAGTCCAGATGACCCGGCCGTCCGAGCGCACCCAGCGGGCCTCGTAGGTCAGCTCCCGGCGCTCGCCGGCCGCGAGCCGGGTGAGGTTCAGCTGCACCCGCGCCCGGTCCAGCTCGTGCGCGAGGTCGGTCACGCTGCGGCCGACGAGGTCGGCGTCGTCCGCGGCGCACAGCTGCGCGAACTGCGGGTTGCACCCGAGGATTCGTCCCTGCAGGTCGGTCAGCACGGTGGGGAGCGGTGTTTCGACCAATCCACGCCGGAAAATCGCTCGGATCTCACGATGCTGCTGTGGTGAGAGCAGTGGCAGCGACGTCAACCAGTTCTTCTCCGGCACCGCGCCATTATCCGGTTCCGCCCTCGGTGTCTGCTTCGGCCATCCGAGGGAAGCGGTCAGGCGACCTTGGGGGTGGCGCGGTCGACGATCGCGCGGGTGTCGACGCCGGCGGGCAAGGTGCCGAACGCGTGCCCCCAGTCGCCACCCAGCCGCGAGGCGCAGAACGCATCGGCGACCGCGGGCGGGGCGTGCCGCACCAGCAGCGCGCCCTGCAGCACGAGGGCCATCCGCTCCACGATCCGCCGCGCCCGCACCTCGATGTCGGACGGATCGGCCAGCTCACGCTGCAGGTCGGCGGTCGCGGCATCGAGCCGCCGGTCGGCACCGCCCGCGAGCGCAACCTCTGCGAAGAACGCCTCCAACGCTTGTGGCTCGCGACCGAGCGCGCGCAACACGTCCAGGGCGTTGACGTTGCCCGAGCCTTCCCAGATCGAGTTGAGCGGCGCCTCCCGATATAGCCGCGCCATCGGGAAGTCTTCGACGTACCCGTTGCCCCCGAGGCACTCCAGCGCCTCCGCCGCCACGGCCGGGCCGCGCTTGCAGACCCAGTACTTGCCGACGGCCAGCGCGAGGCGGCGGAAAGCGGCTTCGGTGGCGTCGTGCGGACCGGCGTCGGTGGCAGCCGCCAGGCGCAGCATCAGGACGGTCGCGGCCTCGGACTCGACCGCGAGGTCGGCCAACACGTGGCGCATCAGCGGCTTGTCGGCGAGGTAGCCGCCGAACGCCTGCCGATGCCGTGCGTGATGGGTGGCCTGGGCGACCGACGCACGCAGTAACGAGGTCGACCCGATGACGCAGTCGAGCCGCGTCATCATCACCATCTCGATGATCGTCCGAACACCGCGACCGACCTCACCGAGGCGCCACGCGAGGGTCTCGTCGAACTCCGGCTCGCTGGAGGCGTTGGAGCGGTTGCCGAGCTTGTCCTTCAGCCGCTGGATGCGGAACGTGTTGCGGGTGCCGTCTGGCAACACCCGCGGCACCAGGAAGCAGGTCAGCGCGCCGTCCTCCGCCCGCTGCCCCGGCTCGACGACCTGGGCGAGCACCAGGAACACGTCACACATCGGCGCGCTGGTGAACCACTTGTGCCCGGCCAGGCGGTAGGTGCCGTCGGCCGCGCCCACGGCGGTCGTGGTGTTGGTGCGGACGTCGGAGCCGCCCTGCTTCTCCGTCATGCCCATGCCGGCGAGGCAGCCGGCCTTGTCCTGCGGCGGACGCAGGCCGAAGTCATAGGAGTACGACGTCAGTCGCGGCACCCACTCGTCCGCGAGCTGAGGGTCGACGCGCAACGCCGGGACCGCGGCGTGTGTCATCGAGATCGGGCAGCCGTGGCCGCCTTCCACCTGCGACCACACCGAGAACGCCGCGGCCCTCGCCACCTGCGCACCCGGCCGGTCCTCGACCCAGGACGATGCGTGCAGGCCGTTGCCGACCGCCACCTGCATGAGCTGGTGCCACGCGGGGTGGAACTCGACCTCGTCGACCCGGTTGCCGTAGCGGTCAACGGTGTGCAGCACCGGTGGGTAGTCGTTGGCCTGCCGGCCCCAGGCCTGCGCCTCCTCGGTGCCGGCCAACCGGCCGAGGGTGCCGAGTCGCTCGCCGGCCCAGCCGGCGTCGTACCGGCTCACGCCCTCGACCAGGGCGAGGTCGGCTCCGAAGACGTCGTAGTCGACCAGCGGGGGGACCTGGTTGCGCACCTCGTGTGTGGACGCCATGCGCACGAGTGTCGCATCGGCGAGGTCCCGACGCCGTACCGTTGACCCGGTGGCGACGGTCCTGAGCGACTCCGAGCGCGCGTCGTCCGACAGCGGGCGTCGCGGCCGTCTCGCTCTCGCGTGGACGCTGGTGTCGTCCACCGTGCGCAAGGCGTGGAGCGACCGGGTGCTCGGGCTCGCCGCCGAAGCCGGGTTCTGGCAGCTGGTGTCGCTGCCGTCGATGCTGCTCGCGGTGCTCGGCGTCATCGGTTACTTCAGCGGCGCACTCGGGCCGTCGACGCTGCACAGCCTGGAAGACGCGATCATCCGCGGCGCCAAGCACGTCATCGTGCCGCACGCGGTGGACTCGACGGTGCGGCCGGCACTGCGGCGCATCCTCGTCGGCGGCCGGGCCGACGTCGTCTCGATCAGCTTCATCGTGTCGCTGTGGACCGGCTCGTCGGCGATGTCGACCTACGTGAACACGATCACCATTGCCTACGGGTTGCGGGCGCACCGCAGCGCCTGGCGGAGCCGCCTGCTGGCGTTGTGGCTCTACTTCGGCTTCGTGGCCGTGGGGGTGGTGCTGCTGCCGCTGCTGGTGCTGGGGCCGGGGCTGTTCGTCAAGCTGTTCCCCGACCACTGGCACCACGTGGTCAACCTGGTGACCGTCATCGCCTACTGGCCGGTGGTGGCGCTGTTGGCGCTGGCGCTGCTGGCCACCCTCTATCACCTGGCGGTGCCGGTGCGGACGCCGTGGCGGCGCGACCTGCCGGGTGCCGTGCTCGCGCTGGTGCTGTGGGTGGTGGGGTCGACCTTGCTGCGGCTGTGGCTGTCGTGGGCGTTCCGCTCCACCGCCACCTACGGGCCGCTGTCGGCACCGGTCGCGGTGTTGGTGTTCCTCTACCTCACCGCGTTGGCGGTGCTCATCGGTGCCGAGCTCAACGCGGAGATCGACCGACTGTGGCCGCTGCGCAGCACGGCGCAGGCGCGGCGCGAGGAGGGCGAGGCGGAGCCCGAGCGGCGCTGACCCGCATGGGATGATGCCCGCGACGGACTGACCGCACGAGGAGGACAGGTGGCCGGCAACGCAGGCGGTGGGCACGGCGCATCGATCGGGTCGTGGATCGCGTGCATCATCATCATCGTCGGCTTCGCGGTCGGTGGCGTCGCCCTGATCTACTGGAACTGGCCGCTGTTCTGGGGCTGTGTCGGCCTCGTCGCCATCGGGGTCGTGCTCGCCCGCGCGGTCAACATCATGGACGACGTGATGGAGTACGGCGGCGGCCAGCAGGCCGGCGGCGATCCCGAGCCGGGTCGCGGCTGAGCGGTCAGACCGGGTCGCGCTGAGCCGGGATCGCTCCGGACAGCTCGTCCAGCAAGGCGTCCAGATCGCCGCCCTTCACCACCCACGCCGATGCGCCGGCGTCCATCGCCCGCTCTCTCAGCGCGACCTCGTCGTGGCCGGTGAAGATGATGATGCGGGCGTGCGGCAACACCTGACGCAGTGACGGCAGGACGCCGAGCCCATCGATGCCGTCGATGGACAGGTCGAGGACCACGGCGTCGGGCCGCTCGCGGGCGGCGAGGTCGAGCGCGGTGCCGCCGCTGGCGGCGGTGCCGACGCACTCGAACCGGCCGTCCAGCTCGAACGTCATCTCGAGCAGACGTGACAGCTCGGGGACGTCTTCGACGACCAGCACCCTGGCGCTCATCCAGCCCTCACCCACGCTGTCGGCTCCAACCAGCCTGCACCGCGCGTGGCCCTTTGTCCGGCGAATCCAGATGACGAGCAGTGTGATTGCCGGCGGGGTCGGGGCCGGCGGTCACACCTTCAAATGTCGACCCCCAGCCCAGGTCACTACATAGCGAGAAAGAACTACACCAACTGGGTGAACCCGACATGTCCGGAGATCGACGCTTGCGCCGGCGGGGCCTGCCTCAGTCCTGGAACTGGGGGAGGACGGTGTCGGCGAACCTCGCCAGCGAGTCGATCTGCACGGCCAGGGCAGCCGTGTCGCCGCCGTAGTAGAACCACGGCACGACCTGGCAGTGGGTGACGCCGAGCTCGGCCAACCGCTTGAAGCCGTCGACGTCGAACACGTCGACGGCGAGTGCGTTGACCTCGAAGTCGGGGCCCGGTTCCTTGCCGGCGGCCGCGAGGTGCCGGCGTAGTCGGCTGACCAGCTCGACGAGCTCGGCCTCGGAGCAGTTCGCGGAGATCCAGCCATCGTGCCGGGCGGCCCGTTGCATGGCGACGTCGCTGTGGCCGCCGACGAGGATCCGCAGCGGTCGCTGCGGCGCCGGCGCGATCATCAGCCGGTCGAAGTCGTAGTGCCGGCCGTGGTGCTCGATCCAGTGCGGCCCGCCGCCGGCGCAGACGGCGCGCAGGATCTCGAGAGCCTCGTCGGTGCGGGCGCCACGGGTCTTCATGTCGGTGCCGGTCCAGGCGAACTCCTCCGGCATCCAGGACACGCCGACCCCGAGCCGGAAGCGGTCGTTGGACATCGCCGCGATCGAGGAGACCTGCTTCGCGGCCAGCAGCGGGCTGCGCAGCGGCAGCTTCAACACGTTGGTCAGGAACGTGATGCGTTCGGTCACCGCCGCCATGGCGGGAATGGCAACGAAGGGATCGACGAATGGTGTCTCCGGCGCCCACCAGCGGCCACCGTCACCGCTGAACGGATAGTCGCCCGAGACGGTTTCCGGGAAGAACACCGAGTCGGGGACGGCGATCGAGTCGAAGCCGGCCGCTTCCGCGGCCTGGGCCATCGGCACGTAGTGGTGCGCCGGCAGCATCGGCAGCGGCACGGTGAATCGCACAGCCGACGATCATGACAGACGGTGCCGCGAGCCGGTAAACCTAACGTGCATCAAGTGCCGATCAGGGAGCAGCCATGGGTGGATTCCGAAAGTTCCTCCTGCGTGGAAACGTGGTCGATCTCGCGGTCGGCATCGTCATCGGCGCGGCGTTCGGCGCCATGGTCACAGCCTTCGTCGCCTCCTTCATCACGCCACTCGTTGGTCTTGCTGCCGGCGCAACCGGCGACTTCAGCAACAAGGGGTTCACCGCACACGGCGTGACCTTCCCCTACGGGAAGTTCATCAACGCGGTTATCGCCTTCGTCCTCATCGCGTTGGTTGTCTACTTTCTGGTCGTCGTGCCCGTGAACCGGCTGATGGAGCGGTTCAAGCCCGCGCCGGACGAGCCGACGCCGACGAAGGACTGCCCGCACTGCTTGTCGTCGGTGCCCGCTGCGGCAACCGTCTGTGCGTTCTGCACTCGCGACCTCTCGGCTGTCGCATGACAGGTTGGTAGCACCGCAGTCGCACGCGCCCACCGCCGAAGCTCGGACCATTCCCGGCATGGCTGCGGTGACCGAATGGAGCACGTTCCTGGCCAACGTGTTGAAGGCTGCCGTCGCACAGCCCGCTGCCAATGAACGGATCGAGTGCCGGCCCGGTCGACAGTGGCGGCCACGGCCAGCGCCTATGTCCGACGCCGGACGCCCACGGCTGCGACGGCAGCGACGACCGCCAACGCCCCCGCCCATGCCGGGTGACCGACCAGCCACAGCCCGGCGACGGCGCCGGCGAAGATGGTCGCTTCGCCGGCGGCGCGTGCCGGGTCGGCCAGTCGGTGCCTGCTCTTCGAGGCGACGACGCGTCCCCAAAGGCTGGCGGCGGCTGCGGGGAAGGCGATGGCGAGCGCGATGGCTGGCCAGCCGTCTGCAGCCTCCGCGCCGGTGACGGTGAGCGCGGCGAGCAGTGCAAGCTCGGACAGAAACCGCAATGCAGCGAACATGCCGGCGCCTGGTGCTCCGCTCTTTGCCGGAGCCAATTCGATGCCGTTGGTCACGGGCGCCGCTCGCGCAGCCGGCGGGCGAGTTCGGCGAAGTTGACGGTCCAGCCCCAGCCGATGCCGCGGCGGACCAACAGGCGTTGTTCTTTCGGGCGCCAGAACTCGCCCTTCAGCTTCTCCTTCATCGAGATGATCCCTCCGCTCGGTCGTACCGGCGTCCCCAGGACTAGCAGCTACAGAGAGTGAAGGACCGGCCGCTCAGGAACCCTGATCATCAGGAGGGGTATGGACGAAGCTGCAGGCTTCTGACGCTGCGGCTGCTCTGTGGGCGATACAGGACTTGAACCTGTGACCTCTTCCGTGTCAAGGAAGCGCGCTACCAGACTGCGCCAATCGCCCTCGTCGTACGTGCAGTGACCTGCGAGGCGGGAGCGGGAATCGAACCCGCGTACAGGGCTTTGCAGGCCCTTGCCTAAGCCACTCGGCCATCCCGCCGCGGGGTGTTCCACCCCAGAGCGGACGACGGGACTCGAACCCGCGACCCTCACCTTGGCAAGGTGATGCGCTACCAACTGCGCTACGTCCGCGCGCGCCCCGTGATCGACCGTAGCCGCCCCGAGCGGTGCGCGACCACGATACAGGAGCGACCGAACTACGGTGACACCCGTGAGCGACCCGCGGTGGCCGACGGCGGCCGACTGGCTGGCCGCCGGTCCGGGGCCGCGAGAGCCTGACCTGGCCGTTCTCGGCGTGCCCACCTTCGCGACCTCGATCAGCCCCACCGGCGCGCACGCGACGCCAGCCGCGGTACGCCGGGCGCTCGGCCGGCTGTCCACCTGGTCGGGCACCCGCCGGGTCGACATCGCGGCGCTCGCACCGTGGGATGCCGGCGACGTCGACGACCCGGACCAGGCGGTGGAAGGGGAGTGGCGGGTGCGCCAGCGGGCGCAGACCGTCGCCGCGAAAGCCCGGCTGCTGATCGCCCTCGGCGGTGACAACTCCGCCACCTACCCCACGATGGCCGGCGCGTTCGGCGACGACCTCGCCCGCGCCGGCCTGGTGACACTCGACGCCCACCACGACCTGCGGGAGTGGAACGGCGGAGAGCGACGCAGCAACGGCACCCCGGTGCGCGACCTCATCGACGCCGGACTCGACCCGGAGCGGGTCGTGCAGGTGGGCATCGCGGACTGGGCCAACAGCCGCTCCTACGCCGAGGAGGCGGCCGCCCGCGGTGTCACCGTCCTCACCCGTGCCGACGTTGCCGACCGTGGCGTCGCCGGCTGCCTCGCCGAGGCGTTCGCCCTTGCCGGCGCGGCCGGCGGCCCCGTCTACGTCGACCTCGACCTCGACGTGTGCGACCGCTCCGTCGCCCCCGGCTGCCCGGCCAGCCTCCCCGGCGGGCTGTCCGCGGCCGAGGTGATGGAGGCCGCGTTCGCCGCCGGGCACGATCCGCGGGTGCGGGCGATCGACATCACCGAGGTCGATGCGACCAACGACGCGCCCGACGGGCGCACCGTCCGCCTCGCCGCCTTGTGCGTGCTCGAGGCGGCTGCCGGCCTGCTGCACCGGCCGTGACCGGCTGGGTCGTCTTCGGCGACACCATCTGGACGCGTTGCCTCGACGTCACCGCCGACGCCACCGCGCTCGACTCGAGCGGCTTCTGGGCCGTCGTGCAGACCTTCGAAGGTGCGCTGACGTGCGCGCGGATGGATGAGCCGCGCCCGCTCGGGGACTGGTACGCCGATGCGCCGCGGTGGTCGATGCCGTCGCGGCACGACTGGACGTCGAGCCTCGACCGCGACGACTACCTGAACGCCGTCGCCGCGATCCGCGACCACATCGCCGCCGGCGCGGTCTACCAGGTCAACCTCTGCCGTCTGCTCAGCACGTCGACGCCGCGTCCGGACCTGCGCGCGTTGGGTGCGGCGCTGGCTCGCGGCAACCCCGCGCCGTACGCCGCCACCCTCGACCTGCCCACCCTCGGCGTGCAGGTCGCCTCCGCCTCCCCGGAGCTGTTCCTGGCGCGCGACGGCGACCGCATCACTTCCGGCCCGATCAAGGGCACCGGACGCACCGAGTCCGACCTGACCGACAAGGACGTCGCCGAGAACGTGATGATCGTCGACCTCGTCCGCAACGACCTGGCCCGCGTGGCCGATCCGGGGTCGGTCATCGTGCCGAGTCTGCTGCGCACCGAGGACCACCCCGGTCTCGTGCACCTGGTCTCCACCGTCGAGGCCCGGCTGCGGCCCGGCTGCGGCTGGGCCGACCTGCTGGCCGCGGCCGCGCCAGCGGGCTCGGTCAGCGGCGCACCGAAGTCGAGCGCGCTGCGCATCATCAGCGCGCTGGAGCCGGTGCCGCGCGGTGTCTACTGCGGTGCCGTCGGCTGGGTCGACGCCGACCGCCGCCGTGGCCGGCTCGCTGTCGGCATCCGCACCTTTGCCTGGAGTGACGGCAGACTGCTGCTCGGCACCGGGGCCGGCATCACCTGGGGGAGCGACCCGGCGCGAGAGTGGGAGGAGACCGAGCTGAAGGTCAGTCGGCTGATGGAGGTGGCGTGACGCTCTGGGTGAACGGTGAGCTGGTGGCCGACGACGCGCCTGTCGTACGCGCGGACGACCACGGACTCGTCGTCGGTGACGGTGTCTTCGAGACCTGCGCGGTCCGCGACGGGGTGCCGTTCGCGCTGACCCGGCATTTGCGCCGGCTGCGGGCCTCGGCGGCCGGGCTCGGGCTGCCGGTCGACGAGGAGCGGATCCGTGCCGGCATCGCCGCCGTCCTCCGCGACGCGCCGGCGCGGGCCCGCCTGCGCATCACGGTCACCGGCGGCCCGTCGCCGTACGGCTCCGGGCGCGGCGAGGGCCCGCCCACGGTGCTGGTCGCGGCCAGTCCGTTGCACGACTGGCCCGCCTCGATCGATGTCGTGGTCGTCCCGTGGACCCGCAACGAGCGCGCCGCGACGGCAGGCCTCAAGACCACGTCGTACGCCGACAACGTCGTCGCGCTCTCCTGGGCGCACGACCGTGGCGCGGCCGAAGCGCTGTTCACGAACACTCGCGGCGACCTCTGTGAAGGCACCGGCAGCAACGTCTTCTACGAGTACGACGGCCTGCTCGTCACACCGCCGTTGAGCACCGGCTGCCTCGCCGGCATCACCCGTGAGCTGCTGCTGGAATGGCTGCGCGACGACGGGCTCGACGTGCGCGAGGTGGCGCAGGACATCGGTGCGCTGCGCGAGGCGTCCGAGGCGTTTCTCGCGTCGAGCACCCGCGACGTGCAGCCGATCGGTCGGGTGGACGGCACGGCGCTGCCGGAGGTGCCGGGACCGTTCACGCGACGCGCCGCCGAAGTCTTCGCTCGGCGGGCGGCGGAGCAGGTCGACCCGTGACCACCGAGGCCGAAATCGTCGTCAGCGGCGCACCGCTCGCCGTGACCCAAGTGGTGGACATCGCCCGCCACGGCGCGCGGGTCCGCCTCGACGCTGACGCTGTCGCCGCGATGCAAGACTCGAGTGCACACGTGCAGGAGCTGGCCCGCTCCGAGCGGCCGGTCTATGGCGTGTCCACCGGCTTCGGCGCCTTGGCGACGACCTACATCCCGGTCGAGCGACGGGCCGACCTGCAACGCTCCGTCGTCCGCTCGCACGCCGCCAGCAACGGCGCGGCGGTCGACCGCGAGGTCGTGCGCGCCCTGATGGCGTTGCGGTTGCGGACCCTCGCCACCGGTCACACCGGCGTCCGCCCCGTCGTCGCCGAAACGCTCGCCGCACTGCTCAACGCCGGCATTGAACCGACCGTGCGCGAGTTCGGTTCGCTTGGCTGCAGCGGTGACCTCGCGCCCCTTGCCCACGTCGCACTCGCGCTGATGGGAGAAGGCGAGACCGCACATGCGATGGCCGCAGCCGGGATCGCGCCCGTCGAGCTGTCGGAGAAGGAGGGGCTCGCGCTCATCAACGGCACCGAGGGCATGCTCGCGATGCTCGTGCTCGCGCTGCACGATCTGCGCCGGTTGGTGACCACCGCCGACGTCGCCGCCTCCATGAGCGTCGAAGCGTTGCTCGGCACCGACCGGGTCTTCGCCGCGGACCTGCAGCGGCTGCGACCGCAGCCGGGGCAGGCGGTGTCGGCCGGCAACATGCGCACGGTGCTCGCCGGATCACCGATCGTCGAGTCGCACCGGGGGCCGGACGACCCGCGCGTGCAGGACGCGTACTCGCTGCGGTGCGCGCCGCAGGTGGCGGGGGCCTGCCGGGACACGATCGAGCACGCGGCGCGGGTCGCGGCCGCGGAGCTGGCTGCGGCGATCGACAACCCGGTGGTGCTCGCTGACGGCCGCATCGAGTCCAACGGCAACTTCCACGGCGCACCGGTCGGCTATGTCCTGGACTTCCTCGCGATCGCCTGCGCGGATCTGGCCTCGATGAGCGAGCGGCGCACCGACCGGATGCTCGACAAGTCGCGCTCGCACGGGCTGCCGCCGTTCCTGGCCGCTGAGCCCGGAGTCGACAGCGGGCACATGATCGCGCAATACACCCAAGCCGGTCTGGTCAGCGAGATGAAGCGGCTGGCCGTGCCGGCCAGCGTCGACTCGATCCCCTCCTCGGCGATGCAGGAGGACCACGTCTCGCTCGGCTGGTCCGCCGGGCTCAAGCTGCGCCGGTCGGTGGACGCCCTCACGCGGGTGCTCGCGATCGAGATCCTGACCGCCGCGCGTGCTCTCGACCTGCGGGCCCCGTTGTCGCCCGCGCCCGCCACCGCTGCCGTCGTACAGACCCTGCGCGAGCACGTGCCGGGACCTGGACCGGACCGCTACCTCGCGCCTGAGCTCGAAGCCGCCGTTCAGGCGGTGCGCGACCGGTCACTGCTGGCCGCTGCCGAAGCGGTCACCGGCCCCCTCGCCTGAGATCCTGCCGTTCGGTGCGGCCCGGCGTTAGCCTCCGGTCATGAGCCAGGCACGAGTCGTGCGGGCACCGCGCGGGCCGGAACGCAGCGCGCAGAGCTGGGGTGCCGAGGCCGCGCTGCGCATGCTGCACAACAACCTCGACCCCGAGGTGGCCGAGCGACCGGAGGACCTCGTCGTGTACGGCGGGAGCGGTCGGGCGGCCCGCGACTGGCGCAGCTTCGACGCGATCGTCGAGACGTTGCGCACAATGGCGCCGGACGACACCCTGCTCGTGCAGAGCGGCAAGCCGGTCGGCGTGCTACGCACCCACGAGTTCGCACCGCGGGTGCTCATCGCCAACGCCAACCTCGTGCCGAAGTGGGCAACGCCGGCGTACTTCCGCGAGCTCGAGGACCTCGGACTCACGATGTACGGCCAGATGACCGCCGGCTCGTGGATCTACATCGGCACCCAAGGCATCCTGCAGGGCACCTACGCCACCTTCGGCGAAGTCGCCAACCAGCACTTCACGGCTGCCTCCGGCGTCCCGTCTCTCGCCGGTCGGTGGGTGCTCACTGCCGGGCTGGGCGGCATGGGCGGCGCACAGCCACTGGCCGTCACGGGCAACGGCGGCGCCGTGCTGTGCGTCGAGGTCGACCCGTGGCGCGCCCGGCGCCGGCTCGAGCACGGCTACCTCGACGAGATCGCCGACTCCCTCGACGACGGGCTCGCGCGCGTGCAGGCCGCCGCCCGCGACCGTCGCGCTCTGTCGGTGGCGGTCGTCGCCAACGCGGCGGACGTCTACCCCGAGCTGGTCCGGCGCGGCGTCACGCCGGACGTCGTCACCGACCAGACCAGCGCGCACGACCCGCTGAACGGTTACGTCCCCAACGGCATGACGCTCGAGGAGGCCGTGGAGCTGCGGCGCGCCAAGCCGGCCGAGTACGTCGACCGGTCGACCGCCGCGATGGCCGTCCACTGCCAGGCGATGCTCGACCTGCAGTCGGCCGGCGCCGTCGTGTTCGACTACGGCAACGGGCTGCGCGGGCAGGCGCAGGATGCCGGCGTCACCGACGCGTTCGGCTATCCCGGCTTCGTCGTCGCCTACATCCGCCCGCTGTTCTCCCGCGGCGCCGGGCCGTTCCGCTGGGCCTGCCTCTCCGGCGACGCCGCCGACCTGGCGGCCACCGACGACGCGGTGCTCGCCGCGTTCCCCGACGACGAGCCGTTGCAGCGTTGGGTGCGATTCGCCCGGGAGAAGGTGAAGGGCCAGGGGCTGCCGTCGCGGATCTGTTGGCTGGGGTATGGCGAGCGGCACATCGCGGGGCTCGCGTTCGACGACCTCGTCGCGCGCGGCGTGCTGCGCGCGCCGGTCGTCATCGGCCGTGACCACCTCGACGCCGGTTCGGTCGCCTCACCCGAGCGCGAAACCGAAGGGATGCGCGACGGGTCGGACGCGATCGCCGACTGGCCGCTGCTCAACGCGATGGTCAACACCGCGTCGGGCGCTTCGTGGGTGTCGCTGCACCACGGCGGCGGCGTCGGCATCGGCAAGTCCATCCACGCCGGTGTGGTCGTCGTCGCCGACGGCAGCGAGCAGTCCCGCCGCCGGCTCGAGCTGGTGCTCACCAACGATCCGGCCACCGGCGTCATCCGGCATGCCGACGCCGGCTACGACATCGCGCTCGACACCGCGCGCGGCGTCGGCGTCCGGATGCCGCTCGAGCCAGACACCCACGCCCCGTCCTGGCAGGCGTGAGCGGCGGCGATCTGGTCGTCCGGCGGATCGGGCGGCTGACGACCTGGGCGCAGCCGGTCCGGACCGACGCGGCGCTGATGATCCGCGCCGGGCGCGTCGTCTGGGTCGGTGCCGATCGGGACCTGCCGGGGACGGCGCACGACAGCGCCGAGCTCGACGCCGGCGGTGCCGCGGTCATCCCGGGGTTCGTCGACTGCCACACCCATGCGGTGTGGGCCGGCTCCCGCCGCGACGACTTCGTCGGCCGCCTGTCCGGCGAGCCCTACACGCCCGGCGGCATCGCCACCACCGTCGCGGCCACCCGCGCGGCGTCGTACGAGGACCTGCTCGCCCGCACCAGCCACCGGCTGCGCGCCATGGCCGCCGGCGGCACCACCACCGTCGAGATCAAGTCCGGCTACGGGCTCACCCCGGACAGCGAGCTGCGGCTGCTCGAGGTCGCCCGCGCCGCCGCCGCAACGGTCGGCATCGAGGCGACCACCACCTATCTCGGCGCACACGTGGTGCCCGCCGACCGCGACCGGGCGGCGTACGTC
>DASTWK010000023.1:0-21116 GCA_035776655.1 Mycobacteriales bacterium | reverse complement strand
GGCCGGTGCTCTTCTTGGCCGTCGACTTCTTGGCTGTCGACTTCTTCGCGGTGCTCTTGCGGCCGGTGCTCTTCTTGGCCGTCGACTTCTTGGCGGTCGACTTCTTCGCGGTGCTCTTGCGGCCGGTGCTCTTCTTCGCTGTCGACTTCTTGGCGGTCGACTTCTTCGCGGTGCTCTTGCGGCCGGTGCTCTTCTTGGCCGTCGACTTCTTGGCGGTGCTCTTGCGGGCCGTCGACTTCTTCGCCGCTGCCTTGCGGGTCGACTTCTTCGCCGCGGTCTTGCGCGCGCCGGTCGACTTCTTCGCAGCCGTGCGTTTCGTCGTTGCCTTGCGCGCGGTCTTCTTCGCCGCTGCTGGTGCCACGTGTGCCCCCTAGCTGTCTAGGACCGGGACTGTGCTGTGCGCAATCGTGACACCACACGCGCATGCATTTCCACCTTCGACGCAAGGTTTCGCTGTGCGTGTCGTGAGGTACGAGCAAACGCTTCCACTCTTGACTGTCCATCGCGCTGACGCGACGTGTCATAGAAGTCGTTGTCACACAACGACTTCCGCGCATCAAGTCGAGCGGCGCAAGAGCCCGATGTCGTTTCGCCGAGGCGTCGACGTACCGAAGAAAGTTTTTGTCACGACTACCTCGTGCGTGCGGATGACCCGCCATGCCGTGGTGGAACGTCGGTGAACTCGATGCCACACCAGCGATGGATCAGGTGCAGTCGAGCGGCGACCGCGTCGTCAGTTGGTTGCCTGCGGCAGGTTGACGAACGGTGCGCCCGATGGCGACGGCGAGCTCGACGGAGCCGGCTTGGGTGACGACTCCTTCGTCGGCGTTGCCGACGGAGATGGTGACGAGGAGGGCTTGGGCGCCGGTTGCGACGACGATGCTGCGGGCGCAGGTGCCTGCTGGTGGCGCGGCCGATGGCTCGGCTGCATCGTCGGCATCGCCGTCGGCGCAAGAGTTGGCGTCAGCTCGGGTGCAACCGTGATGAGCTTTGCGGCCAGCTTGCGTGTGGCGTCGAGAACGACACTGGCGCCCGGCGGACGCTCCCGCAGCAACAGTGTCTGCTCCATCTGGAGAAGCTTTGCGATCGCGGCTGCGCGACTCGGATCCGCCGGCGAGGTCTCGATGAGCTCACGCAGCTGCCGGTGCAGTCGCGAGGCGGCCGCGATGACCTGTGACGCACTCGGGTTGCTGTCGACGACGTTGACGAGCTGGCGGAACGACGAGTCGGCGGGTGCCGACGCGGCCGCCGACAGGCCCTGATGCCGCGCTGCTGTCGAGCCGCCACCGGTGCCCGGCAGCGACAGAGCGCCGGTGGCCGCGGCGGCGGTCACCGCCAGAGCGCCGACAGCAGGAATAGCCGGCAGGGTGATCGTCAGGCGCCGCCGCCACCGACCCGGTGTGGACGCCGCGGGCTCGACGGACGCCGCGGGCTCGACAGACGGCGTGGGCTCGACGGACGCCGCGCCGGCGGCCGGCGTGGACAGCGGGGCCTCGGCGCCGGTTGCGGAAGCCGCTGCCGCGCGGTCGACCATCTCCTGCAGGCGCAGCAACCGGATGTCCGCGACCCGGGCAAACCGCGCGAGCTCGATGCGGTCGGCGTCGACGATGTCGGCAGCGACGTCCGGGGCCCCGGCCTCGGCAGCCCCGGCCGCAGCGTTGAGATCGGCCGCGAGGGTCAACCGGAGGTCGCGCATGTCCTCGAGCAGCGCGTCGAGCGGCTCAGCCGGATCGGCCGGACGCTGTCGACGGAACCGCGCGCTCACCTCGAGCCCCTTCCCTGACCAGATGGTCGTGGTGGCTTGTTCTCCGCCAAGGCGGGTTCTCCTGCCGCCCGCTTCGTGCTGATTTTCCGCTTGATCCACCGCGCGCCCGTCGGCGTCCCCGGGGCTGACACGATGGTCGGGTGACGACGCTCGGTTTTCTCGGTGGCACCGGGGACCAGGGCCGCGGGCTGGCCCGCCGGTTCGCCCTCGCCGGCCATGACGTGATCATCGGTTCGCGCGACGCGGCGCGGGCCCAGGCGGCCGCGGCCGAGCTGGCCGGAACCGTGGCCGGTGGCGCTGGCATCACCGGAGCGGCCAACGCGGCGGCCGCGGCCGCGGCGGAGATCGTCGTCGTCGCCGTGCCGTGGGACGGGCACGCGGCGCTGCTGCGCGACGTCATGGACCAGCTCGCCGGCAAGATCGTCATCGACTGCGTCAACCCGCTCGGTTTCGACGGCAAGGGGGCTTTCGCCCTCGACGTCGAGGAGGGCAGCGCCGCCCAGCAGGCCGCCGGGCTGCTGCCGCAGAGCCGGGTCGTTGCCGCGTTCCACCACGTGAGCGCCGTCCTGCTGCTCGATCCGAGCGTCGACCAGGTCGACACCGACGTCCTGGTCCTCGGCGATGACCGGGAGGCCACCGACACCGTCCAGGACCTCGTCGCGCAGATCCCCGGGATGCGCGGCATCTATGCCGGCCGGCTCCGCAACGCCCACCAGGTGGAGGCGCTGACGGCCAACCTCATCTCGATCAACCGCCGCTACACGGCCCACGCCGGCGTCCGCATCACCGACGTCTGACCGCGGCGTGGGCGGCTCCGCCCTGCTGCCTACTCGTAGGAGTGTTCGGGACCCGGGTAGCTGCCGGCGGAAACCTCGTCCGCGAAGGCTTTCGCAGCCCCGGCCAGGACGCTGCGCAGGTCGGCGTAGCGCTTGACGAACTTCGGTTTAGGGCCGTTGTTGAGACCGGCCATGTCCTGCCAGACGAGCACTTGCGCGTCACAGTCGACGCCGGCGCCGATGCCGACGGTCGGGATGCGCAGCTCCTTGGTGACCTGCGCGGCGACGTCGGCGGGGACCATCTCGAGCACGACGGCGAACGCGCCGGCCTCCTGCAGCGCCACCGCGCCGGCGAGCAGGCGTTCGGCGGCGTCGCCGCGCCCCTGGACCCGATAACCACCGAGGCCGTGCTCACTCTGCGGAGTGAAGCCGATGTGTGCCATGACCGGCACACCGGCGTCGACGATCGCCTGGACCTGGGGCGCCACCGACCGGCCGCCTTCGAGCTTGACCGCGTGCGCGTCGCCTTCCTTCATGAAGCGGACGGCGGTGCGCAGCGCCTGCCCGGGGGACTCTTGATAGGAGCCGAACGGCAGGTCCGCGACGACGAGGGAGCGGCGGGTCGCGCGGGTGACGGCGCGCACCAGCGGCAACAGCTCCTCGACGGTGACCGGCAGGGTCGTGTCATAGCCGTAGACGTTGTTGGCGGCGGAGTCGCCGACCAGCAGGGCCGGGATGCCGACTTCGTCGAAGACCGCGGCGGCGTATTGCTCGTAGGCGGTGAGCATCGCCCACTTCTCGCCGCGTTCCTTCATCGCCTGCAGGTGATGGATGCGAACGCGACGCACCGTCTCGCCGCTGCGGGGCGAGCCGTACGGCGAGAGCCCTTCGGCTTCCGGCCGTGCCGCGGCTGCGGGATCGGACATGACCACCTCCGGCCTCGAGGCCCGCTCGGGTCCCCGGACACCTCCAGTGTGGCACCGCCGAGGTCAGGCCCGTTCGGGGCGGATGCGCTCCGGCTCGGGCACGTGCGGCGCCGCGAGTTCGCGCCAGGCGCTGGTGATCGGCAGCCGCCGGTCGCGACCGAAGTTCTTCGGCGAGATCTTCGGGCCGGGCGGGTACTGCCGGCGCTTGTACTCGGCACCGTCGACGAGACGGATCACCCGCTCGACCAGCTGGGCGTCGTAGCCGGCGGCGAGCAGCTCGTCGCGGCCCCGGTCGCGTTCGACGTAGTCGTCGAGCAGGCGGTCGAGGACGTCGTACGGCGGCAACCGGTCGGCGTCGAGCTGGCCGGGCGCGAGCTCCGCGGACGGCGGCTTGTCGATGATCTGCTGCGGGATCGGCTCGATCTCGCCCCGGTCGCGGGCGATCGCGTTGCGCCAGCGGGACAGCTCCCAGACGAGGGTCTTGGGCACGTCCTTGATGGGCGCGAAACCCCCGGCGCTGTCGCCGTACAGCGTCGAGAAGCCGGTCGCGAGCTCACTCTTGTTGCCGGTGGTCAGCACCAGGTGGCCGGCCTCGTTGGACAGCGCCATCAGCGTCACACCGCGCACCCGTGCCTGCAGGTTCTCCTCGGCCAGGCCGTGCAGACCGCCCCCCAGATCGTCGGCGGCATCGCGGAAGGCCTGCTCGAACACCTCGACGATCGGCGCGATCGGCACGACCTGCCAGTGCAGGCCGAGGCGACGCGCGAGCTCCTCGGCGTCGGTGAGGGAGTGCCCGGAGGAATAGCGGCTCGGCATGCCGACGACGTGGACCTGTTCCGGGCCCAGAGCGTCGGCGGCGATCGTCGCGACGAGCGCGGAGTCGATGCCCCCGGACAGGCCGAGCACCACCGAACGGAAGTGGTTCTTCACGACGTAGTCGCGGGTGCCGGTGACCACAGCGGCGTAGACCTCGGCATGGTCGTCCAGCCGTGGTGCGACGCGGATGGACAGCTGCTGCTGGGCGGCGCCACGTGCCGAGGGCGTCGCAATCGTTTCGCGGCTGACGGTGATGCGGGTCCCGTCGCCGGCATCGACCGCGCCGGCGGTGTCGTTCGATGCCGCGGGCAGGTCGAGGTCCACCACCAGCAGCTCAACCTCGAACTGCGCCGCGCGCGCGAGCACGTCACCGTCGGCGGCGACGACGATGGAGTCGCCGTCGAAGACCAGCTCGTCCTGCCCGCCCACCATGTTGACGTAGGCGAGCGTCGCGCCCGCCTCCGCGGCGCGCCGCCGGGACAGCTCGCAGCGCACGTCGTCCTTGTTGCGCTCATATGGGGAGCCGTTGATGCAGGCGACGAGACCCACGCCGGCCCGCCGGCAGACTGCGATCGGCCCGCCCTCCTGCCAGAGGTCCTCGCAGATGGTCATCGCCACGTCGACACCGTGCAGCCGTACGACGGGCAGCGTGTCGCCTGGGACGAAGTAACGGAACTCGTCGAAGACGCCGTAGTTGGGCAGGTGGTGCTTCGCATAACGAGCAACGACGCGTCCGCCGTGCAGCCAAGCCGCCGCGTTCTGCGGCTCGCCGGGTGGACGCCCGACTCGCGGCACGGCGTCGGCGCAAGCGTCGAGATAGCCGACGACCACCGAGACGTCCCCGAGGCCGTCGGTGGCCAGCGTCGTGGCGAGCTCGTCGACGGCGGCCCGTGCGGCGGTGACGAAGGACCGGCGCAGCACGAGGTCCTCGGGTGGGTAGCCGGTGACCGCCATCTCGGGGAACAGCACGAGGTCGGCGCCGGCGTCGGCGGCGCGACGGGACCAGTCGAGAACGGTCCGGACGTTGCCGGCGATGTCGCCGACCGTCACGTCGACCTGCGCGAGGGCGACTCGCAGCTGCGGCACGTCCTCGAGCCTAGGCGTCCCCTCCGAGCGGCGGAAACGTCGTTGTAACGCCGTCGCCGTACGCTCGGGCGCATGGAGCGGCAGCAGGAGTTCGTCCTACGCACGATCGAGGAGCGCGACATCCGCTTCGTGCGGCTGTGGTTCACCGACGTGCTCGGGTTCCTCAAGTCCGTCGCGGTCGCTCCGGCCGAGCTGGAAGGAGCGTTCGCCGAAGGCATCGGCTTCGACGGGTCGGCGATCGAGGGATTCGCCCGCACCGCCGAGTCGGACATGCTGGCGCGCCCCGACCCGCAGACGTTCCAGGTGCTGCCCTGGCGGGGCGAGTCACCGGGGACGGCGCGGATGTTCTGCGACATCCTCATGCCCGACGGCGCCCCGTCGTACGCCGACCCTCGCCACGTGCTGCGCCGGGTCATGCAGAAGGCAGCCGACCTCGGCTTCACCTTCTATGTCCACCCCGAGGTCGAGTTCTTCCTGCTGCGCAGCCGGCCGACGGCCGACCTGCTGTTGCCGGAGCCGATCGACGCCGGCGGCTACTTCGACCAGACGCCGCACGACCTCGGCCACGACTTTCGCCGGCAGGCCATCACGATGCTCGAGCGGATGGGCATCAGCGTCGAGTTCTCCCACCACGAGGTCGCGCCGGGACAGCAGGAGATCGACCTGCGTTACGCCGACGCCCTCACGACCGCCGACAACCTGATGACGATGCGGCTGGTGGTCAAGGAGGTCGCGCTCGAGCAGGGCGTCTACGCCTCCTTCATGCCGAAGCCGTTCAGCGACCAGCCCGGCTCGGCGATGCACACTCACCTGTCGCTGTTCGAGGGGGACCGCAACGCTTTCCACGAGGCGTCCGACCCCTACCAGCTGTCGAAGGTCGGCAAGGCGTTCGTCGCTGGTTTGCTCAAGCACGCGGCCGAGATGACCGCGGTGACCAACCAGTGGGTCAACTCCTACAAGCGAGTGTGGGGCGGCGGTGAGGCACCGGCGTATGTCTGCTGGGGGCACAACAACCGCTCCGCGCTGGTGCGGGTGCCGATGTACAAGCCCCACAAGGGCAACTCCACCCGCGTCGAGATCCGCTCGCCGGACTCGTCCTGCAACCCCTACCTCGCGTTTGCCGTCATGCTCGCCGCCGGGCTCAAGGGCATCGAGGAGGGCTACGAGCTGCCCGATGGCGCCGAGGACGACGTGTGGGCGCTCACCGACGGCGAGCGGCGGGCCATGGGCATCGCGCCACTGCCGGGCTCGCTGTCCGACGCCATCAAGGCGTTGGAGGCCTCCGAGCTGATGGCCGAGACGTTGGGAGAGCACGTCTTCGACTTCTTCCTGCGCAACAAGCGGGCCGAGTGGGAGGCCTATCGCCACCAGGTCACGCCGTTCGAGCTGACTCGCTACCTTCCCGTCCTCTGACATGGCCCGCGCGCTGATCGTGCAGCACACCCCCACCGAGGGCATGGGCTGGTTCCAGGAATGGCTGCCCGCTGCCGGGCTCGACGTCCACCCGATCCATCCCTACCTCGGGCATCGGGTGCCGGCCTCGGTCGAGGGCGACGCGCTGATCGTGCTCGGTGGCCCGATGAGCGCGTACGACGACGCGCGGGCGCCGTGGCTGCCGAGCGTGCGGGACCTGCTGGGCACGGCGGTGGCCGACGGCGTACCGACTCTCGGCGTGTGTCTGGGCGCGCAGCTGCTCGCCGTCTCGTGTGGGGGAGCGGTCGCCGCCGGCGCGTCCGGGCCTGAGCTCGGCCTCGGTGTCGTCGACGTGATGACCGCCGACGAGCTGCTGGCAGCGGGGCCGATGCCGGTCGTGCAGTGGCACTTCGACACCGTCACCCAGCTGCCGGCCGACAGCGTCGTGCTTGCCGGCTCCACTAACTATCCGGTGCAGGCGTTTCGCGTCGGCGACGTCGCCTGGGGCCTGCAGTTCCACGTCGAGGCGACGTTGCCGATGGTCGCGGAGTGGGCGCAGGCCGACGCGGACGCCGTGCGGTCGCACCAGCAACGGCAGCCCGAGGCGCTGGTGGCCGACGTCGTCGCGGCCGAGGACGAGCTGCTGGCGCACGGCGAGGCGATGGCCCGGCGGTTCGCCGCGGTCATCACCGGCTGAGCTCGCGCGCCGGAACCGACCGGCGCTGTTCGTGGGCTGCTCCCGCATACGGTGAGCGCGTGAGCAGTCCGGAGCGGGAGCCGGCCGTCGACCAGCGCGAGTCGTCGACGACGGGACAGCTCGCCCGCCTGGGCTTCACCGCGCCAGCCGTGGCGGCCACGCAGCTGCACCGGCTCGGCCTCGAACCCGGCGCTGACGCGGTGGTGCTGGACGAGCTCGCCGACACCGCCGACCCGGATCTCGCGCTGTCCGCGCTGGTGCGCCTGCGCGATGCCGCGCCCGACGCGCGCGAGCTGATGCAGGCCGTGCGTGCGGACGACGGGCTGCGCCGCCGGCTGTTCGCCGTGCTCGGGCTGAGCCAGGCGCTCGGTGACCACCTGGCCCGGCACCCGCACGACTGGCAGGTGCTCGCCGACGAAGCGGTCGCGGTGTCCCGGCCCAGCCGGCTCGGCCTGCACCACACGCTCGCCGCTGCCGTGGGCGAGGCGACCGGCCGGCTGGCCGCTGACCGGCTGCGAGTGGTCTATCGCCGGTGCCTGCTCACCCTCGCCGCTCGCGACCTCAGCGGTGACGTCGCCGTCGAGGACGTCGCCGGCGAGCTGGCCGACCTGGCCGAGGCGACGTTGCAGACCGCACTCGACATCGCCCGCCGCGACCATCCGACCGACAGCCGGCTCGCGGTCATCGGCCTCGGCAAGTGCGGCGGGCGCGAGCTGAACTACGTGAGCGACGTCGACGTCGTCTTCGTCGCCGAGCCCGCCGATGCGGGTGCCACCGCCTTGGCGGCGGCGATGATGCGAGTCTGTTCCGAGGTGACGGCCGAAGGCTCGATCTGGCCGGTCGACGCCGCCCTTCGTCCCGAGGGGAAGGCCGGGCCGCTGGTCCGGACGCTCGCCAGCCACGAGAGCTACTACCGCCGGTGGGCGAAGACGTGGGAGTTCCAGGCGCTGCTCAAGGCGCGAGCAGTCGCCGGCGACGCCGAGCTCGGCGCGGGCTACGTGGACATGGTCTCGCCGATGGTCTGGGCGGCAGCGCAACGTGACGGCTTCGTCGCCGACGTGCAGGCGATGCGCCGCCGGGTGGTCGAGCACGTGCCGGTCGCCGACGTCGACCGTGAGGTGAAGCTCGGGCCCGGCGGGCTGCGCGACGTGGAATTCTCGGTGCAGCTGCTGCAGCTCGTGCACGGTCGCAGCGACGCCAGCCTGCGCAGCCCCACGACGTTGTCGGCGTTGGAGGCGCTGGCCGCCGGCGGCTATGTCGGCCGCGACGATGCCGCGCGGCTCGCGGCGGCGTACCGGTTCCTGCGCACCGTCGAGCACCGGCTGCAGCTCGCGCAGCTGCGGCGCACCCATCTGCTGCCCACCGGTGAGGGGGAGCTGCGCCGGCTGGCGCGGGCGATGGGTTATCGGGACGCCGCGTCGTGGCGGCGCGACCACGACACGCACACCCGCGAGGTCCGGCGGCTGCACGAGAAGCTGTTCTATCGGCCGTTGCTGGATGCCGTCGCGCGGCTGCCGGCGGAGGAGGCGCGGCTGACCCCGGACGCCGCGGCGGCACGGCTGGAGGCGCTGGGGTTCGTCGACCCGGCGGCGGCACTGCGGCACCTGGAGGCGCTCACTCGGGGGGTCAGCCGACGGGCGGCGATCCAGCGCACGTTGCTGCCGGTGATGCTCGGCTGGTTCGCCGACGCTGCCGACCCCGACGCGGGCCTGCTCGCGTTCCGGCAGGTCAGCGAGGCGCTCGGCAGCACGCCCTGGTATCTGCGGCTGTTGCGCGACGAAGGGGCTACGGCCGAACGGCTCGCGCGGCTGCTGGCGACCAGCCGCTACGTGGCGGACTTGCTCGCGCGTGCGCCGGAAGCGGTGGCGATGCTCGCCTCGGTCGAGGAGCTGTCGCCGCGCCCGGCCGCTGCGTTGCAGGTGGAGTTCGTCGCCGCGGTGCGCCGCAACGACGACTGGGAGAACGCGGTCGCGGTCGCGCGCGGGTTGCGCCGGCGTGAGCTGGTGCGGATCGCCAGCGGCGACCTTCTCGGCCACAGTGACCTGCGCGCGGTCGGAGTCGGCCTGTCCGAGGTGGCCGCGGCAACGCTGGAAGCGGCGCTGCAGACGGCGGTGCGCAAGGTCGAGGTCGAGACGCGTACGCCGCTGCCGGTGCGGCTCGCCGTCATCGGCATGGGCCGGCTCGGCGGTGGCGAACAGGGCTATGGCAGCGACGCGGACGTGATGTTCGTCTACGAGCCGGTGTCAGGGGACGACACCCCGGCATACACGCAGGTTGCGCATGACGTTGCGAACGAGCTGCGCCGGCTGCTCGCGCTGCCTGCGCCCGACCCGCCGCTCGTGGTCGACGCCGACCTGCGGCCGGAGGGTCGGCAGGGACCACTGGTCCGCAGCCTGTCGTCGTACCTCGAGTACTACCGCCGGTGGAGTGCGGTGTGGGAGGCGCAGGCGTTGTTGCGGGCGCGGCCGGTGGCCGGCGACGCCGAGCTGGGGTCGCGGTTCGTCGCCGCGATCGACCCGGTGCGCTATCCGGCCGGGGGCGTCGATGCGGCGACGGTGCGGGAGATCCGCCGGCTCAAGGCACGGATGGAGGCCGAGCGGCTGCCGCGCGGGGCCGACCCCTCGCTGCACACGAAGCTGGGCCGGGGCGGGTTGGCCGACGTGGAGTGGGTGGTGCAACTGCTGCAGCTGCGGCACGGGGCCGACGTCGAGGCGCTGCGGACACCGGCGACGCTGCCGGCGCTGCGGGCCGCGGCCACGGCCGGGCTGATCGGTGCCGAGCACGCGGACGTGTTGGCCGAGTCGTGGCGGCTCGCGATGCGGGTCCGCAACGCGATCGTGCTCGCGCGGGGACGAGCCTCCGACCTGCTGCCCACCGACCCTCGGTCGCTCGCGTCCGTCGCGCGGGCGATGGGCTATCCGGCCGGGCACACGCAAGACCTGCTGGAGGACTATCGCCGTGCGGCTCGGCGGGCCCGGGCGGTCTATGACGAGGTCTTCTTCGCCTGACGCCCGCCGGGATCAGGCTGCGGCGAGCTCCGGCGCGGCCGCCGTCCGCGACGTGCGGGCCGGCACGGCGTACGGCGAACGGCCGGACAGCACCCGCTGCACACCGAACCCGGCCGCAACCGTCAGCGCGCCGCCGACCGCGTCGAGAACGAAGTGGTTGGCGGTGCCGATGATGACGAACAGCGTCAGCACCGGATAGAGGGTGGCAAGCGCGCGAACCCACCAGCGTTTCGCCAGTGTCAGCACCGACACCGCGCACCACAGGGACCACGCGATGTGCAGTGACGGCATCGCGGCGAACTGGTTGGAGGCGCTGGCCACGCTCGCACTCGCCCACGAGCCCCAGGTGTGGAAGACCACCACCGTGTCGACGAACCCGTGCCCCATCAGTCGCGGCGGCGCGAGCGAGAACAGCCAGAACCCGAGCAGGCCGATGAGGTTGGTCGCGAACAGCACGGTGCGGATCGAGCGATAGCGGAACGGGTGACACAAATACAGCCAGGCGAGCACGCCGATGGTCACCGCGAAGTGCAGAGTTGCGTAGTAGTAGTTGCATGCGTAGGCGAGCCACGAGGTGTGCGCCACCAGCGCGTTGACCGGGTGCTCGATGTCGATGTGCAGGCTGCGTTCCAGGCCGTAGAGGTCGAGCGCGCGAGCCCGCGCCGCCAGCTCCTGCCCGGGTACGGCGTTGCGCACCAATGAATAGAGCCAGTAGCACAACGCGATGACGGCCACTTCCTGCCACAAGCGCGGGCGGCGCACGACCCGCACGCGCCGCAGGAGGCGAATCGGTCCCCGCCGGCTGGGACCGCGCCGCAGCCGCGGCGCGATCTCGACCACCACGGGCCAATTCTGCCAGAGCCGAGCCCGGCGGCGATCGTCCGCGGCGGCGTGTCTGCAAGCAACCGCAACAAAATCGGCTGCCCCCTCGTTGTCCGGCAGGCATCATCGACACATGACGGAGGACGTCAGCTTCACCGGCGTACCGGAGCGGATCGAGGTGGCGGACGTGATCGTCCGGCGTTTCACCCCGGCCGACCTGCCGGCATTGGTCGCGGCCGTCAACGTCAGCCTCGAGGAGCTGCGGCCGTGGATGGCGTGGGCGCAGTCACCGGCGACCGTCGACGACTACGAGGAACGCGACTGGATCGGCGAGGGTGACCGGCAGTGGCGGGCCGGCACCGGCTTCAACTACGGCATCTTCGCCACGAGTGGCGAGTTCCTGGGCGGGGTGGGCTTTCACGTGCGCAACGGGCCCGGCGTGCTGGAGATCGGCTATTGGCTGCGCAGCGACCAGCAGGGGCGGGGCCTCATGACGGCGGTGGCCGGCGCACTGACGCAGGCGGCGACCACGGTGCCGGATGTGACCCGGGTCGAGATCCACTGCGACCCGGCCAACCACCGCAGCGCGGCGATCCCGCAGCGGCTCGGATACGAGCTGCGGGAGGTGCGTGAGGTGCCGCAGGAGGCGCCGGGTCAGACCGGCAAGCTGCAGATCTGGGCGATCGAGGTGACCGAGGTGGCGGTCAGCTGACGGCGGCGTAGATGACGGCGGCGATCACCGCGAGCGCGACGAGGATCAACCACGGCCACAACGGGGTGACCTGTCGCCGCCGCGGCATCATCCGCTCGGCGCGCCCGGGGCCGGCCGCGAACTCCAGACCCGGGGCCTGGGTGTGCGTGGTCGACTCCTGTTGGGTCGTCTGCTCCTCGAGCGCGTCTGGGTCCCGAGCCATGGCTGCCTCCTCGCCTGCCACTGCAGGCATGCCCGACCGGGCGGAGCATTACGCCTGGCTGCGGTGCTCACCTCGCGTCGCCGGCTCGCGATAGGGCTCGATCATGCCGCTGTTCACGGCGAGCGCGACGGCCTGCAACTTCGTGTGGACGCCCAGCTTGGTCAGCAGGTTCTGGATGTGGCTGCGGGTGGTGTGCACCGTGATGGACAGGTCTCGGGCGATGCGGCTGGTGGCGTGACCGGCCGCTAGGCGCGACAGCACCTCCCGCTCCCGCGGGGTGAGATAGCTGCACAGGTGGCGTTGGGAGTCGAAGCGCGCACCGCTGCCACCGGCTCCCGCCGCCCGCCGCGGCAGCACCCGCCGCCCGGCCAGCACGGCGCGGATGCCGCTGACCACCTCGGACAGCGTGGCCGCCTTGCTGATGACCCCAGCCGCACCCAGCTCCAACGCATGCGTCACGACGTCGTCGTCGTCGATGCCGGTGAGGATCAGCACCGGCAGCTCCGGCGCCGCGTCACCCAAGAGGCTGAGCACGTCGAAGCCGTTCAGCGGCCCCAGCTGAAGATCGAGGATCACCGCCTCCGGGCGGCTCTGGATGATGTCGTCGACGACGCCCGAGATCGTCGTCGACGACATGCCGGTGAACACCACGTCGTACTCGGCGGTGTACTCCAACGCCTGCGCGAGCGCCTGAGCGAACAGGACGTGGTCGTCGACGCAGGCGACTCTGAGGCCGCGCTGCGCGCGCGGCTCCGGGATCTCCATGTCAGCCGGCGTCCGGGAACGTCAGCTCGTCGACCCGGTCGACACCGCGACCACGGACCTGCACGGAGACGCCGTGCTCGCGCGCGAACCGCCCGACGTAGGTCAAGCCGAGCCCGTGACTGGACCGCCTGGTGTGGTGGGTGAGGTCGATGCCGCGCATGCGAACCCGGACGAGCACCTGCGAGTTGCGACGGTCGGCTTCGATCGTCACCGACGCGGCATGCCCGTGCTGGAACGCATTGTCGACGATGTTCGTCAGAGCCCGCGCGAGCTCGGCCGCCGGCATCGACAGCTGGCAGTCGCCGAACGCGGGTTTCGTCGCGACCCGCACCGGTCGATCCCAGGCGGCGCTGCAGCGCCGGGCGACCAGATGCAGGACGTCGGACAGCAGGGCCGTGCGTTTTGCCGACTGCCGTCTCGCGGCTTCCGTGTTGTTGCCGCCACGGCGGGCCCCGTCACCCAGCGCTTGCGACGCCATGTCGTGCACGGCGCGGGCTTCCTGGACGACCAGCTCGAGCAGACCGCGCGTGTCCGGATCCATGTTCGGCCGCAGCAGCAGCGCTGATGCGCTGGCCTCGATCGCCGCTACTGGCGATCTGATGTCGTGCACCAGCTGCCGGATTGCGGTGTCTGTTGTCGGCATCTCGTCGACGGAAATGCCGCCGCCTACGCCCACATCAGCAGATGCGAAAGTAACCATGCTTGCCCCCCGGAGCCCGACGTCTGCGGTCGACGGGGAAAGCACCGCGGCCGACGTCTGGCCTGCGGAGTGTTATCACGCATTTGCCGTATCTTGTCAACTCTTGCCCTGGTGTGGGATACCTCGTCAGACGTGGGGGCTGTCACCAATCTGACGGAGCCATGGCTCGGTCACAGCAGGGTCGGCCGTTCGGGTCGGGGGGATCATGTCGGCTGTGCCGGTGCATCGCGTCGTCGTCGTCGACGACCATCGCGCGTTCGCCGAGGCGGTGTCGCAACGGTTGTCGCTGGAACCGGACATTTCCGTGGCCGGCGTGTGCGCCACCGAGCGGGAGACCTTGATCGCCTGCCGCAGCTTGCGGCCTGACATCGTCACCATCGACGTGATGCTCGGTGACCACGATGGCATCGCTCTGGCCGCGCAGCTGCGACACGACTGGCCGCAGCTGGGCATCGTGTTCCTGACCGCGACGCAGGAGCTGTCCCAAGCCGTGCGGGCCATCCGGGCCGGGGGCAATGCCTGGGTCGAGAAGGACATGCCGATCGAGCACCTGCTGCGGGTCATCCGCGGTGTCGCCAATGGCGAGACCTGGCTTCCTCCGCATCTGCTCACCGGCGTCCTGGCCGCACTGCTGCACTCGACCCGCCAGCAGGAGTCGTCCAATCCGCTGGACGTGCTCAGCCAGCGCGAGCGCGAGATCATCCGCCTGCTCTCGAGCGGACTCGACCGGCAGGAGATCGCCCGTCGGCTCTACCTGTCACCGAACACCGTCCGCACCCACATCCGCAATGCGCTGGTGAAGCTCGACGTGCACAGCAGTCTCGAGGCAGCTGCGGTCTATCGCAGCGTGTCGCTGGTCGACGAGCCGACGACCACGCTCTGACCCGCCTCAACCACGACGGCCTCCATCGAGGTCGCCACATGTGCGCGCGCACGTGACGTAATCCGCTGTCGGCCGAACTCCTGCACTCGACGTAGGCGGACTCACCCCAACGAGGTACGGCACCTCCCCGCGACTGACCTACGGTCACGAAGGGACATGGGGGGATTCACGAATGATGCACCAATTGGGCTGGATGCCAGCCGTTCGAGGGATGTGCTCGTGGTTCCGCGGGCGTTAGCGCCGGCCGCGCCGGCGCCGTTGGCGCCGACGCTGCCGGTGAACACGACGGTCATCGTCCCGACCCGCAACGAGTCGGGGAATGTCGCTGAGCTGGTACGCCGGCTGGACCAGGCATTCGGCGGCGACAGCGTCGAGATCCTCTTCGTCGATGACAGCACCGACGACACGCCGGACACGATCCGGCGAGTGGCGGCCGAGTCGCGACGGGCGGTGCGACTGATCCACCGGCCACCGGCTGAGCGCACGGATGGACTCTCCGGTGCCGTCGTAGCCGGCGTCGAGCGAGCCTGGGGCCGCTGGATCGTCGTGATGGACGGCGACCTGCAGCACCCGCCCGAGCTCGCACCGACGCTGGCGGCGACCGGGGAGCGCGAGGATGCCGATCTCGTCGTCGCGACCCGCTACGACGGCAGCGGGGACGCCGGTGGCCTGGACGGTCGCAACCGCCGGGCGGTGTCCTCGGCGGCGACGACGTTGGCGCGGGTGTTGTTCCAGCGCCGGCTCCGTGGCGTCTCCGATCCGATGAGTGGCTTCTTCGCGATCCGTCGCGACCGGATCGACGTCAGCCAGCTCCGACCGCATGGGTTCAAGATCCTGCTGGAGCTGCTGGTCCGGACCCCGAACCTGCAGGTGCGAGAGGTGGGCTTCACCTTCGGTGCTCGGGCCTCCGGGACCAGCAAGGCCTCGCTGCGCGAGGGTGCGCGCTACGTCAAGCACCTGTGCCGCCTGCGGTTGGGCCTTGGCAGCTCGGCCGGTGAGCGGCGCCCGTCCACTCCGGCACGCATGCTCCTGTTCGCGCTGGTCGGTGCCTCCGGCATCGGCATCAACGCGTTGGCGCTGTGGGCGTTGGTCACCGTCGCCCACCTGACCTACCTGCTCGGCGCCGCCGTGGCCACCCAGGCCTCGACCACGTGGAACTGGGCTTTCACCGAATGGTTGGTGTTCCCCGGCCGCAAGCCACGGACCCCGTTGCGGCGATACCTCGCGTTCAGCGGCGTCAACAACGGGGTCCTGTTGTTGCGGCTGCCCGTCCTCGCGCTGCTCGTCAGCGTGCTGGGCGTGCACTACCTCATCGCCAACGTCCTCACCTTGGCGGTCGCGTTCGTCGGTCGCTTCGTCATGAGCGACCGGGTCATCTACGGGTTCGTTGGGAGCATGTCGTGAGCACTTGGTCGGCCCTGTTCGCGCCGCCGTCTGCGACGCCACACACCAAGCGGCCGCCGGCCGATGTGGTGCTGGACCTCGAGCCGTCGGACGAGGTGTCGCAACGGCGCAAAGGGTCCAACTACCTGCCCTACCGCTATGACATCGCCGGAGTCACCTCGATCGGATCGCAGGTGCCGTTGCGGGAGCTGGAGTACTTCCGCGCGCCCTGGCTCGGGCGCGGCTACGACCTGGAGGTCAGAGTCGGGCCCGTCGGCGACGGCTTCCGCCGCCGTGCGCTGGTTCGGCGTACGGCCTCGCCGCTCGCCGTGACCTACGAGGAGCATCTGGGCAACTTCGGATGCAACTTCCGCGTGGAGATGGGTGACCCGATCCGGGTGACCTGCGCGCCCTTCCTCGCGCACTCGCCACACGTGCTCTACACGAACGTCATCGAGGCGTTGTTGCGGTTCCTCGCCGTACGACGCGGCCGCATGCTCCTGCACTCGGCCTGCCTCGAGATCGACGGCACCGGTCTGCTGCTGTCCGCGCGCACCGACACCGGTAAGACCGGAACGATTCTCCGCATGCTGCGGGAGAACCGTGGCCGGTTCCTGTCCGACGACATGACGATCATCGCTCCCAACGGAGTGGCCACGACCTACCCGAAGCCCCTCACCATCAGCCAGCACACCCTGCGGGCGGTGCAGGCCGACGACCTCTCCCGCCGGGAGTGGCGCCGGCTGCGGCTGCAGAGCCGGCTGCACTCGAAGGAAGGTCGCGCCTTCGGCACGCTGCTGGCCGAGCACAACCTGCCGATCATGTCGGTGAACGCGATGATCCAGATGCTCGTGCCGCCGCCGAAATATCCGGTCGACCGGCTGGTGCCGTGTGAGATCAGTCCGTCGGTGCACGTGAAGAACCTGTTCATCATCGAGCGGGGGACTCCGGCCCTGTCACAGCTGACACCGGAGGAGACGCTCGATGAGCTCATCGAGAACACCGACGACGCCTACGGGTTCCCGCCGTTCCGTTACTTCGCGCCGGCCCTGGTCATCGGCGGCGACGACTACCTGGCGCTGCGTCGTCGCGAGCGCGAGCTGCTCTACTCGGCGCTGCGCGGCATGCGCCTGTTCCGGCTCGCGTCGGACTCCTTCGGCTGGGCCGACGAGATCCCGCACCTCCTGCGCGGGGTGACCGCCGCTGCCCCGGTCGCGCCGGTTGCGCCTGCGCCGCGCACCGCGGCGGAGGTCCCGCCCGTCTTCAGCGGCTATGCCGCGCCGGTCGTGGCCAATGGCGACGGCGTCACCCAGGGGCATGCGGCCGGTAACGGCCACTCCAACGGCAACGGCCACTCCAACGGGAACGGCCATCCGGAGGTTTCGCCCACGTTCGCCACCTTCCCGACCGAGCCGGTCTGGCCGCACCTGCCGCTGCTGCCCCGCACCGGCAACGGGAACGGCAACGGACTGGTGAACGGCAACGGCAACGGCAAGCGGGACCACGCGTGAGTTCGGCGGTCTTCGGGACGCCGGCAGCCATCGACACAGCGCCGAGCCACGGTGCGCCTGCCCGACGTGGGCTCTTCGCACGCGCTGGTCAGGCGAGCCTGGCGCTTGTCCACCGCTTTGCGATCCAGCTCACGTTGACCGCCGCCCTCGCCGGCGGCACCGCGTTGCGGCTCAGCCACATCGGCGCCGTCGGCTTCAACAGCGACGAGGCCGTCTACGCCGGCCAGGCCGCGGCCCTCGCCGGTAACCCGCTCTACACGCACATGTTCCCGGTCTTCCGCGCGCACCCGCTGCTCTTCCAGTCGCTGCTCGCGCCGTTCTTCCGCCACGGCACCGTGGACGTGGCGGGCCGGGTGGTGGCGGTGACGCTCGGCATGGTCACCGTGCTGCTCTGCTACTTGGTCGCCGCTCGGCTGTTCGGCCGGCGTACCGCGGTCATCGCAGCGTGCATCTTGGCGCTGATGCCCTACCACGTGGTGGTCAGCCGGCAGGTGCTGCTGGACGGGCCGGCGGCGCTGCTGGCCACGCTCACACTGCTGCTCTTCGTGCGCTACCTGGAGTCGCGGCAGATCAAGTGGATGGTCGCGACGGGCGCCATCTTCGGCCTGGCATTGCTGGCCAAGGAGACGAACGTCCTGTTCCTCGGGGCGATGTATGCCACGTTGGCGCTGTTGCCGAACTTCCGCCGCGTCGTTCCGGCCGCGATCGGCGCGACGGTGGCCGCGGTGCTGGTGTTCTCGATCTATCCGCTCGCGCTCGCGCTGGGTGGGCACGAGAAGACCGGACGCAACTACCTGGTCTGGCAGTTGAGCCGGCAGGCCAACCACTCGTTCTGGTTCTACGAGGAGCAGCTCCCATGGGCGCTGGGCCCCTTGGTGCTGGTGGTCGCGGTGGGCGGGCTGTACCTGTTGCGCCGCCGGCTGGGGTGGCGGGAGCTGACCCTCGTCTCCTGGATCCTGGTGCCACTCGCGGCGCTGCAGATCTGGCCGGTCAAGGGCTACCAATACCTCCTGCCGGTCGCCCCGGCGATCGCCATCCTCGCCGCCAGCATGCTCGACCGCGTTCCGGACCTGCTGCGGCAGCTTGCCCCGAGCCGACGGAGCATGCTGCGGGTCGCGGCGGTGGTCGCCGTCTTGCTCTCGATCGGCATCCCGAGCCTCAACCGGGTGCAGGCCGGTGCCTCCAACACGTTCCTCGCCGGCAGCGGCGGCCTCCCGGGTGGACGCGCCGCCGGCCAGTGGCTGGGGGCGCATGTGCCCAAGGGCGCCGTGCTACTGACGATCGGTCCCACGATGGCCAACGTGCTCGAGTACTACGGGCACCGGGACGCCTACGCCTTGTCGATCAGCCCCAACCCGCTGCACCGCAACCCGTCGTACACCGCGGTTCCCAACCCCGACCTCGCGCTGCGTGACGTGGACATCCAGTACGTCGTGTGGGACGCCTACTCCGCGGCGCGTAGCCACCACTTCTCCACTCGCCTGCTGGCGCTGGCGCGGCGATACCACGGACGGGTCGTGCACACGGAATACGCCGGGTCCGGTAGCTCGCGCACCGCCGTCATCGTCATCTACGAGGTCCGCCCATGAACCGCCCTCGCACCATCGCTGCAGCCGTGGTCGCCGCGTTCGCCCCACTGGCACTCGCGGCGGCAGCGCCGGCCCATGCCGCCGGGCATGACCCGAAGACGCCGATCAAGCACTTCGTCTTCCTACTGCAGGAAAACCACACTTTCGACAACTACTTCGGCACTCGCGCGGGCGTCGACGGCATCCCGCCGAACGTGTGCATGCCGGTCAAGCCACCGGCGCCGAAGCCGTGCATCCGGCCGTTCCACATCGGCGCACAAGGAAGCACCGACCTCGACCACAACCTCGACGCCTTCGACCGGCAGTACGACCACGGGAAGATGGACGGCTTCGTTGCTTCCGACGCGCAGGGCCAGGGCAAGCTCGCGATGGGTTACTACGACCGCCGCGACCTGCCCTACTACTGGCGGGTGGCGGACAACTACGTGCTGTTCGACCACTTCTTCTCGTCCGCGACAGCGGGCAGCCCCGTCAACCACCTCTTCTCCGTGGCCGCCCGGGGCGGCATCGGGCCCAACGTGTCGGACGCGGTGCCCGCCAACGGCTGGGGCAATCGCATCCCGACGATCTTCGACCGGTTGCAGGCCGCGGGGGTGAGCTGGAAGTTCTACGTGCAGAACTACGACCCTCGCATCACCTATCGCACGCGCGCGCAAGCCGGCCCCGACCGCAGCTCGCAGGTGATCTGGGTGCCGCTGCTGGCCATGAACCGGTTCATCGACAACCCGCAGCTGGCCTCCCACATCGTCGATGCCAGTCAGTACTACCAGGATGTCGCCAACGGCACCCTGCCGTCGGTGTCGTTCATCGTGCCGGCCGGTGACAGTGAGCACCCCCCGGGTCGGGTGCAGTCGGGCGAGACGTTCGTGCGGGCGCTGGTCACCGAGCTGCAACGGTCGCGCTATTGGCCGAGTTCCGCCTTCCTGTGGAGCTATGACGACTGGGGCGGCTTCTACGACCACGTCAAGCCGCCGCAGGTCGACTCGGAGGGCTACGGCTTCCGCGTCCCCGCGCTGTTGGTGAGTCCCTACGCGCGGCGCGGCTACGTGGACCACACGACCTTCGACTTCACCTCGGTGCTGAAGTTCATCGAACAGAACTGGTCGGTGCCGCCACTCGCTTCGCGGGACGCGCGGGCGACCAGCATCGCGAACGCCTTCAACTTCAGCATGAAGCCGCGGCCGGCGGTGCTGCTCGACCGAACCGCGGTCCCGCCCAGCGCCCCGAAGGTGCACCGCGCTCCGGTGCTCGCCATCTATCTCGCGAGCATCGGCCTGATGACGGTCCTGGTGGCAGTGCTCCTGCTCACGGACCGCCGCAGCCGACGGCGACGGGCGGCCGCCTCAGACGGCCAACCGCCGTCACGACAACTGGTGTCTGCGGATCGATGAGCATCGTGCTTGCCCGCCGCATGCTGAGCGCTGCAGCCACCGTTGCCGTGGCGGCGGCCGTCGCCGTCACCCTGGCGGCCCCTGCGCAGGCGCTGCCGGACGCGCACCCGGGGGGCGGCACCCTCGTCGTTCGCACGGCCCCGCCGCTCGCCGGGGTGCCCGTGCAGGCCGCGGGCACCACCGTGCTGACCGACTCGCGCGGGTTCGCGAGATTCCCAGTGCCCAGCTTCGCCGCCCTCAGCGACGTCGTGCGGGTTCCCGACACCGAGGTCAGCCCCGGGTTCCGGGTGCGGCTCGACCGCATCATCGGGAGGCCGTCCAGCGGGCGACCGGTCGTCGTCGGCCTCGACACCTTCCGAGAGGTCAGATGGCGATTCACCGACCTCACCGGTGCGGAGGTCGCGCCATCGAAGGTCCAGAAGATGCGGCTGCGCAGCGGCGCCGGCCAGATCATCACCCTGCGCGGTCCGCAGCTCAGCGAGCCGTTGTGGCTGCAGGCGACCCGCATCGTGCGTGGCATCGGCACCGTGGAGTCCAAGGAGCTCTACTACAGCATCGACCAGGTGCTGCGCGACGGCGGTGATCTCGTCTACAAGGCTCAACAGAAGTTCTTCCCGCTCAACAGCCCGCTGTGGGACATCCACCTGACGTTCTTCCGGCTGACCGTGCAG
>DASTWK010000022.1:0-7515 GCA_035776655.1 Mycobacteriales bacterium | reverse complement strand
CGCCAGCAGCCCGGCACCCATCGACGCGGCGGGTTCGGTGGCGGCTGGGACGGCCGCCGGCGCCGGGCCAGCCGGTGTCGGGTCCGGCTCCGGCCCACCCAGGGCGCGCAGTCCCAGCGCAGCGAGCGCCACCACGTCGGCGGCCGGCGTCGCCGAGTCAGCGTCGACATCACCGGCCGCGACGGCTGCCCCGACGTCCGTCAGCACCGGCCGGCCGTCGGGGCGGAACAGGACGTTGCCCGCTGCGATCCGCCCATGCACCATCCCGCGCTGATGCAACGCGGCCACGACCCGCGCCAGCGGCACCAACAGGGTCACGACTTCGGGCGGCGCCAGTCGCGCTCGCCGGCGCAGCACGTCCGGCAGGGCTTCGCCGGCGAGGTGTTGCCGGAGGACGACCACGTCACCGGAGTCCGTCGACTGCACGTCGTACGGCGCAAGCAGGTGCGGGTCGACGAGGGCGGCCACCACCGCGGCATCCCGGCGCAGCCGCTCGCGCGCGCCGGGTGCGGGCGCCAGGAGACGTTTGAGCACGACAGTGGCGCCGTCGGTGCGCCGGCGGCCCAGCCACGTCTCCGCGCCCGGGCCGGCGGCGAGGCGCGCCTCGAGCAGGTGGCCGGGCGGGCACCAGGAGGTGGGCATGAGGGCATCCCAGCAAAGTCGACGGGTTCGCCGCGTGCGCCGTCCACAGGGCGGACGTAGCCTCGACAGCGTGCAGATGCTGCGCGCCGGGCGGGTGCCCTACGCCGAAGCGTGGGACGAGCAACGCCGGTTGCACGCCGCGCGGGTGGCCGGCGAGATCGACGACACCGTGCTGCTGCTGGAGCACGAGCCGGTCTACACCGCAGGCAAGCGCACCGAGCCGTGGGAGCGGCCGGCGACGGTCGAAGGCGGCACCGGGATCCCGGTCATCGATGTCGATCGGGGTGGACGGATCACCTGGCACGGCCCGGGCCAGCTGACGGGCTACCCGATCGTGCAGCTGCCGGACCCGGTGGACGTCGTCGGCCACGTTCGCCGGCTCGAGGCGGCGCTGATCGAGGTGTGCGAGCACTTCGGTGTCGAGACCACTCGCGTCGACGGGCGCAGCGGCGTGTGGACCGCCGACGGCGCGCGCAAGGTGGCGGCGATCGGCATCCGGGTGGCCCGCGGCGTCACGATGCACGGGTTCGCGCTCAACTGCGACTGCGACCTCGCCGCGTTCGCCGCGATCGTGCCGTGCGGCATCACCGACGCCGGGGTCAGCTCACTGACCGTGGAAGCCGGTCGCCCCATCTCCGTCGCCGACGCCCTGCCCGTCGTCGAGTCCGCGCTTCGGCAGGCTCTCGACCACGAACCGCGGTCATCCGGGGGTTATCGCGGTCGGCGAGCGGCCGAAGTGGGATGAGCGCGGCGCGTAGCCTGAGCACATGACGGCGGTCGATCCGGAGGGACGTCGATTGTTGCGCGTCGAGGCGCGCAACGCGGCGACGCCGATCGAGAAGAAGCCGGAATGGATCAAGACCCGGCTGCGCACCGGGCCGCAGTTCACCGAGCTCAAGTCGCTCGTCCGGCGCGAAGGCCTGCACACGGTCTGCGAGGAAGCCGGCTGCCCGAACATCTTCGAGTGCTGGGAGGACCGGGAGGCGACGTTCCTCATCGGCGGTGACCAGTGCACCCGCCGCTGCGACTTCTGCCAGATCGACACCGGGCGCCCCACACCGCTGGACCGTGACGAGCCGCGCCGGGTGGCCGAGAGTGTGCGGTCGATGCAGCTGCGCTACGCCACCGTGACCGGGGTCGCGCGCGACGACCTGCCGGACGAAGGTGCCTGGCTCTACGCCGAGACCATCCGCCAGATCCATGTGTTGAACCCGGACACCGGCGTGGAGATCCTCGTGCCCGACTTCTCCGGTCGGCCCGAGCTGCTCCAGCAGGTGTTCGACGCGGCGCCGGAGGTGTTCGCCCACAACGTGGAGACCGTGCCGCGCATCTTCAAGCGGATCCGGCCGGCGTTCCGCTACGACCGGTCGCTGCAGGTCCTGACGCGCGGCCGCGAGCAGGGGCTGGTCACGAAGTCCAACCTGATCCTCGGCCTCGGCGAGACCCGGGCGGAGGTCAGCACCGCGTTGCAGGACCTGTACGACGCCGGCTGCGACCTGCTGACGATCACGCAATATCTACGGCCGAGTCCGCGGCACCACCCGGTCGAGCGGTGGGTCGAGCCGGCGGAGTTCGTCGAGCTGAGGGCGGAAGCGGAGGAGCTGGGCTTCCTCGGCGTGATGAGCGGCCCGCTGGTGCGCTCGTCCTATCGCGCCGGGCGGCTTTATGCGCAGGCCGTGGCCGCGCGTGCCGGCTCGACGTCGGGTGCGCCCACCCGCCCGTAGACTCGCCGCCATGGCGCGCGCCGCGAAGACTCGCACCGAGAAGAACACCGCAGCAGCCTCCGACCGGCCCGGCCGGGTCGCGCAGATGCGCACCGTCTGGTCGATGACCCGCAAGGCCGACCCGAGGCTGCCACTGCTCGTCTTCGGCCCGGCACTCGCGCTGCTGGTCGTGCTGGTCGTGGTCGGCGTCGTCATCAGCCACCCGATCTATTTCACCGTCCTCGGGGTGCTCGGTGCCGTCCTGCTCGGAACGGCGCTGTTCGGCCGCCGGGCGACCGCTTCGATGTACGCGCAGGTCGAAGGGCAACCGGGTGCGGCCGCGTCGGTGCTGCAGACGTTGCGCGGCGACTGGCGGGTCACCCCGGCGGTGGCGTTCAACCGCAACATGGATCTCGTCCACCGGGTGGTCGGTCGGCCCGGCGTCGTCCTCGTCGGCGAGGGCAGCTCGGTGCAGGCGTTGCGCCAGCTGATCACCGACCAGAAGCGCCGGGTCGGGCGGGTGGCGCCGGAGACGCCGATCTATGACGTGATCGTCGGTGACGGGGAGGGGCAGGTGCCGCTGCGTCGGCTGTCGCAGCACCTGATGAAGCTGCCTCGCAATGTGGGCCGACGCGACATCGACGGGGTCGAGAGCCGCATGAAGGCGCTGGGAGGCACCAACGTGCCACTGCCCAAGGGCCCGATGCCCAAGGTCGGCCGCATGCCCCGCGGCAAGATTCGCTAACGCGTCCGGACCATCACGGTCCCGGCGGCGCGGTCGTGCATGGCACGGCCGGAGGCGTCGACGATGAGCGCCGGCAGCACCGTCGCCAACAGCAGGGTGCGCACACCGATCCAGCCGAAACCGGGCCGCCCGCCGTCCCGCGCCCGCACCACCGCGACCCCGACGGCGCGCATTCCGGGCGTCTGCGCAATCGCCGCAACGAAGAACAGCTCGACCGCCAGGAAGAACAGGCCGACCGCCAGGCCGTAGTAATCCGTGCCCGGCCGGAACCCGGTCACCAGCGCGAACGCAACCGACAGCAGCGAGTCGACGACGAACGCGCCGATCCGCGCGCCGATGCCCGCCACGGACCCGGGTCCGCTCGAAGGGTGCTCGCTCATGCCTGCAGTTCGAACCAGACCGTCTTGCCGTCGCCCTCGACGACCGAACCCCAGCCGGCCGCCAGGTGCTCGACCAGGAACAGCCCACGGCCGCCCTCCGCGTCGGTGTCCTTGCCGCTGACGCGGACCTGGACGCCCGGCGCCCGGTCCCCCACACCGACGCGGACGCGGCTGTCCCCCAGCCGGCTGATCGTCACCCGCAGGCCGGTGCCGGCATGGCGGACACCATTCGTGACCAGCTCGCTGACCAGCAACGTCCCGACGTCGACCAGACTGCCGAGCCCCCAGCGGTGCAGGGTGTCGGCGACGACGGCACGGGCGCGGGCTGGCGAGTTGTAGTCCGCCGGCAGGTCGACGAGGACCGCATTGGCGGGATCCACGAGCGGCCTGGAGTCGCTGCCCTCCGCGTTGGTGACCAGTGCGAGCAGGGCGATGTCATCGTCGTACTGTCGCGTGCCCGTCGCCGGGCGCAGGTCATGCAGCGCCGCGTCGCACACTTCGATCGCTCTGGCCGCGTCGGTGACGGCGGCGGCGAGCTGGCGCATGCCGTCCTCGACCGGCAGATCCGGGCCTTCGACCAGTCCGTCGGTGTAGGCGAGCAGCAACGACCCGGGTGGCAGCGGCACCTCGATCTCCTGGTAGGCCTGCGCGCCGACACCGAGCGGAACTCCGGGGTCGATCTCGAGATAGGCAGCGGGCTCCCCCGGCCGCCGTACGAGCGGCGGCAGGTGCCCGGCGCAGGAGCACAACGCGAAGCCGAAGCCGGGATCCCACTCGGCGTAGAAGGCGGTGACCAGCAGCCCTTCCTCCAACGTGGCGACCAGCCGGTCGAGCCGGGTGAGCAGTGCCGCTGGCGGGTGGCCCTCGAGGCAATAGCTGCGGACGGCGGCCCGCAGCTGGCCCATCACGGCTGCTGCACGTACGCCGCGGCCCATGACATCGCCGACCACGAGGCCGATGCGGCCGTTGGGCAGCGGGATGACGTCGTAGAAGTCACCGCCGACGTCGACACCTTCGGCCCCGGGCAGGTAGCGCACCGCGACCTCGGCACCGGGCACTCGCGGCAGCGAGGCCGGCAGCAGCGAGCGCTGGAGGGTGTGAGCGATCTCGATCTGCTGGCGCAGCAGGCGGGCACTGTCGATGGCGAGCGCCAACCGCCCGGCCAGTTCCTCCAGGTGGTCTCGCTCGTCGGAGCTCAGGGCCGGACGGCCGCCCACTTCGGTCGTGACCACCAGCACCCCGAGCGCCCGGCCACCCGACACCAGCGGCAGCAGGATCGTCGACGTCGGCGGATGCTGCTCGACGGCCGCCCGCAACTCGCTCTGACCGACGTCGGACAGCGCCTCCCCCAACGCAGCCGAGCGCAGCACCACCGGCGACCGGCGCTCCAGCACGCGGTCGAAGGTCTCGCTGATGCTGCGTGGGAGCTGCGTCGAGACCCGGCGCAGCACGTCGATCTGGGCCGGGTTGACGTGCTCGGCCGCGGCCACCAGGTAACTGCCGTCCGGCTCGCGCAGGTGCACGCTCACCGCGTCGGCGACCCGGCCGACGATCAGCTGGCAGAACTGCACCGAGGTGAGTTGCACGTCCAGCGGCGCCGTGAAGATGCGCCCCGCCTCGGCGAGCAGCTCGAGCCGGGCGCGGTTGGCGATCTGGGACTCCAGCAGCCGCGCGCGCTCCAGGGCGTGGCCGCACTGGTCGGCGAGTGCGGTGAGGAACTCGACGTCTTCGGGCGGGAAGGCCTGGGGCTGCGGCAGCGACAGCGACAACGTGCCGATGCCACGGTCGGCGATGACCAGCGGCAGACAGATCCACGCGTGGTCGCTGCTCGGCAACCCGGCGAGCTGCGGATATTGCGCGAGCCGTTCGGTGGCGGTGCGCATGATGACGGCCCGGCGCTGCAGCAGCGCGTCGGTCGCCGGCAGCCCGGGCGCGAACGGGAACTCGGCGAACTGCTCGTCGACCCCCGGCAGCATCCCGTGGTGGCGGACGGTGCGCATCGACGTGCCCGACTCATCGAGGACGTTGAGGGCGAGCTGCTGCGCGCCGAGGGCCTCGCTCAGCTCGCGGAAGATGAAGTCGACCGTGCCCGCCGAGTCGCGCACGTCGGCCAGCGCGGCGGTGACCCGCTGCAGGACCGCCAGCCGGCGGGCCGATTCGTGCGCCTGCGCCAGGCTGCGCTGCTGCGCCTCCACCACCAAGGCGCGGTGCATCGCCGCCGCGCACTGGGCTGCGGCGGCGTTGATGAAGACGAGTCCGTCGTCGTCCAGCTCGTGCGCTCGCTCGAACCCGAGTCCGAGCAAGCCGATCGTCCGGCCCTGCACGACCAGCGGCGCGGCGATGAACACCTCGCCCACCGTCGCCCGGCCGCTCAGCGCGGGGTAGCGCGCGTCCCGCTCGGCCACCGACCGCAGCACCACCATCTGGCCGGTCCGTGCCGCCTCGGGGCCGGGGGCGTCCGCGTCGAGGGGCAGTTCCTGCCAGCGCGCGTAGACCTCGTCGGGGTAACCGACGCAGCCGCGCATCCGCAGCACGTCGTCGGCGCCGAGCTCCCAGAGCGCGCCGCCGAACGCGCCGATCAGCGACAGGCCCCGCCGGACCACGGTGGCGACCACGCTCTCGACGGTGAAGTCGTTGAGCAGCTCCTGGCTGACTGCCCGCAGCCGATCGAGCTGAGCGCCCGCGGAGGAGCGGGGCTCCCGCGGATCCGGAACCTCGGGAGACGGCACTGATCCGGCCTCGTCCGGCGAGGCGGGCTCCGCGGTCTGACTCACCGGTGACGACTCCCTGACCGGCCGCGGGCGCCGCGGCTGTCCTGAAATCGTACGGCGGGGGTCGCACCGGCGGGCCCGGACCGCTTAACGCGCCGGAAACACTCGGGAAACCGCCGATCAACGCCATTTTTCTAAGGTCGTCTGCAGGCGGGCCGGTGCGGTCCGCTACGTTGCCCCAGTCGGTCCCTTCCCTCTCCTGACCGGCGGGTCCAAGGCAGCGCGCCCAGCGCTGAAGGAGGCAGCAGCCCGCATGTTCGAAACCGCCGACGAGGTGCTCGGCTACATCAAGAAGAACGACGTCCAGTTCGTCGATGTCCGGTTCTGCGACCTCCCTGGGGTCATGCAGCACTTCACCTTTCCCGCGTCGAACTTCGGCGAGAACGTCTTCACCGACGGACTGATGTTCGACGGCTCGTCGATCCGCGGATTCCAGCAGATCCACGAGTCGGACATGCTGCTGCTGCCGGACCCGACGACGGCCTACATGGACCCGTTCCGGCAGCACCCCACGCTGATCATCAACTTCTTCATCCACGATCCGCTGACCGGCGAGGCCTACACCCGCGACCCGCGCAACATCGCGCGCAAGGCGGAGGACTATCTGCGCGGGTCTGGGATCGCGGACACGACGTACTTCGGCCCCGAGGCCGAGTTCTACATCTTCGACTCGATCCGCTACGACCAGAACCCACACTCGGCCTACCACTACATCGATTCGGTCGAGGCGGCGTGGAACACCGGTCGGGAGGAGCCGGGCGGCAACAAGGGCTACAAGCCGGCCTACAAGGGCGGTTACTTCCCCGTGCCGCCGACGGACCACTTCACCGACCTGCGGTCGGAGATGGTGCGGGTCCTGCTGGAGATCGGCATCGATGTCGAGATGCAGCACCACGAGGTGGGCACCGCAGGTCAGGCCGAGATCGACTTCCGGTTCGGCACGCTGCTCAAGAGCGCCGACAACCTCATGAACTTCAAGTACGTCGTGAAGAACGTCGCGCGCCAGCACGGCCGCACGGTGACGTTCATGCCGAAGCCGATCTGGCAGGACAACGGCTCGGGCATGCACTGCCACCAGTCGTTGTGGAAGGACGGCGCTCCGCTGTTCTACGACGAACTCGGTTATGCGGGCCTGTCCGACGTCGCACGTCACTACATCGGCGGCCGGTTGAGGCACGCACCGTCGCTGCTCGCGTTCACCAACCCGACGACCAACTCCTATCGGAGTCTGGTGCCGGGCTACGAGGCGCCGGTCAACCTCGTCTATTCGCAAC
>DASTWK010000021.1:0-7251 GCA_035776655.1 Mycobacteriales bacterium | reverse complement strand
GGCACAACGTCACCGCCGACCAGATCCGCGCCCTGGCCGCGTGGGACCCGAACGCGGAGCCTGACACCGAGATCCAGTTCACCCCGGCGCGGGTCATCATGCAGGACTTCACCGGCGTGCCCTGCGTCGTCGACCTGGCCGCGATGCGCGAGGCGATGGCGCAGCTCGGTGGCGATCCCACGAAGATCAACCCGCTCGTGCCGACCGAGCTGGTCATCGACCACTCGGTCATCGTCGATATGTTCGGCGCGCCCGACGCGTTCGAGAAGAACGCCGCGCTGGAGTTCGAGCGCAACCAGGAGCGCTACCAGTTCCTGCGCTGGGGGCAGGACGCGTTCCGCGACTTCACCGTGGTGCCGCCGGACACGGGGATCGTGCACCAGGTCAACCTCGAATACCTGGCGCGGGTCGTCTTCGACAAGGACGGGCTCGCCTACCCCGACACGCTCGTCGGCACCGACTCGCACACCACGATGATCAACGGTCTCGGGGTGCTCGGCTGGGGTGTCGGCGGCATCGAGGCCGAGGCGGCGATGCTCGGCCAGCCGGTGTCGATGCTCATCCCGCGGGTCGTCGGCTTCAAGCTCTCCGGCGAGCTGCCGGAAGGCGCGACCGCCACCGACCTCGTGCTCACGATCACCGAGATGCTGCGCAAGCACGGCGTGGTCGGCAAGTTCGTCGAGTTCTACGGCCCCGGCGTCGCCGCGGTGCCGCTCGCCAACCGCGCCACGATCGGGAACATGTCGCCGGAGTACGGCTCGACCTGCGCGATCTTCCCGATCGACGACGAGACGCTGACCTACCTGCGGCTGACCGGCCGCAGCGACGACGCCGTGGCGCTGGTCGAGGCCTATGCCAAGGAGCAGGGCCTGTGGCACGACCCGCAGGGCGAGCCGGACTACAGCGAACGGCTCGAGTTCGACCTGTCGACCGTCGAGCCGTCGCTTGCCGGCCCGAAGCGCCCGCAGGACCGGGTGGCGTTGAAGAACGCCAAGGACGGCTTCCGGGCCGCGCTGGCGGCGTACGTCGACACCACGCCCGTCGCGCCGTCGCGTCAACCGGGCGTCCCGCCGCAGGACGCCGGCGCCGGTGTGCCCAACGCGGGGGTCGACGAGGCGTCCGCGGAGTCGTTCCCGGCCTCGGACCCGCCCGCCATCCATCACAACGGTGACGCCGCGCCCATCGGCGTCCCGGCGGCGTCGGAGGGCCGGCCGAGCAACCCGGCGCGGCTGACCCTCGACGGCGAGGAGTGCGAGATCGACCACGGCGCCGTGGTCGTCGCCGCGATCACCTCGTGCACGAACACGTCCAACCCGTTCGTGATGGTCGGCGCGGGGCTGCTGGCCAAGAACGCGGTCGAGCGCGGCCTGGAGCGCAAGCCGTGGGTGAAGACATCACTCGCCCCGGGATCCAAGGTCGTCATGGACTACTACGAGAAGGCGGGGCTGACGCCCTACCTCGAGAAGCTCGGCTTCGGGCTCGTCGGTTACGGCTGCACGACCTGCATCGGCAACAGCGGCCCGCTCATCCCGGAGGTCTCCCAGGCGGTCAACGCCAACGACCTGGCCGTCGTGTCGGTGCTGTCCGGCAACCGCAACTTCGAGGGCCGGATCAACCCGGACGTGAAGATGAACTATCTCGCGTCGCCGCCGCTGGTCGTCGCCTACGCGCTCGCCGGGTCGATGGACGTCGACCTGCTCAACGACCCGATCGGCACCGACACCGACGGCAACGACGTCTTCCTCGCCGACATCTGGCCGTCGCCCCAGGAGGTGCAGCAGATCGTCGCGTCGTCGGTCCAGGCGAGCGGGTTCTCCTCCTCCTACGGCGACGTGTTCGCCGGGGACGAGCGCTGGCAGTCGCTCGAGGTGCCGACCGGCGACTCCTTCGAGTGGGCCGATGCCTCGACCTACGTACGCCGCCCGCCGTACTTCGACGGCATGGATCGCGAACCGCAGGGCGTGCAGGACATCCGCGGAGCGCGGGTGCTGGCGATGCTCGGCGACAGCGTCACCACCGACCACATCTCGCCGGCCGGCTCGATCAAGACCGACTCGCCGGCCGGCCGCTACCTCACCGACCACTCCGTCGAGCGCAAGGACTTCAACTCCTACGGCTCACGGCGCGGCAACCACGAGGTGATGATCCGCGGCA
The DNA here is from genome assembly GCA_035776655.1 of Mycobacteriales bacterium. Lineage (GTDB taxonomy): Bacteria > Actinomycetota > Actinomycetes > JAFAQI01 > JAFAQI01 > DASTWK01. Next base: position 5,097 of record DASTWK010000021.1, on the reverse strand, counting down.
CGTTCGCCAACATCCGGCTGCGCAACCAGCTCGCCCCCGGCACCGAGGGTGGCGTCACCCGGCACCTGCCCGACGGGGAGGAGATGTCGATCTACGACGCGGCCCAGCGCTACGCGGACGAGGGCGTGCCGCTGGTGATCCTCGCCGGCAAGGAGTACGGCTCCGGGTCGTCGCGGGACTGGGCCGCGAAGGGAACGATGCTGCTCGGCGTCCGGGCGGTCATCGCCGAGTCCTACGAGCGGATCCACCGGTCCAACCTCATCGGGATGGGCGTGCTGCCGCTGCAGTTCACGTCGGGCGAGACCCGCGAGTCCCTCGGGTTGACCGGCGAGGAGGTCTTCGAGATCACCGGTCTCGAAGGCGCCGACCGGGTGCCGCGCGAGATCCAGGTGCGGGCCAAGACAGACGGGGCGGAGGACAAGACGTTCACGGCGACCGTGCGGATCGACACGCCGGGCGAGCAGGAGTACTACCGCCACGGCGGCATCCTCCAGTACGTGCTGCGCTCCCTGCTCGACGCCTGACACCGGGCGGAGGGGACTGCGGTGGACCTCGGCCTCGACGGGCGGGTCTATGTCGTCACCGGCGGCACGAAAGGTCTCGGCCGCGCGACGGCGGAGGCTCTGGTCGCTGAAGGCGCGCGCGTCGTCGTGTCTGCACGCTCGCAGGAGTCCGTCGACGACGCCGTCGCCGCGCTCGGAGACCACGCGCGCGGACTGGCGGCGGACAACGCCGAGGCCGGTACGCCGCAGCGGCTCGTCGACCTCGCGCTCGCCAGCTGGGGCCGGCTGGACGGCGTGCTGATCAGCGTCGGCGGCCCGCCGGCGACGGCTGCGCTGCACGCGACCGACGAGCAGTGGCGGGCGGCGTTCGAGTCGGTGTTCCTCGGTGCGGTGCGCACCGCCCGGGCGGTCGCACCACACCTCGGTGCCGGCGGCGCGATCGGCCTGGTGCTGTCGACCTCGGCGAAGGCGCCCCTGTCCGGGCTGGAGATCAGCAACGGACTGCGGCCCGGCCTCGCGATGTGGGCCAAGCAGCTCGCCGACGAGCTAGGCGAGCGCGGCGTACGGGTCTTCGGGTTGATGCCTGGCCGGGTGCTCACCGGCCGGATCCTCGAGCTGACGCCGGACGAGGCGGACCGTGACCGGATGGCGCGGTCGATCCCGCTGCGCCGCCTCGGTGAGCCCGCGGAATTCGGTCGGGTGGCGGCCTTCCTGCTCTCGCCCGCCGCGTCCTATGTCACCGGATGTCTGGTTCCCGTGGACGGCGGCGGGCTGCGCGCGCTCTGAAGCGGCTCGCCGTTGCCGCCAGCAGCGGTCGGCCGGCAGCGGGCCGCCGGCAGCGGCCACCCGGGCCCTCCCCCCGGCCCGGCGGTAGCCTCACCGGATGGATGTGCTGGCCCGCAACAACGTCACCCTGGCCGGGCCGCCAACCGCTCAGCCGATGGTCTTCGCGCACGGCTTCGGGTGTGACCAGAACATGTGGCGCTTCGTGGCGCCGCGGTTCTCCTCCAGCCATCGGGTGGTCTTGTTCGACCATGTCGGTGCCGGGCAGTCCGACCTGTCCGCGTGGGACCCGGAGCGTTACTCGTCGCTGACCGGCTACGCGCAGGACGTCGTCGAGATCTGCCAGGCACTGGACCTGCACGACGTCGTCTTCGTCGGGCACTCGGTGGCGGCGATGATCGGTGTGCTCGCGGCGGCGCAAGCACCGGATCTGTTCGCTCGCCTGGTGCTCGTCAGCCCGTCGCCGCGCTACATCGACGACGACGGCTACGTCGGCGGCTTCAGCCACCGCGACGTCGAGGAGATGCTCGACTCCCTCGACAGCAACTACCTCGGCTGGTCGACCGCGATGGCGCCGGCCATCATGGGCAACGACGAGCGGCCGGAGCTGGGCGAGGAGCTGACGGCGAGCTTCTGCCGCACCGATCCCGACATCGCGCGACAGTTCGCGCGCGTGACCTTCCTCTCCGACAACCGTCGCGACCTCGCCACCGTCACGACACCGACGCTCGTGCTGCAGTGCAGCAACGACGTGATCGCGCCGACGTCGGTGGGCGAATACGTCGCCGCCACGATGCCCAATGCCACGTTGCGCCTGCTCGACGCGACCGGACACTGTCCCAACTTGTCGGCGCCGCAGGCCACGACCGCAGCCATTCGCGAGTTCATCGGCGCCGACATCTCCGCGGGCGCGTGACCTCGAGCAGCGGCGAGGCGCTCGACGCGTTCTACGAGGCGCTGCTGGACGACGACGCCGAGCAGCTCTACGACCGGGCCCCGTGCGGCTATCTGTCCACCACTCCCGACGGTTCGATCATCAAGGTCAACCAGACGTTCCTCACGCTGACCGGCTATGCCCGGGCCGAGCTCGTGGGGCGCCGTTCGTTCGTCGACCTCCTCACGGGCGGCGGCCGGATCTACCACGAGACGCACTACGCGCCGATGCTGCGTATGCAGGGCACGGCGCGCGAGATCGCGCTCGACCTCGTGCGGGCCGACGGATCGAGGCTGCCGGCGCTGGTCAACGCCGTGCTGGAGCGGGACGACTCGGACGCGCCGCGGGTGATCCGCATCGCGGTGTTCGACGCCACCGACCGCCGGGAGTACGAGCGCGAGCTGCTGCGGGCGAAGGACCGGGCGGAGGCCTCCGAGGCGCACGCGCGCTCCCTCGCCGAGACGTTGCAGCAGACGCTGATCCCGCCGACGCCGCCGGCGATCCCCGGGCTCGACATCGCCGCCGCCTACCGGCCCGCCGGTGACGGCACCGAGGTCGGGGGTGACTTCTACGACGTCTTCCAGCTGCGCGAGGACAACTGGGTCGTGGTCATCGGCGACGTCCGGGGCAAGGGCGTGCAGGCGGCCGCCGTCACCGCGCTGGCCCGGCACACATTGCGCGCCGCGGCTATCGGTCACCCGACGCCCTCGGGGGCACTGACGCGGCTGAACGAGGTCTTGCTGCTCGAGGAGATCGACCGGTTCTGCACCGTCGCGTTCCTCCAGCTGAGCCGCGCGGGCGAGTCGTGGACGGGAACCCTGTGCCTGGGCGGTCACCCCCAGCCGCTGCTGCGCCGGCCGGGAGGCACGGTGACCGCGGTCGGTGCGCCGGGCATGCTGCTGGGCGTGGTGGCCGACCCGCCGCTGCCCGACCTGGCGGTGCCGTTGGAGCCGGGCGCCGTGCTGGTGCTGTTCACCGACGGCGTCACCGAGGCACGGGCCGACGGCGAGCTGTACGGCGAGGGCCGCCTGCGGGCGGCCGTGACCGCCGACCACCAAACGGCTGACGCGGTGACGCAAGCCGTCCTCGACGACGTGATGCGCTATCAGTCCGGTTGGCCGCGCGACGACATCGCGCTCGTGACCGTCCGGGTGCCGACCTGACCGGTCAGGGCACGCTGGCCGGCGCGGAGATCTGCCGCCTGTGCGCGGCACTCAGGCCGGCAGCGTGTCGCCGGTGAGCTCGTCCAGGCCGGACAGCCGGCCGTCGGAGTCGGCCTGGCCGGCGAACTGGGTGCGGTAGAGCTCGGCGTACAACCCGCCGGCGGCGACCAGCTCGTCGTGGGTTCCGCGCTCGACGATGCGGCCGTCGTCGATGACGAGGATCTGGTCGGCCTCGCGCACCGTCGACAACCGGTGCGCGATGACGAGTGAGGTCCGCCCGACGAGCGCTGTCTTCAGGGCCCGCTGCACGGCGACCTCCGACTCGCTGTCGAGATGCGCGGTCGCCTCGTCGAGCACGACGATCGACGGGGCCTTGAGCAGCAGCCGCGCAATCGCGAGCCGCTGCTTCTCCCCGCCGGACATCCGATACCCGCGGTCGCCGACCAGCGTGTCGAGCCCGTCCGGCAGTGACCGCACCAGCTCACCGATGTTGGCCGCGTCGAGGGCCGCCCACAGCTCGTCCTCGGTGGCATCCGGACGCGCATAGGCGAGGTTGTCACGGATCGTCTCGTGGAACATGTGCGCGTCCTGCGTGACCACCCCGACCGCACCGACGAGCGACTGCAACGTCACGTCGCGCACGTCGTGGCCGCCGACACGAACGGCGCCCGACTGCACGTCGTACATCCGCGTGACCAGCTGGGAGATCGTGGTCTTGCCGGCGCCCGATGGCCCGACCAGCGCGACCAGCTGGCCGGGTTCGGCGCGGAAGCTGAGGTCGTGCAGGACCTGGCGTTCGGGCGCATTGTCGAGTACCGCCACCGACTCGAGCGACGCCAGTGACACCTCGGCAGCGGTCGGATAGCGGAAGCCGACGTGGTCGAACTCGATCGTCGCCTCGGGGCCGAGCCGGCGAGGCAGCGCGACCGCGTCCGGCTTCTCGTCGATCATCGGCGGCAGGTCGAGCACCTCGAAGACGCGGTCGAACGAGACCAGCGCGGTCATCACGTCGACCTGCACGTTCGACAGAGCGGTGATCGGGCCGTAGAGCCGGTTGAGATAGGCGGCGAGCGCGACCACCGTGCCGATCATCTTCGGGTCGGTCGCCGCCTGATAGCCGCCCATGCCGTAGACGAGCGCGGTGCCGAGCGAGGCGACGAGGGTGAAGCAGACGAACAACACCCGCGCATACATCGCCTGTTGCACGCCGATGTCGGCAACCCGGCGCGCCTTGCCGCGGAACATGCGGTCCTCGTCCTCGGGGCGGCCGAACAGCTTGACCAGCAACGCGCCCGCGACGTTGAACCGTTCGGTCATCTGCGTGGACATCTCCGCGTTGAGCGCGTAGGCCTCGCGGGTCAGTCGCTGCAACCGCTTGGACATCAGCCGCGCCGGGATGATGAACAGCGGGATCATCGCGAGCGCGAGCAGGGTGATCTGCCAGGACAGGAACAGCATGGCGACCAGCACCAGCGTGACGCTGATGACGTTGCTGACGACGTTGGACAAGGTGCCGGTGAACGCCTGCTGCGCGCCGAGGACGTCGTTGTTGATCCGGCTGATCAGGGCACCCGTCTGGGTGCGGGTGAAGAACGCCAGCGGCATCCGCTGGATGTGGGTGAACACCGAGGAGCGCATGTCATAGATGAGCCCCTCGCCGATCTGGGCGGAGAACCACCGGTTGGCGAGGTTGACCAGCGCGGCGACCACGGCC
>DASTWK010000020.1:0-29591 GCA_035776655.1 Mycobacteriales bacterium | reverse complement strand
GGCGGCAGCACCGCGTGCACCCGGATGCCACCGGGCAGCCGTGCATCGGCATGGGGAGCAGCGTCGTCGAGGCGGCGGCCGGTGGCCGCGACCAGTCGCTGCGCCAGCCGCCGCAGCGTCATCTCGTCACCGACCACCGTCTCGGTGCGCTGCAAGCCATGCCCGCGGTCGACCCAGACCGGGCCCGGCCCGTTGACGAGCACGTCGGTGACGCCGGGCTCGCGCAGGAACGGCTCGAGCGGTCCGGCCCCGATGATCTCGGCCTCGACCTGACGGGTGGCGTGGAGCAGCGTGGCGCTTCCCTGGACCGGCGCCAGCTGACCGACGACGGCGGCGATCGCCGCGGGATCCGCCGACCCGCCGGCGCCCACGGCCCGCCGTACCCCCTCCAGGACGCCGTCGGCCAGGACGGCCGCCGGTGCGCTGGTTGCCGCACCGGCTTCGTGCTCTCCGGACGTCATGCGGCGCGGGGAGCCGCGGCGAGCTGGCCGAGCAACGTGTCGGCCGCGGCCGCCAGGCGCGAGCGCGGCAGCACCTGGGCCAGCTCGCCGCGATCGGTGGCGGCGGCCACGGCCGGCTCGGTGGGAAAATCCACGATCGGGGCCGCGCTGAGCGCGGTGCCGAGGTCGGCCGGGCGCAGCCGCCGAGGCTCCGTCGTGCGAACCACCAGCTGGGCATCCGCCATCAGCACCCCCGCGCACAGCGTGGCGGCCGCCGCGACGGCCCGAACCTCAGCGGTCACCACCAGGAGCCGGCGGTCACACGCCGCGGCCGCCAGCTCCGCCGCTGGATCGAAGCGCCGAGGCAGATCGACGACGACGAGATCCTGACCCCGCCGCAACGCCGGCATCAGTGCACTGACCGCCTCAACGGCCACGCCGTCCGTGTCCTGGCGACTTCCGGACAGCAGACGCAGCCCTCCCACCTGCACGAGCGCCTCGCGCAGCACGTCAGCGGCGACTGCGCCACGGACCGCCCGAAGGTCGCTCCAGCGCAGCCCGGGCTGGTGCTCCGCACCCAGCAGCACGTCCAGTCCCCCCGCGGCAGGGTCCAGATCGACGAGCGTCACTGCGGCACCCGACTGAGCGGCGCGCAACGCGAGTGCCGCCGCCAACGTGGACGCCCCGGCGCCGCCGGCGGCTGGGCTGACCCCGATGACCGTGCCGGGCGGACCGGCGGAATCGGTCGCCGTGACGATCTGCTCGAACAGCGGCTGCGCATCGGCGGGCAGAACGAGGACGCAGCTGGAGCCGACCCGAGCGGCCAGCTGCCAGGCGGCCAGGTCGTCGCCCCGGCCGGCAAGCACGACCGTGGCATCCCGGCGCGGCAGGTCGGCGGCCTCGACCAGATCGGCGGCGTCCGCGTCGACCACCACCACGGAGGCCGACGTCCAGAAGGTCGTGAGCCCACCGGCCGGCTCCGCCCGCACCTCGAGCGGCTTGCCCGTGATCGCGCACAGCCGCTGCAGCTCGGCGACGAGGACAGGGCTGCGGCTCAGCAGCAGGACACCGGACACGTCGGGCAGGCTGCCACCGCCGGGTCCCTCCCGGGGGCGGCGCCAACAGCTGTGGACCGTGCCGGGAGGCGGTGGGACGTGTGGATGTGGGCGAGCTCGGAGCTCAGCCGGCGCGCCAGGCGCGGCACCCCAGAAGAAAAGACGGCCCCCGCCGGGGGGGTAGCGGGGGCCGCCGCAAGATCCGACTCCGGGGGGGACGAGCCGGACCCGTCAGGGACGCGAGAGATCTCGCGAGGCAGCCGGAGCCTGCCCGGCGTCGATCTCGGTCAAACCGCCGTACGAAAAAAACCTTCGGCGGGTCTCCTGGTCGCGGCGGGTGACCGCCCGGTTGCTCGATTCGGGGCTAGGCAGGCGCTCCCGACAGCGGTAGAACAACAGCACGGACCTGCTGGCGCGTGTGGCGACGATCCCTCCGCCGACGGATCCGCGCACGAATACCGGGCACCCACGCGGGCGTCAGCCGCAGGAGGCAGCCGAGACCGGGGCTCGTCCCCGGCCGGCGACTTGAGCCGGCGCTTGGTCACCCGGTGGCCGTGCCAGTGGACGGCGCCCTCCGCGCAGGGCGCCGTTCGCATGTCCGGCGATCGACGTGGATCGTGTCGACCGATCGAGCCTGGGTAGCGAGATGATGCGATCGTCCGCCGGCCAGATCAAGACGGCGGGACCGCCCATCGACAGGAGGCACCGTGACCAGCAGCTCCGGCGACCAGTCCCTCGGCGAGCTCGTCGCCGCTGCCACCCGTGACCTGTCGCTGCTCGTCCACAAAGAGGTCGAGCTGGCCAAGACGGAGATCACCACCGAGCTCAAGCGAGCCGGGCTCGGCGCGGGCCTGCTCGGCGGAGCCGGGTTCGTCGGCTTCTTCGCGCTGTTGCTGCTCTCGGTCGCCGCGGCGATGGGGATCGCCACCGTGATCCCGGTGTGGGGCGGGTTCCTGTGCATCGGCGGGCTCTACGCACTGGGCGCGGGCCTGTTCGCCTTGCTCGGGCTCGGAGCGGTCGTCAAGGTCCGCCCGCCGCACCGCACGATCCGGACGGTCAAGGACGACCTCGAGTGGGCGAAGCACCCCACCGTCGCCCCGGAGCCGCAGCTCGAAGAGCTGCGGGCCCGCCACAGCTCCTGACCAGCGAACCCGACGGGTCTGCGCCTGCCGGCCCGACACAGGCACCCCACCGCGACCCGCCGCGGTAGCCGCCGCTGTGCCACGCTGCGGCTCGTGCGCAGCAGGCCCCGGCTGGTGGAGGAGTCGGTGGTGCGCGTCCACGGGCCCTGGACGCACCGCGACGTCCACGCGAATGGCATCCGCTTCCATGTCGCCGAAGCCGGCCGGGGGCCGCTGGTGCTGCTGCTGCACGGCTTCCCACAGTTCTGGTGGACCTGGCGCCACCAGCTCGTCGCGCTCGCTGACGCCGGCTTCCGCGCGGTGGCGCCGGATCTGCGCGGGTACGGCGCCACCGACAAGCCCCCGCGCGGGTATGACCCGATGACGGCAGCGGCTGACGTCGCCGGACTCATCCGGGCGCTGGGCGAGCGGGAGGCGGTCGTCGTCGGGCACGACTGGGGCGGCAACGTGGCCTGGACGGTCGCGGCGACGCACCCGCGATTGGTCCGCCGCCTCGCCATCGTGTCGGTGCCGCACCCGCTCTGCTGGGCGGCCGCGCTCGCCCGTCAGCCGGCGCAGCGCGGCCTGATCCGCTCCCTCGCCCGCTTCCAGCTGCCGTGGCACCCGGAGCGCTGGCTGGTCGCCGACGGCGCCGCCAACGTGGCGCGGCTGATCGAAGATTGCGCCGGACCGTCGTTCCCGCTGGTCGACACGCAGGCTCGGTGGCGGGAGGCGATGTTGATCCTGGGCGCGCCGCACTGCTCGCTCGAATACTTCCGGTGGGCGGTCCGCTCGATTCCGCGCTCGGACGGACGCCGATTCCGCCGGCTGCTCCGCCAGCCGATCACGGCGCCGACCCTCCAGCTGCATGGTTCGCAGGACCGGTGGGTGCTGCCGGACAGCGCCCGCGGCTCCGGACGCTTCGTCGCGGGGGACTACGTCTGGCGGTCGATCTCCGGCGTCGGGCACTTTCCGCACGAAGAGGCCCCGGAGGTGGTCAGCGACGAGCTGGTGCGATGGTCGACGCAGTGAACCGCGACCGCGACGCTGCCGGACGGCCGCGCAGCGCTCGCCCTCGAGACGCGCTGGGCCGGCCGCTCGAGCGCTCCGGTGGCGACGCCGCTGTCCCGGTCGACCCGCCGGCCGGACCGCCGCGGCAGACGTTGGCCGACGCGCAGCGATTGCTCGACGCAGGGCGTCCCTTCGCCGCGCACGAGGTGCTCGAAGCGCAGTGGAAGGCCACGACCGGGGCGGAACGCGACCTCTGGCGGGGCCTCGCCCAGCTCGCCGTCGCGCTGACCCATCATGCGCGCGGCAACGCTCGCGGCGCCGCCGCGCTGTTCGAGCGGGCGGCCGACACGCTCGCGCCGCTGGCCGGTACGACGCCGTACGACGTGCCCGTCGACCAGCTCCGGCGCTGGGCCCAGGCCGGCGCGGACGGCAGCACCGGCGGCTTGCCCCCGCCGCGGCTGCACGCTCAGGCGGCCGACGACCGAGCCTGAGCGGCGACGGCCAAGGCGCCGAGGAAGCGGGCGCCGTCCGCCGCGACAGCCGCCGCGGCGCCGTCGACCTGCAGCATCAGCCAGACCTCGGTGAGGCCGGGCTCCCGCCCCGTCGTGATGGCCAGGCGGCCGCGGGCGGGTGGGATGCCGAGCACTGTGACGTCGCAGGCGAACCCGACACCCGAACGTTGCGGCGCACCGAACCGAGCCCGGCCACGGGGCCACAGCTCACGGCCGGCCGGATCGGCGAGCAGCAACGCCACCCCGGCGGGATCAGCACCGATCTCGTGCGCCCGTTGGATCCGCTCCATCCTGCTCACCTCCGCTCCTGCCGACGTCCCCACCTGGCCTGCCCGGTGCTTGCAACAGTAAGCACTCATCCACAGTAGGCACAGCCGTCGACCGCGGTCGAGGCGACGCGCTGTGAGGAGCGTCACCGAGGCACCAGCCCGGCACGGGCTGCGTCGCGTCAGTCGCAGGACTGGGTGGAGACCGGCGCGGTCGCTCTCGCCCCGGCGCGCGCGTCGCCCATGACCTCGCCCGAGGTCAGCGCGTAGCCGGTGTGCGGATCGTCGACCGCGGCCGCGAAGACGACGCCGTAGACGACCGGATGCCCGTTCACCAGTGCCCCGTCCAGCAACGGGCCGCCGGAGTTGCCGGGGCGCACCACCGCGAACACGGAGTAGATCTCGCGCGTGACCTGGCTGGACTGGTAGATGTCCGGCCCGCGCGCCTCCTGCCGTCCCCGGACGCGCGCGGCGACCGGGCGGAACGGTCCGTTCTGCGGATAGCCCACCACGATCGCGCTCTGTCCCCGATCGGCCGGCTCGGCCGCGAACGCCAGCGGCCCCTGCGGCGTACTGAACCCGGGCACATCGAGCACGGCGACGTCGCGACGCGGGTCGTAGAGCACGACCCGGGCCGGGTAGGTGCGGCCGTTGGGAGCGCTGACCTGAGGGTTGCGCACGCCCGCGACCACGTGCGCGTTGGTCATCACGTGCTCCGGGGCGTAGAGGAAGCCGCTGCCCTCGAGCTGCCGGCGGCAGGACGGCGCGACGCCGGTGATCTTCACGACGTCGGCGTGGGCCAGCCGCACCGTTCGACTGTTGGCCACCCGCGGGTCCGGGGGCGGGACCTTGACGATCGTCTCCGGGCCGATCGCGCCGAACACCTGCGGGAAGCCGTTCTGGTCCAGCAACCGACGGAACGACGAGAACCACGTGCGGGCCGAGTCCGGCATCACCCCGTCGATCTGGGCGAGGACCAGCGAATGCCGCACCTGCCGAGCCAGCGTCGTGAGCTGGCTGTGGGCGAGGGCGGTGCCGATCAACCACGCCACCAACAGCACCGAGATGACGCTCACGACACCCCCGCCGACCGAGTCGACGACGCGCACCGGGTGCCAGGTGATCCGCCGGCGCAGGGCGATGCCGACGCCGGTGGCGACGAGCTGGCCGACCGTCGCCGCGACGAAGACGACCAGCAGCCCGAACAGCGCGGAGTTGCCGGGGTCGCCGAAGGCGTCGTGCAGCGCAGGCGCGTACTTCGCGCCGAGCGCCCCGCCCCCGAGGAAGCCGAGGAAGGACAGGATGCCGATGAGGAAGCCCTGCCGGTAGCCGCTCACGGCGAAGCCGAGGCAGACCAGGATCAGCACCAGGTCGAGAACGTCCACCGCTATGCCTCGCGCCGGGCCGGCGTCTGCGCACGCTGGCGGCGGGCCAGGCGCAGCACGTCCTCCGGCAGGTCGCGCACGCGGTCGTGGTCCCACGGCCGCTCCCAGCCGCCGAGGACCAGCAGCCGAGCGAGGATGCCCGCGGTGAATCCCCAGACGAGCATGTCGGCGACGGCGAACGCCGGCCCGAGCTGACCGCTCGGATGGCGCACCTGGAACCGGTTGGCCGGATCGGTCAGGTCGGCGATCGGCACGCGGGCGACCGCGGCGACCTCCCGCACGTCGGCCGGGCTCACGTCGCTGGGCTCCCGCCACCACGCGAGCACCGGCGTGACGACGTTGCCGCTGGGCGGAACCCACAGCTCCGGCAGCGAGGCGAGCACCTCGACCCCCGCCGGATCGAGGCCGGTCTCCTCCTGCGCCTCGCGCAGCGCAGCATCGACCGGCCCGCTGTCCGTGCCGTCGATGCCGCCACCCGGAAAGGCGGGCTGCCCGGCGTGGCTGCGCAGGTGGGGGCTGCGCTGGATGAGCAGCACGTCGGGGCCGAAGGGGCCGGAGCCGAACAACACGAGGACGGCCGATCGCCGGATGGCTCCGGGCGGCACCGGTCGCGGCAACATCCACGGGTCGCGACCGGCCGCGACCGCATCGAGCAGCGGCTGCAGCCACCCCGGCGCGCTCACCGCCGCACGCCGAGGTAACGCGCGATGTCCGCGCGCAGCTGCGCCAGGCTGTCGTACGCCGAGCTGACCTGCTTGACCACCGTGCCGTCGGCGCGGACGAAGACCGTGCTGGGCACCGCGATCGGGCCGTGGAGTTCGATCAAGACCTTCCGGTCCTCGTCCAGGACCGACGGGTAGCGCATCGGCGGAGACACGTGCGCCGCGAAGTCCAGTGCGCTGTCCGGATCGCTCTCCTCGGTGTCGACGCCGAGGAAGCGCACCCCCGGCTTCATCTCGTCATAGGCCTGGGCGAAGAACTTCGTCTCCTTCTGGCACGGGCGGCACCACGACCCCCAGATGTTGAGCACGAGCGGCCGGCCGCGCAGGCCCCCCAGACGCACCGCTGGACCGTGTCCCAGGCACGGCAGGGTGACGTTCGGCAGTCCGCCGCTGACGGTTCCGGTGGTGGACGGCGGGCAGGGGGCGAGGTCGGCGCGAGCGAGCAGCTCAGCATGTTTCGGGTTCGGCGAGAACGTGGGCTCCGGCCCGGTGGAAGAGCTGCTCGACGTACAGCCGCCTACGACCAGTGCCACCGCGACCACCACCGCGGCCCAGATTCGGGTCACAGCGTCTCCGCGACCTGGCTCGGTGACTTCAACAACTTCTCCGCGACCACCGGGTCGGTGGGGCCGATGCCGTAGGACGGGCACCATCTCGCGACCACGCACGCCCCGCAGGCGGGCTTGCGGGAGTGGCAGGTGCGCCGGCCGTGCCAGATCAACCGGTGCGACAGCACCGTCCAGTCCTTCTTCGGGAACAGCGCACCGACCTCGTGCTCGACCTTCACCGGGTCGTCCTCGCGAGTCCAGCCGAACCGGCGCGACAACCGGCCGAAGTGCGTGTCCACGGTGATGCCCGGAATGCCGAACGCGTTGCCGAGCACGACGTTGGCCGTCTTGCGCCCGACGCCGGGGAGCTGCACGAGGTCGTCGAGCCGCCGCGGGACCTCACCGTCGTGCCGGTCGACCAACGCCTGGCCCAGCTTGAGGATGCTGTCGGTCTTGGCCCGGAAGAACCCCGTGGAACGGATGATGTCCTCGACCTCGGCGCGGTTGGCGCCCGCGAAGTCGGCGGCGGTGCGGTAGCGCGCGAACAGCACCGGCGTGACCTCGTTCACGCGCTTGTCGGTGCACTGGGCCGACAGGATCGTCGCGACCAGCAGCTCGAGCGGGTTGGTGAAGTCCAGCTCGCAATGCGCGTCGGGGTAGGCCTCGCCGAGCGCGCGCGCCATCCGCCGCGCGCGCCGGACCAGCACCGGTCGCGGTTCGGTCGCGTCCTCCGCGGGACCAGGGCGGGCCACGTGGTGAGGGTACGGCGCGGCCGCAGGTACGCCGAGCGGGTGATGCTGGGTCGAATCACCTCAAGCACCTCCGGACCTCCGCCGATGCCGCACCCGAACGTTACGGAGAGTGATGATGGCCAATCGACCGACCTCGAACGCCGGGCGGTTCCGGACGCTGCCGGAGCGCAGCCCCGACTTCGCGCACCTGTCCCTGGACGGTCTGCGCGCATACCGCCAAGCGCTGACAACGGAGGAAGGCCGCGTCTCCTATTGGCGGCGGATCATCCAAGCTCGGCTCGACCTCGTGCGCGCGGCGGAGAGCGGGAGCATCACCACTCCCGACAACTTGCGTGGCGTGTTCGCCGAAGCCCGCGTCGACAGCGGGCGCAAGGCGTTGCTGCGGGTCGTGCCGATCGACGACATCCCGCCGCTGCCCGACCTGGTCGGGCTCTGGGCGCGGGAGCCGAACCTCGGTGCCGCGGGTGAGAACGCCACGCTCGCGCACGAGCTCTCCAAGGCCGAGGCGCAGCTGTCGGCGTACCGCACCGCGCTGCACAAGCGCCTCGCGGCAGCGACCGGTGAGCTGATCGCCCGCTATCGCGAACAGCCGGCGCTGTGCCTGTCCGCCCTGCCGGCGCAGCGGCCGACGGCGCAGCGGCCGGTCGCCCGCGCGGCCAACAACTGACCGACGCGGGACGCCGGGGCGTGTAGCCGCGACCACGTCGGGCATCATGAGCAGCGCGATGTTCCTCCTGCTTGCGCTCGCGTTCCCCGCCGTGCTGCTCGTCCTCATGCTGACGATGGAGCGGGTCGAGGCACCGTTGCGCGACGAGGCGCTCGGCGAACGCGTTGCGCAGGCGCTCGACGACGTGCGCGCGGACGATGTCGAGTCGTTGGTGAGCGAGGACCTCGCTCCGGCCGTCGACCGTTACTGGCGGCGGCGCGCCCTGCGCAACCGCTGGTTGGCGCGCCGGCTCGCGAAGAGCAGCTGACCCCACGGCCGGCCGTTCTGCGGCAGACTCCACGTCGGGGACGTGGAGGTGACATGGACGGCGTGCTGGCGACGGTGCCGCTGTTCGCCGCGCTCGAGGACGACACGGCGACAGTGCTGGCATCCGCGCTCACCACGCGCACGGTCCTGCGCGGGCACGTCGTGTTCAGCGAGGGCGACCCCGGTGACCGGCTGTTCGTCGTCCTGGACGGAAAGGTGAAGATCTCGCGGGCGGCCCTCGACGGGCGGGAGAACCTCCTCGCCGTGCTCGGCCCGGGGGAGATGTTCGGCGAGCTGTCGTTGTTCGATCCCGGCTCCCGTACGGCGACCGCGACCGCCATCACCGAGAGCACGCTCGCCTCACTCGACCACGACGACCTTCGGCCACTGCTGCTGGAGCAACCAGCCGTTGCCGTTCAGCTGCTCCGGGCGCTCGCGCAGCGGCTGCGGCGTACCAACGAGGCAATGGCCGACCTCGTGTTCAGCGACGTTCCGGGCCGGGTCGCCAAGGCGTTGCTCGACCTCGCCGAGAAGTTCGGCGTCGACGAAAGCGACGGCGTGCGGGTGCGTCATGACCTGACACAGGAGGAGCTCGCGCAGCTGGTCGGCGCGAGCCGCGAGACCGTCAACAAGGCGCTGTCGGACTTCGCCAACCGCGGCTGGCTGCGGCTGGAGGGCCGCACGGTGCTGCTGCTCGATCCGGAACGGGTCGCGCGCCGCGCCCGCTGACCAGACCGCTCAGCGTCGCGCGACGTCGAGGGCGTGCTCGGTGCTGGCGAGCTCGCTGCGCATCTCGGTCGAGCCGGCCAGCGCGACCGCCTGACGCAAGGCCAGCTGCGCGGCCGGGCGGTCACCCCCCGCGGTGAGGCACTGCGCGAGCACCCGCAGCGCGACCACCCGGGAGCGCACGTCTTCAGCCGGCACCGCGAACGCGTCGGTGATGACCGTCACGGCTTCAGCCCGCTGGCCGGACTCCAGCAACGCGCCGGCGAGATGGGCGAGCGCTTGCCGGCGCGGGAAGACCAGCGACGCCTCGCGGCAAGACTCCGCCTCGCGCAGCAGCGGCAGGGCCTCGGCGAGCCGACCTTCGGCCCGCAACGCCTGGGCGCGCAACACCCGCAGCCCCACCAGCGCGGCGGGTTCGAGGTCCATTCCGGAGAGCCGGTGCAGGGCCTCGTCGGCAGCAGCATGCGCACCGGCCACGTCGCCCACGTCGAGCCGGCAGTAACCGAGCACACCGAGCGCCAGCGCGCCGGTGACGGGATGCGCCGCGACAGCCGCCACCTCGACCGCCCGTTGCAGCACCGTCGTGGCCTCTGCGTGCCGACCCGCACCACGCAGCGCCGCACCCTGAGCGACGAGCGCCAACGACTGGCCCCACGTGTCGCCGAGGTCGACGAAGTCGGCATGGGCCGCGGTGGTCTCCTCGATCGCAGTGGCGATCTGGCCGAGCTCGGCCGCCGCGAAGCCGTCGATGGTGAGACAGGCCGCCGTGCCCCACCGGTCCGCGTTGTCCCGGCCCAACGGCAGGAGGGTGCGGGCCAGGTCCTGCGCCGCATGCAGCCGCCCCTGCAACAGCCGGACGAAGGCTTCGGTGCCCGCGCACCACGACAACCCGCCGTCGTCGTCGACGGTCGCGAACACCTCGGCGGCGCGCAGCAGCATCAGCTCCGCGCGGGGGTAGTCACCGCGGGTGGTGGCGCTCCACGCGAGGTGCTGCAGCGCCCAGCCGGCGCCGCGATGGTCCGAGACGCGCTCGGCCAGGTCGAGCGCGGCTGCGAACCTGCCTTCGGCTGCCGCCAGGCGGCCGGCGCGATAGTCGATCATGCCGAGCTGCCGCAACGCCTCGCCCGTCACGCGGTCGACGCCGGCGTCGCTGGCCGCGGCCAGCGCCGAGACCAACGCCTCGGTCGCCGCTCGCGGGTCACCGCGACGGCGACGGATGTCGCCGAGGACGACGAGTGCGGCGGCCCGCTGGGCCAGGTCCGGCGACTCGCGCGGCTCCGCCAGCTCGGCTTCGGCCTCGTCGAGTCGGTGCAGCCCGACCAAAGCCGCGGCGCGCCCGGTTTGGGCAGACCAACGAGCGGCCGCGGGAGTCTCTTCACCGACCAGCGACAACGCCGTGCGCAACAGCCGCTCGGCCCGCACGTTGTCCTCGCGGGCCAGCGCGGCCGCACCGAGCCGACGCAGGGCGACGAACCCGATGTCACGCGCCGCCCAGGCCGAGTCGTCCTCGGGCAGCCGCATCTCCGCCGCGAGGGCGACCGCCTGCTCGACGTGCCCGGCCACGAACGCGTCCACCTCCCCGCTGGACCAGCCGAGGTCGCTGGCCGCCCAGCGCGCCAACCGGGCATGGCGCCGCGCCCGCTCGGCCTTCGGGATGCCGGTGTAGGCGACGTCGCGGGCCAAGGCGTGGGTGAAGACGTACGTCGTGTCCTCGGTCGTCTCACCGATCGGGCGCACGATGCCACGAGCGGTCAGTTCGTCGAGCGCAGCCGTCACCTCTGCGGCGGAGGACTGTGGCTCGAGCGCGCAGAGCATGTCGACGGTGAACCGCGAGCCGCTGACCGACGCGTCCCGCAGCGCCGTACGAGCGGCCGGCTCCAACCCGTCGATGCGGGCCGCGAGGACCGCTTGTACGCCGGCGGGCAGCATCTCGCGGGGCAGCTCGCTGACCAGTCGCCAACCGTCGCCGACCCGGCGCAACAACCCGCGATCGACCAGCAGGTGCAACATCTCGGCGAGGAAGAACGGGTTGCCCTGCGCTCGGTCCAGCAACATCGCGCGGGTCGCCGGGTCGAGCTCGGCGCCCCCGAGATAGGCGCGCAGCAACCGCTCGCTGGCGGCGTCGTCGAGCGGAGCGACCGGCAACAGCTCGAGCGCCGGCAGCCGGTCCCACCAGTCCGGCCCCACCGAGTCGGACCGACCGACGACGACGAGCAGGGTCGGCCCGGGCACGTCGGCCGACAGCCGGCTCAACGCCCCCAGCAGCGAGGGCGGCGCCCACTGCGCGTCGTCGACGACCAGGACCAGCGGACCGCCTGACGCCAATGCCGCGAGCACGACGCCGACGGCCTCGACGATGGGGTCCCGCGGCACCTCGACGACGCCAGGCATCGCGGTGTCCCGCGGACCGACCGGCGTCCACTCCGCCAGTCCCAGCAACGCGAGCAGGCGGTCCAGGACCGCCGCCGACATCGGCCGGTCGGTGGCCTGGCTGAGCCGCGCCAGCGTGCGGCGTGCCTTGACCTCCGCGGTTGCGGCGGGGTCGGACGCGGCGACGCCGAACGCCGTGCGCATCCACTCGGCGATCGGCGCGAGCTCGCGGCCCTCGCCGTACGGCGTGCAGCGGCCCCACAGCACCCGCACCTGCGGCAGCTCGGTGGCAAACCGCGACAGCTCCAACGCCAGCCGCGTCTTCCCGACACCGGCTTCCCCCGTCACCACGACCGACGCAGGTCGTCCGCCTTCGACGACGTCGAGCAGCTTGCCGACGAGGCGGCCGAACTCGGCGTCCCGGCCGATGAACGGCGCTTCGTCTCCGAGCCCCAGCCGCGCCGCCCCTGGCGGCCGCAACCCGACCAGCTCGTAGGCCGGCACCGGGTCGCGTTTTCCCTTCAACCGCAACGGCGGCAGCGCCCGCCACGACGCGATCGCCATCGTCGCCAGCGCGGTGTCTCGACCCGCGTAGACGCTGCCGACGCCGGCGGCGTCCGACAGCCGCGATGCGGTGTTCACGGTGTCACCGACCACGGTGTAGGTGAGGCTTGCTTGGACGCCGGCGAGCACCTCACCACTGTTGAGGCCGACCCGCAGGCCCATGCGGCGACCGCCGCCGGCCTCTTCCGCCATCATTCGGCGCACGTCGGACTGCATCTGCGCCGCGGCCCGCACCGCGCGCTCGGCATCGTCCTCGTGCGCCGTGGGTGCACCGAAGACCGCCATGATGCCGTCGCCGGTGAGCTTGTCGACGCGCCCGCCCATCTGCGTGGTCGCACGACTCAACGCGGCCAGCACCCGGTCGGTGACGACACTGACCCGCTCCGGGTCGAGATCCTCTGCCCACGCCGTGAAGTCGGAGAGATCTCCGAACAGCACGGTGACGATCCGACGCTCGGCGTTGGCGGTGTCGTCCTCGATGTCGAGCAGCGCACCGCACGAGTGGCAGAACCGCGCGCCCGGCACCGTGGGTGTCCCGCAGACCGGACACCGCAGCGGCCCGCCCTCCCCAGTCACCGCGGCTCCGGCGTCCCGCGGGGTCGGGGAGCGGCACCGCCCGGGCCGCGCGTGCGCAGGAACTCCAGCTGCGCTTGCACCGACAGCTCCGCCGCCGGCCACAGCGCCGGGTCGACGTCGGCGTAGACCTGACGCACGACGTCTGCGGCATCGACGGCACCCGCCGCAACCGCAGCGCGCACCTGGCTCAACCGGTCGGCGCGGTGGGCCAGGTAGTGGTCGAGCACCTCGACGGGTGCGTCCAGCACCGGTCCATGTCCGGGCAGCAGCACGTCGATCTCGTTGTCGGCCAGGTCGCGCAGCCGCTGGAGAGAGTCGAGATAGTCGCCCAGCCGCCCATCCGGATGCGCAACCACCGTGGTGCCGCGGCCGAGGACGGTGTCGCCGGTGAGCAGCGCCCGGTCGGCGCGCAGGAGCAGCGAGATCGAGTCGCTGCTGTGGCCGGGGGTGAGCACGGTGAGCCAGTCAACGCCCGCAATGTCCACGACCTGCTCGTCCCGCAGCGGCTCGATGTCGATGCACAGTGCCGGGTCGCGGGCGAGCACCGGCGCACCGGTCAGCTCGTGCAGTCGTGGCGCCCCTTCGGCATGGTCGGCGTGGCCATGGGTGAGCACGATCAGGGCGACCGGCCCGTGCTCCACGACCCGGGCCAGATGTGCGGCGTCGAGCGGCCCCGGGTCGACCACGACACAGCCATCGGCGCCGGGCTCACGCAGGACCCACGTGTTGGTGCCGTCGAGCGTCATCGGCCCCGGATTGGGCGCGAGCAGACGCAGCGCGCGGGTGGTGGCCTGCTGCAGTGTGCTCATCGGCGGGTCACAGGTCGTAGCCCTCGTCATGGGGCAGCAACAGCCGGGCCTCGTCATCGTCCCCGAGCACGATGCGCGGCAGCATCGGTCGGATGTCGCGGGCGTCGCCGGCGGCCATCACGTCGGCAGTCGTGGCGTAGGCGGTCAGCTCGTTCAGCGTGAATGCCGTGGGTGGCAGCAGACCGACCTCACCCCGGTCAGCCGCAGCGAGCACGTCCGCCGGCCGGGCCCAGGCCACGCGGTCCGCCTCACCGCCGACGTCACGCGTCCGCTGCCCGGCCGGCAGCGCGGCGACGAAGAACCGGGTGTCATAGCGGCGCGGCTCGACCTCCGGAGTGATCCAGTGCGCCCACGGCCGCAACAGGTCGGCGCGCAGCACGAGCCCGCGCCGGCCCAGCATCTCGGCCAGCGACAGGCTGCGGTCGAGCAGGGCCAAGCGGTCGCTTTCCCAGTCCTGCGCGGTCGTGTCGGCGACCACATCGCCGGAGGCGACACCGGCGAGCAGCACGCCCGACTCCTCGAATGTCTCGCGCACCGCGGCGCACACCAGTGCCTTGGCGAGCTGCTCGTCCGCCGACAGCAACCCGGCCCATCGCTGCGGCGCCGGACCAGACCAGGCGGCGTCGGACAACGACTGATCTCGCGGGTCCACCGAGCCACCGGGAAAGACGTGCATGCCGGCGGCGAACGCCATCGTCTGCTGCCGACGCAGCAGGTAGGCCTCGAGCCCGCCGGCGCCATCCCGGAGCAAGACGACCGTGGAGGCGTGCCGCGGCTCAGCCGGCGCCACCGCGCCACTGGCCAGCGCCCGCACGTGCTCGACCATGCTCTCCGGCAACCGTCCGAGCGAGGCGCCGTACGACGCGCGGCTCATGCCGCGCCACCGCCGTACTGATCCGTCACGCGCACCTCAGCCGGCCTCGACGACGACCTCGACCTCGACCGGCGCGTCGAGGGGCAGCACGGCCACCCCGACGGCGCTGCGGGCATGTCGGCCTGCATCGCCGAACACGTGCCCGAGCAGCTCGCTCGCGCCGTTGACCACGCCGGGCTGACCGAGGAATCCGGGAGCGCTGGCGACGAAGCCCACCACCTTCACGACCCGACGCACCCGGTCGAGGTCGCCGACCTCCGACCGGATCGCGGCCAACGCGTTGAGAGCGCAGATGCGGGCCAGCTCCTGGGCACGGTCCGGATCGACTGCCGCACCGACCTTGCCCGTCACTGGAAGCCGTCCGTCGACGAACGGCAGCTGCCCGGACGTCCAGACCAAGTCGCCGGTGCGCACCGCCGGGACGTAGGCGGCGACCGGCGCGGCGACCTCCGGCAGTGTCAGCCCGAGGTCCGCCAGCCGTTGCTCCGCGGTCACTGCTTCGGGCGCTTCAGGTAGGCGACGAGCTGCTCGCCGCCGCCCGGCCCCGGGATGACCTGCACGAGCTCCCAGCCGTCGTCGCCCCAGTTGTCGAGGATCTGCTTGGTGGCGTGGACGAGCAACGGGACGGTCGCGTACTCCCACTTCTGCACGCGCCGACCATAACGGCCGCGACTGAGGTGGTCCTCAGGCAGTCTTCTCGGCCCGACGGCGCCGCAGCAGGCGCTTGCGCTCGAGCTCGTTGAGGCCACCCCAGATGCCGTGGCCCTCCTCGACCTCGATCGAGTAGTCGAGGCACGCCTGCCGGACCTTGCACCGCTGGCACAGCGCCCGGGCCATGCCCTCGCGCAGATCCTTCTCCGGCTTGCGTTCGAAGTGGCTGGGGGCGAAGAAGAACACTGCGTTCTCGCCGCGGCACTCCGCGTGGTCACGCCACGTGGAGTCGATCGTCATGTCCCGGCCCCCTCGGTGAGAGACGCTGCGGCCTGGGTGTGGTGTTCGTCACAGGCACCCGTCCTCCTGCTGCCGCCGCGGAAGTTTTCGCCACGGGGCGCTGGCTACGCTGAGCCGTCGTGAGCGACTTCCCGTCGGTGAAGCTGCACGTGGTCACCGGCAAGGGGGGCACCGGCAAGACCACGGTTGCCGGTGCGCTGGCGCTGGCCCTGGCTGCCGGTGGACGGCAGGTCCTGCTCACCGAAGTCGAGGGTCGCCAAGGCATCGCGCAGCTGTTCGACACCGCTCCGTTGCCGTATGAGGAGCGTCGGGTCGCGTCGGCGCGCGGGGGTGGCGAGGTCTACGCCCTCGCCGTCGATCCCGAAGCCGCGCTGCTCGAATACCTCGAGATGTTCTACAACCTGCGCCGCGCCGGGAGCGCGCTCAAGCGCCTCGGTGCCATCGACTTCGCGACGACGATCGCGCCGGGCCTGCGCGACGTGCTGCTCACCGGCAAGGTCATGGAAGCAGCGACCCGTGAGCGACGTGGGGGCGGACGCCTGTACGACGCGGTGGTGCTCGACGCCCCGCCCACCGGACGCATCGCGCGCTTCCTCAACGTCAACGCCGAAGTCGCCGGGTTGGCGCGCATGGGCCCCGTCCGGCAGCAGGCAGACAGCGTCATGAACCTGCTCCGTTCGCGCAAGACCGCCGTCCACCTGGTCACGGTGCTCGAAGAGATGCCGGTGCAGGAGACCGTCGACGGCATCGCGGAGCTGACGGCTGTCGACCTGCCGGTCGGTGGGGTGGTGGTCAACATGGTGCGCGACCCGTTGTTGCCGCCGGCGAGCGTGGCAGCGGCAGCCGCCGGCGATCTCGACCTGGACACCATGAGCAGGGACCTGAAGGCCGCCGGCATCGACGCCGAGCCGCAACTGGTCGCCGCGCTCGCCGGCGAGGCCACCGACCACGCGGGGCGAGTGCAGCTCGAGGAACGCGAGCGCGAAACGCTGGCCGACCTCGAACGCCCCATGTACGAGCTGCCGATGCAGACCGAGAGCGTGGACCTGTCTTGTCTGTTCGAGATGGCGTCGACGCTGGCAGCGCAAGGGATGGTGTGACGGATGGCCAACCACCCCCGGCCGCTCGACGTGGACCGTCTGCTCGACACCGCGTCGATCATCGTGTGCTGCGGCGCCGGCGGAGTCGGCAAGACCACCACCTCGGCCGCGCTGGCCCTACGGGCGGCCGAACGCGGTCGCACCGTGTGCGTGCTCACCATCGACCCGGCCCGACGGCTTGCGCAGTCGATGGGCTTGACCGAGCTGGACAACACGCCCCGGGCCGTGCCGGGCATCGACCCCGCGGCCGGCGGCTCCCTCGACGCGATGATGCTGGACATGAAGCGCACGTTCGACGAGATCGTGCTCGCGCACTCCGACCCGCAACGGGCCGAGCAGATCCTCGCCAACCCGTTCTACGTGTCCTTGTCGTCCAGCTTCGCCGGGACGCAGGAATACATGGCCATGGAAAAGCTCGGGCAGCTCAAAGCGCAAGGCCGGTGGGACCTCATCGTGGTCGACACCCCGCCGAGCCGCTCCGCACTCGACTTCCTCGACGCGCCGCAACGCCTGGGACGCTTCCTCGACGGCCGGATGATCCGGTTGCTGCTGGCCCCGGCGAAGGCCGGCGGTCGGGGAGCGATGAAGGTGTTCACCTTCGGGCTCAACGTCTTCACCAACGTGCTCACCAAGGTGCTGGGTGCCCAGGCGCTGAAGGACCTGAGCCTGTTCGTGGCGTCACTGGAGACGATGTTCGGCGGCTTCCGGGAGCGGGCTGACCACACCTACCGGCTGCTCAAGGAGCCAGGCACGGCTTTCGTCGTCGTCGCCGTCCCGGAACGCGACGCGCTGCGCGAGGCTGCCTATTTCGTGGACCGGCTGGCAGAGGAGCGGATGCCGCTGGCGGGGCTGGTGCTCAACCGGGTGCACGCCAGCGCGGCACCCGACCTGTCCGTGCAACGGTCACTGGCGGCAGCGGAAACGTTGGCCGACAGCGGCACCGGCGAGGTCACCGCGGCGGTGCTGCGGATCCATGCCGAGCGGCTGGCAACGGCCGCCCGCGACGGTCGGGTGGCAGAGCGATTCCGGACCGCCCACCCGACGGTGGCGGTGGTGGAAGTCGCGGCTCAGTCGGGCGACGTGCACGACCTGGCGGGACTGCGCCAGATCGGCAGCGAGTTGGTCAACGGCCCCGCCGCGTCAGCTCCGATGGCGTCCTGAGGCCAGCCGAGCTCAACTAGCTCGCGACGTTGACCTGGTTGCGGGCGCCAAGCCGCCCGGTGGCTTCGAAGTCGGTCATCGCGGTCTCGAGCAACCGGCGCCAAGACGCGACGTTCGGCCGGCGGCGCAACAGCGCCCGGCGCTCGCGCTCGGTCATGCCGCCCCACACGCCGAACTCCACGCGGTTGTCGAGGCTGTCAGCCAGACACTCGGTGCGGACGGGGCAGCCGAAGCAGACCGACTTCGCCCGGTTCTGCGCGGCACCTTGCACGAACAAGCTGTCCGGCTCGTTGTTCCGGCAAGCCGCTCGAGTCGTCCAGTCCGGGGTCCAGGGCATGGTCGCGTCCTTTGTCTCACGGGCCATGCGGCTCGCTGCGCTGGTGCGCGTGAACCGCTGCATTGAAAGTACGAACCGGACGCAAAGGACGGCAGTCCCCGTTCGTCTCATTCTTCGGTAGTCCTTTTGGACGATCCCGTTGACGGAAGCCCGCTCGTGCGCTAGAGCCCGATTTGCGCTCCCGCACTCGTACGCTGGACGACATGCGGGAGGGATGGCGGCCGGGCTCCGGCGGCAGCAACGCGATGCTGCAGCGGCTCGGTGTTCTGGGCGTCATCAGCGTGGTGGCGGGGCTGCTCCTGGCCGGGATGTTGCTGCCGATCGTCGGCGGTGTCGGCCTCATCGCCCGCACCGGCGCCAACGACTTCGAGAGCCTGCCGTCAGAGCTGGAGATCTCCGCGTTGCCGCAGGTCTCCCGCATCCTCGCCGCAGATGGTTCGACGTTGGCCACGTTCTACTTCCAGGACCGGGTCGCCGTTTCGCTCGACCAGGTGCCGGCCGTGATGCAGAAGGCGATCATCGCGGTTGAGGACGTGCGGTTCTACGAGCACCACGGCATCGACGTCAAGGGTGCGCTGCGGGCGTTGCTGCACAACGGCAGCGCGGGCACGGTGCAGCAGGGTGGCTCGACGTTGACCCAGCAGTACGTGAAGAACGTGCTGATCGAGAACGCCCAGGCCACCGGCGACAAGCAGGCGCAGGAGGCGGCGCACGCAACGTCGCTGGCGCGCAAGGCGAAAGAGGCGCGCTATGCGCTGGCGCTCGAACGCAAGTACACGAAGGCGCAGATCCTCGAGGGCTATCTCAACATCGCCTACTTCGGTGACGGCGCCTACGGCGTCGGGACCGCGGCGCAGCACTACTTCGGCGAACCGGTCCGCAAGCTGTCGCTGTCGCAGGCGGCGCTGCTCGCCGGGTTGGTGCAGTCGCCGGAGGTCTATGACCCGGTGACCAACCCGACAGCGGCGAAGGCACGTCGGGACACCGTGCTGGCCCAGATGTTGAAGTACCACTTCATCTCGCCGTCGCAGCACGATCGAGCCGAGGCCCAGCCGATCCGACTGCACGTGCATCACCAAGGCAACGGCTGCGAGGCATCGTCCGCGCCGTACTTCTGCGATTACGTCCAGCACGTCATCGAGAACTCACCCGCGTTCGGCGCGACCAAGGCCGATCGCATCAAGCTGTTGCTGCGCGGCGGCCTGACCATCCAGACGACCCTCGAGCCGAAGGTGCAGCAGGCCGCTGACACGGCCGTGCGGCGATACGTGTTCCCCCGGGACAAGTCCGGCGTCGCCGCCGCCGAGGCAGTGGTCCAACCGGGCACCGGAAAGATTCTCGCGATCTCGGTGAATCGTCCCTACGGTCAGGACGCCAAGCACGGCCAGAACACCGTCAACTACGCGACCGACCAGAAGTACGGCGGGAGCACCGGCTTCCAGATGGGGTCCACGTTCAAGCTGTTCGTCCTCGCGGCGGCGTTGAAGCAGGGCATCCCGCTGAGCACCTCGTTCTACTCACCGCACACGATCGCCAACCTCGACGGGTTCGCCGACTGCGCCGGCAACGACCACGTCTATGCGCCGAGCGTCAGCAACGCCGGCGACAGCGAGCAGGGGACGTTCAACCTCATCACCGGCACCTGGGACTCGGTCAACACGTTCTATGCCCAGCTCGAACGTCGGACCGGCCTCTGTGAGCCGGTGAAGCTGGCGGAGGCGATGGGCGTGCGCCCGGCCACGGGCGGCCACATCACCCAGTACCCATCCTTCGTCCTCGGCGCCGCCGACACCTACAGCCCCCTCGATCTTGCCGGCGCCTACGCGACGATGGCCGCCCACGGCAAGTTCTGCCCGCCGGTGGCGATCACGAAGGTCGTCGACCAGGACGGCCGCACCATCCGCACCCCCCGCTCGCAGTGTGAGCAGGTCGTGGCACCGGGGCTGGCCGACACCATCACCTCGATCCTCAACGGAGTGCTCACCAAGCCCGGCGCAACCGCCGTCGACGTCGGCGAGCCAGGGCGACCGGCGGCGGCCAAGACCGGCACCGCCGAGAACAACTGGGCATCGGACTTCGCCGGATACGTGCCGCAGATGGCAGCCGCCGTCTGGGTGGGCTTCCCCGGCGGTCAGCAACCGTTGAACTTCCGCACCATCGGTGGACGGCACTACCAGTACGTCTACGGCGCGACGATTGCCGGGCCGATCTGGCGCGACACCCTGCGGGCTGCGCTGCGCGGCGTACCGGTGGTTCCGCTGCCCAAGGCGGACCCCACCTATGTCCGCGGGATCACCAAGACGGTGCCGGACGTCACCGGCCTGAGCATCCCGGATGCGACGCGGGTGCTGAAGGCGGCCGGTTTCCGGGTCGTGGTCGGCACCGCGATCGACTCGGACCTGCCGAAGGGCACCGTGGCGCGCACGATCCCCGGCGCCGGCGGTGGCACCGCACCCGGCGGAACGGTGGTCATCCAGCCGAGCACCGGTCAGGTGCCGGCGGCCCCGGCACCGAACTTCGGGGTCGGGCCGGAGGCCAGCAGCACGCCGGGACAGACCCCGCCGGCCACCTCCTCACCCTCCTCACCACCGACGTCGAGCGCCAGCCCCAGCCCCACCGCCGCCACGACGTGCACACCGCACGGCAACGGCAACGGCAACCCGCACTGCTGACCGATGAGGACCGCGGTCATCGCGTCCACCGCGATCGGCGCCACCGCCGTCGCTGCGGCGGGCTATGGGTGGGGCGTGGAACGCAAGGCGTTCCGGCTGCGACGCCACGAGGTGCCGGTGCTGCCCCCCGGAGCACCGGCGCTGACCGTGCTGCACGTGTCGGACCTGCACGCCACCCCCGGCCAGCCGTGGAAGGTGGAGTGGGTACGCCGGCTGGCCGAGCTCGAGCCGGACCTGGTGGTCAACACCGGCGACAACCTGGGCTCGCCGCACGGCCTTCCGGTCGTGCTGGACGCGTTCGGTGACCTGCTCGACCGGCCGGGCGCGTTCGTGCCCGGATCGAACGACTGGTTTGCGCCGCGGCCGAAGAACCCGGCTCGATACCTGCTGCCGGACACCGGGCGGCGCATCCACGGTGCGCCACTGCCGTGGGGTGAGCTGCGCGCTGCGTTCACCGGACGCGGCTGGCTCGACCTCACGCATCGGCGGCATCGGTTGTGCATTCACGGCCTGACGGTCGAACTCGCCGGCGTGAGCGACGCCCACCACCGGGCGGATCATTACGAGCGCATCGCGGGCCCGGTGGCCGGCGATGTCGACGTCGCCCTCGGCCTGTCCCACACGCCGGAACCGCGCGTCGTCGATGCGTTCACCGCCGACGGCTTCCGGCTGGTGCTGTCCGGCCACACGCACGGCGGACAGCTCCGCGTGCCTGGGTTCGGCGCGCTGGTCACCAACTGCGGCCTGGACCGGCGCCGGGCCCGCGGGTTGTGGCCGTGGCCGGGCAGCGCGAAACCGCCCGCGGCGTACCTACACGTCTCGGCCGGCCTCGGCACCTCCCCCTTCGCGCCCGTCCGGTTCGCCTGCCCGCCGGAAGCGACCCTGCTGACCCTCGTGCCGATGTCCTAGACTCGCTGGCGCTCCACCGGAGCACCGGGATGTAGCGCAGCTTGGTAGCGCACCTCGTTCGGGACGAGGGGGTCGTGGGTTCAAATCCCGCCATCCCGACCAATTTCACCGGCCGCGACCCGCCGCGGATGATCTTGGTGTGGCCGCGTGGTTGTGATGCAGTTGTTGCGTGTTGGCACGTCGCGTGGAGATCATCCGCTTCGGGCTCCTCGTGACGATCACGATCGCGCTCGTCAGCGTGGCCACCCGCGGGTTCGGGCACCACGATGCTGCGCACGAGGGGCGGCAGCCGCACTCCGCGGTGAGTCCGGCGGCGACCGCCCCCACGGCACCGAAGTCGAGCGCGACCGCGCCCAACGGCAGCAGCGGACAGACCGGCGACGGTCACCCGGCTGGCGGCGACGCAGCGAACGGCTCGGAGTCCGGGGCGGCATCGGCGAACGGTTCCGGGCCTGGGGATGTGGCCGGATCCGGCCCGAGCGGCTCGGGCAGTTCGGGGTCGACCGGCGACGACACGTCCGTGGCCACCCTGCCGCGCACCGGTTCGACCCACGCCACCGTGCTGGCGGACCTGGCCCTGTTGCTGATCGGCGGCGGCGCCTGGACGGTCGTCGCCAGCCGCCCGACATCCCCTCGTCGCGCCCGGCGGTAGGTCGCGGCGCATCCGTCGCGGCCGACGAGTGGCCGGATCGCAGGGCGACAGTTGTCGGGTCTGCGACAGTTCGCGCTCTGGTGTCACCGACCCGACAGACGAACCGGGTCGAACCTGGAGAGACTCCGCGCAACCGACAAGTCGGACCCAGCCGGTCCGTCGACGAAGGGAGTCTCGAGATGAGCGAGACCACCAACGAGCTCAACCAGTCCGCCGACGCGACGGACCCGCAGCTCGACATCGACGACGTCGAGGCTCATGGCCTGCGCGAGGTTGCCGCGGCCGCCTCCATCGGCGCCGCCGTCATCGGAGCCGGCGGGGCCGCCATGGCCGCCAGCCACGGCGCGGCACCGACCGTGCCACGGACGCCCGCCATCGTGCAGCAAGCCACGAACGATGCGCATCAGCTGTCGCAGGACGCGCACCAGGCGGCCAGCGGTCTGGCCAAGGACGCCGCAGGTGACTCCCTGTCGCTGTCCCGTCAGGCGGTCAGCGACACCCAGCAGATCACCCAGCCGAGCGTCGACCTCGCCGGCAACGTCGGGCACAGCCTGTCCACGTCGGTCTCCGGCATCCGGCAGGAAGCGACCACGGCGGCCATCAACGAGGTCAACGCCACCGCCCGTTCGGCCAGCCACACCGTCGGCACCGTCAAGGGCGCCACGATCAACGCGAAGGACGTGGCGGCCACGGACGCCAACAAGGCCGTGCACGCCACCACGGAGGCGACCAGCAGCAAGACGCAGGGCGCGTTCAAGCAGGCCGGTGCCGTCGAGCGCAGCACCATCAAGGTCGTCGGCGTCACGCAGAACACCGTCAGCCGCGGCTGGGACATGCAGCTCAGCATCCTGGGCGCGCAGGCCAACACCGGCGGCTCCGCCCTCCAGCCGGGCGGCACCGTCTCCGTCGTGGACGCGGGCGGCCACACGCTGGCCACCGCGAAGGTCTCCCACGGCGTGTGTGACTTGACCCTGCACCTGCTCGGCAAGTCGCAGTCGGTGACGATCCACTACAGCGGCGACACCCACTTCTCGGCGTCGTCGACGAACTACCAGATCTCCGTCGGGCTCTAGCCCGCAAGCGCCACGGCCGGACCGGCGTCAGCCGGTCCGGCCGTCGGCTGTCGCGGTGGTGTTGGCCGCGCAGGCGCGCAGGATCGTCTTCACCTCGTAGGCCGTCAGCCCCGGGTGCTGGCCGAGCAGTCGGGCGACGTGGCCGGTCATGTGCGGGGCAGCGAAGCTGTTGCCGGTCGTGACGATCGTCCCGCCGCCACGCCAGGCGACCTCGACCTCGATGCCGGGCGCGCCGAAGTCGACCGGCGGACTCGGGTTCGCGTCCCAGGCGTTCGGGTCCCGGCCTTCGTGTGCCGCGACGGAGATGACCGAGGCGAAGGTGGCCGGCAGGCTCGTGCCGACGACGTTGTTGACCGCACAGACCACGATCACGCCCCGGTGTGCGGCCGCGTCCACCACCTCGTGGAACACCGCCGCGTAGTCCTCGCGGCTCGTCGACAGGCTGCAGTTGATGACGTGAGCGCCGGCCGCCAGCGCCCACTCCAAGCCGGCGGCGAACACCGACCCCCGGCCGGTGAGCGAGTCACCCAACACCCGCACGCTCAACAGGTCGCAGCCCGGCGCCACCGAACGGATGATCCCCGCGCAGGCCGTGCCATGGCCGACGACGTCCGCATGCGGGCTCTCGTCGGCGACCACCTCACCGGTGCTCGCGTCCAGCGACAGCGCGACCCCGCCCTGCAGCGCGCCGACCAACGGGTGCCCGGCTTCGATGCCGCTGTCGACGACAGCGACCCGCACGCCCGCGCCGGTCGAGGTTCCGAAAGCCCAGTCGTGAGTGATCGGTGACGGGAGCGGAAGCGGGCGGACCGGACGCAGCCGGTCCGCGGCGAAGACTTCCGACCAGGCCGGTCGCAGGGTCACGGACGCCGGCTCCCGGCGTAGCTCGCCACATCACGCAGCAACGTCGCTGCCAACGCCTGCTCACGCGCGCCGGCCGCGGCCAGGCGGGCGAACGCTGCCGCAAGCTCACCCATCACGGACTCGACGCCGGTGAGCGCGCTCGCCGCGTCCGGGGCGCCGTCGTCGAGCGCCCGCAACGCAGCGACCACGAGGTCGCCGATCTGCCGGGACCGGACAGATGCGTCCAGGGCCAGGGCGGCTTGATGGGCGAAGAGCGACAGCAGAGCGAGATCGTCGTCCGAGCCGGCCCGCCGCGCGTCCCGGTCGAGGATCTCGATGACCCCCAGTAGCCGTTCGCCGGTCTCGATCGGGCAGGCGAGGATCGCCTGGGGCATGTAGCCGGTGCTCGTCGCAACGTTGGCCGCGAACCGCGGGTCGCCGCTCAGGTCGTTCACTGCCAACGGCTGTCCGGTGGTCGCGACCCAGCCGGCAATGCCCTCACCGGAGGGCAGCCGGAGCCCGGACACACCCTCCTCCGCACCTCCGGTGGTGGTGGTGAAGACCAGCTCACTGCGGTCCTCGCTGAGCAGCGCGATGGAGCACGCAGCGGCACCGAACGCCGCTCGCGCCGTACGAGCCGTGAGCTCGACCAGGTCGTCCCCGAGCGGCGCCAGCGCCTGGCTCAGAGCGTTGGCTGCGGCCGCGAGCTCCCGCTCGGCAGGGCCCGGCTCACTCATGCGAGGTCCACGAACAGCTCGTCATCGCCGGATCGTCGATCGCGCACGGCACGCTCCAGTGGTCGGTCGCCATGCGTCATCGTGGCGAATCGTCGGCCCCCCTGACCACCCGCAGCGGCAGAGTGTCCGCCATGCGACGCAAGTGGCCGCTGCGCTCGACGAACGGAGAAGAACCGGTCCCGACTGGCGCCGCACCAGCGCGCCGTCCGGTCAGCCGCGCTGGGCGGCGACCAGCTCGGCGATCTGCACCGCGTTGAGCGCCGCCCCCTTGCGCAGGTTGTCGTTGCTGACGAACAGCACCAGCCCGCGGTCGTCGGCGACCGTGCTGTCCTGGCGCAACCGCCCGACGTAGGACGGGTCGCGACCGGCGGCATCGAGCGGGTTGGGCACCTCGCTCAGCTCCACACCCGGTGCGGCGGCGAGCAGCTCGCGCGCCCGCTCGACCGGCAACGGCCGCGCGAACTCCGCGTTGATCGACAGTGAGTGGCCGGTGAACACCGGGACCCGCACGCACGTGCCGGACACGAGCAGGTCCGGGATGTCGAGGATCTTGCGACTCTCGTCGCGCAGCTTCTGCTCCTCGTTGGTCTCGAGGCTGCCGTCGTCGACGAGCGACCCGGCCACCGGCACCACGTTGAACGCGATGGGGCGGACGAACTTGCTCGGCGGCGGGAACCCCACCGCGGCACCGTCAAAGGTCAGCTCGGCCGCGCGGTCGGCCACCTTGCGGACCTGCTCGTCGAGCTCGTCGACGCCCGCGAGCCCGCTGCCACTCACCGCCTGGTAGGTGCTGGCCACCAGCCGGACCAGCCCCGCCTCGTCGTGCAGGGGCTTGAGCACCGGCATCGCGGCCATGGTCGTGCAGTTCGGGTTGGCGATGATGCCTCGGCGGGCGGCGCCGATCGCGTCCGGGTTGACCTCGCTGACGACCAGCGGGACGTCCGGGTCCATCCGCCAGGCCGAGGAGTTGTCGATGACCACCGCACCGGCGTCGGCGAAGCGCGGCGCGAGGGTGCGGGAGGCAGTTGCGCCAGCGGAGAACAACGCGACGTCGAGGTCACCGACGTCGGCCGTGGCGGCGTCCTCGACGACGACGTCCGCGCCCGCCCACGGCAGGGTGGAGCCGGCGGAACGGGCCGAGGCGAAGTAACGCATCGACGCGACCGGGAAGGCCCGCTCCTCCAGCAACCGGCGCATGACGCTGCCGACCTGGCCGGTCGCGCCGACGACACCGACCCGCAGCCCCGCGCTCATCGGCCGGTGCCCGAGTAGACGACCGCCTCGGCGTCGCCGCCGAGGGCGAAGGCGTCGTGCAACGCGCGCACCGCGACATCGACGTCGGTGTCGCGCACCAGCACCGAGATGCGGATCTCCGACGTGGAGATGATCTCGACGTTGACGTTGGACTCCCCGAGGGCCGAGAAGAACGTCTTGGAGACCCCGGGGTGCGACTTCATCCCGGCTCCGATCAGCGACACCTTGCCGATGTGGTCGTCGTAGAGCAGCGTTTCGAAGCCGATCGCGGGCTTGACCTTCTCCAACGTCGCCATCGCGGTCGCACCGTCGGCCTTCGGCAGCGTGAAAGAGATGTCGGTGCGGCCGGCGGCGCCGGACACGTTCTGCACGATCATGTCGATGTTGATCTCGGCGTCGGCGAGAGCGGCGAAGATGCCGGCCGCCTCACCGGGCTTGTCCGGCACCCCGACGACGGTCACCTTGGCCTCACTGCGGTCGTGGGCGACCCCGGAGATGATCGCCTGCTCCACCTGTTCCTCCTCGGGTACGGCGACGACGTAGGTGCCTTCCAACTGCGAGAACGACGAACGGACGTGGATCGGCAACCCGTTGCGCCGCGCGTACTCCACGGAGCGCAGGTGCAGCACCTTCGCTCCACACGCGGCCATCTCCAGCATCTCCTCGTAGGAGATCCGCGGGATCCGCTGCGCGTTGGGCACGATGCGCGGATCAGCCGTGAAGACCCCGTCGACGTCGGTGTAGATCTCGCACACGCTCGCGTCGAGGGCGGCGGCCAACGCGACCGCCGTCGTGTCGGAGCCGCCGCGTCCGAGCGTCGTGATGTCCTTGGTGTCCTGCGAGACGCCTTGGAAGCCGGCGACGATCGCGATGTGGCCGGCCGCCAGAGCCGCGCTGATGCGTCCCGGTGTCACGTCGATGATCCGGGCGCGGCCGTGCGAAGAGTCGGTGATGACACCGGCCTGGGACCCGGTGAAGGATCGGGCCGACGCGCCGAGGTTGGCGATGGCCATTGCCAGCAAAGCCATCGAGATGCGCTCGCCGCTCGTGAGCAGCATGTCGAGCTCGCGCGGTGGTGGCAGTGGTGAGACCTGCTGGGCCAGGTCGAGCAGCTCGTCGGTGGTGTCGCCCATCGCCGAGACCACGACGACGACGTCATTGCCGGCGCGGCGGGCATCGACGATGCGCTGCGCAACCCGCTTGATCTTCTCGGCGTCCCCGACCGAGGAGCCGCCGTACTTCTGTACGACGAGCGACATCGGATGACCTCTCGGAGACGCGACCGGCAGGTTCAGTCTACGGAACACCGAAGCGTGCTTGACTTCCGTGCGTGGCGAGGGCGCGGCTGGCAGCACTGTTCCTCGTGACGATCGCCACCGCCACGGCCTGCAGCGGTTCGAGCGCACCAGCCACGACAGCCTCGCCGGTGCGACCCACGGCACCGGTGAGCAGCACGCCATCGGCTCCGGCCGACCAGCTGCGGGCGCTGGCCGCGCGCGTGACGACGACCGCATTCCACGCCGTCTACCGGGCGCACCGGAGCAGGCCGGCGTCCTCGGCCACGCTGGTGGTGGACCACACCGCTCGGGCCGTGCGCGTCGACGTCAGCACCCACCACACCACGGCGACGCTGATCGCCGGCCCCAGCGCGAGCTTTGCCTGCACCCGCACGAGACATGCCCGTGCCTGCTTCCGCGTCGCCCGGCGCGGGCAGCCGATTCGGGCACCGTTCAACCTCGCGCCGCAAAAGGTGTTCACCGGCGACCTGGCCGCACTCGCGCGGCATCCGGAGAGGTATGCCGTGACCGCGGCCGGCACCCGCCCGGCGACATCGACCGTGCCGGCCGGGCAGTGCTTCCGGGTCCGGCCGCGGCAGACGTCCACCGCCGCGGCGCCCGCCGGCACGTACTGCTTCGCCGCCGACGGCATCCTCACCGCGGTGACCTATCCGAGCGGCAACACGCTGCGGCTGGTCCGGGTGCGGTTGCAGCAACCGCCCGCGCGGACGTTCCGGCCCTACTCCAGCCCGACGCCGCTGCCCTGAGGTCGGCGCGCCGGCTCGGTCTCAGACGTCGAGCAGCCGCCGGCCTTCGAACGCGCGGCCGAGGGTCACCTCGTCGGCGTACTCCAGGTCCCCACCTACCGGCAGGCCGCTGGCGAGGCGGGTCACCCGCAGGTCCATCGGCTTGACCAACCGGGCGAGGTAGGTCGCGGTGGCCTCGCCTTCGAGGTTGGGGTCGGTGGCAAGGATCAGCTCGGTGACCGTGCCATCGGCCAGCCGCTGCATCAACTCGCGGATGCGCAGGTCGTCGGGCCCGACACCCTCGATCGGCGAGATCGCACCACCGAGAACGTGATAGCGACCCCGGAACTCACGCGTCTTCTCGATGGCCACGACGTCCTTGGGCTCTTCGACCACGCAGATGACCGCGGCATCCCGGCGCGGGTCGCGGCAGATCCGGCACTGCTCTTCTTCCGCGACGTTGCCGCAGATCGAGCAGAACCGCACCTTGTCCTTGACCTCGGTGAGCGCCGAGACCAGCCGGCGGACGTCAGCGGCGTCGGCGGCGAGCAGGTGGAACGCGATCCGCTGCGCGCTCTTGGGACCGACGCCGGGCAGCCGTCCGAGCTCGTCGATCAGGTCCTGGACCGCGCCTTCGTACATGGATGTGGAGGATGCGGCCGGTCAGAAGCCGGGGAGCCCGCCGAGACCACCGGCGAGTGGTCCCATCTTCTGCTGGGTGAGGTCCGCCGCCACCCGCGCGGCGTCCCGCACCGCGGCGACGACGAGATCCTGCAACGTCTCCACGTCATCCGCGTCGACCGCCTGCGGGTCGATGGTGAGGCTGACCAGCTCACCGGCGCCGGTCATCGTGGCCCGCACGAGGCCGCCCCCCGCGCTGCCCTCGACCTGCAGGTCGGCCAGCTCGGCCTGCGCAGCCATCAGCTGCTGCTGCATCTGCTGGGCCTGCTTCATGAGCTGTTGCATGTTGGGCTGCGGAGGCATGCCGTCAGCGTAATCGCGCCGGCTCCCCAGCCGGCGCAGCCCGGGCTCAGGCCCCGTCGATCTCCCCGAGCTTCTCGGCCGCGAAGTGCTGCTGGATGAGCGACACGGCGTCGATCGCCTCGGCGTCGGGGTCGGCCGGCTCGTCATCGATGCTCGCCCCAGACCGGTCGATGTCTGGCGAGGGCGTCGCT
>DASTWK010000019.1:0-4295 GCA_035776655.1 Mycobacteriales bacterium | reverse complement strand
GGTGGCCGCCGCGGCCACCGCGAGGGCAGCGAGCAGGCCCGGTGCCAGCACGGCGGCCCGGCTGCCGGTGCCGGCCGCGATGGCGCGGGTGGCGGTGCCGGGCCCGACGGTGTCGGCGGTCATGACCGAGTCCTCGTTTCTCCGGTCGCGGTCGAGGCAGCAGCGACCGGGTCCACTGTCACCCGACCGGCACTGCCGCGGTAGTGGCTGTTGGTTGGCTCGGCATAAGGTCTGCTTATGGCTGATGGGCTGCCCTTCGACCTGCCGTCGCTGCGGCTGCTGACCACCGTGGCGACGACCGGCAGCCTCGGCCAGGCCGCGAAACAGCTCGACATCACGCAGCCGGCGGCGAGCCAGCGCGTCCGCGCGCTGGAGCGGCGCCTCGGCTTGCGGCTGGTCGAGCGGTCGACGCGTGGCTCGCGGCTGACGCCGGCGGGAGCCTTCGTCGCCGACCTCGCGCGCACCGTGCTCGACGCGGCCGACCAGATGCATCGCGGGATCGTCGCGCTGCGCGACGAGGCAACCGCGCCGGTCCGCATCGCGGCGTCACTGACGATCGCCGACCACCTGGTGCCGCGATGGCTGGGCGCCTGGCACGCGGTGGCTCCGGAGCTGCGGGTCGCGCTGCAGGTGGTGAACTCCGAGTCGGTGGCCCGCCTGGTGCGCGAGCGCGAGGTCGCGCTGGGGTTCGTCGAGGGCGTTCGCTCCCCCGCCGGTGTCCGCAGCCGCGCCGTCGGTGGCGACGAGCTGGTCGTCGTCGTGGCACCGGCACATCCCTGGGCGCGCCGCCGGCGGCCCACTGCGGCCGCCGAGCTCGCAACCGCACCGCTGGTGCTGCGCGAGCCCGGGTCGGGCACGCGGGAGGCGTTCGAGCACGCGCTCGCTGCCCACGGCGTCACCGTGACGCCGATCCTCGAGCTGGGTTCGACGACTGCGATCAAGGCGGCGGTGATGGCCGGCGGGGTGGTCGCGGTCGTCAGCCGGCTCGCCGTCACCGCCGAGCTCGGGGAGCGACGGCTGGTCCCGGTGCCGGTGCCGGACCTCGACCTGCAGCGCAAGTTTCGCGCGATCTGGGCGTCAGGGCCGGTGCCGGTCGAGCCGGCCGCAACGTTGTTGGCGACCGTGCTGACCCGCTCCGCGGCGTACCCGCTCTCGAACTGACCGGGCCGCCACCCCTCAGAAGATGGGCGGAACCACCGCTTCGATGAGGTGCGGCCCGGGCTCGGCGAACGCCCGCTCCAGCTGGGCGGTGAAGTCCTCGGCGGACTCGGCGCGTCCGGCCGGTACGCCGAAGCCGCGGGCCAGCGCGACGAAGTCCAGATCGGGCCCGCTCAAGTCGAGCTGCGCCTTGGCCTTCGGCCCCGGCGCCTCGGCGCCGACGCGGTTGAGCTCCATGTTGAGGATCGAGTAGGAGCGGTTGTTGAAGATGACCGCGGTGACGTCCAGACCCTCACGCGCCATGGTCCACAACGACTGGATCGTGTAGAGCGCGGAGCCTTCGCCGTCGAGGGCGAGCACCGGCCGGTCGGGACTGGCGACCGCGGCACCGACGGCGACCGGCAGCCCCTGCCCGATCGCGCCCCCGGTGAGGCACAGCAGGTCGTGACGCGGACCGCCGGCGGTGTGGGTGGCGAGGTGCAGCCCGGAGGTGTTGGCCTCGTCGGAGATGATCGCGCCGTCGGGCAGCAGTGCGCCGATCGCTTGGCAGGCGGTCTCGGCGGTGAGCGGGCCTGTTGGCCGGTCGGGGCGCGCCGCCGGTTGCAGCGCCACGTCGACGCCGTCGACCCCGATCGCGTCGGCCAGCGCGTCGAGGGCGCCGTTGACGTCGGCGGCGGGGCCGGCCAGCTCGTGCACCTGGCAACCCTCGGCAGCGAGATAGCTCGGCTTGTCGGGGTAGGCGAAGAACGACACCGGCGCTTTCGCGTCGACGAGGACCAGGTGATCGAGCCCGGCCAGCTGCGCGGCGGCGAACTCGCCGAGGTAGTAGATCCGCTCGACCGCGGGCAAGCCGGCGCCGCGCTCGAGCCGGGCCGGGAACGTCTCGACGAAGACAGTCGCGCCGGTGGCGGCGGCGACGTTGGCGGCGGTGAGCAGGCCATGCTCGCGCAGCGCGCGCCCACCGAGCAGGATCGCGGTGCGGCCGCCGCTGCGCAGCGCCTTCGCGACGGTCTCGACCACGTCGGCGGCGACCGCCGCCGGGGGGGTGGGCGACAGTGCGGCGGCCGGTTGCGCGCCGTCGGTCCACGCGACGTCGGCGGGCAGGATCAGCGTCGCCACCTGCCCGGGTGGGCCGGACGCGGCGGCGACGGCCTCGACCGCGTCGGTGCTGACGGAGGCGACGCTCTGCGTCGTGCGCACCCAGGTCGAGACGTTGCGGGCCAGCGTCTCGATGTCGGACTGCAGCTGCGCGTCGTATTGCACGTGATAGGTCGCGTGGTCGCCGACGATGTTGACGACCGGCACCTTGCCCTTGCGCGCGTTGTGCAGGTTGGCGATGCCGTTGCCGAGACCCGGGCCGAGATGCAGCAGGGTGGCGGCCGGGCGCCCGGCCATCCGGGCATAGCCGTCGGCCGCTCCGGTCGCGACCCCCTCGAACAACGCGAGCACGGCACGCATCTCGGGCACGCTGTCCAGCGCAGCGACGAAGTGCATCTCGGAGGTGCCGGGGTTGCTGAAGCAGGTGGTGACGCCCGCGTCGACGAGCGTGCGGATGAGCGCCTGCGCGCCGTTCATGCGGTCCCCCCGGGTGTCGGTGGCTCGATGTCGTAGATGAGGCCGGGATTGAGGATGCCCGCCGGGTCGAACGCGGCTTTGATGCGCCTCATGAGGGCGAGCTTGGCCGGATCCTCCAGCTCGAGCACGTGGCGCATCTTCTCGGTGCCGATGCCGTGCTCGCCGGAGATGGCACCACCGAGCTGCATGCCGGCCGCGAAGATGCCGTGCAGCACGTCGTACCGCTGCTTCTCGTCCGGCTGGAAGATCGACAGGTGGACGTTGCCGTCACCGGCGTGGCCGCAGCCGAAGACGAGTGAGCCGGTCCGTTCGGCGAGCTGGCTGACGGAGGAGAGGTACGACGGCAGCTGCGCGCGCGGCACGACCATGTCGATGATGTCGTCGGCGCCGGCGGCCTTCGCGGCGAAGAACGCCTTCTCGCGGGCGTCGATGAGCTGCTCGCCGGCGCGGCCGTCGAGGACGTAGACGTCGATAGCGTGCAGCTCCCCGAGCATCTCGCCCAGCTCTTCGAGGTCTTCGTCGAGACGTTGCTGGACGCGGGACTCGAGCACGACGACGAGGTAGGCGAGAGCGCTGTCCTTGACCTGCTGCGGGATGCCGAGGTCGATGCCGGCGTTGGTGACGATGGCCGACATCGACACGAGGTCGATGTATTCGAGCAGCATCGGCGCGAGACCCGACTGCACGATGCGCGGGATGGCTGCGGTGACGTCGTCGAGCGTCGTGAACGGCACGAGCACCGTCGCGGTGTGGCTCAGGCGTGGCTGCAGCTTGAGGATGACTTCGGTGACGATCGCGAGGCTGCCCTCGGAGCCGACGATGAGCTGAGTGAGGTCGTAGCCGGTGGAGGTCTTCACGAACTTCCCGCCGCTGCGGATGACCTCGCCGGTGCCGAGCACGGCTTCGACGCCGAGCACGTGGTGGCGGGTGACGCCGTACTTCACCGCGCGCATCCCGCCCGCGTTGGTGCCGACGTTGCCGCCGAGGCTCGCGTGCAGCTCACCGGGGAAGACGGGGTAGACGAGGCCGTGGGCGGCGGTCGCCTGGTCGAGCTCGGCGAGGGTGATGCCGGGTTGCACGACTGCGACGTGGTTGTCGGTGTCGATGTCGACGATGGCGTTCATCTGACCGAACGAGATGAGGATGCCGCCCTTGCGCGGGATCGATGCGCCGGACATGCCGCTGCCGCTGCCTCGGGCGGTGACCGGGACGCCGAGCTCGGCGGCGAGAGCGACGACCCGCGCGACCTCCGCGGTGTCCCGCGGGAGGACGACCACGTCCGGCTTGGCCGGTTCGGCGCCGAGCGCCTCGTCATGGGTGTAGTCGGCCGAGATCTGCTCGCCGGTCAGCACTCGATTCGAGTCGAGCAGCGCCGCCAGCCGCTCCGAGACGTCACTCACGGTGCCTGCCTACCACGCACCCGCAGGGTCAGGTCGGCGAGCAGCTGGTCGGTGGCCGCCGCCACCTGTTGCACGGCCCGGTCGAAGACCTCCTGGTTCACGGCCGCCGGCTGGCGCATCCCGGCGACCTTGCGCACGTATTGCAGTGCGGCCGCGTGGATC
>DASTWK010000018.1:0-2119 GCA_035776655.1 Mycobacteriales bacterium | reverse complement strand
CGACGTACCGCAGGCGGCCAGCGAGCTGCAGGCGGTGACCACCGAGCTCGGCGGCGACCACCTGACGCTGGACATCACCACCAAGGACGCGCCCCAGCGCATCGCCCGCCACGTCAAGGAGAAGTTCGGCGGCGTCGACATCGTCGTGCACAACGCCGGCATCACCCGCGACAAGAAGCTGGCCAACATGAAGGAGGACGGCTGGTCGGCCACGATCGCGGTCAACCTCGAGGCCCCGCGCCGGATCACCGAGGAGCTGCTGTCCCAGGGGCTGGTCAACGACAACGGCCGGATCATCGGCGTCTCCTCGATCGCGGGCATCGCCGGCAACGCCGGGCAGACCAACTACGCCGCCTCGAAGGCCGGCGTCATCGGCCTCGTTGACTCGCTGGCCGAGCGGCTCGAGAACGGCATCACCGTCAACGCGGTGGCCCCCGGCTTCATCCACACCAAGATGACCGCGGCCACCCCGCTGCTCACCCGCGAGATCGGCAGCATGCTCAACTCGCTGCAGCAGGGCGGGCTGCCGGTCGACGTCGCCGAAGCGATCGCGTGGTACGCCAACCCCGCGTCCACGGCCGTCAACGGCAACGTCGTGCGCGTGTGCGGCCAGATGATGCTGGGGGCCTGAGCCGTGCAGCTGCCCACGATGCTCAAGGCGGCGCTGCCCGCCGTGCCGGTCCTCAACCAGCTTCCGGGGATCAAGAAGTCCGGCGGGGCGCTGCCCGACCTGACCCTGACCCGGCACGACGTCAGCGTCGACCGCGCGCACGTCGCGGCGTACTCCGAGGTCTGCGGCTTCCCGGTCAAGGAGGCGCTGCCGATCACCTATCCCCACATGCTGGCCTTCGGGCTGCACATGCAGATCATGACCGACAGCTCGTTCCCGTTCCCCGCGATCGGCACGGTGCACCTGGAGAACGCGATCACCCAGCACCGGGCGATCAGCCCCGACGAGCGGCTCCAGGTCACGGCGCGTCCCGACAACCTGCGGGCGCACCCCAAGGGCCGCACGTTCGACATCGTCGTGGACGTGCACAGCGCCGGCGAGCTGGTCTGGCAGTCCACCTCGACGCTGCTGCGCCTCGGCGGGGGCGACCGGGACGCCGTCGGCACCGGGCGCACCTTCGAGGAGGTCCCGCCCTCGGCGACCACCTGGCAGCTGCCGGGCGACCTCGGCCGCCGCTACGCCGCCGTGTCCGGGGACCACAACCCGATCCACCTCTACCCCCTCACCGCGAAGGCCTTCGGGTTCCCGCGCCAGATCGCACACGGCATGTGGAGCAAGGCCCGCTGCATCGCTGCCCTCGAGGGACGGCTGCCCGACGCGGTGAGCGTCGAGGTGGCCTTCAAGAAGCCGATCCTGCTGCCGGGCACGGTGGCGTTCGGCTCGCACCGCACCGGCGACGGCTACGCGTTCTCGCTCACGGACCCGAAGAAGGGCGCTCCGCACCTGCTCGGCCGCGCCACCCCGGCCTGACACCCCGATTCGTCTG
This sequence comes from Mycobacteriales bacterium, assembly GCA_035776655.1. GTDB lineage: Bacteria > Actinomycetota > Actinomycetes > JAFAQI01 > JAFAQI01 > DASTWK01. The sequence goes on along the minus strand of DASTWK010000018.1, from coordinate 623 downwards.
CGCAGTTTCGTCTGTTTCCAGCGTGGTTTGCGCAGACGAATCGGGGTAACCCGGCGGCGGGTCACTCGTTGGTCAGGGCAAGCACCCGACCACGAGGGAGATCCCGTGCGCCGTCTGACCGCTCTCGCCGCCACCTCGGCGATGCTCGCCGCCGTCTCGCCCGCCGTCGGGTCGGTCCCCGGTGCCGCGGCCGCGACCGGATCGGACACCCGGGCCGGGGCGGCCACCCTGACGGTCGGCGCCGCTCCCTCCGGCTGGCAGCCGCGCGCCGCGACGTACGGCGTGCACGTGACCGAGGACGTGCCGGTGACGATGTCCGACGGCACGGTCCTGCGGGTCAACGTCTACCGGCCCGCGCGCGACGACGGCTCCCCCGCGCCGGGGCGGTTCCCGGTGATCCTGACCCAGACGCCCTACAACAAGTCGGCCCCGCAGCTCGGGTTCCGCAACGACTTCCTCGTCGAGCACGGCTACGTCCAGGTCGTCGCGGACGTGCGCGGTACCGGCTCCTCGGAGGGCAGCTGGGACTCCTTCGGCGCCCGCGAGCAGAAGGACGGCGCCGAGCTCGTGCGCTGGGCGCACTCCCGCGAGCGCGGGTGGAGCAACGGCCGCGTCGGTCTGTG
>DASTWK010000017.1:0-82306 GCA_035776655.1 Mycobacteriales bacterium | reverse complement strand
CCAGTGGTCGCAATTCCGGAAACAGCCGCAACGGCTCCTATCCGAAGACGATCGCCACCGAAATCGGCGAGGTCGACCTACGCATACCCCGTGACCGCAACGGAACGTTCGAGCCTGCGTCCGTGCCCAAGTACAGCCGACGCCTCGACGGGCTGGCCGGCAACGTCATCAGCCTGTATGCGAAGGGGCTGACCACCGGCGAGATCCAGTCGCACCTATTAGAGATGTATGACACCGACGTCTCCCGCGACACGATCTCGAAGATCACCGACGCTGTCGTCGAAGATCTGGTGGCCTGGCAGAACCGGCCGCTGGACAAGATCTACCCGGTGCTTCTGATCGACGCGATCGTCGTGAAAGTGCGCGACGCGCAGGTCGCCAACCGTCCCGTTTACGTTGCGATCGGTGTGAATCTCGACGGTGAGCGTGACGTGCTGGGCCTGTGGCTCGGCCCGACCGGCGGCGAAGGCGCCAAGCAGTGGATGACGATGCTCACCGAGCTGCGCAACCGTGGCGTCGCCGACGCGTTGATCGTCTGCTGCGACGGGCTGAAAGGACTGCCGGACGCGATCCGAGTCACCTGGCCGCAGGCAACGGTGCAGACCTGCGTCGTGCACCTGGTGCGCAACAGCCTGCGGTATGCGTCGAAGAAACACTGGCAGGCCATCACCAAGCAGATGCGCGCGATCTACACCGCGCCGACCGCCGCTGCGGCGGAGAGCTTGTTTGCTGACTTCGCGTTGACCTGGCGCGATACCTACCCGGCGATGATCAAGTCGTGGGAGAACGCCTGGGCGGAGTTCGTGCCGTTCCTCGAGTTCCCCAAAGAGCTCCGTGCGATCGTCTACACGACCAACGCGATCGAGTCGCTCAACGCAAGGTTCCGACGAGCCGTTCGGCATCGCGGGCACTTCCCGACCGAAACCGCCGCGCTGAAGGTGCTCTACCTCGTGGCAACGCAGAGGCGGAAGAACCGCGAGAACCTCACTGGCAAGATCAACGGTTGGAAGAGCATCCTGAACACGTTGAGCACGCACTACGGGGAGCGGATCAGCGAGGCAATGAACTAATGGCCGTCACGACCGCTTACGCAAAGAATCTGACACTCCCAACAAGTCGCAGTTTCTGGATAGGCATCGCAGAAGCGGCCATTCATTGCAGCGCGGGGGGCCTCGCGACCACAGAGTCGTATGGTGCGGCAGCGTGGGCTTTCCCAGGCGGTGAAGTCACGATCGCTATCGGCGGCTGTGCACTTGGTGTTTTCGCGCCGCCTGGTTCGGGCCTGTGACTGCGACGCTGGTCACTCTCATCGTGATCGGCGGGCTGGCGGTCCCCGTGAGTGTCGCGATACGCCGTCACCACATGCGACCCGCGCCAAAGTCGTCCCGTCCGCGCGTGAGGCCTGAATTAGTCACGCAGTTCGTTCTGATCTCACTGGCTGGGCCCACCGTCGTGGTCCTGGATTTGCTCGGAGTGGTCCACATAAGTCTTGTTCAGGGAATCGCAGGTCTGATCGCAAGTGGAATCTTTGGGACGGCCGCGTTCAACGTGTTGCGCGCCACGAGAGCCTCGCCTCCCCCTTCGGACTCGCCGCACGACGACCGTTCAACGTCAGGCTCGAATCAAGTCTGAATGTGAATCGTCCTGGGTTTCCCGGAGATTCCGCTTGTTGGATTCGGCTAGCTCGCTGGTCCGCTCTGGCTGACCGTAGCGACCTCAGCAACCAAACGGGCCCCACTCAGTGGCGACACCTGTACCTACGCCAACGACCCGATCAACCTAGCCGACCCCGACGTGCACAGGAGCGCGTCGAAGTCGCGAGTGGCCAGGCTACAGGCAGGACCAGCGGATTAGGGGCGGTCGATGCGGTAGCGCCCTACCGCTCCGTCTTCGAACGTGAATTCCCCGGTGAGTGCTCGGGTGTCTGCCGGGACGAGGCGTCGGTTGTCTTGGCTGAGCACGCCGCGAATGGCGAGGGCGAGTAGTCGAGCGTCGGTGCGGCTGAGGTCGGCGGGTTGGCGGTCGCGGACGGTGAGCAGGCTCGGCACGAACCGCGCCTCGCTCGGCCAGCCGTACCGACGGGCTTTGTCGGCGTTCAGTCCGTGTGTCTCCCGCCACGGATCCAGGTGCACGATCAGCGCCTCGTCGAGATGCTCGAGCGTGTTCTTGCCGCCGCTCGTGCTTGCCTTCAGTAGGTCGTTGGCGTCGGGGATCGCGTTGAACCCGTGCTGGACGCCGGCGTTTCCCAGCACCAGGCAGTCGAGCTCGGCGACGTGGCCGTCGAGTTCGAGCCTTGCGGGGAACCAGTCGCTGTCGGTCCACCGTTTCCACGGCGCTGCCTCGGTGAACGCCGCGAGTTCGCCGTAGAGCTGTCGCCAGTCCTGCACCGATGGCGGGTCATCCGGCTGCGCACGCCCTTCCATGTGGCCGACGAGACTGTCCAAGATCTCTTCGGCCTCGTGCATCTGCTCGCCTTCGATCACCTCGGTGTTGGCGAGTTTGCTCAAGCCGGCCGCGGCTGCTGTGACGTCCTGAAGCAGCTCCGGCGGAGCGACGATGCGATTGGGGACAGCCTTGGGCAACGGAGCGGCTGGGCTTACCAGCGCCGCCTTGAGCGCTCGTGGCAGCACGCTGTCGACCGACGTGCCAGGCAGCACGTTCACGATCAAGCCGGTGTCGACGTCGAGAGCAGCCGCCAGGACCGTGCGGCGCTGACCGTGAATGGTGACCGAGTCGCTGACGTCACGTGCCAGCACGATCCAGGTCGGGGCTTCAGCCACAGCGCATGCAGTCTACGAACCGCAAAGCCCGTGATGACGTCAGCTGTCGCGGCACTGGCCGAGGCCGTTGCCGTGCCGGCCTTTTCGTAGTACGAATAGTGAGGTGCAGGTCCTGGCGTCGGCGTGCCGACACGGGATCATCACGGAGGACGCTCTGCACGCGGTGGAGCAGGCGCTTGCGGTGGAGGAGGTGGGCGATGATCCGCTGCGGTTCCTGGTGCTCGGTCCTGATCGTGCTGGCAACCTGCTCGAGTTCGCCGTCATGGACCGGCCGCAGGGGCCGGCGGTGATCCATGCCATGCCTATGCGACCGAAGTACCGACGCCTGCTGCCGAAGGGTGGATCGTGATGAGCAAGCCCGGCAACGAGATGACCGACGCAGACGTCGAGGCGCTCGCCGACGAGGCCGAGCACGGTTACGACCCGGACGACCTGCTTCGACGGCGACAGGGCCGGCCGGCCCTCGGGTCTGCGCCGGCGTCGGTCGAGTCGGTGCGGCTCGACCCCGAGCTCAAACGCGACCTGTTGCTGCGCGCGGCGAAGGACGGCGTCAGCGTCTCCGAGGTCATCCGCGACGCACTCCGCCAATACATCCGTGCCAGTTAGAGCCGCCGCGCAAGCGGATCATCCTGAAGCATCGCGGGCGGCGGCTGGGGGTGGCTGTGGGAACACATTGGGAACACCGCGTCGCGGACGCGCCGTCACGAGTCATCCCCCGACGACATGAACCGACCCTGTCAATGGCATTGACCTGCAGAAATACAACCGTGTGCTACTGACCATCATCGTCCGGCAGGTCATGAAGGCGGCTCTTAATCCGCGGGTTCGGGGTTCGAGTCCCTGGCGGCGCACCGCATCTCGTAGAAGCGTTCAGCCGACGGCGGACAGGGTCTCTGTCAGTTGCTCGTGACTCGGGCCGGCAACCATCGCGGCCGGCGGAGCATCACGCAGAACGGCGCGAGCCCGTTCAACGACCTGCGGGTCGGTGTAGACGTCGTCGGGCCGGACCAGCATGCCCATGAGGGAGAAGCAGGCGCGGAAGACGTCGGCGTCCCAGGCCGCGGCGGCGCGCAGTTCGGCGAACGTGACGCGGCCCGGGTCCACCGGCGGGGTCGGGAGCGATGCACCGGCGTGGTTGGCGCGCAACGCCGCGAGCCGGGCGGCGTCGGTCCGGGCCTGGTCCCGGAAGAACGGCTCGACGTGGGCCGTGACGCGGTCATCGAACGTCGAGACCACAGCGGCCGGGTCTCCGCCGGTCTCGCGGACGGCGTCGACGAGATCGACGGCGTTCTGCAGGGCGAGGCTCAGCCCGCGGCCGAGCGTCGGGTTGGTGCAGCAGACGATGTCACCGACACCGACCAAGCCCGCGATGATCGGTCCTTGGTCGTCGACCAACCGTCGCAGGGTGTTGTGCAGCCCGCCCATCGCATAGATGTCGGTGATCGGTTGGAGGACGTCGAGCCAGGGCGCCAGCGGCCCGATGCGTCGCAGCACGTTCGTGTAGACGTCGACATCAGTGACCGTGCGGAAGCGCTTGTCCTCGACGAGCGGGCAGATCGCCATCTGCATCGTGCCGTTGTCACCGCCCCACAACCCGGCCGTGAACTCGGGCAGCTCGGCGACCACACGGCTCGTCGCCGGGGCGGGCAACCCGTCGTACGTCGTCAGCACGTAGTGCCGGCTGTAGTAGGCGAGCCCACACTCCGCCTGTTCGAGCGGCGCCGGCCGGGCGTGCAGCGTGTCCAGCCAGCCGTCGATTTGCCCGCGCCGCCCGCTTGCGTCGACGACGAGGTCGGCGGCGATCGGCCCGTCGTCAGTGGCGACGCCGGTGATGCGCGGTACGCCGCCGAGATCGGCTTCGGAGACGAGCTGGCGAACGCTGGAACGCAGTATCCGGACGTCGGGTTGCTCCGCAGCCACCTGGCGAAGCACCCAGTCGAACGTCGACCGCCGGGTGCGGATCGCCGTGAGGCGCTCGTCCCCTTCACGGTTCTCACGCGGCAGCGTCGGGGGCAGCTGCTCCGCGAGGGGGGCCTCGGCGATGCCGGCCCGGATGCTGCGCTTGTAGACGTCGGGCAGCCATTCGCGCATCAGCTCGCGGCACAGCGACAAGATGCCGTGCGGCTGCACGATCTGCGGCGCGGCCGCGCGGAAAGCGCTCGCGGCGGCCTCGTCGACGTCGCTCGACGGCGAGACGTCATCGCGATCGACGACGACGACGTCGTGTCCGTCCCGCGCGAGCAGCAGTGCCGTGAACATTCCGGCCGCGCTTCCACCGACCACCGCAATGCGCATGCCTGGCCCCCCGTCCGGTCGCGTCGTGCCGATTCTCCGGCCCAGGAGTCGATGATCGCCAGCGGCTTGCGCTCGGGCTCGGGCTCGGCTCGGGCTCTTGCTCGGCTCGGGCTCGGGCTCGGGCTCGGGCTCGGGCTCGGGCTCGGGCGGCAGCGTGCCGCCGCAGATCTCCTGGAGCAACGGGTGCACGACGGGGGCGCCGGCGAACTTCCGTGCTTGACGCAACCAGGCGATTGCCTTAGTGTTGCAACCGAACAGTTGCCACAGTCACCCTGGGGAGGCGGCCATGACCAGTACGAGCACGGACTACCGCACGACTGTCCGCGTGCACGCGCCCGCCGATGTCGTGTACGACCAAGTCACGAATCCAGAGGCGCTCGCAGCATGGTGGAGCCCGGTGTCGGGTTCGGGACTGACCGGTGGAGAGCTGCGCTTCCCCATGGTCGCGGGAGAGCCGCCTCTGCTGATCCGCGTCGAGGAAACGGCGCGTCCGACGACCGTCCGCTGGACCGTCATCCAGTGCACCTTCCTGGAGGACTGGGTGGGGACTCAGCCAACATTCACGATCACTCCGCTCGACCACGGCTCGTGCGAACTCACCTTCGAACACCGTGGCCTCAACGACGAGCTGGAATGCAAGGAGATGTGCAGCCGCAGCTGGAATCACTTCATCGGCACCAGCCTGCGCGAACTGGCCGAGGGCGGGCCCGGCGCCCCCAACCGCAGCCCGCGAGACCTCGCCCGTCGGGCCGCCGAGGAGAATCGCTGATCTTGTTGCCGGGTGACGACGGTCGGCCGTCACTGAGCCGTCTCTGGTGGGCGAGCGTCTGCCCGCGCTGGTTGTCACTCCGCTCGAGGAGGAGTCATGGCATTTCCCAACCGAATCGAGCGCACGGTGACCCTCACCTGCACCCCACAGGAGGTATGGCAAGCGCTGACGACCTCCGACGGCCTGAGCGCCTGGTTCGGTGAGCGGGCCAACATCGACTTACGCCCCGGCGGTGCAGCCGCCATGACCTTCGCCGGTGGCCTGACTGTCGACATGCGCATCGAGCGCGTCGAGGAACCCACAGTGTTCGCCTACACGTGGCGGCTGCCCGACCTGCCCGACGACGACCCGCGTCGCACCTACGTCGAATTCACACTGCAACCCGATGGCGACGGCACCCGGCTCCGGGTCGTCGAAACCGGCTTCGCGCAGCTGCCGCTCGACACCAGGCAGCAGACCTACGACTCCCACAAGGAGGGCTGGGCGCGAGAGCTGACCGAGTTGGTGGAACATCTCGATGGCGGCTGATGTCGAGGCTGTCGCCGAGCAGGTCTTCGTTGCCCTCGCCGACCCAACCCGCCGCGCGATCCTCGCCGCGCTGGCCACCGACGGCCCCTCGACAGTGACCGACCTCGCCGCTCGACTGCCTATCACCCGTCAGGGCATCGCCAAGCACCTCACGCTGCTGACCGACGCCGGCCTCGTGGCGCGCGAGCCAGGTGAACGCCGACGAGTGCGCTACCGGCTGCAGTCCGCCCCCGTGCAGCTCGCCCAGCAGTTCCTCGCCGCACTCGCCAACGACTGGGACAACCGGCTCGACACCCTGCAGCGCTACCTCACGACGCGAAAGTCCGACAGAAGCAGCTGAGCCCACGCGGCAGCGACACCGCTACGGTCCGGCAAGTGGCTAGACGTGGCAGACGCAACACCTGTCCGCCTGCGCCTGCGTCGCAACCGCGAGGTTCGAGCCGGGCGACTCGGTCAGCGCTGACGTGTCCGGGCTTGGCGGCGCGCTTCGGCGAGCTCGGCCTTCAGCTCCGCGACCTCCGCCTGCAGCTGCAGAACTCGGGTGACGCCGGCGAGGGTGAGGCCCTCATCGATCAGGCCGCAGATCTGCGTCACTCGGTCGATGTCGACTCGGCTGTAGCGCCGCTGGTTGCCCTCCGACCGGCCCGGCGTCACGAGATCGTGCGACTCGAGTCGGCGGAGAAATGCCTGCTGTACGTCGAGCATGTCCGCGACCTGTCCGACCGTGAAGATCGGACGGGTCGGATCGTCGAGTGGAGACAGCACCACATCCGCCATTCGAAACGTGTCGTGAGAGCGGCGCTCGGGTGCAGCCGCCGCTCTCACGACGCTCGGGTTCAGCTCTCGATCTGGGCCTGCTGCGCCTTGCCGACGCTGACCTCGATCCGGCGCGGCTTCGCCTTCTCCGCGAGCGGGAGATGCACGGTCAGCACGCCGTCGACGTAATCGGCGGTGACAGCCTCGGCATCGACCCAGTCCGGCACGCGCAGCCGGCGGCTGATGGTCCCGTCGAATCGCTCCTGCGCGAGCAGCTGGTCGCCGTCGCCGTAGCCACCACGGCGTTCTGCGGCGATCGTGAGCACGTGATTCTCCACGGTCAAGCTCATCTTGTCGCTCGCGACGCCCGGCAGGTCCACGGTGACGACCAGTTCGTCGGCGCGACGGATGACGTCCATCGGCATGCCGATGCCGTCCACGCCGCCGAAGGCGCGCTGGGTCAGCCGATCGAATTCGGCCAGGAACGGGTCGACCCTCTCGAGCAACATGCAGCACCTCCTGTGCGCTGACGCCGACCGGCCAGCGATCGGCGAACTACCTAGTGCCTGAAGAGTAGCAAAGTTATAAGTTGATTTGCAAGTCTGCTCGGCAGCCGACCATCTGCTGCCAGCAGTCTCGGCGCGCCACCCAGTAGCGTCGAGCCCGTGGAGCAGCCCGGCGCCAGTCACGCCCGCACCCGTGACGCCGGGCTCGACCAGGAAGCGTGAGCACGGACGCCGATCCCTTGATGTCGGGACTGGGGCGACGAACCGCCAACTTCGCCGCACGCCGGTCCGGGGCGCCGACAGTCGGCGGCAAGCTGAGCTCGGGCGGCGTGCTGCTCGCGTGGTGCCTGCTCGCCATTGCTGATGCGTCCCATGCCGGCTACTACTCGTCGGCGGCTGTCAGCTGTCTGCTCGCGGGCTTCGTGGTTCTGGTCGCCGCAGTGGCACTCGGCCGACCTCTTGCCCGTCCCGACCGCGCGTTGCTCGCAGCGCCGGCGGTGCTGGTCGTGGTCGAGGCGGTGGTGAACCCGACGCACCCGTTCCTCTACCTGCACGGCACGGACCTGCACATCGTCTCGGCGCTCGGTGTCGCGACTGCGGTCGCGGCCGCCGCCTCGTTGCTGGCACCGCATCGGTGGCAGCGGGCTTGCTGGCTGTCGCTCGTCGCACTGGCGATCGCCACCGGTGTGGTCACGGTCGTGCTGATCAGGGATCCCGGCATCGACGTGTGGGACCTACTGCAGCAGTCCAGCAGCGGGCTGCTGCACGGGGACGACATGTATCGGCAGCACTGGTCCGGCAGCACCGGCTTGCAGGCCGTCTACCCCTATCTGCCGGGCTCGACCTTGCTGCTCGCGCCGTTTCGTTGGCTGGTCGGAGACGTCCGGTTCGGACTGCTCACTGCCGCGGTCCTGGCCGCGGTGGTCGTCCGGCGGATGGAGCATCGGGCCGCACCAGCGGTGTCCGCGCTGCTCCTCGGGTTGCCTGGATGGGTCCTGCTGATCAACCGGTCCTGGACGGAACCGCTCCTCCTGGCCGCACTGGCGATCGTCGTCCTCGCGTTGCTCGACGAGCGACCGGCCGTCGCCGTCATCGCGCTGGCCGTGGCGTTGGCGTGCAAGCAACACATCGTCCTGCTGCTGCCGGTGTTCGCGATCTGGCCGTCGTTCGGCCTGCGCCGTACCGCCGTCTCACTCGCCGCCGCGGCCGCGGTCGTGCTGCCGTGGTTCGCCGCCGGCCCTGGCGACCTGTGGCACGACGCGGTGCATGCCAACCTGGCGTTGCAGCTCGAGCCGCGCGCACTGAACCTGCCGAGCCTGCTGCTTCGCTACGACCTGCACGTCGGATTCTGGCTCGCGGCGGCGTTCCTGGCGGGCGCCTATGGCCTGGTGTTGTGGCGGGTGCCGCGTACGCCGTCGGGCCTCGCCCTCGCCTGCGCGATCGTTCTGTGGGCGTTCGACCTGGCGAACAAGCAGACGTTCTTCAACCACTACACACTGCCGCTGGGCCTGCTCGCCGTCGCCGTTGCCAGCGCCGAGCGACCGGTCCTCGCCGCTTCGGTCAGCTCGCGCCCTCTTCTGCCAGCACCGCACGGGTAGGGAGCACGGGCGCGTCCCGGCCGGTGCCGCCGCTGCTGCCCCCGTCACCGCGCGGTTGCGACAGCGATGCTTCCTCGTGGTAGTCGGATTCGACGTTCACGGACCAGACGTCGTGACCGGCGTCGTTCAGGAGGTTGTCGACCGACAGCAACGCGGTCAGCATCGAGTGGTCCTGGTTGTTGTACTTGTGCATGCCGTTGCGTCCCACCGGATAGACGTTGGGGACCGCGTCGGACAGCCAGCGACGGATGACCTCCACCGCGTCCTGGTAGCCGTGGTCGTACACCGGATAGGCCTTCGGCATGCGGACGACGTAACCAGCCTCGCACTGGCCCTCGCCGACCAGGCCCAACGCGACGAGCTCGCGCTTCGCCAGCTCGATCAGCTCCTCGTCCGGCGCCGCCCAGAGATCGTCACCTTCGAACACGAAGTACTCGAGCCCGAGGCACGTGCGTCCGTCCTTGACGAGGTACGGCGACCACGACCCGAAGTTCTGGATGCGGCCCACCTTCACGTCCGGTGCGTGGATGTAGATCCAGTTGTCCGGGAAGCTGGCGGACTCCGGCACCACCAGAGCGACGGTGAGGAAGTCGCGGTGCGACAGCCGTCGAGCCGCCATCTGCACCTCGGCCGGTGCGGGCGGGTCCATGGCGAGCACGAGCTCCGGCAGCGGCATCGAGCTGATCACCGCGCTGGTCGGGATGGAGACCTGGACCCCGCCGCGCGCGGCCACGACCGCGATCGCGCCGGCCGTGCTGCGCCGGATCGCCGTGACGGGCGAACCCATCACGACGTCTCCCCCACCGGCGGCGACGAGATCGCGGCAGCGCTCCCACATCATCCCGGGACCGAGCTTGGGGTACTGGAACTCCTCGATCAAGCTGGTGATGTCCGTCTGGTTCCGCTTGGGCAGGATCGAGTTGATCACCGCGCCGAACAGGGACAGGTTCTTGATGCGCTGCGCAGCCCAGTCGGCCGCGATCTCACTGGCGGGAACGCCCCAGACCTTCTCGTTGTAGGTCTTGAAGAAGGTCCGGTAGAGCCGCCAGCCGAACCGGGCCGCCACCCAGCCCTCGAGGGTCTGCTGGTTCTTCGGCGGGCGGATGCGCACCCACAGGTACGACGCCACGCAGCGGATCGCTTCGAGGACGCCGAGGTTGCGCAAGGCGTTCGCGGCCCGCAGCGGGTAGTCGAAGAGCTTGTTGTCGTAGTAGATCCGGCTCATCCGCGGCCGCACGAGGAAATCGGCGTCCGGCAGGATCTCGTGCCAGAGGTCTTCGACGACGGGCACCTTCGTGAAGAACCGGTGCCCACCGATGTCGAACCGCCACCCGTCGCGCTCCACCGTGCGGCTGATGCCGCCGACGACGTCGTCGGCTTCGACGACCGTGACCGGCTCGCCGGCCTTCGTGAGCGTGTAGGCGGCGGTCAGCCCGGCCGGACCGGCACCGATGACGACCACGTGCGGGTTGCCTGACCAGGACACCGGTCTCCTTCGGTTCGTGCGGTCTCGAGGGCACGTGTTCGAACGCCGCCCCGGCGAGCGTGTCCGGATTGGGCGGGTAACGGCCATCGTAAGGTTCCGTGGTGAGCGCCCGTTGATCCGCCCTCCGCACGTGGTCGAGCCGGCGGCAGAGACCAGCCACAGCGGGCCGCAGCCGGAGCTCGCCGGCGGTCCACGCCGTCGAGGGCTCGCGGGCGTCGTCGCCGTGTGTCTGGTGCTCGCCGGAGTGTCGCTGGTGCTCCTCCCCCGCAGCGTCGCCTATGACCCGTGGTCCTGGCTGATCTGGGGGCGGGAGATCCTTCATCTCGACCTCGACACCCGCGCCGCGGCCACCGCGGTCAAGCCGCTCCCGATCGCTTTGGACACGATCTTCGCGCTGACGGGATCCGCCGCGGCACCCGTGCTGTGGCTGCTCGTCGCTCGGGCGGCAACGCTGCTGTCACTGGTGCTGGCCTTCCGCGTCGCGCGTCGGCTCGCCGGCATCGGAGCGGGAGTGATCGCCGTCATCGCCCTCGCGATCTCCGATGAATACCTGGGCTACCTGTTCATGCGCGGCATGTCCGAACCGTTCGCCGCCGCCGGTGTGCTCGCCGCGGTGGACAGCCTGCTCTCGCGTCGCCGTCGAGCCGCGCTGGGCTGGCTCGTCGTCGCCGGGCTGCTCCGCCCGGAGGCGTGGCCGTTCCTGTTCGGTTACTGCGTCTGGTCGGCGCGATCCGGCCCGCTGTGGCGCCGTTCGTCGGCACTGGCGCTTGCCGTGATCGTGCCCGCGTCGTGGTTCGTCATCGACCTGTTCGGAGCCCATCAGCTGTCGCGTTCGGCGGGGGCCGCTCAGCACACGAGCCAAGGTGGGCCGTTGCTGACCCGGAACCCCGGGATCGCAACCGTGCGGGAGACCTGGCATCTGATGTCGGGGCCGGTGCTGGTGCTCTTCCTGGCCGCCTCCGCCTGGGCGATCGTCACCTCACTCCGCGGCCGCCGGCTCACCCCCTCCGCATGGCTGTGTGCCGGCGCCTTCGGCTGGTTGGTCATCGACGCGGTGCTGGCCCAGGGCCGCTTCGCAACCGGGGCTCCCCGCTATCTGCTCCCGGGCGTGGGGCTCGCGGTGGTGGCGGTCGGGGTCTTCGTCGCCGATCTGGTGCGGGCAGTGGTACGTCGGCGGCCGTCACCGTCCCTCCCGGTCGTCGTCAGCGCCGTGACGGCGGTGGCGCTGGTCGCGCTCGTCGCGCCGCGGCTGCACACGACGCAGCGACAGGTGCGCGCAGGCATCAGCATCGGCCGCGACTTCGCCCGGCTGCAGTCGACGCTCGGGCCAGCCATCACCCTCGCCGGAGGGCGCGACGAGATCCGGCAGTGCGGCCATGTGACGACGCAGCCATTCCAGGTGCCGCTGGTCGCGTGGGAGCTGCATGACCATCTGGAGAACGTCGGCATCGTCGCCGCGCCGCGCGGCACGGTGTTCCAGGAGGGCGGAGCACCTCGACTGCCGGCCGCGGTCGCCGCGGCGTACCGACTGCGGGGGTCGGTCGGGACGCCGGGGGCCCGCTGGACCGTGCTCTCGACCTGCCCTGCTCAACCAGCAGGCGGCGCGGCCGCCGGAAAGCGCGCGACCGTGTACTTCTCGAAGGCGCCGTGGGGAGCGAGCTCGTCCTCCGGACGTCCGCGCGCGACCGTGAACGAGGTGACGAGAGACGTGCACGCACCTGCCAGCGTCGGGTAGCCGGTGCGATAGACGAGCCAGATCGGCCGACCGGACGCACGCTGCAGCGCCTGCCGCGCGAACGCGATCGGGTCGGCGCTCTTGTTGCGTTTCTCGTAGTCCACCCAGTCGACCATCGCCGCCGAGCCGAACGTCGGGTAGACGACCTGCGTCCCGGCATCCGGCGCCAGCCGGTGCACGGCCGGACCGAGCTGGTCCGGGCAGAACACGACGAGGTCGTGCGGCCCGGCAGCCTGCAGCAGGGCCGCGACCTGTCCCGCCTGAGTGCGCAGCTTCGCCGGCAACCAGGCAGACCCGGCCAGGCCCAGGGCGCAGACGACGCACAGCGCAACCGTGCGGGCCCGGCCCGGGAGCACCGCCAGGCCGAAGGCGACCACGAGCAGCGCCGGCGCGAGAACGATCGTGCTGTAGCGCGACGCGTAGGCGCTGGAGGCGACGACGCTGGCCACGACCCCGACGTACAGCGTCGCGACCGCGAGCCCGATCAGCAGCAGCGCGGGGCGCCGCAACGGCCGGCGGAACGTGATGCCGCTGCCGTCGAACGTCGGGTGTCCGGCCAGGGCGACGGCGATCAGCAGGTAGTAGGCCACGCCGAGCAACGGGCCGGACAGCCACCCACCGGACCAGTCGCGCAGAGTCAGGAGCGGGGTCTCGAGGCCCGGCGGTGCGCCCCACGGCGCTCCGGTGTGGGCGCTCTGGTAGGCGAACGTCGGCAACCACGGGACGAAGGCGAGGCAGCCGACGGCCAGCGGAACGACCACGCGCCAGCCACGGCGGTCTCCTCGCAGCAGGCAACCGACCGCACCCAACCCCACGACCGCGATCAAGAACATCGCCCAGTACTGCGTGAGAAGGAGCGCACCGGTGACGACCGCAGCAGCAGCCATCGCCCACCGACTGCCGGTCGACCACGCGCGTTCGAAGAGGAACAGGCCGAGCAGGACGAGCAGCAGCACCAGGGCGTACATCCGCGCCTCGGTGGCGTAGCGGACGGCGAAGGGGCAGGTCGCCAGCAGCAGGACGGCGGGCCACGGCGATGCGCTGCCCGGCGGCCGGAACCGTCGGGCCACGAACCACATCACGGGCAGCGAAGCCACCGCGAAGATCCCGGACAAGGCACGGATGGCGAACGTGCTGGTGCCGGCCACACTCATCCAGCCGTGCAGCAACAGGTAGTAGAGCGGCGGGGCACCGTCGTGTCGCAAGGCCGCGACCAGATGCGGCAACGACCGTCGCGCGATCTCGACCGTCTGCGCCTCGTCCAGCCACAGCGGCGGCCGGCTGAGGAACCGCAGTGCGATGCTGACCACCAGCACCCCGGCGACCGCGGCCGGCAACCAGCGAGCGCGGGAGGCCTCCCGCGGAGGATCGACAGTGGCGCCTACGAGGCTCTCGACCGCTGCGCCCGGAGCCCCGGTGGTCACGAACCGTAGGGTAACCGGGTGAGCTCCACCAACCGCAAGGACCGCCCATACATCCAGGCGGTCCGCGCGGCAGCGCTCGAGCGGTTCTGCGCCGAGAACACCGACCTCAAGTTCGCCCCCGTGGTTGCGCTGATCGCGGCACTCGACGAGCGTGACAGCGTCGGGGCGGTGCTGGACGCGATCCCGGCGACGGCCTGCGGCCTGCAGATCGACACGCTCGTCATCGACGACGGCAGCACCGACGGCACGGCGGAAGTCGTCCAACAGCACGAGGGCGTGCACCTCGCCCGGCTGGAACGCAACTGCGGGCACGGTGTCGCGCTGAGGCTGGGTTACCAGCTCGCGGCCGAGTTCGGCGCGCAGTACGTCGTCACGCTCGACGCGGACCTGCAGTGGGATCCGGCGGAGATCCCGGTCGTGCTCGAGCCACTGGTCCGCGACCAGGCCGATTTCGTCATCGGCTCACGGGTCCTCGGCACCGCCGAGACCGACGACGCGGTGCGACATGCCGGCGTCACCTTCTTCGCGCGGCTGGTCAGCCTGCTGACCGGGACGCGGGTCACCGACACCTCGAGCGGCTTCCGGGCGATGCGGGTCGAGCTGACCCAGTCGGTCCCGCAGGTGCAGGTGCAATACCAGACCTCAGAGCTGCTCATCGGCGCGATCTTTCGCGGCTACCGCGTCACGGAGCGGGCCATCACGATGCACAAGCGGCTCGCCGGCGAGAGCAAGAAGGGCCACAACGCTCTGTACGCCGGCAGATACGCGCGTGTGATCCTCAAGACGTGGCTTCGCGAGTGGACGCGCGCACGGCGCGTCGCGCACCAGGGGCGTTGAGCGAGGAGTCGGGGCAGCAGGCCGCTGACCCCGACCGAAGGCTCGACCCGCCGGGGCGGGCCCACGTGCTGCTCGTCCGCGGGCATCAGCTGTGGCAGGCGGGCAGCGCCCGGCTGACCGTCGTGCAGCAACGGCTGCCCCGCGTCATCGCCGTCCTGCGGGTGGTCTACCTGCCGCTGGCGCTGGTCCTGGTCGGCTACATCGGGTACCGCGCCTCCCAGCGGGTGGACCTTGCCGCCATCCGCGTGGCACCGCTGCTCGCGGCTTACGCGGCCGCGCTCGCGTGGTGGGTGGCGCTGGCGACCGGATGGTCGACGCTGATCACGGAACGGGTGTCGGCGGGTCCGGTGCGAGCGTGGTGTCAGACGCAGGTCGCGCGCTACCTGCCCGGCGGGATCTGGGCTCCGGTGGCGCGTGCCTCCACCGTCCACGGCCGCATCCGGGACAAGGCGGCGTCGGTGGCCGCGGAGAACGTGACGGTGCTGACCACGGCGCTGGGAGCCGCAGCGCT
Organism: Mycobacteriales bacterium; assembly: GCA_035776655.1. Lineage (GTDB taxonomy): Bacteria > Actinomycetota > Actinomycetes > JAFAQI01 > JAFAQI01 > DASTWK01. The sequence continues at coordinate 67,081 of DASTWK010000017.1, read as the reverse complement.
CTGGATGACCGTGCACAGCCCGCAATGGCTGCCGCTCGTGCTGATGGCGGGCCTTCCTGTCCTCGGCTCACGCTGGCTGGAACGGCGTACCCGCGTCACCCGTACCGGCGTCGTCCGGACCTCGGGCATCTACTTCGCCGGCTTCGTCGCCTATGGCTTCGCGTCGATCCTCACCCAGGTCGCCGTCTCCGGAATCCGGCACCCGACCTACCCGTTGTACGTCGCCGGCGCGGCGTGCGTCGCGTGGGCGGCCGGGCTCGTCGTCGTCTTCGCTCCCGGCGGAGTCGGTGTCCGCGAGGTGGTCTATGTGTGGATGCTCCACGGCCTCTATCCCCGTGCCCAGCTGCAAGCGGCGGCCGTGACCTCCCGGCTCGTGACCGTGCTCGCCGAGCTGACCGTGCTGGCGGTGATGTCCGCTCCCCTGTGGCAGCGACGGCACCAGCCGGACAAATCGGCGCGTTCGGCCCTGGGTACGCTCCCTCCGCAGGCCGGCTCCGCCGGCGAGGTCGGCGAAGGGTGAACCGGTGAAGGTTCTGATCCTCGGGGGCGACGGGTTCTGCGGTTGGCCGACGGCGCTCCATCTGTCGGCACAAGGCCACGACGTGCGCATCATCGACAACTTCGCGCGCCGAAACGCTGACATCGAGCTCGAGGCGTCCTCCCTGACCCCGATCCAGCCGATGGGCGTGCGGCTGCGGACCTGGCGTGAGGTGTCCGGCAAGGACATCGGTTTCGACCGGTTCGACGTCGCCGTGCACTACCACCGGCTGCTCACGCTGTTGCAGGAGTGGCAACCCGAGGCTGTCGTGCACTTCGCCGAGCAGCGCGCCGCGCCGTACTCGATGAAGTCGTCGTGGCACAAGCGCTACACCGTCAACAACAACCTGAACGCGACCAACAACCTGCTGGCCGCCATCGTCGAGGCCGAGGTCGACACCCACGTCGTGCACCTCGGCACGATGGGTGTCTACGGCTACGGCACCGCCGGCGTGAAGATCCCCGAGGGATACCTGCAGGTGCAGATCCCCACCAACGACGGCGTGGTCGAGTCGGAGATCCTCTATCCGCCCAACCCGGGCTCGATCTACCACATGACCAAGACCCAGGACCAGCTGCTGTTCGCCTACTACAACAAGAACGACGAGGTGCGTGTCACCGACCTGCACCAAGGCATCGTGTGGGGGACACAGACCGCGGAGACCGCGACCGACGAGCGGCTGATCAACCGGTTCGACTACGACGGTGACTACGGCACCGTGCTCAACCGCTTCCTGATGCAGGCCGCGATCGGTTATCCGTTGACGGTCCACGGCACCGGCGGCCAGACGCGAGCGTTCATTCACATCCAGGACACTGTGCGCTGCATCCAGCTCGCCATCGAGAACCCGCCGACCCGCACCGACCGGGTCCGGGTGTTCAACCAGATGACCGAGACCCACCGCCTCATCGATCTCGCCAAGCTCGTCTCCCGGCTGACCGGCGTCGAGATCGACCATGTCGAGAACCCGCGCAACGAGGCGGCCGAGAACGAGCTGCTCGTCACCAACGACCAGCTCATCGAGCTGGGGCTGTGCCCGATCACGTTGGAGGAAGGCCTCCTCGAGGAGGTCACGCGCATCGCGGAGAAGTACGTCGACCGGGTCGACATCGACAAGATCCCGGCGCGCTCACACTGGCGCAAGAAGCACTGACGCCGCTGTGAAGCAGCCCGACGGCGTCGACGGAGGTCGTCGACGTCGCGGGAGCTAGAGGTGGCCGACCGCGAAGGTGCGGCGGAACGGGAAGACGGTGCCGTTCTCCGTCCCGGGATAGGCCGCCCGTAGCTGGGCGCCGTACTCGCCGAGGAACTGCCGCTGCTCGTCCTGGTCGAGCACCGAGAGCACCGGTCGCAGCGCCGTCCCCTTCACCCACTCCAACACCGGGTCCTCGCCGACCAACACGTGCAGGTAAGTCGTCTGCCAGACGTCGACCTCCAGACCCGCGGCCTGCAACGCGCGCAGATAGCGCTCCGGCCGCTCCACCGCCGCGCCGCGGTCGGCGCCGGCCCCCAGCCGGTCCCGCCACCGGGGCGAGCTGCGCAAGTCGCGCAACAACGTGTGCGACGGCGCGTCGAAGTTGTCCGGCACCTGGAACGCGAGCCACCCCTGCGGGGCGAGCCACCCGGCGATCGTCGTCAGCAGGTCGAGATGATCCGGCACCCATTGGAGCAGCGCGTTGCTGACGACGACATCGACCGGCTGGTCCGGCCGCCAGGCGGCCGCATCGGCCTGAACGAACGACAGCCGACCGTCGACCGCGTGCGTCGCTGCGGCCGCCACCATCTCCGCTGAGCTGTCGACGCCGACCACGCGCGCCGACGGCCACCGGTCGAGCAGCGACGCCGTCAGCTCACCCGAGCCACAGCCGAGATCGACGACGTGCCGCGGCTCCGCCGCCCCGACACGGGCGACGAGCTCGCGGAACGGGCGGGACCGTTCGTCGGCGTACCGGGCGTACTGTTCCGGGTCCCATCGAGCCACGTCGTCACCCTCCCGCGGTCGGGCCGCCTCAGACGAGCGCGGGGCGCAGCCCCCGGTGCCGCAGCGGGCGGACCACTGCCACACCGAACGCGGCCATCAGCGCCAGACCCAACGGCAGCGCCGGCGCCAGCGGCGCCCCGATGCCACCGATGTCCCCCGCCGCGGCAGCGGCCCGCGGCGGAGTGCAGCCGGCCACCCGCTTGCCGTCCGGCCCGTAGACCGGTTGCGGGTCCACGCGGAACAGCACCTTCTCGCCCGGCTTCAGCTGGCGTGGCGCCACCACCGGCCCGAAGACACCCTGCGCAGCCAGCGACGCGTTGCGCATCGCCCGCTCCGCGTGCAGGTAGTCGCCACACCGGAACAGGCTCGAGCCGAGCTCCATCCAGTTGTGCGCCTGGTCGACCTTGTGCTGTGTCGCTCCCGATGGGCGCACTCGTCCCGCCATGCCGTCCCGGACGTAGGCGTCGGCGAGGTAGTCCTGCATCTGGCGCAGGTACTCCGCCGTGTGGCCCTTCTGGATGATGTCCTGATCGAGGACGCTGTACGGCGCGAACGCACCCGCATACGTCGTCGGAGCCATCGAGAAGTCGGCGTACTTGGAGAACCCGGTGCCGTAGTAGTGCCACGGCTGCTGCCCGGCACCGGTCGCCCTGGCCACCACGATGAAGTCGTGCGGGTGGGTGAGACCGAGGAAGTGGCTCGACTCGTGCTCGATCGTGTAGCTGAAGCCCGACCCGCTGGAGATCGGCGGCACGCCGTTACAGCCCGGCGCGATCGGCAGGCTCTTCGCACAGTCCGTCGCTTGTGAGGTCTTCACCCGGTCGTTGACGTTGTTGAGGTTGCCCCAGCCCTCTCCGTTGGGCGTGCCCATCGCGATGCCACCGACGACGGCGGGCAGCGCCCACGTCGTCGCACCCGGCCAGACCACCGAGATGTTCGTCAGCGTGAACTGCCCGGCCGGCTGCGGAGCGAGCTGCGCCCGGTGCTCCTCGACGTAGTGCCGCACGACCGCCGGGTTCGCCGCTGCGTCGTTCACACCGCCGGCGAGCTCGTCGCCGCGCGCCTTGGCGATCTCGAGCAGCTGCTGCAGCGGATCGGACTTCTTGCCGACACACTCCGGGTCCGGCACCAGCACCGGTGACTGCGCCTGCTCGCTGCTGTCGACGAGCGAGGTGTCCGGGGCAGCCACCGCCCGGTTGGCCGCGCACCCGAGATGCCGGTAGGCGACGAACCCCTTGGTGCCGGTGAGGCTGTTGAACGTGGCGCCGGGCAGCGCCGCACCGAGGTTGCGCTTGACGTAGGACTCGTCGTAGATCTTGTGCAGGTCGGTGTAGCTGATGCCCTCCTTGGAGCACTGCGGGTTGGAGTAGCAGTCCTGCCAGTTGGTGTCGGCCAGTGCGTAGACGTCGGCCGGCACCGGCCGGTAGAGGTAGGCGCCGAGGAACCGCGCGAACAGCCACACCCGCGCGTCGCGCGCAGTGTTGGCGGCGAGCTTGCCCTGCCATTGCGGGTTGTTGTCGTAGTCCCAGATCGGCGGGTCGCCGAACGGTCCGCTGGCGGAGCCGCCGTAGTTCTGCGTCAGCGCGGTGTCAGCGCTCTCGTACGCATTGGGCCCGGCACCGAGGTCGTGCATGAAGAAGCGATAGCGACCGCCCCAGGCCCGCGCGAAGTCGGGACCGGACGGCTCGTGCAGGTCGGGGTCGACCATGTGCTTGCTGACGTCGAAGTAGTGGTAGGCGTTGGGCCGGAAGTACTTCGTCGCGAGCGGCCCGTCGAAGGTGTCCATCGCGAAGAACGTGTACGACGTGGTCGGTCCCTGCGGCATGCGGTTGAGGTCGCGCTTGCCGGTCGCGGTGTAGAACGGGTCGAAGTAGGCGTTCGGGTCCGGCGTGATGAACGCGCCCGAGTGCAGCGCCCCGGTTTCGACGTCCTTGAACGAGTGGCGATACTTCGCGTCGTACCGGTGGTTGAAGATCCAGTCCTCGACCGCGAATGCGTCGATCTTGTCGCCCTTGCTGGGATCAGTCACCGCGTGCGCCGGACCGCGCATGGCCTTGCCGTCCTGCGCGTCGTACTGCTCCAGGTACTGACCCTGCGTCTGCCGCCGGCCACCGACCGGGGGCAGCACGGCGAACGGCTGGTCGATGGTGGTGTGCTTGCGCATCGTCGCGAACAGATCGTTGGTCCAGGTGCTGTCCGCCTGCAGGAAGCGGTACTGGATCTTGTAGTGCAACGGCTCGAAGTACGGCACGTTGCCGCTGCCGCCGGTCTCGGTTCCGCAGTAGTAGGACGTGCCCCAGTTGACGAGTGTGCCGCCGGACTGGCTGACGGACTGGGAGGCCTGGTCGTCGGCCGGGTTGGAGCACCCGTCGTCGAACTGCTTCTCCAACACCGCGGATCGATACTCGGTCGGCATCGAGGCGCGGAACGCCGCGATCTCCGCCTTCGACCAGCGGCGGTTCACGAACACGATGTTGTAGTTCAACGTCTGGGTCAGGTAGTGGTTCGCCAGCTGGATGACGTTTTGCTGCGGCAGCTGCAGCGCCGGCGCGGCGACCAACGCGACCGCGGCACGCACCGGGATGCGGTAGCCGAACACCGCACGCACCTGGATGCGCCACAGGCCCGGCTTCGGGTTGGGCACCGTGAACTCGGCGAGCGGCGCGACGTCGGCGTTGCCCACGCGCTTGTCGAAGCTGGAGGCGACATCGGACTTGCCGACGACCCGACCGCTGGGATCGACACCCCAGATGTGCACGTACTGAGTCGTTGCCGCCCACGCTGCGCGGGCGTAGAGCGTCTGCCGGTGCGCGCTCTTGGGCACCCGCACCCGCAGCTCGATGCAGGACGGACGAGCGCAGGCGTCAGCCGGCGTCTGGAAGGCCGCCGCGTTGTTGCTGCCGGGGTTGCGGGTCAACCGCCCGGAGAAGGTGGTCAGCCGCGGCCGGGTGCCGGCCGGTGCCGCGGTCAGCCGCGTCGTGCCGACGAGCGCGGCCGGGGACGTCACGCCGATGTGCGTGATGCGCTCCCCATAGACCCGCTGGGCGTCGCGGGTGCCGGGCAACACCGGCGGACAGGCGATGACCGGGGCGGCGACGGCAACCGCCATTGTGGCGGCGAGCGTCGAAACGAAGGCAGCACGGCGTGAACGTGAGAACACGTGGAATCCCCCGAGATCGGTGACGTCCGGGTCTAGTTCGCGCTGTGCCCGCCGACTCCTGCCACAGCGGGCAAGTTGTCAGGAGATGACCGACCCGAACGCCGTGCCGATGCCATAGGTGACGGCGGCGGCAGCCGCCACGACGACCACCTGGCGCAACGCCCCGACCGCGCTGCCGCGCCCACCACTGCGGCTGACGTAAGCCCCCACGATCGCGCTGGCAACCGCCGTCGCCGCGACCGACACCGCGGTGGCAAGGCCGTCCGCCAGCCAGAACCACGGCAGCAGCGGCACCAGCGCGCCCACGGCGAACAAGAGCAACGAGCTGCCCGCGGCGGCGAGCGGCGAGCCCAACTGGTCCGGATCGAGGCCGAACACCGTGCGGGCCGTGAACCGTTGGAACCGCGGTTCGTCCAGCGGCAGCTCGGTGCTGGCGAGCTGCGCCGTGGTCCGTCCGAAGCCGGCCGCTTCCAGTCGATCGGTCAGCTCGTCGAGCACCAGCCGCGGGTTCCGTTGCACCAGCTGGTTGATCTCGGCCAGCACGCCGCGATAGATCTCGACCTGGCTGCGCATCGAGATCCACTCTCCGGCCGCCATCGACAGAGCGCCGGCGATGAGACTGGCGAAGCCGGCCAGCCGCACGCTTGCCGCCGAGGCGTTCGCCCCGGCCACCCCGAGGATCAGTGCGACGTTGGTGACGAGGCCGTCACTGACGCCGAGCACCGCCGCTCGAGCCGCACCGCCAGCAACCTGCGCGACCCGCTCGGTGAGCTCCTGCGCGTCGCTTTGACGGTCGCCGCCGGTCGCTGCCGCTACGCGCGTGGGGCGCGGCGGCTGCGTCACTCGTGCTGCAACGCGGCGAGATCGGCGAGCACCTCGTCCGCATGGTTGGCGACGTCGGTGACCGCATAAGTACGTCGGATCAGCCGGTCCGGATCAATGAGATAGGACACCCGCAACGGGAATGCGGCGAACTGGTCCTGCGCCGGGCGCGCCACCTCATAGGCGGCTCCGACCGTCCGGTCGACGTCGGACAGCAGCGGAAACGCGAAGTTCTGCGCCTCAGCGAAGGCACGGTTCTCCTCCACGGTGTCGAACGAGGCACCGAGCACGACACAGCTCACGGCGGCAAACTCCTTGGCCCTGTCCCGCAGCGCCTGACCTTCGATCGTTCAACCGGGGGTGCTGGCCTTCGGATACCACCACAGCAGCACCCACGTGCCCCGCAGCTCGTCGAGCTGCCACACCCGCCCGGTGTGGTCCGGCAGCCGGAAGTCGGGAGCTCTCGTCCCCGGAGCAAGCACGGTGACCTCCAGACCGAACAACGTAGGCAGCAAGCGGCAGTCCCGCAGGAGCGTAGCCGCCGGAGCCGGACCGAACCGGCAGGCCGGCCACGCGCCTCTCACCCGATCTCGGGCCGAAGATCGAGACCCAGCGCGACGGTGAGCTCCAGCACGGTGCGCGGCTCGTTCAGCCGATCGCCATAGAGCTGGCGCAGCTGAGTCATCCGGTAACGCACCGTCTGTGGGTGCACGTGCAGCTCGGCCGCGACCTCGTCCCGTCGCCCGAGGTGCAGCAGCCACGAGGCCAACGTCTCGGCCAACCGGCCGGCGGCCTCCGGCCGCAGCTCCGCCAGCGGCGCCAGCGCCCGCTCCCGCAGATCGGCGAGGGCTTCGGTGTCGGCCCCGAGCACCAGCTCGGGCAGCAGCTCGTCGGTGTCCAGCGGCCGCACGGAGACGCTCGTCCCCGACGCCGGATCGCTGTCGCGCGGACCGAACAGCCGGTGCGCGCGCACCGCGCGCAGGTACGACGCCCGCACCTCGGCCCAGGGCCGGGCCGGTCCTACCGCGACCGGGCGCCCGCGCAACGTGCGCATCAGCACTGGCCGGCGCGCTCCGTCGGCGTCCGGCACCAGCAGCACGGTGAGGTCCTCGCTCGCCTCCAGTCCGGCCTGGTCCCCCGCCAGCTCCAGGGTCCGTGGGTCGAGCCGCGACAGCACGCGCGCGACCTCGGCCGACGGCACGAGCAGGGCGGTGAGCGTCCGCGGTGCCGGCCACTCCGCCCGCTCGGCGCTGGCGATGACAACGTCTGCCGGTGCCCCGCTGACGAGGTTCTGCGCCAGCCGCTCCTGATAGCGCCGGCGCACCCGACCGGCGGCGGCCAGCTCGTCAGCATGCCCGGCGACGCTGGCCGCGGACAGCTCGTCGATGTAGGCGAAGACCAGCTCCGCGAACTTCGCCACCCGCGGTGCCGGCAGCCCGTGCTCCACCGCGATGGCCGACAGCTCGCGCCACGCGACCCGCGCCCCCACCCGATAGGCCGCCAGCAGCGCGTCCATCGTGCGACCACTGCGCGCTTCGCCCCGGCCGAGGGCATACGCCGCCTCTCGCGCCGGCTGCAGCGGGGTGCTCGCATCCGCGCCGCGCGGCTGCTCGGCCAGTCGCAGGAACCCGCCGAGGGCCATCTGCACCGCCTGCTCGATGTTGGCGCCCATCTCGCCGCTGAGCGCCCCGGCGTACCCCGGTACCTCGGCGGTCACGGCCGCCACGGTGAGCTCGGCGACGGCGGGCAGTCGCCCCCGCAGCCCGGCCGCGATGCCCGGGTCCAGCGCCAGCCCGGCCGCACCGGGAGCGGTCGGGCTGTCCGCTGACCGCTTTCGCATCAGATTGTTCGCTCCGAACAGCGGAGCCACGATTCTTCACGCCTCACGGCCAGGACTTTACCTCGCCTGGCGCATCAGCATGGAGTCATGACGATGACCGCCGAGCCGGCTGCACCCGCTCGACCGCTGCTCGAGCGGGTGCTGCGGCTGGCCGAGCTGGTGACGACACCTCTGGTGCCGGCGGACTACCTCGACGTGCTCAGTCCGCTGCGGTCACCCGCACAGCTGCGCGCCCGCATCGTCGCGTCGCATCCGGAGACCCGCGATGCGGTGACGCTCGTCCTCGAGCCCGGTCGCGGCTGGCGCCCGCACGTGCCGGGGCAGTACGTGCGCATCGGCGTCGACGTCGACGGCGTCCGACAGTGGCGGGCCTATTCCCTCACCTCGTCTCCGGAGCGACCCGATGGCTGCCTGACGATCACCGTCAAGGCGATCGACGGCGGCAAGGTCAGCTCTTATCTGGTACGCCGGGCGCGGAGCGGCACGATCGTCCAACTCGACCAGGCGACCGGCGAGTTCGTGCTGCCGACGCCACGACCGCGACAGGTGCTGTTCGTCACCGCGGGCAGCGGCATCACGCCGGTGATGGGCATGCTGCGCCACGCGCTCGACGAGCTGCCCGACGTCGTCGTCGTCCACTCGGCGCCGACCGCGGCCGATGCCATCTTCGGCGGCGAGTTGCGCCAGCTGGCTCGCCGCGGCCGGATCCGGCTGGTCGAGCGACACACCGACAGCGAGGGCATCCTCACGGTCGAGGAGCTGCACGCCCTGGTGCCCGACCTGGCCGCCCGCGAGACCTGGGCCTGCGGGCCCACGCCGATGCTCGACGCACTCGGCGACCACTGGGAGCAGCTCGGCATCGGCGCCCGCCTGCACACGGAGCGGTTCCGTCCGACGGTGGTCGTCGCCGGCGACGGCGGCACCGTGACGTTTGCCCGGAGCGGAGTGTCGGTGGAAGCCGACGGCCGCACCCCGATCCTCGACGCCGGCGAAGCGGCCGGCGTGCTGATGCCCTCGGGCTGCCGGATGGGCATCTGCTTCGGCTGCGTGGTCCCGCTGCGAGAGGGCGCCGTGCGTGACCTGCGGACCGGCGACCTCACCACCGCTGTCCCGGGTGACGGCGTGCGCGTCCAGACCTGCGTCTCCGCCGCCGCCGGTGCCTGCCAGCTCGACCTCTGACCCTGACCACACCGACCACAGGAGCAGCCATGACCGCTCTGCAGAACAAGACGTCCAACCCGATTGCGCACCTCACTCCCGCCGACATCGAGAACCTCGGTCGCGAGCTCGACGCCATCCGTGACCAGGTGGTGGCGAGCCGCGGCGAACGCGACGCGGCCTACATCCGCCGGGTCATCGACGCGCAACGAAAGCTCGAGCTCGCCAGCCGTGCGGTGTTGCTGGCGTCGCTGTTCCCGCCGGCATGGCTCGCCGGCACGGTCGGGCTGTCCGTGTCCAAGATCCTCGAGAACATGGAGATCGGGCACAACGTGATGCACGGCCAGTGGGACTGGATGCGCGACCCGAAGATCCACTCCACGACATGGGAGTGGGACAACGCCTCCCCGGCCGCGCAGTGGAAGCACTCCCACAACGAGCTGCACCACACCTATACGAACGTGCTCGGCCGGGACAACGACTTGGGCTACGGCATCATGCGCGTCGACGAGGACCAGCGCTGGAGTCCGTTCCACCTCGGCCAACCGCTGTGGAACTTCCTGAACGCGTGCCTGTTCGAGTACGGGATCGCGGTCTACGACCTCGAGCTCCCCAAGCGTTTCCCCGGCCGCAAAGACGACCCGGAGTTCCGCCGCCAGGCCAAGCAGGTGCTGACGAAGATCCGCACCCAGGCGACCCGCGACTACGTCGTGCACCCGCTGCTGTCCGGCCCCTCAGCGGTCACGACGTTCGCCGCCAACGTCACCGCAAACCTCGTGCGCAACCTCTGGACCCACTCGGTCATCATGTGTGGCCACTTCCCCGAAGGGGTCGAGACCTTCCAGAAGAGCTCGATCGAGGGCGAAAGCCGTGGCGAGTGGTACCTGCGGCAGATGCTCGGGTCCGCCAACATCAGCGGTGGGCCGGCGCTGCACCTGATGACCGGCAACCTCTCCTACCAGATCGAGCACCACCTGTTCCCCGACCTGCCGAGCAACCGTTACCAGGAGATCGCGCCCAAGGTGCGTGAGCTGTTCGACCGGTACGGCCTGAGCTACACCGTCGGCTCGCTGCCGACGCAGGTCGCCTCAGCGTGGTCGAAGGTGTTCCGGCTCGCGCTCCCCAACGACGTTGCGGTCAGGGCCGCCACGGTCGCGGAGACGGCGACGAGCCCGCGCAAGCTCATCCGGTTGCTGCGGGGTCACGTCGCCGGCACCACGCGACCGGCGCCGGCCGAGGCAGCCGCGCCGACCGACCTGCGGGAACGCGCCGCCGCCTGACGACGGCGAAGCACCACGGCCGCGCCGTACCGGCGACTGCCGTGATCAAGCCAGCTGGGCCAGCGCGTCGGTGAGCAGCGTCACCAGCGCCTCGAGCTGAACGTCGACGGACGAAGCGCTCTCGTCGTCCGACCCGTCGAGGGCGCGGGCGGCGAGACCGGCCTTGCTGTCGATGAGCTCGGCGACGCGGGCGTCGATCGTCTGCGCCGCGATGATGCGCCATGCCGTCACCGGCTGGTCCTGCCCGATGCGGTGCACCCGGTCGATCGCCTGGGTCTGCTCGGCGGCCGTCCAGGACAGCTCGGCGAGGACGACGTTGGACGCGACCTGCAGGTTCAGGCCGACGCCGGCGGCGGTCAGCGAACAGACCGCGATGGCGATGTCGTCGTCGTTGACGAAGGCGTCGATGTTGCGCTGGCGGACCCGGGTCGTCTGCTCGCCGCGGACCGAGGAGAAGCCGATGCCGCGGCGCGTGAACGTCTCCTCGGCCGCGTCCATCACGTCGATGTGCTTGGCGAAGAAGACGACCTTGCCGACGTTGTGCGACAACTGCGCGGCGTAGTCCGCAGCGAGGGCCGCCTTGGCCTGCCCGATCCGGCGCATCAGCTTGAAGACGTTGTCCTCGCCGCTGGCCTCCTTCGCGTCCTGCCGCTCCCAGGTGGCCACCTGGCGGACCAGGGCGAGGTCGATGCCGTCGGGAACCGCTCCACCCGTGCGGGCTTCGAGCGCGCTCTGGTAGCGCTTCACCAGCCGCTTCGCCAACGCTCGTTCGGCCGCACGGATCGAGCTGCCCAGCGCACCGTCGAGCTCCACCGGCATGTCGGCGATGCGCCGCGCCGGGATGTCGGCCGCGACGTCCACCTTGCGCCGGCGGACGATGCCCATGTCGATCACTGCCGATCGCGCGGCCGGATAAAAGTCCGGGTCGGCCGGGGTCATGCCGTTGCGCTCGAGCGCGTCCATCAGCTCGCCGCGGGGCTCGGACGCGCCGATCCAGCCGAGGAACTCCCAGATGGCCAGGAAGTCCTCGATGTCGTTGATGAGCGGCGTGCCGGTCAGCGCCATGAGCAGCGGACGCACGGTGCGGGAGCGGATGCGCTCGGACAGCTCGAGCACGTTGCGGGAGCGCTGCGAGGTCTTGTTCTTGATGAAGTGCGCCTCGTCGACCACCATGCCGCGGAACCCGTGCATCCCCAGCCAACCGACGTGCCGGTCCAGCACGTCGTAATTGACGACGACGATGTCGCAGAAGGCGTCGACGGTTTCACCATCGCTGTGAATGACGGTGACCGGATGCTTGGGCGTCCACAGCTCCGCCTCGCGCGCCCAACTGGTCTTCACGACGTTGGGGACCACGGCCAGCAGCGGATAGGCGTTGGCCGCCTCGGCCGCGAGCAGCGCCTGAGCCGTCTTGCCGAGGCCCGGCTCGTCGGCCAGGAGGAACGTGCGATGGCCGGCCGCGGCGGCCGCCACGACCTGCGCCTGGTGCGGCATGAGGTCGGGGCCGGCGCCACCGGGCCACGCCGACGGGGCGGGCAGCGGCATGCACGACGGCGCCCCACCGGAGGCGGTCTCGAACGCGCGCAGGAGCGGGCCGAGCAGCTCCCATCCCGCCAGCAGCCGGGGCCGCCCGCGGGGAGGCAGTGGGGCGGAGTAGTCCGGCGCGAGGAACGGGTTCGACAACTGCCGGGCGATGACCGACTGCGGCACGACCCGACGATCGGCGGCGGCTGCCGCTGCCCCCTCCGGCTCCGCGGACACGGGCTCCGGCGCCGGGGCCATGCCGGCAGCCAGACGCAGCTCGCGCAGCGCCTCGTGCGTGCCGTGGAGCAGGTCGGCGTCGTCCGTCAGGAGCGCCAGGAGCGACGCATCTCCCGCGGCAGAGCGGGCGAGCACCGTCGCGACTCCCTCGATCCGTTTCAGCTGCACGTCGCGCTGGGCGTCGCTCAGGGCACCGGACTTCGCTTCCGCACGCAACTCGCGGACCAGCAGGGACACGGCTTGGAACCTGGCCCGGGTCGCCGCAGAGACGCGACCGTGCTGAACGTCGAGCTCCACGCCGCGAACCGCGCGCGCCAGCACCGGGATCGGTCCCTCCTCCGGCCGCGGGCTGGATCCGGCCCGCTGCGGCGCTGTGCGGCCGCCGCCGGACCGGCGCCGCCCTGGTGGGACCACGAGCTTCTCCTCGAAGACGAACCGCCGCCGTGCATCACGACGCTTGCCGCCCGTGGGCGACCACTGGTCACGCGCGACGCAGCATCCGCCGCGGCCCGACCGTCCGAACAGCTTCGGGGCGATCGACCGGCCGGGGGTGCCGGCGCTGGGTCAGAACCGGTCGGATCACCTGCCGGTTCAGGGCGGGGTGCGCGAGGCGAGGCGCGATCGAGGACGGTCACCTCTGGACGCTTCGATGCTACCGCCGCGGCCCCGCGCATCGTGCACCGCTAGGAATCACGGCCGTTCGAGTCGGCGCCGAGACCTTCGTTCTGCAGCAGGCTCGTGATGCTCAGCCAGCCGAGCTCGTCGGCCACCCGGCGCGCCGCCACCAAGAGCTCGTTCACCCGAGCGGTGTCTGCCCCGCGCCGGCGCAGGCTCGCGGCCCACCCCGCCTGCACATAGCCGCGGAAGCCCGGTGCGCCGAAGCGCTCACACATGCCGAGAGCATCGGCGAAGTGCCGGTCGGCGGTCTCTCCCTCGTCCAGCACGTCGGCCAGCCGAGCCAGGTGGAAGTCCATCGGGCCGCTGGTGACGATGCCCTGCGTCACCATCTGCCCGGCGTAGGGCGCGAGCAGCCCATAGAGCTCCTGCGCGTAGTCGCGCACCCGTAGCCACGCACAGACCATCGCGAGCCCGACGACGCCCACGGACCAGGTGAGATCCTGCGGGAGCCGGAAGCCGGTGGCCGCATAGCGGTCGAGGATCTCCCGGGAGCGCCCTGGATCGACGGTGAGGGAGGCGACCGCCAGCGTCGTCTCCCACGCCGGCACGGACGGCATGTTCGCCACCTGCTCGGCGAGCAGCGGGGCCAGCTCTCCGTCCCGGCCTTGCTGCCAGCGCACGATCGTGATCTGCACGGCGTACCAGAGGAACGCGTCGGGTTGGCCGGCCGCCGTCCCCAGCTCCAGGGCGGCGGTTGCGTGCTGCTCCGCCGCCGCGGGCCACTCGCACGCCAGGGCGACCGCCGCCTCTTGCACGGCCGTCTCCCACCGCCGCCGGGGCTGGCCGAGCTCCGTCGAGATCCGACGGCACTCCGCCATACACGCGTCGAGCCACTGACGGTCACAGCTCTCGAGGGCGGACATCACGCCGTACCAGGCCCCTTCGAAGGCCAGTCCCGGGTCCTGGACCTCGGCGGCCACGGTGGCGATCTCCGGCAGCAACCGCCGCCGCTCCTCCGTCGACCAGGCGCCGAAGCGCGCGGCGAGATAGGGCCCGTAGACCCGGGCGGTCACCACCGGGTCGTCGACCCGGCGCGCGACCTCCAGGGCGGTTTCGGCGGTGGCATAGCGATCGCGGCTGTCCGCCACCCACATCAGCTCGACCGCCCGCAATGCCAGCAGCCGCGCGCGCACCGGGCTGTCCTGGGTGCCGACGGCAGCCAGGGCGGCGTCGATGAATCGCAACCGGTCCTGGTCGGTGATGCCGGCGTTGCTCCAGTAACCGCGGGTGTTCGCCAACACCGCCGAGGCCAGCCGGTCCGCGTCGCCGAGTTCGTCGGCGACGGCCGCGGCATCGAGCAAGGTCTGGCGGAAGGACGGATCGCCGGTGTCGCGCTGCGCGATCCCCAGCCCGATGAGCAGATCACACCGCCGCGCGGGGTCCGGCGCGTCGACTTCGTCGAGCAACTCGAGCGCGCGACCGAACAGCCGAACGGCGTCGGGCTCCGCGTGCTGCGCCAGCGCGCGGTTGCCGGCCCGCATCGTGTAGTCGATGGCCTTGTGCAGGTCGCCACCGGCTGCGGACTCGCCGAAGTGGAAGGCGAGGTCGGACACGTGCTCGTCGAGGCGACCCCGTGCCAGCCGCTCGATCCCCTCGCCGACCCGTTGGTGCAGGCGGATGCGACGAAGGGACGGCAGCTCGTCGTAGAGCGTGGCTCGCACCAGGCCATGGGCGAACTGGAAGCGGGTGGCCGACCCAGGTGCCGGGGTGACCAGTCGCGCGCTCACCGCCTCGTCCAACGCGAGGTCGATGTCGTCCTCGCTCATCTCGCACACCGACGGCAGCAGCCGCGCATCAAAGCTGAGGCCGACGACCGCCGCCCGGCTCAAGACGGTGTTGGCCGTCTGCGACAACCGCGACAAGCGGCGCCCGATGACCTCCCGCACCCCCTCCGGGATCCCGGCCTGGTCGATGGTGAGGTCGGAGGTCCAGCGGCCGTTCTGCTGGTAGATCGCGCCGGTCTCGGCCAGATGCCGAAGCACCTCACCGACGAAGAACGGGTTGCCTTCGGTCTCGGCATGGATGGCTTGCGCGAGTGCGAGCGCGCGGTCGTCGAGATCGTGGCCGGCGACCGCTTCGAGATAGGCGCCGACGCCGGCCGCGTCCAACCCGCGCACGGCCATCCGGGTCACGATGGTTTCGCGGCGGAAGTCGGCGAGTGTCTCGGCCAACGGATGCGTCCGGCTCAGATCGGTGTCGCGATAGGTGCCGACCACCAGCAGGCGATCCGACTCGTCCGCCCGCACCAGGTGGCGCAGCAGCAGCAGCGTGGGCTTCGCGGCCCAGTGCAGGTCGTCGAGCACCAGCAACACCGGTGCCTCGGCCGTGAGTGCGGTCAGCCAGCTGACGACGGCATCGAAGAGCCGGTAGCGCTCCACCTCGGACTCCGACCGCACCGGATCCGGCAGCGTCGGCACCAGCGTCGCCAGCTCCGGCAGCAACCGCACGAGGTCGCCACTGCCCTGGCCGAGCGTCGGCGGCGCCCCGTCCAGGCCGCGGACGTAATGCCGCAACGCCTCCGCGAACGGCTGGTAGGGCACGCCGAGGTCCTCGTCGCAACGTCCGCCGAGCACGTGGGCGCCGTCGGCGGCGACGCTGCGCGCCAGCTCGGCCGCGAGCCGGGTCTTGCCGACTCCCGGTTCACCGGCCAGCAGCACCACAGCGCGCTCGCCGGTGGCCGCCCGTTTCCAGGCGGTGCCGAGCTCTTCCCACTCCGTCACCCGGCCGACCAGGCGCACGCTGTCGTCGCCACTGAGCACCGGCGGCAGCGCCACCTCTCGCTGGTGCGGCGTCCACGCCACCTCGCAGACCGCGGTCGGCTCGTCCAGCCCCTTGAGCTGCATCTCACCCCGGCCCCGGAACTCGTGCGACCCGTGGCCCCGCGCCAGCCACCGCACCGTCTCGGCGCACAGCACCGTGCCGCCATCCGCGGCTGCGCACAACCGGGACGCCTCGATGACCGGCAGCCCGAAACAGTCGCCGTCGGCCCACGTCACGTCGCCGGCGCTGATGCCGATGCGGATGGCGAGCTGCACCACGCTGCGCCGGTTGAGCCGGTCCAGCCCCCGTTGCACCTCGACCGCTGCGCCCACGGCGTCGGCGGCACCCGCGAACGTCGCCAGGAACCCGTCCCCCAGACCTTTGACCACCGTGCCGGCGTGGGCGGTGATGGCGTCGATGACGAGCCGGTCGTGAGTACGCCGCAGCCGCTCGCCCGCCTCCTCACCGAGCCGGCTGCGCAGCTCCGTCGAACCGACCAGGTCGGTGAACAGCACCGTGGCGGTGCCGGTGGCGGTCTCGGACATCACACCCCCTGACCGGCAGTATGCCGCTGCAGGCCGCCACGCGGGCCGAAGCCGGTGAAAGCGGATGCCGCCGGCTCAGTCGGCCAACAGACCGTCCAGCAACGCCTGCAAGCCGAGCTCGAAGACCCGGTCCAGGTCCGGCGGCCGGGCGAGTGCGGCGACTAGCTGCGGGTCGTCGGGAGCATCCGGCCACACCTGCGGATCGGTGCTGTCGTGGGTGTGGCTGCGGCTCAGCGCTCGGGCGAGGACGACCGACGCCACGATGTGACACTGCACCGCTTGGATCACGACGGCGGCCGGGCGGCCACGCAGCCCGACGGCGGCGAGCTCCGCGGCCAGCGCGGCCTGCGCCGGCTGGAACATCGCGGCCGTCTTGCCCCGCTGGTCGGCCAGCGCGATGAGGTGTGGCCGCGCCAGCAGTCCGGCCCTGAGCACGCGGGCGATGGAGGTGATGCGGGTCCGGGGCTGGCGGCCCCGCGGCTTGATGCGGCCCATGTCCTCGAGCAACCGTTGCAGCAGCAGGTCGACGAGCGTGTCCCGGTTTCCGATGTGCCAATAGATGGCCGTGACGGCCACGCCGAGCTCCTCGGCCAGCCGCCGCATCGTCAATGCCTCGACACCGTGCTCCTCCACCAGCCGCATGGCAGCGGCGATGACCGCCGCGCGGGTCACCCGTGGGTCGCGCGGAGCCGACGGTTGGTCGGACGCGGCCGCTGCGGCGCCCGCCGTCACCCGACCGGCGCCAGCGGGAAGTCGTGGCCCGTCAGCCAGTGCCGCCCCACCTCACGATGGCCGCGCCAGCGTTCGACGGCGGCCGCGTCGTCGGTCTGTCCGAGGTCGGCCGGCGTGATGTTGACCCGCTCGGCGATCGGCCGCAGCGCCTCGAGGTCGAACCCGAACACTTCCGCGGCGGCGGCGCCGACCATGCGCCGGGTCTCGGCGATCGGCACGTCGTGGTAGGTCTTCTTCAGCCACTCACGTGAGTGCGGCCAGGTCCCCTCGGGGTGCGGGAAGTCGTTGCCCCACAGCATGTTGTCCAACCCGATCTCGTAGCGCATGCCGATCTCGCGCCGCTTGGTGTTGGACGAGCCTATGAAGCAGTTGCGGTCGAACTGTTCGCTCGGTTGCATCGTGATGCCGAGCGAGGCGAGCTTCTCGGCGCCCTTCTGCCCGAGGAACAACCGGTCCCAGAACCACAGCAGACCGGGCACCCACCAGCAGCCGGCCTCCGTCACGCCGAAACGCAGCCCCGGGAAGCGCTCGAAGACGCCGGACCACAGCATGAACCACAGCGGCCGAGCCGGCCACCACACGACTTCGGTCACGTAGATGCCGAGATGGTTGTCGTAGGCCTCCTTGTCCGCGGGCCCGGAGTGGGTGACGACCGGCAGCTGCAGCTCCTCGCACAGCTGCCACACGGGGTCGTAGCGCCGCGAGTGATAGGGCTCCTGGTGCATCCACATCGCCGGGATCATCACGGCACCGAGTCCAGAAGCCTTCGCCCGGCGGATCTCTGCGAGCACGTCGTCCAGCGGTGCGGTGATCTGCACGAGCGCGACACCGCAGCGGCGTTCAGGGCTGTCGGCGCACAGTTCCGCGAGCCAGCGGTTATGGGCGCGGGACCCGGCCAGCCCGAGCTCTGGATCGAGGTCGCCGGACAGCCCGAGCCCGGTGCCGAACGGCGCGCAGGTCCGGCTCTCGACCGCATCGGCGTCGGGATAGATGACCTCGGCGGTGATGCCGTCGTTGTCCATCTCCTTGTTGCGCCGTTCGGCGTCCCAGCCGCCCTGCAGCCCCTCCTCGTTCTCCTCGAACCACTTCTTCGCGAATGCGCGGTCCGAGGTGCCCATCTGGTGGATCTCCTCGACGAATGCGTCCCGCTCGCGCAGGAAGTCGTCGAACTGCGGCCAGTACTTGCGCTCGAGGTAGTCCCGGTAGAGCTCGGTGGGCAGTCCGGCGTGACTGTCGGCCGAGATGACGACGTAAGGCTCGTTCATGCTTCCCCTCTCAGCCCGGGACGGCCCGCAGATAGGCCGGGTTCTCCCGCTTGAGCATCGACTCCGCCCGCGCCCGGATCATGTCGTCGATCCGGTCGCTGGCCGGCTGGATCCAGAAGGTCCGGGTGCGCAACGCGTCCACGACCTGGTCGGCGACCTCGCTCGGGTCCGTGTACTCCGGCTCGACGCCGGCCGCGCGCATCTGCTCCTCGAGCTGTTCCACGGTGGTGTAGGGCGTGCGCCGCGGGCGCTGCTTGGCGAACCGGTCCGGCCGGGTGCGCCACGACTCGAACAACCCGGTGCGCAGCATGTGTGGCCCGGGGAACAGCACGGATGCGCTGACCTTGTCACTGACCTCCTGCAGCTGCGCGTACAGGCATTCGGTGATCGTGACGACGGCGGCCTTGGTGGCGGCGTACTGCGGCGTGCTCGGCAGCGGTGACACCCCACCATTGCCCGACGACGTGTTGACGATGTGCCCTTCGTCGTCCTGCGCGAGGAGTGTCGGCACGAACGCGTTGATGCCGTGGATGACGCCCCAGACGTTGACGGCGAACGCCCACTCCCAGTCGCGCAGGTCGTGCTCCCACTGCCGGCCTTCGGCGCCCGCGCCGATGCCGGCGTTGTTGCAGACGACGTGCACCGCGCCGTACGTCGCGACCGCGGCGTCCCGCAGTGCCTCCACCGAGGCATAGTCGGTGACGTCGGTCGGCACGCCGATCACGTCGAGTCCGTCCCCACGCAGGTCGTCGACCACCGCGGTGAGTCGCTCGGGAACGACATCGGCGAGCACCACGTGCATGCCGGCTCGCGCGAACGCGACACCCATCGCTCGGCCGATGCCACCGGCCCCACCGGTGACGACCGCCACCCGGCGCTCGAGTCGCCGCATCAGTCGGAGCCGGCCGGCGACAGGTCGTCGTAGCGCTGGTGCAGGAACGGCGCGATCCAGTCGGCGGGCACGCGGCTCACGACCTCACCGGTCTGGATGCTGCTGCGCTCGGCCAGCTCGATCGAGCGGATCGCGCGTACGGGCAGATCGATGACCGGGTCGAACCGCGACTCACGCAGGATGATCTCGCCCTCCACCCGCTCGGCCCTGCGCGTCTTCTCCGCGCGCCGCACGTAGACCAGGGCTGGGTCGTCATCGAATCCCTTGCCCGTCGGGGCCGGTTGGAACTTCAGGTAGAAGCTGGTGCGGATGCGGTCGGGCGTCGCCTCGAGCGACCCCGTGACCCGACCGGTCACCTCGACGAACGTGACTCCCATCCGTGTGAACGTGCCGCGCACCTGGTCACCACTGCGGTCGAGGCTCACCTCGGCGAGCTTCTTCGGCTCACCGAAGGTCTCTCGGCCGCCGACGACCGCCTGCTCGGTCGTCATCGGCATGACCAGCGCGTAGTCACCGTCGACACCCTCGTGCGAAGCGAGGACGGCGAAGGTCCCGGCGCCGAAGACGGGATGTCCCCGGCCGACGTCGACGGTCGCGATCGTGAGGCGCACCAACGGTTCCGCCGGTGGCGACAGCGGCGGAGGCAGCACCGCGGCGACCGCGTCGGCGTCGGTCTCGTAGACGGCGACGAGCGTGGTGGCCCAGGTGTCGACCGAGGTCGCCTCGACCTCTCGGTTGCGCAGCTCGTCGAGTGAGCGGGCGCCGTAGCGGATCCTCGTCATGGCCCCTCCTGGGCTCAGGCCGGTCGGCCGAAACCGACGAGCGCCGGGCACTTCTCCGCCTCCGGCGGCAACGACTGCGCGGGCAGCGGCACCGCGATGTCAGCGACGGTCGGGCCCACCGCGTCTGCCACCGGCTGCAGGGCCGCGAGGTCGAAGCCATAGAGGCGCGCAGCGTTGCCGCCGAGCATCGCCGCGACCTCCGCCGAATCGACGCCGGCGAACGCAGCCCGCTGGGCCTCCCGCGAGAACGGGAAGCTGCCTTCCTTGTGCGGGTAGTCGACGCCCCACATGATCTTGTCGACGCCCACCCGGTGCCGCAGCTGCACCTCGGCGGGGCGGATGAAGCTGGAGCCGACATGGCACTGCCGCGCCCAGTACTCCGACGGCTTCAGCGCCAGCCGCTCGACGACCGGAAGACCCCACTCCACCTCCTGCGAGCCGGTGGCGCTGCGCATCCGGTCGAAGAAGAAGTCCAACCGCATGAGCTCATCCGGGATCCAGGCCGTGCCCTGTTCGGTGAGCACGAGCTGCAGGCCGGGGTGGCGTTCGAAGACACCGGCGACGAGCAGGTGGGTGAACGCCCGGTGGGCCCACCAGGTGACCTCGAGGAGCAGGACCACCTTGTCCTCGGCGTCGTCACCCGCCGCCGGAGCTGCGCTGCCGCTGTGGTGGTTGACCGGGACCTCGAGCTCCTCGCACACCTGCCACAGCGGCTCGTATGCGGCGGCGTCGTAGAGCGGAGCCAGACCCGAGCCGGGCGGCGCGCCCGGCAGCAGCACCCCGCCGCTGAGACCAGCCTCCTTCGCCCAGCGGATCTCGCCCACGGCGGCATCGACGTCGTGCAACATGATCTGGCAGATGCCGGCGCGGCGGCCGGGCGCGTCGGCGCAGAAGTCGGCGAGCCAGCGGTTGTGCGCCTGCAGCCCGGCCCAGCGCGCCTCGAGATCACCGGCGGTTGCCGCCGGTGGCTGTTCGGACAGCGACGGCTTCGGGAAGAACGGCGGCACGGTGTTGGGGTAGATGACCTCGGCCACGACACCGTCGTCTTCGAGCTCGACCAGTCGGCGCTTGGAGTCCCAGTTGCGATAACCCTCCGGGCCCTTCATGTCCTCGTAAGGGATCTCGTACGTCGCGGCCCACGCGTCGAACTCCGCGTGCCAGCGCTTCGGCAGATAGGGGCGGTAGTCGTAGATGTCACCGCCGCCGTGGCAGTCGGCCGAGATGACGACGTAGTGGTCGTCGGGCTGCACGGCCTCACCCCCAACGTCTGTAACGGCGTTACAGTCCACCCGGGAAGCAGGCCGCGTCAAGCCTCCTGTTCAGGTGCCGGTCGGACACCCGCGAGCCGCAACGCGAGCTCGCCGTAGGTGTCCCCCAGCGTTGCTGGATCCACCGTCTGCTCGTCGGTGTACCACCGACTGATGTCGACGCACATGGAGATGACGGCGCGAGCGGCGGCGTCCGGATCCTCCGCGACGAAGACGCCCGCACTCACACCGTCGCTGATCGCAGTGCGCACGATCTCGCGGATCTGCAGGCGCTGCTGATCGACCGGAGCGCGCAGCCCATCGGGCAGGTAGCGGTACTCGTAGTTCGTCACCCGCCCGGCCGAGTAGTTCTCGGCCAGCAGCGTTGCGAACGCGGCGATCAGCGCGCGCAACCGCTGGCATGGGTCGGGGGTGGACGCGACGACCGCGTTCAACGCCTCGAGGATCGCGTCGTGACCGGTGACCACGATGCGGTGCAACAGGTCGGCCTTCGACGGGAAGTGGACGTACATGCCCGCCGGTGACAGCCCGGCGCGGGTGGCGATGTCGCGGGTCGTCGTGGCGTTGTAGCCGTCGGCGGCGAAGCAGGCGAGGCCGGCGAGGATCAGCGTGCGCGCCGCGTCCGGCAGCGTGGGGTCGAGGCGGGCCGCAATGCCGGGACAGCCGGCTGCCTTCGCCAACTCGGCGCTCGCCTGCTCGCGGGTCGCGCGGGTCATGGCTGGCTCCTCATCAAGCGGCTGCGAAAGGTGAGGCCGGCTGCGTCATCACAGCCGGCCTCACCTTCTCTCATCCGCAGGGTCAGGCGCGGATCATCCGGCGGCGCAGGACGAAGCCGCTGCCAACCGCGCCGGCGATCGCCAGCACGAGGGCGACGCCGCCGCGGGTCATGCCCTCGCTGGTCGCGTTGGTGGCCGCCGCAAGGGTGTAGACGAACGCTGCGCTGCCGGTGCCACCCGCGGGAGCGCCGTAAGGCAGGCCGCCGCGCGCGCCCTTGGCGTCGAGCGCCTTCATGATCGCGTACTGCCGGGCGTACGTCCTCGCCGTGTCGTTGCCGGCGGTGACGAGCTTGGCCGTGCCCTGGCGGTGCAGCCGGCCGGACCCGGAGACGATCTGCCGGCCACCATCGGCCGCCTGCTGCAGCCCGGACGCGAGCTTGCCGCTGCCGGTCGCCGCGGTGTCGAGCCCACTGCTGAGCTGGTGCAGGCCGGCCTTCTCCTGGCCGGTGCCGGTGGCGAGGTCACCGAGGTGGCCGTGCAGGTCCTCGAGGCCGGCCGCGGACTGCGCGGTGCCATCGGCGACCTGGTGCGCGCCGTCGGCCACCTGGTGAGCTCCGGCCGCCAGCGCGCCGGCGCCGGTCGCGGCCTCGTCACTGCCGGCAGCCAAGTCGCTCGCACCGCTGGCGAGCTGCGCCATCCCGGGGAGCACCTGGCCGTCGACGCCGTCGCTCAGCGCGCCCACCCCGGTCACCGCGCGGGTGAGCCCGGCGACCAGCGCGTCCAGCCCTTCGGCGAGCCCCGGCTCGGCGGCCGAGCCGCTGGCGAGCCCGAGCTTGACCTGCGTGACACCGGCCGTGATCCGGGCGACGCCGGCACCGAGGGTGTCGACGCCGGCGATCGCGTCGCCGATGCCGCTGGACACCTGCTGCAGGCCGCCGGCCGCCTGCGCCACGTTGTCCTGCAGCGTGGTCGCGAACTGGGTGAGGCCGGCATCGACCTGGCCGAGTGCCCCCGCCGCCTGGGTGAGCAGCGCGTCTGCGGTCGGGTTGGGCGTCGCGGCCAGCGCCTGCTGCGCACCGGCGATCAGCTGCTGGGCGCCGGAGATGCCGCCCTTGAGCCCGGTGATGGCGGAACCGGCGTCGGCGGTCGATGACGTCAGCCCGTCCTGGATGCGGCTGATGCCGGCCTTGGCCGCCGGCAGGCCGGTCGTGACGTCGTTGAGCCGAGTCAGTCCGCCGGAGACCTGCGCCAGACCGCCCAGGACCGTCTGGTCCTGGTTGGGCGCGCCGAGCCCGGCGAGGATCGCGTCCACGCCGACCCGCAATGCCTGCGCCCCGGCGACGGCCGCGGGCAGACCGGCCTTGGCGTCGCCGAGCGCGCTGAGACCGCCGCTGACGTTCTGCAGCCCGGCGTACAGCAGCCCGGCGCCACCCGCGACCTGGTGAGCGCCGCCGGCCAGTCGCCCGGTGCCGGTCGCGAGCTCGTTCGCACCCGCGGACAGCTGCCCGGCGCCGGCAGCGACCTTGCCCGCGCCCGCGGCGAGCCTGCCGGCGTCGCCGAGCTTGGCGCCGACGCCGTCGCGCAGCTGCGCGGCACCGCTGTTGATCTGGTCGATGCCGCCGGACAGCTGGCGCGCGCCGGGGACGGCCCGGCCGGCGAGGCCGGCCTTGAGCTGCTGCGCTCCGGTGGACAGCTGGGTCAGCCCGGTGAGCAGCTTGGCCGCGCCGGCCTGCAGCTCGAGGAGATGGCTGTCGATCTGCCCGGCCCCGTCGGTGAGCTGGGTGCCGGTGGCCGCGCCGTCGGCGTAACCGGTCTCACCGGTCTCGAGCTCCGGGTGCCGCTCGGGGGTCACCGGCAGCACCTGCAGGGTCGCCGGCGGCAGGGCGGCGTCCTTGACGTGCGCGGTCCAGCCGAAGGTCTGCGCCGGCGAGCCGATGGGGCCGAACAGCACCAGGGTGAACGCGGCGGCAGTGCCGCCCCGACCGTCACCGGCCAGGTCACCACGGGCGGTGTGGATCGACGTGAACGACGACGGCAGGTCGGTCTGCAGCTGACCAACGAACGGGGTGACGAGATCGACGGTCTCCGTGTGCAGCCGGCCGTGCCCGTCCTTGTAGCGGATGGTCGTGGGCGTGGCGGTGCGGTTGGCGACGTGGTAGGTCGCGGTCACGGTGCCCGTCTTGCCGACCAGCTCCGAGGGTGCGATCGGCTGCCCGTCGAGGGTGTAGGTCGCGCGCAGGGTCACCGGCAGCTTCGCGGCCGGGACGTCGGCGACGGTACGACGGTCGGCGCGGCCGTCCGCAGTCACTGACCAGATGGCGCGGCCGTTCTCGATCTGCGGCTTCGCGAAACCGTCGAGGTTGCGCAGCCCTTTCGTCGCGGTCGGGTCGACGACCCGGTAAGTGCCGTCGCCGTAGACGGTGAGCTGGTTGAACAGGCGGGCGTGCTGGATCGAGCCGGTGCTCGACGCCTCGACCTGGACGGTCTCACGGTTGACGATCCGTGACGCCGGGGTCGTGGTGCCGGCAGCGGCCGAGCCGCCGCTCAGGACAGCAACGACGGATGCCGCCCCGGTCATGCCGAGTGCAGCGGTGCCGATCACCGCGCGTCGACGCAGCGCGCCGCCGGTGGGGAGGTGGGTGAGGGACATGAGGGTCAGGCCTCCGAGCGAACGGATGTGGTGGTGGGGGCGGCGGTGTCGACGGAGGTCGACGTGGTGCGCGCAGCGGCGTCGACGGAGGTCGACCGCTGGCGGGGCAGCTCGACGGGGAAGGCAGCACCCGTGGCCTCGCCGGCCTCGGTGGGTTTCGGTGTCGTCAGCGCGCTGACGAAGCTGGCGACCGCAAAACCGACAGCGGCGCCGAGGGACACGGCCGTCGCCATGGCGAACGAGTCGGCAACGAACGAGGTCGGGCTGGCGTCGTAGACGGTCTCGTAGGCACCGACGAACGCGCCGGCCCCCAGCAACAGCGCCCACAGGCGGAGCCGGTTGCGGCTCGCCACGGCGATGGCGGTCAGCACGAGGACGACGACCGTGGCCGCGATGGCCCGCCCGGCGGGAATGTCGGGCAGGAGCCCGGCGCGAAGGCCGTATCCCACCTGCGCCACGACCATCCCGGCGAGGGCGCCGAAGATGCGGGTCAGCGGCGAGCCGTCGGGCACCAGGCCGGCGACGGCCCCGAGCGCTGCGCCCAGCAGCGCGACGTTGGTCATGTTCTGGCCGAACTGGCCGGCGTGGTCGACGAGCAGGCCGACCGCGACGGCCAGCGCGACGCCGACCAGCACGGTACGACGGAGCATGGGGACTCTCCCGGAGTCGAGGGGGTTCGGGTACCGAGCGGTAACCGCTTGTGTACAGGTTCACAAAGCAAGCGCTTAGCCACCATGCCTCGACCGAGCCGTTTTCCCGTGGCCATATCCGACTAGTCCGGATCTGCCGCCCGCGCCGCGACGGAGTGCGACAGCCGGTCGCGGCCGTCGGCCGTCGGCGGCGGCCGGCTGGATGCACTCGGAGGGCAGGCGGAGGGCAGGCTGAGCGCCGGCGGGGGATGCGCGCCACCAGGCTCCGGCGGCTTCGCGCCGGCGCCGCGTTCAGCCGGTGGTCTGCGTCGCCGGACCGTCCCACGGCCGCGGCGGGGCGCCCGCCGCCTGGCGGACGAACTCCTCGATGAACCACACCCGGAAGGCCCGCTCCAGCGGAGTGGCGGCCAGCGTCAGCAGCTGTTCGCTGCGGCAGAACTCGTCCGCTGCTTCCATCAGCTCGTTGAGGTGCGTCATGGCGGCACCGATCGACCGCGGCACGTGATAGCTCAGGTCCATCGCCAGCTCACCCCGCTCGACGGCCGCTTCGCGGGCGCTGTCCATCCGGTCGCTGGCCCCGCCGTACTGGCGACCGAGCACCTCGATCAGCTCGAGGAGCCGCCCGGGGACGGCGCGGTGGCTGTCCGGCGGCTGCGGGTCGAGAGCGATGAGCGCGAACTCGCGCAGGAGCTCGTCGTGGTGCTCGCGGGACTGGGCGAACAACTGCAGCGGGAAGTTGAGCAGCTGCACGGTCACGAGCTCCGAGTCGCCCTGCGGCCGGTCTGGGTCGTAGCGCCCGAGCACGGCGTGGCTGTCGCTGCTCATCGCGGCTCGCTCACCCGCTCCGACGGCGGCTTGCGCTGTCCGAGTCCGCCGACCAACCCCGCCAGCGAGGGCCCGGTCACGGACCGCCCACCCGGCTGTTCGCCGGCGCCGGTCACGGACGAGCTGGCGCGGCGGCAGATGAGCAGCACCTGGGCATCGTCCTGCCCGATGTGTCGACGCTGGGCGAGCAGCCGCTCGGCGCCGCCCTGGAAGTCGGTCAGCACGAGCCGCTCGGCCTGGCCGAGCAGCCGGTCGAGGCCGGTGTCCAGGTCCTGCCCGGGCGTTTCGACCACGCCGTCGGTCACGACGAGCAGCGCGTCGCCGTTCTCGAGCTGGCCGCGGTGCTGGGTCCAGGTCGCTCCGCTGAAGAAGCCCAGCGCGGGGCCGGTCGCGGGTAGCGGCGTCCACCGGCCCGACCCCGCGTCGAAGTGCGCCGGCGCGGGATGACCGGCGACACCCATGCGATAAGCGCCGGAGTCGAGGTCGAGGTCGAGGTGCACCGCCGTCGCGAAGTGCTCGTCCCACCCCATCCGGAGGATGTGCCGGTTCGCCGCCGGCAGCAGATGGTCGCTCGGCACCTCGCCCAGCAACCCGGAGAGAGCGCCCGCGAGCATGACCGATCGGGTTGCCGCCTCAGCCCCCTTGCCGGAGCTGTCCACGACGACGGCCTGCAGCCGCGTGCCCTCCTCGTCGCGGGCGAAGACCATGAAGTCGCCACCGATCGGCGCTCCGTCGGCTACGGCGAGCGCTGTCTGCAGCCGCCACGACTCGGCGCACGCCGGCGGCGCGGAGATCGCCTGCAGGTGGGCAGCGAGGTCGAGCATCAGCTGCTGCTCGCCGCGGCGTCGGCGGGCAGGACTCATCCGTCCACCCTAGGGCAGGTGGGGCGCCGCGTCAGTGTGCCGACGAGCGACGGGCCTGGGCGACGGCGGCCAGGAAGGTGACGACGTACGCCGCCTCCACCACGAGCGCGAGCACCTGTTCCGGCGGCACGTCACTGCGGTGATAGCCGGGCAGCCCGACGGACCGGCTCAGCACGAACAGCACGAAGAAGGCAGCGCAGATGGCGGCGCTGACGGTCCAGCCGCCCCACATGAGCGGGCGGCCCCAGCGGTCGCCGGAGGCCGCTACTCCGGTGGCGACGATGAGCACGAGCGCGCCGGCGACGAAGACGGAGCCGATCCAGGCGGAGTCCAGCTCGTAGCGCTGCTGGGCCAGGGCCAGGTGGATCCCGCCAACGACGATCGCGGCGGTCATGGCCATGGCGCGCAACGGCTTGGCCACGCTCTGCCGCTCCGGTTCGAGCGGCTGTGACATCGGTTGCGACACGGCCATGACTGACCCTTGTCCGCGCCGGTCGCAGCTCTAACCTTCCCGCTGCCGCCGCCGGCCGGAGCCGATCCGGGTGAGCACCGGCCAGCTGGCAAGCGTGGAGCCGCCGATGACGAACCACATCGCGGCGAAACCGTGGGTGGCGCTGAGGGGGCCGCGCAACGCCATGATCGCGCCACCCGCCAGCAGCGGACCGAGCATGCTGCCGAGCCCGCGGCTCAGGGTGAACAGGCCGGAGGTTGCGCCGTGGTCGGCGTCCGGCATCAGCCGCATCAACGCTGCGAACGGCACGATCATGACGGTGGCGGCGCAGGCGGCCACGATCGGCACCATCCCGAGGACCCAGGCGTTCTGCCAGATGCCGGGGAGCAACAGCCCCAGGCCATAGATCGGCACGGCCAGCCGCAGCACCTTGATGTGGCCCCACCGGTCGGCGACCTTCCCGGTGAGCGGTGCGCTGAGCGCCATCCCCAGCGCGACCAGCGGGAAGACGACGCCGGACACGAAGGAGGGACGGCGACCGAGCCCGATGGTGAAGAACAGCACGACGAACGCTCGCAGCGCTGACAGCGTCACGTTCCACAGCGTGTTGGCGATGATGATCAGCCGGACGTCGCGGTCGGCGAGGATCTCCTTGCTGGTGGACCACAGCTCCTGCAGGTTGCGCCCGCTGTGGTCGACCGGAACGTCCTCGCGACCGCGCAGGTAGAGCCAGAAGGCTGTGGTCGTTGCGCCGATCAGCACCGCCCCGACGAGGAACGGCGACGGTTTCCACGCCTCGATGAGGAACCCGCCGGCGATGAGCGCACCGGCGGCGCCGATGAGGCGCCAGATGCTCTCGAAGCTGCGGGAGCGGCCACTGGCCTGGTCCGGCACATAGTCGGCGTAGAGCGCCTGGAACGGCGCGAGGTAAGCGAAGTGCGCGGCGAAGTAGAGCGCGGCGCCCACGACGATGAGCGCGAAGCCGCCGGGCAGGGCGAGCAGCAGCAAGGCCGCAACGGCAATGGGTCCCGCGA
Source organism: Mycobacteriales bacterium (assembly GCA_035776655.1). Taxonomy (GTDB): domain Bacteria; phylum Actinomycetota; class Actinomycetes; order JAFAQI01; family JAFAQI01; genus DASTWK01. The sequence goes on along the minus strand of DASTWK010000017.1, from coordinate 38,430 downwards.
CCAGTAGTGCCCGGGCCCGCTCTCGAGCAGTGTCGCTCCTGCGGTCGGAGATCGCGCCCACGAGCAACGGGAGAAGCAGCCCGAAGAACCCCTCGCCGCCGACGACGAGCCCGACGACCACCGGGCTGGACTTGGCGCCGAGCAGCACGGGCGCGTAGGTCGAGACGACCGTGACAGCGAACGTGATGCCGAGCGCCGGCAGCCCGAGCATGAGCAAGAACCGCCGCTGGCCACCGCTGAGGGAAGAGTCGCCGCTCGTCTCCTCCTCGGCGCCGGCCGACTGGCTGGTGTGGGTGGTCGTCACAGATCACACGTCCGCTCGATCGACTCCGCCGCGGTCGCGACGTCCCGGGGGTAGGTGTGCCGGGCTCGCAGCAGCACCGCAACCGAGGCACCGAGGGGCACGAGCATGAGCAGGAACGCCGCTTGCAACCCTTGATGTCCCCCGTTGAACAAGTGGTCGGCGAGAACACCGAAGATCAACGGCGCGGCCGACTCCGCCGGCTGGCGCAGCACCGTCCGCACCGCTTCGGCGCGACCCCAGAGGGTCGGATGCATGATGTCGAGCCGCGCTGCGTCCAACGGCGGGTTGACGGCGGCGAGGAAGAACCCGGCTGCGCTGAGACTCAGCACCGCCCACACCACCTGCGTGAGCAGCAGCGACGGGATGAACAGGAGAGTGGCAGCGGACAGCGCAACCGCGGCTACGTACACGCGCCCGTTCAGGTGGCCGCGAGCCCCCAACCGGTCGCTCAGCCGTCCGCTGACGAGTACTCCCCCGATGGCGCACGCGCCGAGCAAGAGCGCGAGCATGCTGGCAACGCCTTGACCGATGCCGTACTGCCCCTTCACGAACTCGATGCCGAAGGCCCGGACGCCGGCGAAGAAGAAATAGCCGGCCGCGCCGGTGATGATGAGGATCACGTTGGTGCGGATCCGCAGCACGTAGCGGACCGCCTGCATCAACGGCCAGCCGGTCGGCTCCTCGTCGAGCACGAGGTCGCTGATCGGTTCGGTCTCTCCCTCGGCAGCCGCCTGCTGGGCGTGGCTCATCGGGGACGGCTCTTCGGCATCCGCGTCGCCGGGCTGGGGCTGCTCACGGCGTACCTCCGGGGCGCCGATCGGAAGCCGGGCAGCGCCCCCGCGCACCGGTTCGGGCAACCTGCGGAACAGCACAGCGAGACCGATGGCGGGCAGGGCGAGAACGAAGAACGACACCCGCCAGCTGATCGAGGCCAGCCCCCCGGCGACGCTGAGCCCGAAGCCGGAGCCGACGAGCTCGCCGGTGAGCACATAGCCCCAGATGCGGCCGCGCTCGGCCGCGGGGAAGTAGTCGCCGATCAGGCTCGCCACCGCCGGCGTGGCCACGGCGACGACGCCCCCCAGTGCGCATCGGATCAACACGAGGAACAGGAACGAGGTGGCCGCGGCACTCGCGGCCATGACCACCGCCCAGCCCACCAGCGCGATCGCCAGCAACCTGGTGCGGTTGACCCGGTCGACGAGAGCCCCGAGCGGGATCGTGGCCGCGGCCCCGACCAGGCCGCTCACGCTCGCGATGAGGCCCAGGTCGGTGTTGCTCAGGTTGAGCGCAGCACGCAGTTGTGTCGCGCTGGCCCCGATCGTCGCCTGGTCGGCGCTGCTCAGACCGAGGATCGCGGCGAGCAGCAGCAGGACGTGCCGGCGCGCTCGGCCGCCGAGCGCATCGTCGAGCCGCCCCAGCGACTGTTCGGCGACCTGCTGGACGCGGTCGGCGATCGCACTCGCCGGAGAGTCGTCGCGGCCAGCAGTGGTCTTCACCTCGTGCGCGAAGTGCCCGGTGCACCCGTCAGGAAAACGGCAGCCGGTGACTCGCTTGATGTTGATCTATGGTCCCCGCTGGTGATGACTGTGCAGATGAGACGGCTGGAGCGTCGGCGTCGGGTCCGCTGGGTGATGGCGGGCACGGCGGTGGCCCTGGGCGCGCTGAGCGCATGCGGCACCCGGCTGCCCGACAGCGACTTCGTGCAGGCGGGTGCGCCACCGGCGGGTGCAGGCGCGCCGGCCGCGTCCGCCCCGGCGCCGGGCGCCGGCCCGGCACCCGGTGGTACGCCGCTGGCTCCAGCCGGTCCCGGCAGCGCGACCGGCCGCGGGCCGAGCGGGACGGGCGGCGGTGCCGGCTCCGCCGGCACCGGCACCGGCGCGCGCACCGGCTCCGGCCCGACGCCGGCCGGCAACACGGCTTCCGACACCGGTGTCACTGCGACGACGATCACGATCGGCAACATCGTGAGCAAGACGAACCCGTTCGACCCCCGCGCGTTCGTCGGCCCGGCCTACGGCATCCAGGCGTTCGTGCACTGGGTCAATGCCCACGGCGGCGTGCACGGGCGCCAGATCATCCTCCGGACCTGCGACGACCAGGGCAGCGGTGACGGCAACGTCAACTGCGTGCACCAGCTGATCGACCACGATCACGTGTTCGCGCTCGTGAGCAACGGCATCCTCGACTACGCCGGCGCCAGCTATGTGAACAGCAAGGGGGTGCCGGACATCGGCAGCCAGCCGATCGACAACGCCTACTACCAGTACCCACACCTGTGGGACATCTACGGCGAGGAATACCCCCGCGACGGCAAGCAGGTGGGGTTCCACGGTGAGCTGCTCGGCGGCACCGAGGTCTATCGCTACTTCAAGACCAAGTTCCCGAAGGTGCCACGCAGCGCGGGGGTCGTCGTCTACAACCAGGCCGCGTCCCAACGATTCGGTTCCAGCATCGTGAACGGGCTGAAGCACGAGGGTTACAAGGTCGACGAGAAGGTCGTCAACTTCGCGCTGCCCGACTACGACTCCGTGGCCATCGACTTCAAGAACAAGGGCGTCCAGTTCATCTACGACGTCATCGACCGCGAAGGCAACGTCCGGCTGTGCAAGGCCCTCGACGACAACGGCGTCGACTTCACCGCGAAGGTGCTCACGCCGCAGAGCTGGGACCAAGCGGTAGGACAGGACTACAGCGCCTCACCGCGGTGCCGGAGCAAGCTGTGGGCGACGGGCAACACCCGCAACTTCGAGGACACGCAGTATCCCGAGGTGCGCGCGTTCCGTCAGCAGATGGCTGCCGACGGTCACGGGGGCACGGAGCAGGTCTCCGAGTGGGCGCTGGAGGGATGGGCCGGTGGGCAGTGGTTCGCCGACGCCGCGGGCTCGTGCGGGGGCAACCTCACCCGCAGGTGTGTCGAGCAGTTCATGAACAGTGGCAAGGACTACGACGCACACGGCTTGCTGACCCCACGCCACTTCGCGGAGCTGCACTCACCGCCGCACACTCGGCGCAACTGCATCAACGTCGTGCGCTGGGTCCAGAGCAGGAACGGATGGGTCACCCAGGTGCCGGACATGGACCGAAACTGTTTCCGGGTGCCGTTGATCGGCTATCGGGCCTGAGGCTCACCAGCCGAAACCGCTGAGGGCGAGACCGGCCGCTGCGGCCCGCTGCCGGTCCAGCACCGAGCGCGCGTCGAGCACCACCCGCCCGCTCATGTGTTCGGCGAGCCGGTGCAGGTCCAGGTCGGCGAACTCCGCCCATTCGGTGGCCACCACGACCGCGTCCGCACGATCGGCTGTGTCATAGACGTCACTGCTGATCCGCACCGGCAGGTCGTCGAGCGCGGGCACGTGCTTCACCACCGGGTCGTAGGCACTGACGACCGCACCGGCGGCGTGGAGCCGCCGGATGACATCCACGGCCGGCGAGTCCCGCAGGTCGTCCGTGCCCGGCTTGAACGCCAGACCCAGGACCGCCACGCGGCGTCCCTTGAGGACCTTCAGCGCCATCTGCAGCTTGCGCAGCACCGCGGCTCGCTGTGCCTCGTTGACCTCGACCGCGGCCCGCAGGATCGGTGAGCAGTGGCCGTACTCCTCACCCGTCGCGATCAGCGCGGCGACGTCCTTGCCGAAGCAGGATCCGCCCCACCCCAACCCGTGTTGGAGGAATCGTGGGCCGATCCGGGAGTCCGCGCCGATGGCCGGCAGGACCTCCCCCGCGTCCGCGCCGACGAGCTCACACATCGTCGCGATCTCGTTGGCAAAGGAGATCTTGGTGGCGAGGAACGCATTGGCGGCGTACTTGACCATCTCGGCGGAGGGCAACGTCGTCTGCACCAGAGCGGGCAGCCGCGCCGGCCGCGCGCCCGGGAAGTCTTGCCGCAGGACCCGGTCGTAGAGGCGCGCGACGGTGGCCAGCGAGCCGTTCTCGCCGCCGAGCACGATGCGGTCGGGGAAGAGGAAGTCCTCGACAGCGGCGCCCTCACGCAGGAACTCCGGGTTCGAGACCACGCCGAAACGAATGCGGCGACCCGCCGGCAGCGCTTCCTCGATGATCGTCCGCACCCAGTTGCCGGATCCCACCGGCACCGTCGACTTGTTCACGACGATGGCGCTGTCACGCAGATGTTGGGCGACGGCATGCGCGGCCGCACCGACCTGTGACATGTCCGGCATCCCGCCCGGCCCCGTGGGCGTGCCGACACACAGGAAGATGACGTCGGTGGACCCGACCGCGGCCGGATCGTCGACGAACGACAGCCGGCCGGTGGCGAGCGTGTCGCTCAACAGGCTCGGCAGCCCCGGCTCCACGAACGGCAGCTGGCCGGCCGCCAGCTGCCCGACTCTGGAGGCGTCGAGGTCGAAACCGACCACCTCGTGACCCAGCCAGGCGAAACAGACGGCGGTGACGGTGCCGACGTAACCGGTTCCCACGACGGCGACACGCGTCACGAAGCCTCCTCGCCCGCCGCGTCCGAGCGCGCCGCGGCCGTCAATGTCTTCTTCACGAACATCCGGCTTCTCTCACGCTGAGATCCCAAAAAACCTCGGAGATCGCTCCGCCTCGGGAGCGTCGCCACAGTCCGCGGGCGATCGGTTGAAATGATGTTGCCGTGGCCACCTCGCTGGAGACCGACGGTTATGTCGTCCTGCGCCGGGCAGTCGCGCCCGATGCGGTGGCAGCGGCGCTGCGCCTGCTCAACCTGGCCATCCGTCGTTACGGGTTGAGCAGCCAGGAGATCGTGCAGTGTCAGGAGGCGACGTTCTTCCCTCACCTGCGCTGGGAGCCGGAGGTGTGGGGAGCGCTGCCACCTGGCGCCGCCGAGGCGTTGGGCTGGCAGGAGGGCGACGAATGGGCGGAGCCGCAGTTGCTGCTGCGCTTCCCCGACGAGCCGCAGGAATGGCCGCTGCAGCCGCACATCGACGCGATCCCCCCGTGGGCCGGCGGCCGGTCTTATCGCGGCATCGTCGGGGTGGCGCTGACCACCAGCGGCGAGCAGGACGGCTGCGTCCACGTCTGGCCGGGCTCGCACCACGGGGACAACAGGCGGCCACCGACACCGGTGCCGCTCGAGGCCGGCGACGCGCTGATCATGCACCCGCAGCTCGAGCACTCCGGCAGCCTCAACCTCGGTCCGTCGATCCGGACCAGCATCTACTTCCGGTTGCTCGGAGCGGCGCCGACCGCCTGAGACGCCGGACCACTCGACCGGCTTCAGCATCTTCAATGACTACCCGCATAGGGGCCGGGTAGGCGCCGTACGACGACATGCTTCCCGTCCCCGGCGCTGCCGGGGACCGACAGAAGGGTCGGTCGTGGCGACGACGCTGATCACCGGCGGTGCTGGATTCATCGGTGCCCACCTGGCCGACGAGCTGCTCCGGAGCGGAGATCACGTCCGCGTGCTCGACGCTCTGGTCCCGCAAGTGCACGGCGACCAGCTGGGCGCGGAGGAGGGGCGGCCGGACTACCTGTCGCCGGAGGTGGAACTGTGCGTCGGCGACGTCCGTGACCCGCGCGCGGTTCGGGCGGCACTGGGCGGCGTGGACCGGGTGGTGCACTTTGCCGCGCGGGTCGGCGTCGGGCAGAGCATGTACGAGATCAGTGACTACACCAGCGCCAACACGGTCGGAACGGCTGTGCTGCTCGAGGCGCTGCTCGACCACCCGGTCGAGCGACTGGTCGTGGCCTCCAGCATGAGCGTGTACGGCGAGGGCCTCTACCTGGACCGCGAAGGAACGGCGACGACCGCGGCGAGCCGCAGCCGGGAGCAGCTGGCGCGTGGGCAGTGGGAGCCGCACGGTCCCGCGGGCGAGCAGCTGACTCCGGTGCCGACCCCGGAGACGAAGCCACCGGCGCTGTCCTCGGTCTACGCGCTCAACAAGTTCGACCAGGAGCGGCTCTGCCTGCTGTTCGGCGAGGCCTATCAGGTGTCCACCACGGCCCTGCGCTTCTTCAACGTCTACGGCCCCTACCAGGCGCTGTCCAACCCCTACACGGGCGTGCTCGCTATCTTTGCGTCCCGGCTGCTCAATGACCGGTCGCCGATGATCTTCGAAGACGGCGAGCAGCGACGGGACTTCGTCAGCGTCCACGACGTAGCGCGAGCCTGCCGGCTAGCGCTGGTCTCACCGGACGTCGCGGGACGGGTGATCAACATCGGTAGTGGCACCAGTGTCTCGGTGAACGAGGTCGCCAACCGGCTGGCCCGGATCCTCGGGCGTGAGGCGATCGAGCCGCAGGTGACCGGCAAGTACCGCGTCGGCGATATCCGACACTGCTTCGCCGACATCACCCTCGCGAGGGAGGTGCTGGGGTTCGCCCCGCAGGTCGACTTCGACGCCGGACTGACGGAGCTCGCGGAATGGCTCGAGGGACAGGTCGCGGTCGACTCGGTCGACGCTGCCACGTCCGAGCTCGCCAAGCGCGGTCTGACGGTCTGAGTTGGCGAAGCCCGCGTTTCGCGTGGGCGCCGGGCGAGGTGGAGGCTGCATGAAGCAGGGAACTGGTCGGACCGTCATCACCGGCGGCGCCGGTTTCATCGGCACGAACGTGGCTGATCGGTTGCTCCGGGCGGGGCGCTCCGTCGTGGTGCTCGACGACCTGTCCCGGCCAGGGGTCCGCCGAAACCTGCGGTGGTTGCGCGAGCAGCATCCGGGCCGGCTCACGATCAGTGAGGGCGATGTGCGCGACCGGTCGACGGTGCGTGCCGCTCTGCGCGTTGCCGAGCGGGTGTTCCACTTCGCCGCCCAGGTGGCTGTGACGACCAGCGTGACGGATCCGCGACACGACTTCGCGGTGAACCTGGCGGGAACACTCAACGTGCTCGAGGAGCTGCGCCGTCTGGACCGGCCGGTGCCGTTGCTGTTCACCTCTACCAACAAGGTCTACGGCGGCCTCGAGGACGTGGAGGTCACCGACGCCGCCGGCCGCTACGAGCCGAGCGACCCGCAACTGCGCCGACACGGCATCAGCGAGCGACGGCCGCTGGATTTCTGCAGCCCCTACGGCTGCTCCAAGGGCGGCGCCGACCAGTACGTGCTCGACTACGCGAAGAGCTACGGCCTGCCGACCGTCGTGTTCCGGATGAGCTGCATCTACGGCCTGCACCAGCAGGGGAACGAAGACCAGGGCTGGGTCGCGCACTTCGCCAAGCAGGCGCTCGCGAACGAGCCGATCACGCTCTACGGCGACGGTCGGCAGGTCCGGGATGTGCTCTTCATCGATGACCTCGTCGAGGCGATGCTGCTGGCCACCGGCGACATCGAACGATTCCGCGGGCAGGCCTTCAACCTCGGCGGCGGCCCCGACAACGCAGTCAGCCTGCTCGAGGTGATCGAGATGGTCTCCGCGTTCACCGGCGCGAAGCCCCGGCTCGAGTTCGGCGACTGGCGGGTCGGCGACCAGCGCTGGTACGTGTCCGATACCCGCCGCTTCCAGCAGGTCAGCGGCTGGTCGACGAAGGTCGACGTGAAGGCCGGACTGGAGCGCCTGGTCGGGTGGCTGCAGGGTGAACGCCACCCGCTCATCGCGGAGGTCAGCTGAGCCCGGGCCGGCGCGGTGCACGAGCAGCAGTCGTCGCCGCGCCCCGCCGCACCGAGCTCGTCCCCGTCGATCTCGACTCGCCCGCCGCTGGCTCGGTGCAGGTCGAGGTCGACGGGTGCGGCGTCTGCGGGTCGAACCTGCCGGTGTGGGAGGGCCGCCCCTGGTTCAGCTACCCGCTGGCGCCCGGCGCGCCCGGCCACGAGGCGTGGGGACGGGTCGCCGAGATCGGAGCCGGCGTGACCGAGGTCGGCGTCGGGGATCCCGTCGCGTTCCTGTCGGACCTCGCGTTCGCCGAGCGGGTCGAGGTGCCGGCGCACGAGGTCGTCGTGCTCCCGGCGGCACTGGAGGGCCAGCCGTTCCCGGGTGAGGCGCTGGGCTGCGCGTTCAACATCGCCGCCCGCAGCGGCTTCGGCCCGGATCAGACGGTGTGCATCGTCGGGGCCGGCTTCCTGGGGACCCTGGTCGGCGCACTGGCGGCCGATGCCGGTGCGCACGTGATCGCCGTTTCCCGCCGCCCGTTCGCCCTTGACGTCGCGCGGGCGATGGGGGCCAAGGACACCGTTGCGCTCGGCGACGACGTCGTCGAGGAAGTGCACCGACTCACCGACGGCGCTCTCTGCGACGTCGTCGTGGAAGCGGTCGGAGCGCAGTGGCCACTCGATCTGGCCGGGCAGCTGACGAAGACCCGCGGTCGGCTGGTTGTCGCCGGCTTCCACCAGGACGGTCCGCGCACCGTCGACATGCAGCTGTGGAACTGGCGCGGTATCGATGTCGTCAACGCGCATGAGCGCGACCCGGAGGTGCGCCTCGGCGGCATCCGTGCCGCGGCCGCGGCCGTCGCCTCCAGGCAGCTGGACCCGGCACCGCTGTTCACCCACACGTTCCCGCTGCATCGGCTCGACGCCGCATTCGAGGTGATGGCCGACCGACCGGACGGCTTCGTGAAAGCGCTGGTGACCCGGTGACCCCACGGCTCGGCTTCCTCGGTGTCGGCTGGATCGGACGCAACCGCATGGAAGCCATCGCTCGCTGCGGAGCGGTTGACGTGGTTGCCGTGGCCGACAGCGATGCCTCCACCGCCGCCGCGGCAGCAGCTGCCGCGGGCGGGCACGTCGTCGATGCAGACGAGCTGCTCCACGGCGAGCTCGGCCTGGACGGGATCGTGATCGCGACGCCCAGTGCGCTGCACGCCCAGCAGACCATCAGTGCCTTGGAGCGCGGACTGGCCGTGTTCTGCCAGAAGCCACTCGGCCGCACCGCGGCCGAGTGCGAGGCGGTTGTCGACACCGCCCGCGGCGCCGACCGACTGCTGGCCGTCGATCTGTCCTACCGCCACTTGTCGGCCATCGAGCCCATCCGCGCGACGCTCGCCGCCGGTGCGATCGGGGAGGTCTACGCCGCCGACCTCACCTTCCACAACGCCTACGGCCCGGACAAGCCGTGGTTCACCGATCCCGCCCAGTCCGGCGGGGGCTGCGTGATCGATCTCGGTATTCATCTCATCGACCTGGCGCTGTGGCTGCTCGACCGGCCCAAGGTCGACGCCGTCACGGCGCGGCTGTTCGCGCACGGCCGGCCGCTGGACCCGGCGCCCATCGTCGTCGAGGACTACGCCACCGCTCGACTCGACCTCGCCACCGGCGCCACCGTCACACTGACCTGCTCCTGGTTCCTGCACGCCGGCCGCGACGCCGTCATCGGAGCAACCCTGCACGGCACCCGCGGTTCGTTGGCACTGCACAACGTCGACGGTTCGTTCTATGACTTCAGCGCCTGGCAGCACACCGGCACGACCAGCCGCCGGCTCAGCGAGCCCCCGGATGACTGGGGCGGTCGGGCCGCCGTCACCTGGGCGCGCCGCCTCGCGGCCGGCGAGCGCTTCGATCCGGCCAACGCCGAGCTGGTCGAGGTGGCGCAGGTCATCGATCGGATCTACGGCCGATGACAGCCAGTGCACCACGCCGGCTGCTGATGACCGCCGACACCGTCGGTGGCGTGTGGACCTACGCGCTCGAGCTGGTGACCGCGCTAGCGGCGTACGACGTCGAGGTGCACCTGGCGACGATGGGGCGGCCGCTCGACGCACACCAACGGCGGGCCGTTGCCGGCACGCCGGTCGCCGGGGTGCACGAGAGCACCTTCGCCCTCGAGTGGATGGCCGATCCGTGGTCGGAGGTGGACGCGGCCGGCGAATGGTTGCTCGACCTCGAGGCTCAGCTGCGGCCGGAGGTCGTACACCTCAACGGTTATGCGCATGCCGCACTGCCGTGGCACGCGCCCACCGTCGTGGTGGCGCACTCCTGTGTGCTGTCGTGGTGGCAGGCGGTGCACGGTGTCGACGCGCCCGCCGAGTGGGACAGCTACCGCCGACGGGTGACGGAGGGGCTGTTCGCCGCGACCGCCGTCGTCGCGCCGACCCAGGCGATGCTGGCCGCGCTCTCCCGCTGCTACGGCTACGGTGGCGGCACCGTCGTACTCAACGGTCGGACAGCTCCGCCGGACGCGACGGGTGCCGACAAAGAGCAGCTCATCGTCGGCACCGGCAGGGTGTGGGACGAGGCCAAGAACCTGCGTCGGCTGGCCGCGGACGCGCCGCGGCTCCCCTGGCCCGTCGTCATCGCAGGCGACCCGCACCCCCCCGGGGTCGTGGCGCGCGGCGCGCCAGCCCGCGCACCCGACGCGAGTCACGTCCCGGAGCCCGCTGCCTCGCTCGTCGGTGTGCTGCCGGCAGCGGAGCTGTCCGCGCTGCTGTCGCGAGCGGCCGTCTACGTCGCACCCGCTCGCTACGAGCCGTTCGGGCTCGGCGTGCTGGAGGCCGCGCAGGCCGGCTGCGCGCTCGTCCTCGGCGACATCCCGAGCCTGCGCGAGCTGTGGGGCGACGCCGCCTGCTACGTCGATCCCGCCAGCTCCGACGAGCTCGTGGCGACGGTGCAGACGCTCGTGCAGTGCCCGGAGCGGCTGCAGTCGGCTGGCCGGGCGGCACGATCGCGTGCGACGGCGTACACACCGGAGCGGATGGCGGCGGGTTACCTGGAGGTCTATCAAGCATTGCCGCGCGCACCGCTGTCGACCGCCGGGGCCGCGGCGGGAGGACCGGCATGAGGATCGTCGTCTTCTGCCACTCGCTGGTGTCGGACTGGAACCACGGCAACGCGCACTTCCTGCGCGGGGTGTGCGCCGAGCTGCTCGACCGGGGACACGACGTCCGCGTGTTCGAGCCGCTCGACGGCTGGAGCCGAGCGCATCTGGTCGCCGGGCACGGCCGCGAGGCGGTCGACGCAGTGTTCGATGCCTTCGGTTGGATGCACCGGCCGGTGAGCAACGTGTACGACCCGCGTGACCTCGACATCAGTGCCTCGCCAGGTGGCCGCGACGAGATCGACGCAATGACGGCGGGCGCCGACCTCGTCCTGGTGCACGAGTGGAACGACCCCGCACTGGTCGCACTGCTCGGACGGCACAAGGCCGCCGGTGGCTATCGGCTGCTCTTCCACGACACTCATCACCGCGCCGTGACCAAGCCGGCGGAGATGTCCCGCTATGACCTGCAGCACTACGACGGTGTGCTGGCTTTCGGCGGCGTCATCCGCGAGCTCTACCTCGAGCGCGGCTGGGCCGCCCGCGCCTGGACCTGGCACGAGGCGGCGGACGTCAGGACGTTTCACCCGATCGACGGCGTTGCCCGTCGCGGCGACCTGGTGTGGGTCGGCAACTGGGGCGACGGCGAGCGCACGGCCGAGCTGCACGAGTTCCTGATCGACCCGGTGCGCCGGTTGGGTCTACGAGCGCACGCCTATGGCGTCCGCTATCCCGCTGCGGCGCAGGAGTCACTGGCTGCCGCCGGCATCCGGTACGGCGGGTGGCGGCCGTCGCACCGAGTGGCAGCAGCGTTCGCGGCGCACGGAGTGACGGTGCACGTCCCGCGCCGCCCCTATGTCGAAGCGCTGCCGGGGATTCCCACCATCCGACCCTTCGAGGCGATGGCCTGCGGCATCCCGCTTGTGTGCGCGCCGTGGGAGGACAGCGAGCGACTGTTCAGCGCAGGGAAGGACTTCCTCGTCGCCCGCAACGGGGCCGAGATGGAGCGCCATCTCGACGACGTGCTCCACGACCCCGGTCTCGCCCGCGCCTTGCGCGACCACGGGTTGCAGACGATCCACGAACGACACACGTGCGGCCATCGGGTGGACGAGCTGATCGCGATCTGCGCGGAGCTGGGACTGGCGGCGACGGCGCCGACCGAGCCGGAGGGTCCCAGCCATGGGTGACGGCCTGGACATCGCATTCTTCGGCTCGAGCCTGGTGTCCGCCTGGTGGAACGGGGCCTGCACCTACTACCGGGGCTTGATCCGGGAGCTGCACGCCCGCGGCCACCGGGTGACGTTCTATGAACCCATTGCTTACGAGCGCCAGGAACATCGCGACATCCCCGATCCGAACTATGCACGCGTCGTCATCTACCCGGCGGAGGACGCCGACGAGGTGCGGGCGACGGTCGACCGGGCGGCCGGGGCGGATGTCGTCGTGAAGACCTCGGGAGTCGGCGTGTTCGACGACGTGCTCGAAGCCGCGGTCGCCACCGTCGGCTCCCCCACCACGGTGCGGATCTTCTGGGACGTGGACGCGCCGGCGACGCTCGGCCGGTTGGAGGCAAGCGACAGCGACCCGTTGCGCCAGCTGCTCCCGGCCTACGACCTCGTGCTGACCTATGGCGGCGGTGACCGGGTGGTCGACCGCTACCGCCGCCTCGGCGCGCGCGACTGCGCGGTCGTCTACAACGCACTCGACCCGACGACGCACCACCAGGTCCCCGCGGATCCGCGGTTCGCCGCCGACTGTGCCCTGCTGGCCAACCGGTTGCCGGACCGGGAGGCACGCATCGACGAGTTCTTCTTCCGGGCGGCCGCGCTGCAGCCGCACCGCAGGTTCCTGCTCGGCGGCAACGGCTGGGACGACAGACGGATGCCGGCCAACGTGCGCTGGGTCGGTCACGTCGGCACGAGTGACCACAACGCGTTCAACTGCAGCCCGACGACCGTGCTCAACGTCACGCGGGACGGCATGGTGGCCAACGGATGGTCCCCGGCCACCCGCGTGTTCGAGGCAGCCGGCGCCGGCGCCTGCCTCATCACCGACGCGTGGGAGGGCGTGGAGGACTTTCTCGCTCCCGGCCGTGAGGTGCTGGTGGCCGCGGACGGTGGCGAGGTCGCCGCTCATGTCGACCGCGTCACCACCGAGCAGGCTCAGCGCATCGGCGCCGGCGCCGCCGCGCGGGTGCGGCGCGAGCACACCTACGCCCGTCGTGCGGCCCAGGTCGACCAGCTGCTGCGCTCGCGGGTGCAGGCGGCGGCATGACCACTGACCTGCCGTCGCCGCTGCGGATCGTCGTGCTCGGCCTGTCGATCACGTCCTCGTGGGGCAACGGACACGCGACCAACTACCGCGCGCTGGTGCGCGCGCTGACGTCGCGCGGCCACGACGTCGTGTTCGCCGAGCGGGACGTGCCTTGGTACGCCGCGCACCGCGACCTGCCGAGCCCGCCCTACGGGTGGACGGTCCTCTACTCGTCGCAGCCCGAGTTGCAGGAGGAGCTCGACGGTGAGATCACCGGCGCCGACCTCGTGGTGGTCGGCTCCTACGTGCCGGACGGGCGGGACATCGGCCGGTGGGTCACGTCGACCGCCACCGGCGTCACCGCGTTCTACGACATCGACACGCCGGTGACGTTGGCTGCGCTGGAGCGCGGCGACTGCGACTACCTCGATGCGGACCTGGTGCCGGCGTACGACGTCTATCTGTCGTTCACCGGCGGCCCGACGCTCGACCGGCTGGAGCAGCAGCTCGGGGCGCGGCGGGCGCAAGCGTTCCACTGCCTCGTCGACCCCGATACCTATCCGCCGGTGACAGCGCCGCTGCGCTGGGATCTCGGTTACCTCGGCACCTACAGCGAGGACCGGCAGCCAGCGGTCGAACGGCTGCTGCTGGAGCCGGCGCGGGCCCGGCCCGACCTGCGGTTCGTGGTGGCCGGGCCGCAGTACCCCGCCGCCATCGACTGGCCGGCAAACGTCGAGCGGATCGAGCACCTGCCACCCGACGAGCACCCAGCGTTCTACGCAGCGCAACGGTTCACGCTGAACGTCACCCGCGCGGAGATGGTGCGGGCCGGCTGGTCGCCGAGCGTGCGGTTGTTCGAGGCGGCGGCGTGCGGCGTCCCGGTGGTCTCGGATCGATGGGAGGGGCTGGACAGCTTCTTCCGGCCGGGCGAGGAGATCGTCATCGCCGACGCGGCCGCCGACGTGCTGGCCGCGCTGGACGACCCCCGCGGCCTGCGCCGGCAGACCATCGGCCGGGCCGCCCGGGCCCGGGTGCTGGCCGAACACACCGCCGAGCATCGGGCCGGCGAGCTCGAAGAGCTCGTCCGACAGCTGCATCGAGTGGAGGAGTCGGCGTGACGCGGCAGAGGGACCTCATCTCGACCCGGCCACAACGGCGCCGTGAGGCGGGACGCACCTTGCAGTCCGCAGGCACTGCGGGCGGACATGCCGACGTCGCCCGGCTCGGTCCGTGGTTCCACAACCTGCACCTGCCCGGCGGCGTACAGACCGCGCCGGACCACCCGCTCGGAGACTTCCCCCGATTCAAGTGGCAGCAGGTCCAGACCGCCGTGCCGACGGATCTGAGTGGCTGCCGGGCGTTGGACATCGGCTGCAACGCCGGGTTCTACAGCTTCGAGCTCGCGCAGCGCGGCGCCCACGTCCTGGCCGTGGACCACGACGAGCACTACCTGGAGCAGGCGCGGTGGGCACGCGAGCAGCTCGGCCTGAGCCACCGGGTGGAACTGCGCCAGCTGGGCGTCTATGACCTGGCCCGGCTGGACGAACAGTTCGACCTCGTCCTGTTCATGGGCGTGCTCTACCACCTGCGTTATCCGCTGCTCGCGCTCGATCTGGTGGCTGAACGGGTCAGCGGGCGGCTGGTCTTCCAGACGCTGACGTTGCCGGGCGAGGAGCACGTGGACCCGCCGGAGGACCTGTCGCTCGACGAGCGGCACCGGCTGCTGGACCCCGGCTGGCCGGCGATGGCATTCGTCGAGAACAGGATGGCCGGCGACCCCACCAACTGGTGGCTCGCCAACGCCAGCGGCGTCGAGGCCATGCTGCGCAGCGCCGGACTGCGGGTGACGGCGCGGCCGGGACATGAGATCTGGGTCTGCGAACGGGAGCGACCGAACCCGCACCGAACCGAGCTGGCCGCCGCGAATGGCCGGGCCGGGTGAGGGGCAGATGAGCGCCGTGGTCATCCTCCTGTGGCTGCTCGAGGCCCTGTGGTGGGCCGGGGCCGGCCTCGGCATCTGGCTGCTGACGCTGTCAGCCGTCACCCCCGGTGATCTCATCCTCGCGACCCCGTCGGCGATCGTGTGCGGGGTGTTGGCCGTCGCCGCCCGGCGCGCGCTCCGCGCGCAGTGGCGCTATCCGGCGCGGGCGGGTGTCTGGGCCCTCCGCCTTCCGCTGATCATCGTCACCGACACCGTCCGGGTGCTGGCACTGCCTTGGCTGCGGCTGCTGGGCCGCCGCGCCGACGAAGGAAAGTTCGTGCGCGTCGCGGTCGCCCCGGGGGCAGACCTGCGCGCCAACACCCGGCGCGCGGCGGCAATCGTGCTGGTGTCAGCGACGCCGGGCAGCTTCGTCGTGCACGACGACCCCGACACCGGCGAGCTGGTCGTGCACGGCCTGCTCGACGGCGGCCCGAGCATGCACGTGGTGGTGACGCGGTGACGACATGGCTCGCGGCCTGCATCGTGTTGATCGCGCTCGGCCTGTTCCCCGCCCTCTGGGTGGGCTCGCGCGGAGACGCGGTGAACCGGCTCGTCGGCGTCGAGATCGCCGGGGCCGTCACGGTGCTCGTGCTGCTCGCGTTCTCCCGCGCGATGCAGCAGTCCATCTACCTCATCGTGCCGCTGGTGCTGGCCGTCCTGACGGTGACGGGCACCCTCGTCTACACACGTCTGCTGGGGCCGCGCCCATGAGCGGGCGGACGCTGGCGGCAGACGTGATGCTGTCCCTGTCGCTGCTGATCATCGTGCTCGCGGCTTTCGGCGCGGTCGTGATGCGGACCACGTTCGGCAAGCTGCACTTCATCACTCCGGTGACCACGGTGGGGGCCCCGCTGTTCTGCGCCGCACTCGTCGTCGACAGCACGTGGAGCATCGCCACCGGCCTGGAGATCCTCACGACGGCGTTGGTCATGTTGTCCGGACCGATCCTCGAGGCCGCGATCGGACGGGTGGGGGCGCAGCAGCGCCAGATCATCGAACCCGAGGGACCGCAATGACCTCCGAACGGAGCCGCCGATGATGACCGCAGTGGTCGGCCTCGCGCTGACACTGGTGCTCTTCGCCGGGGTGGCGGTGGTGCTGACCTCGGATCCCCGACGCCAGGCGGTGACGTTGTCACTGTTCGGGTTGTCACTCACCGTGCTGTTCATCGTCTTGCAAGCACCGGATGTCGCGCTGAGCCAGCTTGCCGTGGGCACCGCCTTCGTGCCACTGATGGTTCTCCTGGCCGTGAGCAAGATCCGGGGGGGCCGGTGAGCCGCACCGCCCGCATGTGGCTGCTCGGGCTCGGACTGATCGGCGTCGGCGTCTGTTACGCGCTGGCGGCGCTGGACCTGCCCTCGTTCGGCAGCACGTTCCATCCCTATCGGGACATGGCCGTGCCGGCAGCGGTCGCCCATGGTGCGGCCAACGCGGTCACGTCGATCGTGTTCGACCAGCGCGGCCTCGACACCCTGGTCGAGGAGATCATCCTCTTCGGTTCGGTCATCGGCGCCGTGGCGCTCCTCCGCCCCTCGCGGGAGGAGCAGGAGCACGGTCCGTCACCGATGGGACGGGTGCTCGAGCCGACTCGGCTGCTGGGATACGTGATGTTGCCGACGACGCTGGTCATCGGAGTCGACGTCGTGACCCACGGGCACCTGACCCCCGGCGGGGGCTTCCAGGGCGGGGTCATCCTCGCGACCGGCCTCCACCTGCTCTACGTCGCCGGCTCCTACCAGGCCCTCGACCGCCTGCGCCCCGTGGCCCTGTTCGAGCACGGCGAAGCCATCGGCGCAGCCGGCTTCGCCATCCTCGGCATCGCCGGAATCCTCACGTCTGCGGCATACCTGACCAACATGTTGTCCTACGGCACGCTCGGCCAGATGTTCTCCGCGGGCACCGTTCCGATCCTGAACGCGATCGTGGGAGTGGAGGTCGCCAGTGGCGTGATCGTCCTGTTGGCCCGGTTCTTCGACCAAGCCGTGTTGTTGGGTCACCAGCGCGAGTCGATCTCGGTCCCGCAGCCCGGTGAGCTGCGATGAGCCACTACGCCTACTTCGTCGCCGGCGCCCTCGTGCTGGTGGGCGGGTTCGGCATCGCCCGCAGCCGCAACCTGGTCCACGCGACGATCTGCCTGTCGATCGCTCAGGCCGGGACCTACGTGCTGCTGATGGCGGTCGGCTACCAGACCAACGCGCCGGCACCGGTGTTCGGGTCAACCGCGAAGCCGACCAAGCAGGTCGTCGACCCTGTGGTGCAGTCACTCTGCCTGACCGACATCGTCGTGTCCGCGACGGTCACGGCACTGCTGCTCGCGCTGTCGATCCAGATCGCCAAACGGCACGACACGGTCGACCCGGACGAGCTCGTGGCCCTTCAGGGCTAGGCGACCACGATGAACTTCCACTCGGGAGCTGCACAGCTCGCACCGCTTGCCATTGTCATCCCGATCATCGCGGCGGCCGTCCTCTTGTCGGTGGGCCGGTGGCTGCCGCGGACGCTCATCGACGTTCTCGCCACTGGCACCGCCGCGGCCACGGTCGGACTCGACGCAGCGCTGTTCGCCCACACCGCCGGCGGGCGGGTGGTGACGTGGGCAAGCAACTGGACCCCGAAACACGGGCACAGCGTCGGCATCGTGCTGGTGGCCGACCGCGTCGGGAGCGGAGCGGCGCTGCTCGCCGGCGCCTTGATGCTGTGCGCGCTCGTCTTCTCCTGGCGCTACTTCGACTCCGTCGAGGCGCATTTCCATGCGCTGATGCTGCTGTTCCTCGCCGGCATGACCGGGTTCGCGCTGACCGGCGACCTGTTCGACATGTTCGTGTTCTTCGAGCTGATGGGAGCGGTGGCCTATGCCCTCACTGGCTTCAAGGTGGAGGACCCGACATCGGTGCAGGGTGCCCTCAACTTCGGCATCGTCAACTCTTTCGGCGCCTACCTGACGCTCATGGGGATCGGACTGATCTACGCACACACGGGGCAGTTGGGTCTCGCTCAGATCGGTCAGGTGCTCGACCGGTCCCCCCTCGATGCACTGGTCGTCATCGCGTTCGTGCTCGTCGTCACCGGCTGGTTGGTCAAGGCCGCGATGGTTCCGTTCCATTTCTGGCTCGCCGATGCGCACGCAGTCGCCCCGACACCGGTGTGCGTCATGTTCTCGGGCATCATGGTCGAGCTCGGCGTCTACGGTGTCTTCCGCGTCTACTGGACGACCTTCTCCGGGATCCTTCCGCCTGACGACATCCGCCGGGCCTTGCTCGTCCTCGGCATCCTCACCGCCGTCGTCGGGGCTGTGATGTGCCTGATGCAACGCCACCTCAAGCGGCTACTCGCCTACTCGACGATCGCTCACGTCGGCTTGTTCATCTGTGCCGCCGCCACCCTCGACGACTCCGGCACCGCTGGTGCGGCGGTTTACGTGCTGGGACACGCCGGAGCCAAGTCGGCGCTGTTCTTGCTCGCCGGCGTCATCCTCGCCCGCTATGGCAGCGTCGACGAGGCCACGTTGCACGGCAAGGGGCGGGATGCGAAGGCGACTGCCGTGCTGTTCGCCGTTGCGGGGCTCGCCTTGTCCGGGCTGCCGCCGTTCGCGACGAGCCTGGGCAAGGCGATCGGCGAGGACGCGCTGCTGGCGCGTGGTTATTGGATCGGCCCCGTGCTGTTCGTCGCGGTCTCCGCGCTCACCGGTGGCGCGGTGCTGCGCGCGGGAGCCCGCATCTTCCTCGGGTTGGGGCCGGTGCCGGCCGAAGATCAGCAACAGACGTCAGGTGACCAGGAGGAGCGGGAGACCCAGAGCCTGCCACGCATGCCCGCGACGATGATGCTCGCGATCGTCACGTTGGTCGCCGGCTGCCTCGTCTGCGGCATCTATTCGCCGATCACCCACGCCCTCGGCCGCGGCGCCACCCGGTTCGTCGACCACGCCGGATATGCGCAGCAGGCGCTGTTCGGTCGAGCGGCCCATTCCGTTGCCCTTCCGACCGGCATCGACTGGACAACCCTGGGTGTCGCGCTGGGGCTCACCTCGACGGTGCTGGCGCTGCTCGTCGCGGCGCTCGGGCTGTACGCCGAGAAGATCCGGCGCGCCGCCGAACGCGTTCTCGACCCGTTCGCGATGGTGGGATCCGGGCTACGCCGGTTGCACTCCGGCCACGTCGGTGACTACATCACCTGGGTGTTCATCGGCGTGACCGCCCTGGCGGCGCTCGTCGGCATCCCACTCCGCCAGTGAGGCGGTCGCGCGCGCGGCGCGTTCCTCCGCCACGATCCACCGCCACGTGATTGCCACTGCGGTGAGGCCGACCGGCAGCATCGCCACGATCATCGCCAGACCGCCCGCTGCGTCGCCGCGCAGCACGACGTAGACGCCGGACAGGTCCATCGTCGGCATCGCCAGGTAGAGGTAGACCATGCGACCCGGTTCGCTGAGCCGGCGCCGACCGCCGAGCACCGGCAGCCAGAAAATGACCCCGGCGGCAAGGAGCAGCGCGTGCAGCCCGAGGTGCTGCCAGAACGGGGGTTCGCGGAACGGCATCGTCATCGTCACCGCGGAGTGGACGCCGAGGAACAGCGGGAGTGCGGCAGCGGCCGGCACGGCCAGCCGATCGAGGGGCAGCCGGACGCGCCGCGCCAACAGGACGATGACCGGAGCCAGCACCGACGTCTCGAGTCCCATCTCCGCCATGTGCGCAACGCCCATCGCCATCACTCCGTCCGCCGCCGCCACCGCGACCGGGCGGTGGCGACGCCGGCAGCCACCGCGCCGGCCACTGCGATCGCACCAGCGGCACCGCCGCCGCCTTCCGCCGGCTCGGGCTCCGGCACGTCGTCGGCCTCATCCGGTGAGATGCGCTCCCACAGCGCCTTGCCCCACTCGCCGAGGAGCGCCAGGCCCGGATAGGCCGCCGGGATCATCATGTACACCCGGTAGACCAGCCCCAGCCCGACGAAAGCGACGACCAGCGCCGCCAGCAGGGACTGCCGACTGCGGCTCGGCGCCGGTGAGACGGGAGGGGTGTCCCCCAGCCGCTGGTTGCTGACGAAGGCCGCCACGGCCACCAGCTCGAGCAGCAGCACCACCGATGCATAGAGCGAGAGCTCGAAGACGCCCCCGCCGTACGCGAGCAGGATGGCGACCAGCACCCCGTTGACGGCGCCCCAGCCGGCGATGACCGTCGGGGTGCTCATGACGCGGCCCGCGCCGCCGCCCGCTTGCGCAGGTCGAGCAGCGGCGTGAAGCTCGTCACCCGCGGCAGCGGCCAGTCCGCGTTGAAGTTCATCGGTGGCGGCGGTGACGACGTCACCCATTCGAGGGTGTGGCCGCCCCACGGATCGGCGGGCGCAATCTGACGGAACGTCAACGACAGGGCGATGTTCATCGCGAAGGCAATCATCGCCAGGCCGAGGATGCCGGCGCCGATCGTGGAGATGAGGTTGAGCGTTCCCCACCACGGCAGGTCGGGATAGGTCGCCACCCGGCGCGGCATGCCGAGCATGCCGAGCGCGAAGAACGGCAGGAACGTCACATTGGTGCCGACCACCATCAGCCAGAAGTGCAGCTTGCCGAGGCCCTCGCGCAGCATCACCCCGGTGACCTTGGGAAACCAGAAGTAGAAGCCGGCAAACAGGCCGAACACGCTGCCGGCAAGCAGCGTGTAGTGGAAGTGTCCGACGACGAAGTAGCTGTCCTGCGCGTGGTAGTCCAGGCCGGGCGTGGCGACCATGATGCCGGTCAGTCCGCCGACCAGGAACTGCGGAATGAACGCGAGCGCGAACAGCATCGGCACCGGAAACCGCAGCTTGCCGCCGATGAGCGTCGACAGCATGCCGAAGTACTCGATGCCGGCCGGCACCAGCAACAACGTGGACGTCAGCTGGTAGTAACCGTTCGTCGCCTGTCCGGTCGTGAACATGTGGTGGCCCCACACGCTCATCGACAGCGCGGCGAAGGCCAGCAGGGAGAACACCGTGGGCTTGTAGCCCGAGAACGGTCGCCCCGCGAACGTCGACAACACCTCGGCGACAGCGCCGACGAACGGGAAGAACATCACATAGACGACCGGGTGGCCGTAGAACCAGAACAGGTGCTGGAACCCGATGTTCCAGATGTTGTGGTCGAACACGCTCGGGTCCATCCGTCCGACGGCGAGCAGCCCCAGCGCCGCGAGCAGTGACGGGAACGCGCCGAGCACCATCAGCACCGACACCACCATCGACCACGTGAAGACCGGCAGCCGCAACATCGTCATCGTCGGCATCCGCTTCATGAGCACGGTCCACAACAGGGTGGCGCTCATGAGGATCATGCCGAGGACGGCGACGAAGACGCCGAACATCCACAGGTCCATGCCCTTGCCCTGGGTGAACTGGCTGTCCGACAAGGGTGGGTACGCCGTCCACCCGTCACTGCCGGCGCCGCCGGTCAAGGCGAACCCGGAGAGCAGCGACACCGCACCGATGACGTAGAGCCAGAACCCGAGCATGGTGGTCTTCGGGGCGGCGATGGCCGGTGCGCCGATCTGCAGCGGCACGAGGTAGACGCCGAGTGCGATGGCGAACGGCGTGATGACCAGATAGATCATGCCGGAGCCGTGGATCGTGAAGATCTGGTTGTAGACGTCGTGGCTCACGATCGACAGCCCGGGTTGGGCCAGCTGGGAACGCATGATGAGCGCCAGGACGCCCATGCCGAAGAACAGGAACGTCGCCACGGCCAGCGTCATCGCCGCGATGCGTTTGTGGTCAGTCGTGAGCAGCCAGCCCCCGACATGCGGCACCGACGGCAGGACCTCGTCCGGCCGGGCGACCTCGGCCGTCGTCACGAGCGCGGGCCGCCGGTGGCGGCGGCAGCGGTCGTGGCTCGGGTGTGCAGCCAGGCACGAAACGCGGTGGGTGAGACCGCCTTCACGTGGAAGAGCATCGTCGCGTGGTCGAGTCCGCAGAACTCCGCGCAGTGGCCGAGCCACTGCCCTTCACGCGGGATCGTCAGGTCGAAGGAGTTGGTGTGGTGGGGAAAGGAGTCCATCTTGTAGCGGAACTCGGGAATCCAGAAGGAGTGGATGACGTCCCCGGAGGTCGTGGTGACGTGAATGGGCTCCCGCGCCGGCAGCACCACCGTCGGATAGTGGCCGTTCTGGCAGGTCGCGGTCACCGTGACCGGTTCACCGACGTAGCTGAACCGCCAGCACCACTGGAAGCCGGTCACCTGCAGGTGGACGGCCGGGCTGCTGGCCACGGCGCTGTCGCGCTGGCCGACCTGGCTCGTGTAGCTCACGATGCCGATGGCAACCAGCAGGAGCAGCACGGCGTAGACCAGCTCGACCTTCGGGTGCTCGGTTTCCTGGGAGGCATGGTCTCGGGCAGCGGCGCGGTAGCGGAAGACGGCGAACGCGAGGACGGCGAGGACGAGGGCGAACACGGCGCCGGCGAGTGACCACTCGAATGTCGAGATCTGGTCGAAGACGCTCGTGTAGGGCACCCGCGGTCCCCTCCCTCTCGGCCGGCAGCGGCGCGCCACACGGGCGCTGAGTCGCGACTACCCGTCGATCACGGCGCTAACCCGCGCCTGCGACCGCCGCGTTTGCCGCTCGTTTGCCTGGGTAGCCGCGCCCCGATGACCGAACGCGGCGAGGAGACTCCACGGGTCCCCGCGGAGTTGCCGCTGCCCGCCTATCCCCTGGCCTCGGAGACGATGGCCACGTCCTACGACGCCGTGCTCCACCGGCCGACCGACCCGGAGGCGCACACCCACCCGGCGCCGGCAGTGACGCAGGAGAAGCCGCCGCGCTCCAACCGCGACCCGGCGGCAGAGAAGCGGGTCTCGTTCGCGGTGACGGTCGCGTTCGTCGCGTCGGTCGCCGGATCGCTGTTGTTCACCTTCGGCTACATCTTGCTGCCGATTCACGACGCTCACCTCGGCAACCTGCTCAACCTCGTGCTCGGCAGCGGACTCGGGCTGACCATGCTCGGGCTCGGCGTCGGAATGATTCTGATCGGCAAGCACCTGATCCCGGCCGTCAAGTCGGAGCAACACCGCCCGACGCACCACTCCTCGCCGGAGGACGAGTTCGCCGCCGAGGAGCAGCTCATCGGCGGGGTCACCGAGATGGGCCTGCAGCAGCGCAGCTTCGTCCGCCGCACGATGTTGGCCGCGCTCGGGCTGCTGCCGGTGCCGTTCGTCGTCGGGTTGCGGGACCTGGGCCCGCGGCCGGTGGCGCGGCTGCGCGCGAACTCCTGGACCAAGGACATCCGTCTGGTCGACATCGACACGCGGGTGCCGGTGCGCCTCGGCGACATCGACATCGGTGGCATGGTGACGGTGATGCCGGAGGACGACCCGGACTCCTCCTTTCCGGTCAACGCCGAGAGCGTCGTGCTCCTCATCCACCTCGGCCCCGGCGTGAACCAGCCCTTACCCGGCCGAGAGCACTGGGCGGCCGACGACCACGTCGCCTACTCGAAGATCTGCACCCACGCCGGCTGCCCGGTCGGACTGTTCGAGCGACAGACCGGCTACCTGCTCTGCCCCTGCCACCAGTCGACGTTCGACGTGCCGCGCGGGTGCACGGTCATCTTCGGGCCGGCCGCGCGCGCCCTTCCCCAGCTGCCGATCTACGTCGACCGGGAGGGCTACTTCCGGGCTCAGCGGCCGTTCGACATGCCGCTCGGCCCGAGCTTCTGGGCGCGGGACAACAAGGATGAGTGACCCGCGGTGAGCAAGCCGAGCAAGACCCGCCGGACCATGCGGGCGATGGACGATCGGCTGGGCACCGGCCACCTGCTGCGCAACCAGCTCAACAAGATCTTTCCGGATCACTGGTCGTTCATGCTGGGCGAGATCGCCCTGTACACGTTCGCCATTCTCATCGTCACGGGCACGTTCCTGACATTCTTCTTCCACGCGTCCGAGCACGACATCCGCTACCACGGCTCGTACTTGCCGCTGCAGCACGTGCGGATGAGCGAGGCCTACGAATCTGTCATCCACATCACGTTCGACATCCGAGCCGGGCTGCTGATCCGCCAGATCCACCACTGGGCCGCGCTTCTGTTCGTCGCCGCGATCGTGCTGCACATGTGCCGGATCTTCTTCACCGGCGCCTTCCGCAAGCCGCGCGAGATGAACTGGATCATCGGCGTCACCCTGGCGATCCTGGCCATCGTCGAGGGCTTCGCCGGGTACTCGCTGCCGGACGACCTGCTGTCCGGAACCGGCGTGCGCATCGCCTACTCGATCCTCGAGTCCATCCCTTGGGTCGGGCCCTACCTCGCGACGTTCATCTTCAACGGCCAGTATCCGGGCGCAGAGGCTTTCATCCCACGGCTCTACATCCTGCACGTCCTGCTGATCCCCGGGCTGATGCTCGTGCTCATCACGGCGCACCTGATGGCGGTCTGGCACCAGAAGCACACGCAGTTCCCGAAGGAGGGCTATCAGGAACGCAACGTCGTCGGCAGCCACATCTGGCCCAACTACACGATGAAGTCGCAGGGCCTGTTCTTCATGATCTTCGGGGTGCTGGCCCTGCTCGCAGCGTACGCACAGATCAACCCGATCTGGCTCTACGGGCCCTATGACCCGGCGGTCGTCTCGGCCGGATCTCAACCCGACTGGTACATGTTCTGGCTCGAGGGATCGCTCCGGCTGATGCCGCACCTGGAGAGCCGCTTCCTCGGCCACACGATCCCCTGGAACGTGTTCGTCCCCGCCGTCGTGCTGCCGGTGCTGCTGTTCGTCATGATTTACGCGCACCCGTTCGTGGAGCGACTGCTCACCCGGGATCACGAGCCGCACGAGCTGTTGCAACGGCCGCGCTACCACCCGTTCCGCACCGGCGTCGGCATTGCGGTTCTGGTGTTCTACGTCGTGCTGTCGGTGGCCGGCGCGAACGACGTCATCCCCTTCACGTTCGGCCTCGACATGATGGACTTCACCTGGGCCATGCGGGTGCTGCTCATCATCGCGCCCCCGCTCTCCTTCCTGGCCACCCACAAGATCTGCACGCGGTTGCAGGCGGCCGCCGAACGCGCCGAGCTCGCCCCACCGCCGGACGCGGTGCTGACGATGGTCGCGGACAGCCACTATGCCGTCGTGCCGCACCAAGAGCGCGTTGCCGCACCATCGGCGCCACCGGGCGGCAGCGACAGCCCCGAAGGCTGAGCGCGCTCGCACAGGAGCGCTCCTCCGGTACGGCGGGAATGCCTGCGCGCTGCCGGCCGTTCGGCGAGACGTGGACAACCTGCCGAACCCCAGCGTGGACATCCGTCGCGCGCAGTCGCGCTTCCGCACCGACGTCGGCTGGCTGCAGTCCCGGCACAGCTTCTCGTTCGGGCACCACTACGACAGCCGCAACACCCACCACGGGCTCCTGCTCGTCAACAACGACGACGTCGTCGAGCCGGGCACCGGCTTCGAGACCCACCCACACCGCGACATGGAGATCGTGACCTGGGTGCTGCGTGGGCAGCTCGTCCACCAGGACTCGCAGGGCAACAACGGCGTCATCTATCCGGGGCTGGCGCAGCGGATGAGCGCCGGCACCGGCATCCTGCACTCCGAGAAGAACGACGCCGCTGGCCGCGCCGATCTCGGCTCCGCGGCGACCGACCCCGTGCATTTCGTGCAGATGTGGGTGGTGCCGGACGAGCGCGGCATCGAGCCCGGCTATGAGCAGCTCGAGATCGATGCCGAGCTGTTGGGCGGTGGCCTGGTGCCGGTGGCGTCCGGCCTGCCGAAGCACGACGGCGGTGCCGCGATCCGCATCAAGAACCGTTACGCCGCGCTCTACGCTGCGCGGCTCACCGCCGGACAGAGCGTGCAACTTCCGGACGCGCCGTTCCTGCACCTGTTCGTCCCCCGCGGCAGCGTCGACCTGGAGGGAGCGGGGCGGCTCGAGTCCGGTGATGCCGTCCGCTTCACGGGCACGGGCGGCCAGCGAGTGACCGCCACCGAACCTGCGGAGGTCCTCGTCTGGGAGATGCACGCGACCCTGGCCGCATGAGCGCTCCGCCTGAGTCGGTCGTGAGCTAAGGCACCCAGCGAGGCTTGCGCTTCTCCAGGAACGCCGCCATTCCCTCGCGCGCCTCATCCGACCCGAAGTGCCGGGCCGACAGCTCCAGCATCTGCGCGAAGTCCTCGCTCATCGACTCCGGCCGCCGCGCCCGCAGCATCGACTTGGTCGCCGCCAGTGCCCGCGGTGCGGCCAGGCCGAGCGTGTCGACGTAGCGTCGCACCTCGTCATCCAGCGCCTCGGGCGGCACCGCGGCGTTGAGCAGGCCGATCGCAACCGCTCGGTGGGCGTCGAAGGTCTCACCGGTGAGAAACAGCTCGTTGGCCGCTCGCGGCAGCAGCCGCGGCAGCACCGTCACCGAGATGATCGCCGGCACGACGCCGATGCGAACTTCGGTGAGGGCGAAGGTCACCGTGTCGGCGGCGACGGCGATGTCGCAGGCGGCGACGAGACCGAGCCCACCGGCTCGGGCCGGTCCGCCGAGCCGCGCCACCACCGGCTTGGGCGAGGTCCAGACCGCCTCCAGGATGCGGGGGAACTCGTCACCCGCGACCGCTCCGCCGCTGGCTTCCTTGAGGTCCATGCCGGAGCAGAACACGGTGCCGGAATGGGTCAGCACCACCACCCGGACCGCATCGTCGGCGAACGCCCTCGCCAGGTGCGCGTCGAGCTCGCGGCGCAGCTGCGCGGACAACGCGTTGCGGTTGTGGGGCGAGTCGAGGGTGACGGTGGCCACGCCCTGCGCCACTTCGAGATGAACAAGCTCTTCAGGCACCTGGCCGAACGTACAAGATCGGCGGCTCCGGCCGACTGGCAGACTCTCACCTCGAGCCGGCGATGGAGAGGAGACAGCGGATGAGAGTTCTCGCGCACGCGTTCGGTGCGCGCTACGACCTGCCGATCCCGCTGTATCTGTTCGTGCTCGGCGGCGCGTTGGTCGTGATCGCGTCGTTCCTCATCGTGCTGCCCCGTGGCCACGACCGGCTGCCGGACCCGTCCGAAGAGGTCAGCGACGGCGCCCACTTGCGCGGCCTGCACCCGGTGCCCGGCACGCTGTCGCTCGCCTGGCTCGGCTTTCTGTGCTGGTGCGGCATCGTCGGCAACCAGGAGGTCGCGGAGAACCTGTTGCCGACGGTGTTCTGGCTCATCGTCTGGATCGCGGTTCCGCTCGTCGTCGCGCTGGTCGGTGACTGGACGCAGCCGGTGAACCCCTACGCGTTCCTCGGCAAGCTGGCTGACTCCGACCGGGCCCGCACCGCGTTGCTCGGCAGCCCGCAGCCGCTCACCTGGCCACGCTGGCTCGGCTGGTGGCCGGCCGTCGTGTTGTTCTTCGTGGCGGCCTGCGCCGAGCTGATCTTCAACCTGACGACGACCGTGCCGCACTTCGCCGCGGAGGCCCTGGCGGGCTACGCCGGCATCAGCCTGCTGGGCGGCTTCCTGTTCGGCGAGCAGTGGCTGCGCCGGGGCGAGATGTTCACGGTCTTGTTCGACACCTGGGGACGGCTCGGCTTCTTCCGCTTCGGCGCACCCGGGCGGCGCGGGTTCGCCGGTGGCCTCGAGATCGGCTTCGCCCGCCGGGCCAGCCGGCTGGCGTTCGTCCTGCTGATCCTGCTCAACGTCAACTTCGACGGCTTGCTCTCGACCCCGCAGTGGGCCAACGTGCTGCGCAACCTGCCCGGCTCGGCCGCGCAACCGGGCACCGCGCAGCACTGGTTCAACGTCGTCGTGTTCGCCGTGATGACCGTCGTACTCGCCCTCATCCTCAGCGGGTTCGCCCAAGGATCCGCGGTCGCCGGTGAGCACCGCTCCCGACCGTTGTCGGCCCTCGTGGGACTGTTGCCGAGCCTGGTGCCGATCGCCTTCGGCTATCTGTTCGCGCACAACATCGAGTACCTCGTGCTCAACGGCCAGCTGCTGCTGCCGCTGATCGGCAATCCGCCCGGCCTGGAGAGCTGGCCCGTGCACCTGCCGTACCCGTTCAACGACAGCTACGAGCCCAACATCCACGTGTTGCCGAGCTCGTTCTATTGGTATCTGTCCGTCGTCGTCATCATCGCCGTGCATGTCTATGCCGTCGTCATCTCCCATCGCCACCTCGTCCGGGTGGGACGGGACGAAGCGCGGGTCCGCCGCAGCGAGTACCCGTGGCTGGTCGCGATGGTCGGTTACACGTGCCTGTCGCTGTGGCTGCTCGCGCAACCGCTGACCGAGACGTCGAGCACCACGTCCGGCAGCGGTGGCGGCGGGAGCTCGGCCGCCGCCTCGGGGCCGGGCACGGCGACGGTACGACGGGTGGCCAGCACAGAACCGGCGAGCACGAGCGGGAACCCCACCGCGATCCCGGTGGTGAACCGCTCACCGAGCACGAGCACACCCAGCAGGATCGCCACCGCCGGGTTGACGTAGGTGATGACCGTCGCGCGGGCCGGCCCCACCTCGGCGATGAGTGCGAAGAACAGCAGGAACGCGACCGCTGAGCAGACGACGGCCAGCCCGACGACCGCCAGAGCAGCGTGGGCCGACACCTGGCTCGGGGGAGACAGGATGACGGCCGGCGACCAGACGATCGCGGTGAGGACCAGAGACGTCCACACGACGCCGACTGCCGGCAGGTCGCTGAGGCCGCGACTCAGCACGATCGGTCCCGCGGCATAACCGACCGCGGTGAGCAGCACCGCACCGACCGCGAGCAGGTCGACGTGGCCGACCTGCAGGCCGACCAGCGCGGCGACACCCACGATGCCGACGCCGAGGCCGGCCAACCGCACCCGCCCGATCGGCTCGGTGTCTCCGCTGGCGCGGGCCAGCACCACCCCGAGCAGTGGCACGGCTGCGATGAGCAGCCCCGACAAGGCGCTCGACAGGTGCTCCTCGGCCGTCGTCAGCAGCCACCACGGCACCGCCAGCTCAACCGCCGTGTAGAGCAGCAGCAGCCGCCACCGGTGGAGGAGCGGTCGCCAGCTGGCCTGCCGGAGGGCGAAGGGGAACAGCACCAGCGCGGCGCCCCCGGTCCGCAGCACCACCACGTCGGCCGGACTCATCTCCCGCACCGCCACCCGGATCAGCAGGTACGGCACGCCCCAGATGACGCACATCGCGGCGAACAGCAGCGTGCCGCGCCGTGACATGTGAGTGCCTCCGCTCCTCGCGCGTTCATGCCGTCGTCATCGCCCGCGTCCCCACCAGGGGTCCGGCGGCCGGTCGATGCCGGGCCGGCTGTCCGCGCCGTGTCGCGGCGCCAGCAGCCCGGCTCCGACGATAACCAGCAACAGGACGAGGAAGGCGATCACGGTCATCGCCCCGCCGCCACGCACCCACGGGTAGCGGCGCCGCTCGGCATCGGCCGGTGCAGCTGGTGATCCAGCCAGGCGCGCAGCCGCCGGCGGAGAGCGCCATCGTGAGGACGGACCACGCGGCGCGACGGTCGCTGCGCCATCCGCAGCAGGTCGTCGCGGTGGGCTGCGGCCAGCGCCTGCAGGATGTCCGGGTGGGTCATGTCGATCACCTCCGCGGTCGATCCTGCGCGGCTGCCCTCGCCGCCACGAGTGTCCTGATTGACAACATGCGCTAGATTCCTGCCATGGCGCACACGGTGGCAGTGGCGGTCGTCAACGGCACGGCGCAGTTCGAGCTCGCGGTCGCCTGCGAGGTCTTCGGCATCGACCGGTCCCGCTTGGTCGACGACTGGTACGAGTTCAAGCTGTGTGCAGCGGAGCCGCCGCCGGTGCGGACCGCCGCAGGCTTGGTGCTCGACTCGCCGTACGGCCTCGACGATCTCGTCGCCGCGGACACCGTCGTGGTCCCGGCGGCCGGCGAGGACCCGGCCGCACGCCCGGCGCTGCTCGAAGCGCTGCGGGCGGCCTACGCCAACGGAGCCCGCATCGCGAGCATCTGCACCGGTGCGTTCCTCCTGGCCGAGGCCGGATTGCTGGACGGCCGCCGGGCGACCACGCACTGGGCGCACGCCGACGACCTGGCCCGGCGCTACCCGACGGTGGACGTGGACCCGAACGTTCTCTACGTCGAGGACGGGCCGATCTTCACCTCGGCGGGCACGGCGGCCGGCATCGACCTGTGCCTGCACCTGGTCCGGCTCGACCTCGGCATGGAGGTGGCGAACATGATCGCGCGGCGGATGGTCGTCCCGCCGCACCGTCACGGCGGGCAGGCCCAGTTCGTCCAGACGCCGATGCCGCGGGCGGAGCCCGACAGCCTCGCACCGGTGCTCGACTGGGCGCTGGCGCACCTGGACGAGCCGTTGACGCTCGCCGACCTGGCCGGCCAGGCGCACACCAGCGTCCGGACGCTGGTGCGTCGCTTCGCCGACGCCACCGGAACCACGCCGCTGCAGTGGCTGCTGGCGCAACGGATCCGCCGGGCGCAGCACCTGCTGGAGAGCACCGAGGAGCCGGTCGAACGCATTGCCGCGCTCTCCGGGTTCGGCAGCGCGGCAAACCTGCGGCAGCACTTCATCCGGTCAGTAGGGGTGCCGCCGATGCACTACCGGCGCACCTTCCGCGGCAACGACCCCACCTCGGCGCGGTCGGCGTGATCCCCGCGGACCTGCAACGACTGACCGCGCTGCTCGAGTCGCTGGGCGGCACCAGCGAGGAAGTGCGCGAGGCGGTCGAGGGGGGCACGGTCGGCGCGTTGGCGGTCGAGCTCGTGCTGCGCGACGGGCAGCCGCCGGTGACGCCCGCCGAGGCGGCGGCAGACGCTGGCATCGAGCCCAGCGAGTTCCAGCGGTTCTGGCAGGTGCTGGGGCTTCCCGAGCTGGCCGCCGACCGCCGTCGGGTCCCCGCCGATCTCGCCGTTGCCATGCCGCTGGTGGCGCGCGCCACGCAGGACTGGCTCGGCGAGGAGACGGCGGTGGGGCTGGCGCGGGTCATCGGTACGACGACAGCCCGGCTCGCCGAAGCCGTGGTCGACGCCTTCCGCGTCGACTTCGAGCTGCCGGAGCTCAGCGCCGGCACCAGCTACGCCGACGTCATCGCCAACTACGTCGAGCTCACCCGGCTCAGCTTCCCGAACCTGGAGGCGCTGGTCGCCGCCGTACTGAAAGCCCATCTCGTCCGGGTCGCCGCCGCGGCCTGGGTGCCCGACGTCGCCAACCTCGCCACCCGGCGCGACCTGTTCGTGGGCTTCGTCGACCTCGCCGGCTACACCGCCCTGGCACGGACGCTGGCACCGCGCGACCTGGCGCGCCTGGTGAGCCAGTTCGAGGCCACCGTGGGCGAGGTCGTCTCCACCGGCGGCGGCCGCCTGGTGAAGCTGATCGGCGACGGTGCGATGTTCGTGGCCGACTCTGCCGCGGCGGGGTGCGCGATCGCGCTCGAGATCAGTCGCCGGCTCGAGGAGTCGGAGACGCTGCCGCCGGCGCGCATCGGCGCCGACTGTGGTCAGGTGCTGAGCCTCTACGGCGACTATTTCGGTGACGTGGTCAACCGCGCCGCCCGGTTGGTCGCGCTCGCCAAGCCCTCGACCGTGGTGGTCAGCGACGACGTACGACGGGGACGCGAGAACACCTTCCGGTTCGACCAGCTGCCGCCGCAGGCGCTGAAGGGCTTCCAGGCGCCGGCCGTCACCTACCGCCTGCTGGCGGGGTAATCCGGAGGTTTCGCCCAACCCCCCTGGCGGATCCGCCCTGGTTTGTGGTGCATTGGTGGCCGCTGTGACCCAGGTCACACACCCACGCCTGCGCGGCCCCAGGAGGCCAGAGTTGCCCAGCAACCCGCTGCTCGGGAAGTTCGGTCCGATCGTTCTGCTGATCGTGGTGCAGCTGGTGCTGGTGCTGGCGGCACCCTCCACCGCACCGACGGTGTCCAACGCCGCGGCCACCGACCCCTACGCGACGCAGGCCGGCGCCGCTCCCGGCGCCGCAGGCGCGGTGCCCGGTGCCACCACCCCGGGAGCCGGCGGGGCCGTCCCCGGCGCGGTCGGCCCCGCCGGCACCACCACCGGTGCGGCGACCACCGGTGGCAGCGGCGCGAAGGCGGGTGGCACCGCCAACGGTGGCCAGCCGGGTGCCGCCCCGACCGGGCAGCTCACCGGTGACACCAAGCACTGCGTGCACGGCCGTCAGTTCGATCCCGCGCTCTACTACTACGCGCCGCCCTGCGTGCCCGGCTTGCCCGGAGCGCCGTTCCCCAACAACGGGGCCGCCACCTGGCCGGGCGTCACCTCCAACCGCATCGAGGTCGTCAACTACGTCGCCGACTACGGCGCGGAGGTCGATCAGATCCTGCGAGCACAAGGTCTCTACTACAACGCCACCCAGGCGAAGGCGTGGAACGCGGCGTACGAGAAGTTCATCAACACCCACTACCAGCTCTACGGACGCAAGCTGCACATCGACACCGTCGAGGGCAACTGCCGCACGGTGCCTCCCGACTACCAGTGCCTCATCGGTGACATGGACAAGGTGGTCTCGACCTACCACCCCTATGCGGTGTTCTGGGAGACCACGGTCTGCTCGCAGTGCTTCGCCGAGCTGTCCCGGCTGCACGTGGTCAACTTCGGCGGCGGCGGGTTCTCCGACGCGTTCCACAACGCAAACGCTCCGTACTCCTACGACGGAGGCATGAGCGCGACGCAGATCGAGCTCAACTTCGCCGACTGGTGGTGTCACCAGATGACCAGCCAGGGCAACTCCGGCCGGACCGCCATCTTCGCCGGCAGCCAGAACCGGGCCGAAGACTTCCGCAACAAGCCGCGAGTGCTGGGCGTGGTCAGCACCAACGACCCGGACAACGAGAACACCGTCAAGCAGGTGCTTTATCCCGCGTTGCAACGGGGTTGCGGCGAGAAGGTCACGCACGAGTACTTCTACGCGCAGGACATCAACACGGCGACGACGCAGTCACAGCAGGACGAGCAGGCGATGAACACGCCGACGAACCCGGCGACCAGCGTGCTGTGCCTGTGTGACCCGGTCGCACCGCAGTTCGGCCTCAATGCCTACTCCAACAACAACTACTGGCCGGAGTCGATCCTCGCGAGCGACCAGACGATGGACTTCGACTCCAATGGCCAGACCTATTCCAGCGACGACACCAGCAAGGACCACCTGGCGTGTCCGACCCCGGGCCGGGGCTGTCCCTACGACAGCACCATCGGGCTCGCCGGTGACGAGCTCCAGGCCGCGCCGGAGCAGATGGACGCGGTGAAGGTCTATCGCGCCGGCAGCGGCAACGCGCACGGCAAGCTGCCGATCGACGCATCCACGCTCGGCATCGTGTGGAACGACTGGGGCATGTTGGCGGCGCTGTTGCAGAACACCGGCCCGATCCTGACCCCGGCCCGGATGCAGGCAGCCGCACCGGCGATGGGCATGCGCGGCGGCGGCACCACCGGGCACCCGCTGCGCGGGTTCCGCAACGGCTCCTGGTGCTGGACCAAGGACGCCGCGGTCGTCTACTGGAACAAGCACGCGAAGAGTCCCTACAACGGGGTTCCCGGCCACTACGTCACGATCGAGGGACGCCGGTTCGCCCTCGGGCAGTACCCGACGCTGAAGCAGCCGCCCGCGCCGACGCCGGACAAGCGTCGGTGACGGCCTTCGACCCGGCCTGGCGCCCCGCCCTCGACGGGTTGGGCGAGCGGGTCAAGTCGCTGAGCTCCTCGGCGAAGCCGGGACCGATGGTGGGACGACGCGTGCTCGTCGCGGCCGCGTTCTTCCTCGTCGTACAGCTCGTCTTCCACCTGTCCGCACCCGAGATCATCAGCGGGCTGTCCCTCGGCGGGCTCTACGGCATCGTCGGGGTCGCACTGGTGCTGACCTATCGGACGAGCCGGATCATCAACTTCGCCGCCGCAGCGATCGGCGCCGTGCCCGCCATCACCGCGGTGCTGCTGTCCACCGCTGAACACGTGAACTACCTGGTCTCGATGCCGATCGCGATCGTCGGCGGGCTCGCGTTCGGCGCTCTCACCGACATCCTGGTGCTGCGCCGCTTCGCCGGCGCCTCCCGGCTCATCGTCACGGTCGTCACGATCGGCATCGCCCAGTCCTTCGCCGCCCTCGGGTTCTTCATCCCGGTCTGGTTCGGCGAGCGGGCAACCGGGGTGCCGAAGGTCACCACGCCCTGGCAGAACGTCGCCGTGCACAACGGGCGTGGTGAGCCGGTGCTGACCGGCAACCAGATCTTCGCGTTCGCGGTCATCATTGCGCTGACGGCGATGCTCGCCTTCTTCCTCAAGCGCACCCGACTCGGCATCGCGCTGCGCGCGGCGTCGGAGAACGGTGACCGCGCGGCGCTGCTGGGAGTGCCGGTGGCGCGGGTGACGACGCTCGCCTGGGCGCTGGCGGGGCTGCTGTCGGCACTGGCGATCTTCTCGCAGGCGCCGCTGATCGGCGTGCCGAGCGACGCGACGCTGGGCTTCGACACGTTGCTCTACGGCATGGCCGCGGCGATCGTCGCCCGCATGGAGAACGTCGGGGTCGCCCTGCTGACCGGTCTGGGCATCGGGCTGCTGATCGCGGCGTCGATCCTGCAGACCGGCGCGAGTGACTACTCCTACGCGCTGATGGTCGTCATCATCCTGGTCGCGCTGTTCACCCAGCGCCGGTCGCGGTCCCGGGCAGTCGAGGGCGGCGCCTCGACATGGCAGGCGGTCGCCAACTTCCGCCCGATCCCGATCGAGCTGCGCACGTTGCCGGAGGTCATCCGGCTGCGCAGCGTGGCCGGCGTCCTCGCCGTGGCGGTGGCAGCGGTGCTGCCCTTCGTCGTCAGCGCGGGCGACATGAACCACCTGACGTTGCTGCCGATCTACGGCATCGTCGGCGTCTCGCTGGTCGTGCTCACCGGATGGGCGGGTCAGATCAGCCTCGGCCAGTTCGGTCTCGTCGGGATCGCCGCCGCGGCTGCCGGCGGGCTGATCGCGAACCACAACATCGACTTCTTCGCGGCATTGGGGCTGGGCATAGCTGCCGGTGCGGTGACAGCGGTCATCATCGGCTTGCCGGCGGTGCGGATCCAGGGTCTCTACCTCGCCGTGACCACGCTCGCGTTCGGCTATGCGATGCAGTACTACATCCTCAACAACCACTACTGGATCGGCCGGCACCTGCTGCCCGCCGGCGGCCTGTCCGCGAGCATTCGGCGACCGATGCTCTACGGCAAGTTCGACCTCGAGGACGACAAGGCGTTCTACTTCCTCTGTGTCGGCTTCCTGGCGCTGTGCGTGGCGGCAGCGGCGTCGTTCCGACGCCACCACAGCGGCCGGGTGCTCATCGCACTGCGGGACAACCAGCGCGCGGCCGCGTCCTATGCGGTCTCCCCCGCGCGCACCAGGTTGGCCGCGTTCGCCATCTCCGGCGCCTTCGCCGGGGTGGCGGGCGTGCTGTTCGCGTATCTCCAGCACAACGTCATCCCCGGCAGCTTCGACGTGCTCAGCAGCATCGGGGTCTTCCTGGCCGCCGCCGTCGGCGGGCTCGCCTCGCTCACCGGCGGCACGCTCGGGGTGATGGCGTTCGAAGCGTCGGTCGTCTTCGGCCCGCTGCTCTGGCACCGGCTCGGCGACACGGTGGACCAGGTCATGCCGCTGCTGCTGACCGGGCCACTGCTGATCCTCAACCTCTATCTCAACCCGGGCGGCCTCGCCGGCTGGGTGTTCACCGAGCGGGACAAGTGGCTGCGCCGACTCGCGCACCGACATCAGGTGCACGTGCCCGCTCTCGTCGCCGACAGCTTGGTGGACGAGCAACGGATGCCCGAACCGGAGCTGGCCCGATGAGGTTGCCGCGGCGCCGCCACCGCGCCGAGAGCTCCGGATGGTCCACCACGGCCGCGGAGGTGGAAGGCGAGCCGATCCTCACCTGCCGCGGCGTCGATGTCGCCTACGACAAGGTGCAGGTGCTGTTCGGCGTCGACCTCGACGTGCGGGTCGGGGAGATCGTCGCCCTGCTCGGCACCAACGGCGCCGGCAAGTCGACCCTGCTGAAAGCGGTGTCCGGGCTCGTGCACCCGACCGGTGGATGCATCGAGTTCAACGGCGTCGACATCACCCGCGCCACCCCGCAGGAGACCACCGCGCTCGGCATCGTGCAGGTGCCCGGCGGCAAAGCCGTCTTCCCGACGCTGACGGTGGCCGAGCACTTCACCGCGGGCTGCTGGCTCTATGCGCGGCAGCCGGCGGCCGAGGTCGAGGAGCGCACCCAGCGAGTGCTGGAGATGTTCCCGCGGCTGACCGAGCGCTGGACGAACCTCGCCGGCGACCTGTCCGGCGGCGAGCAGCAACAGCTGGCGCTCGGCATGGCCTTCGTCGCCCGGCCCAAGCTGCTCGTCATCGACGAGCTGTCCCTCGGTCTTGCCCCGGTCATCGTCGAGCGGCTGCTCGAGGCCGTGCGCGCCATCCACGCCGAAGGCGCGACGGTGGTCCTGGTGGAGCAGTCGGTCAACGTCGCCCTCACCGTCGCCACCCGCGCCTATTTCATGGAAAAGGGACAGGTGCGCTTCGAAGGTCCCACGGCGGACCTGCTCGCGCGGGAGGACGTGCTGCGCTCGGTGTTCCTCGACCGGGCCGGCAAGACGCTCGGCGCCGACAAGGACGACGGAGTGGCGCCCAAGGCCCGCACCCGCCGTCGGGTGGCCGCGGAGGCCGAAGCGGTCACCCGGCCGGCGGTCCTGGAGATCCGCGACCTCAGCCACACCTTCGGCGGCATTGCCGCCGTCACCAACGTCTCGTTCACGCTGCACGACGGCGAGATCCTCGGCCTCATCGGACCGAACGGTGCCGGGAAGACCACGATCTTCGACATCATCTCCGGGCACCTGCCGACCCAACGTGGCCGGATCCTGCTCGGCGGCCGCGACATCAGCGGCTGGGCTCCGGAGCGTCGCGCCGCGGCCGGGTTGGGCCGGTCGTTCCAGGACGCCCGGATCTTCCCGTCGCTGACGGTGGCCGAGAACATCGCGCTGGGTCTCGAGCGCCACATCGCGGTCCGTGACCACGTCTCGGCGCTGTTCGGCACACCGGCCATGCGGGAGTCGGAGCTCGATGTCGCGTTCACCGTCGGGGACCTCATCGAGCTGATGGGGCTCGGCGCCTTCCGGGACAAGTTCGTGGCAGAGCTGTCGACGGGCTCCCGGCGCATCGTCGACCTGGCGATGTCGATCGCCCACGACCCGACCGTGCTGCTGCTCGACGAGCCGTCGAGCGGCATCGCGCAGAAGGAGACCGAGGCGCTCGGGCCGTTGCTGCGACGCATCCGCACCGAGACCGGGTGCGCGATGCTCGTCATCGAGCACGACATGCCGCTCATCACGACGCTCTCGGACTCGATCGTCGCGCTCGACCTCGGCTCGGTCCTCGTACAGGGGCCGCCGCGCAAGGTGCTCACCGACCCGCAGGTGGTCAGTGCCTATCTGGGTGGAGATCCGTCGGCGATCCGGCGCAGCAGTGCCGCAATGCCGCGGCAACGGCAGAAGGTGGGGGTCTGATGGGGGGACGTCGCAGGGCGCGTGGACGGCATCGTGACGTCCCGGCGCGCCACGTCGTACGACGTGCCGGTCTCGCCGGTCTGGCCGCTGCCGCGGCGACCGTCTTTGCCCTGACCGGCTCGGCGCCGGCCCAGGCCGACGCGCCCGTGCAGACCGGCTGGTGGAACGCGCTGTCCGGGGGCGGGCAGGCCGCACCGGCACCGACGACGCCGGCGGGAGGGCTGCACATCGCCGTGGCGCCCGGGCAGGTCCTCGCGTTCGGTGCGGTGCTCTACGCGATGCCCGCGGACGCGACCGCCACGCTCGAGCTCCCGATCACCAACGTGGTGATGACCGACAATGTCAACACCACCGGCGAGACGATCGGTGGGGTCGTCCCGGTGCCCTCGCTCAGCCCCGCGCTGGCCCTGCGCGCCTGCCCGACCAAGACCACCGCCTGGAAGGCCGGCGACGACCAACCCATGGCGGCAGCGCCGGGCTACGACTGCTCCACTCGCTCCGTCACCGGCAACCTGGCCGCCGACGGCAAGACAGTGACCTTCCTTCTCGACGGCTCGCTGGAGACGACGCCGGGGCAGCTCAGTGTCGCCATCGTGCCGGTGCTCACCAACGCGATCCCCAATCTCGGCACTGAGGCGCCGGTCGACACGACACAACCGTTCTCTCTCGATGTCCCGAAGCCCGGCACCGACTCATTGACGTTGACCGGCACCTCGCCCGGGCTCGCCGGCGGCACACCCGCCGGCGGCGCTGCGGGCGGGTCGACCGGTGGCCCGGCCGCCGGCGGCGCGTCACCGGTGGCTGCGGCCGGCG
>DASTWK010000016.1:0-17588 GCA_035776655.1 Mycobacteriales bacterium | reverse complement strand
GTGCAGCAGCAGCGAGCCGCACACGACCACGTCGCCCCGGCCGGGCACGGCCGGGTCGAGGTCATAAACGGACGCGCTGTGCAGCACCGCCGCCGAGCCCAGCGCCTCGGCCGCGAGCCGGAAGCCGCCGCCGCGCTCCGGCCCGGCGAGGCGCGCGAGGTTGGCCGCTCCGGTCGCCCGCACGTCCGGCGGCCAGTCCCAGCGGGCGTGGTCGTTGATGTCGATGGCGACGACCTCGGTGGCACCGCGGCGTTCCAGCTCGAAGGCGAGGAAGCCGTCGTAGGTGCCGACGTCCAGACAGCGCTTGCCGCGCACGTCCGGCCAGGGCAGCGCGTCGACCGTCGGCCGCAGGTCGAACCAGCCCGGCGTCACGACTCCGCCGGGCAGCTCGATCGTGTGATACCAGAGCAGCTCGTCGACCCGCGCGCGGAGATCGGTCGGCGCTGGCACGGCGCGAGTCTAGGGATCAACCACGGGTCGGCGGCGGAAGCCCGGCGCCGTCAGAGCACGAGGCACCGGTGCCGAGCCGAACCCGCAGCCAGTGTGATGACCTCGGTGATGTCGACGGCGAACGCGGCCGGCAGCAGCAGCAGCCGCTGGCGCCGTCGCACGTGCGGCAGCGGTTGGTCGACGAGCCGCAGCTTGAGGTACGGCGCCAGCAGCGCCGGTGCCAGCAGGCGGCCGCGGCGACCACCGGCCACGGCCACCGCGAGCCCCGCCGCCGCGGCGAGAGCCGGGCCGTGCGTCGCTCTCCAGAAGTGCCGGCTGTGGATCAGCTCGCGCACGCCTGGGTGGCGGCGGACGACGTGCGGGATGTCCGCCCACCGCCGCGCGTCAACCAACTGCGCGCGAAGGCTCGACGGCCGCACGTCGTGGTGGACAACCGCGTCCGGCGCGAACGCGGTGCGGGCACCGCCGGATCGGGCTCGCCAGGCCAGATCGGTGTCCTCGCAGACGCGGAACGACTCGTCGAAGCCGCCGATCCGTTCGAGCACCTCGCGGCGATACGCGACGTTGCAGGTGCGGAACAGATCGTCCGGAGCGGGCGCATCGATCGTTCGGCTGAACGGGCCGGCCCGGCCGGCTTGTTCCGGGTCAGGGATGGTGACGCCCTGCACGACATCGGCCTGCTGCAGGGCGGCGACCATCGCGGCGACCCAGCCCGGCTCCGGGACACAGTCGTCGTCGGTGAACAGCACGAGCTCGGCGCGGCTCGCGCGCCAACCCGAGTTGCGCGCGGCCGCCGGCCCGCCGTTCACGTCCCGGACGACCGGAACCAATGGGGCGGCGGACTCCCTCGCGAGCTCGTGCAGCACATCGGCGGTGCCGTCCGCGGATGCATCGTCGACCACCACGACCTCGAAGCCGGGTGCGTCCTCCTGGGCTGCCATCGCAGCTGCGAGTCGAGGCAGCAGCGGCGCGCGTCGATGAGTGGCGACGACGACGGCGACCTGAGCTGCAGGCGACCCGACGCTCACCGCATCTCCCGGTGCGGTCCGGCTGCGCTGCCGGTGCGCTCGAACCGCGCGATCCGCAGGTGTGGCTCACGTGGAATCGCGCGATCGAGGGCGTACTCGACCGCGCCGCGCAGGCGCGGACGCCAACGCCGCAGCGCACCGGTGTCCGGGTCGCGGGACAACCAGCGCAGTGCCGGGCGCAGTTCCCGCAGGAGGAACGGCGCGCCGAGGACGGACGTCCAGCTGTCGAGCGAGCGAAACCGGACGTGCTCCTCGACACTGACCGTGGTCGAGCCGAGCCGGTCGACGACGACGAGGCTGCCGCCGGGTGCCAGCACCCGCGCCAAGTCCCTGACACCTCGTCGCCACTCGTCGTCGCTCATGACGTGATAGGCGACGTCGAGCAGCGTCACAAGCTGGATCGACTGGTCCGCCCGCGGCAGCTGGTCCGCCCCCAGCTGGTAGCGGAACACCTCTCGGTCCGGGAAGCGCTCCCGGAGCTGCTCCACGGCGTACGGCGAGATGTCGCAACCATCCGCGGACCAGCCGGCGCGCGCCAGCTCGGCCAACACCCAGCCGGTGCCGCTGCCGACGTCCAGCGCGCGCTCTCCCGGCTGGGGTCGAGGCAACACGGCCCGCAACGCGCGCCGCTTCGCGCGGTAGAGCCAGCGGTTGTAGGACTCGCTGTAGAGGTGGTGCCCGACGCCGCGAAGGGAGAAGTCGCCGCGAAGCCGCTCGTCCCAATATCTGGCGGGGTCGTACGGCACCCGCGCAGCGTAGACGCCGTCGTACTGTTCGCTGCGTGTCTCGCCCCACCGTGCTGCACTGCGCACGCGACTTCGCCCGCCCGTCGGAGACGTTCGTCGTCGACGTCGTGCGGTGTGCGCGGCGGGTGCGGCCGGTCGTCGCGTGCGAGCATCGGTGGGGCGAGGTCGCCGCGGTGCAGCAGGTCAGCGCTCCCGTCCGCGAGCTGGGGCGCGTGGTCCGCGACCCGCAGCATCCGTCTGGCCGGCGCGCGTTGCGGGCGCTGCTCGCCGGTGTCGCGGTGGCGGATCGCGCGGCCGTGCTGCATGCGCACTTCGGTTACTGGGCCGGGCACGTGGCCCGGGTGGCCGGGTGGCTGCGGCGACCCTGGGTGCTGTCCCTGCACGGTCACGATCTGCTGGTCGAGGACGCCGGGCACCCCGACCGCGACGCGCTGCGGGCGGCCGACGTCGTCGTGGTGCCGAGCCAGTTCCTCGCCGTGGCCGCGTGTGCGGCCGGGTTTCTCGACGACCGCATCAAGGTGCTGCCGCCGGGCATCGACCTCGACGCGATTGCCTTTCGCGCGCGGTCGGCGCCGGAGCTTCCGTCGGGCGCGGTGACGGTGACGTTCGCCGGTCGTTACGTCGCGAAGAAGGGCGGGGCCGACGCGCTGGACGCGATCGCCGCGGTGCGTCCCGACGTGCCGCTGCGGGCGGTCTTCGTGGGGTTCGGGCCGCTCGAGGACGAGCTGCGACAGCGGGCTGCCGACCTGCGTGTGCCGGTCGAGTGGCGCCGTGGCGACGAGCCAGGCGCGGTGCGGACCGCGCTTGCGCGGACCGACCTGTTGCTGATGCCCAGCCGCACCGCACCGGACGGTGACGCGGAGTCGCTGGGCCTGGTCGCGGTGGAGGCGCAAGCGGCGGGGGTTCCCGTGGTCGCGACGGCGCACGGAGGGCTGCCGGAGGCGGTGCACCCGCAGGCCGGCGTGCTGGTGCCGGAAGGAGACCCGGCCGCACTTGCGACGGCGCTGGCCGATCTCGCGACCGGGTCGCAGCGCTGGCCGGCAATGGGCGCGGCCGGCCGCGCGCACGTCCAGCGGCAGTTCTCACTCGCCGACCGGATGGCCGAGCTGGAGGAGCTCTATCTCCGCCTGGCCGATCGCGAGGTCAGCGGCCGGTGAGGCGTCCGACCCAGCGCGCCGTCATCGCGACCGCGTGCGGCCCCGCCACCTGGCGGCGGCGCAGCGACGGCGACGTGAGGTTGACCCGGTCGACGGCGGAGCCGAACGTCGGCCAACGCAACGCCGGGTCGTGCCGCGCCGCCGGCCGCAGCCCCCGTGCGGCAAGGTCGTGCCAACCGGCTCCGAGCCGCCGGTGCAGTCGCCACAGCTCGCGGTAGGACGTCCGCGGATCGTGCCGCACGACGGCGTCGGCCGCGTAGGCCAACAGGTGCCCGGCCCGGGTTGCTCGCTGGCAGAACTCGACGTCGCCGCCGGACCGCAGGGTCGCGTCGAACCCGTGCAGATCGCGGAAGACATCCGTGCGGACGAACAAGTTGGCGGTCGCGGCGAAGCCCTGCTGCGCCACGAACTCTTCTTGGTCGAGGTAGAGCGCCGCGTCGTACCGGCCGACCGGGTTCGTCGCCGCGGTGGCCGTGATCCTGCCGCCGACGAGGTCGGCGCTGGCCACGGCCGCCACTCCGCGCGCCAGCCAACCAGGCATCGGGACGCAGTCGACGTCGGTGCAGGCCAAGACCTCTCCCGTCGCGGTGGCGGCGCCGGCGTTGCGGGCCGCGTAGGAGCCGCGCCGTGGCTCGGTGACCACCGTCGGTCGCGCCGGGTGCTCGCGGGCGAACTGTGCCGATCCGTCGGTGGACCCGTTGTCGACGACGATGACCTCGTACGCCGGCGCGCCCTGCTGGGCCGCGAGCGCGTCCAGACAACGAGTCAGCAGCGGTCCGCCGTTGCGGACGGGCACGATGACGGACACCCGAGCATCGCCCACGGCATGGCATCGTAGGCGCGATGGCGGGATCGGCACCGGACGTGACGGTCGTCATCCCGACCCATCGACGACCGCAGTCGCTGCGGCGCGCGCTGGAGGGGCTGGCCGGGCAGCAGGCCGATTTTCGCTGGGATGTCGTCGTCGTCGACAACGACGCCGACGGGTCGGCTCAGCTGGCCGTCGCCGCCGCCGCTCGGTCTGGACTGCCGGTGACGTACGTCGCCGAGGCGCGCGCCGGTGCGGCGTACGCGCGCAACACGGGTGTCGACATCGGCACCGGCGCGGTCCTCGCTTTTCTCGACGACGACGTGATGCCGCAGCCGGGCTGGCTGGCCGCGGTGGCGGCACCGGTGCTGGCCGGGCGGGCGGTGGCCGCGG
The DNA here is from genome assembly GCA_035776655.1 of Mycobacteriales bacterium. GTDB lineage: Bacteria > Actinomycetota > Actinomycetes > JAFAQI01 > JAFAQI01 > DASTWK01. Next base: position 13,006 of record DASTWK010000016.1, on the reverse strand, counting down.
GCGGCCCGGTGGTCCTCGACCCACAGGCACCGCGCGCGCGCTGGTTCGACGAGGACGCGCTCGGCGGCTATCTGAGCGGCTTCGCGTTGCCCGTCGAGGTCGACGAGCTGCGTCCGCAGGACATCCTGCTCACCGCCAACCTGGCGGTGCGCCGCGAGGCGTTGGCTGCCGTGGGCGGGTTCGATCCGGATTTCGGGCCGCGCGGGCGCACCCAGCTGGTCGCCGACGACGCGTTGCTGGTCCGCCGGCTGCGCCGCGGCGGCGGGCGGTTGGTCTACGTCCCTGCGGCCGTCGTCGTCCACGAGCTGCCACCCAGCCGGATGACGCGCGGCTACCTGCTGCGTCGGGCCTACCTGCAGGGCCGGTCGGACTGGATGCTCGACCGGATCGAGCATGCCGGCCGGCGGTTCGGCGGCGCCCGGCCGGCGGTCGTCCACGCGACCGCCTGGCTGCGGCACCGGCACGAGGACCGCAACCGGCGCGCGGCGAGTGGTGCGCCGGCCCGGTTCGAGCTCGCGTGTGATGTCGCGCGCTACCTCGGCACGCTTCGGGAAGCGGCGCGCTCGATAATGCCCTGGTGGCGCCGCACCCGCTGAAGGTGGCGCGGGTGGCGGCGCCACCCGCGCTGCTGCTCGCCGCCGCCGCACCCGGTGCGTCCCGCCGCCGTCGCGCTTTGCTACTCGGGGCGCTGGGCGCGTCGTGGGTGGCGAGCTACGTCCGCTATCGCCGCCGTGGCCTGGAGGCCACCGAACACGAGCGGGAGCTGCTGCGGACCGCGACGCCGGAGGCGTTCGCCCACCACTACAACGAATGCGTCCCGACGCTCGAGGAAGAGCTGGACATCTGGGGCGAATACCACGCCCATCGCCACCAGATGCGCTACGACCTCGTCGCCGACATCGTCCGCCAGCATGTGCCCGCAGGCGGCGCGATTCTCGACGTCGGCTGCGGTGCCGCTCTCGTCGCCGACCGCCTGGCCGACCTGCCGGTCGACTATGTCGGGCTCGACTTCGGCGGCCATCACATCGGCTTCGCCGCCGACAAGCTGCGGTCCGGACCGCAGCTCACGATCCGCCGGGCGTTCGTGCACGGCGACGCCGAGCAGCTGCCGCTGCGCGACCGTTCGTTCGACGTCGTGGTGATGAGTGAGGTGATCGAGCACCTCCTTCGGCCCGAGCGCGCGGTCTGGGAGATCGCGCGAGTCCTCCGTCCCGGCGGCGTGCTCGTGATGACCACCAACAACGCGTCCGAGATGCCGCTGCGGTCCCCGCTGAGCGACCCGCTGTCGTGGTTGGAGAAGGCGGTGGGATTCCGGCACGATCGGCTGATCTCCCATCGTCCGTGGGTGTGGCCCTATCCGGTGGCGCGCGACATCTTGCCGCCGGATGCGCCTGAGGTCTTCCTGCCGCACACCTGGCACAAGCAGGCGGAGACCCGTCGGCTGTTCGCCGCCGCCGGGCTCGAGACGTTCCATGCCTCGACGTTCGAGTTCCCCCCGCCGCAGAGCCGCACCGCCCAGTGGCTGGACCACCGGGGCGAGCTCGGCAAACGCGCGGTCGACGTCATCGAGGCGATCTGCACCCGCACACCGTTGGTCAACCGGCTCGGTTGCCACGTGCTGATGGTGGCCCGGCGGGTGCCGGGCGGCGCCACCGAGCCGCCGCCGGGGATCTGGCCGGGCCCGTTCTCCGCGGCGGCCGGACCGACTCCGTGAACCGGTTGCCGGACCTGCTCGACCGGCTGAGCCGGCCGGCGCGCATGCGCTACGCCGAGGACGTCTTCCTGACCGGACGCGCGAAGCTGCGCGACCGGCTCGTCTCCTCGGCGTACTTCACCCTGTCCACCCCGGCGTGGGGTTCGCTCGCTGATGACGCGTCGCATCTGCTGCCGTTCGTCACCGCACTCGACCGGCTCGTGGGTCGCGCGGTCGATCCGCGGTTGGTCGTCGACGTCGGGACCGGCGCCGGTGCATCGGCCGCCCTCGCCGCCGAGCGCTGGCCGGAGGCCCGGGTGGAGGGCATCGACACGTCGTGGCGGATGGTCCGCCGGGCCGCCCGGCGACACCCAGCCGGCAACCTCACGTTCCGTCGCGGCAGTGCGCTCGCGCTGCCCTACGGCGACGGCACGGTCGACCTCGTGCTGTGCGTCAACGCCATCGTCGTGCCGAGCGAAGTCGCCCGCGTGTGCGCGCCGGGAGCCCATGTACTGGCCGCTGCCACCTGGGTGGGCGTGCACGAGGAGGAGTCGGCCTGGGTGCGTCGCCTCGCGGATGTGGGCGTGCATCGGATCGAGGCGGGGAGTGTCGGCAACGGATCGTGGGAGTTGTTCGACTTCCATCCGTAGGCTGAGCACGCCATGACGACGATGCCCGAGCCGGCTGGAGCCGGGCCGCGCGTGCCCGACACCTCGGCCGGGTTCGAGTTGTTCGGCCCCGGGACACCGGTGCGCGCGCTGCTGACCACCACGTGGCGGACGCGCGCGGTGCTGTTCGTGCTGGCCCGCAAGGACTTCGTCGCGCGCTATCGCCGGACCTCGCTCGGCCTGCTCTGGGCGTTGGCGCTGCCGCTGGTGCAGGCGGTGGTGCTGGCCGCGGTGTTCACGCGGGTGGTGCATGTCGGCAGTGCGGTCCGGCACGCGCAGGGTGGTCCCGGTTTCAGCTATGCCGTGTTCGTCTACGCGGGCATCGTCGGGTGGTCCTACTTCTCCTCGACGATGCCGGCCGCATCGACGGCCGTCGTCGACAACAGCGGCCTGGCCGGGAAGATCTACTTCCCGCGTCTGATGCTGCCGTTGCTCGCGGTCGCCACGGGGATCTATCCGCTGCTGATCAGCCTCGGTCTGTTGCTGGGGATGGCGTTGCTCCTGCAGCACTCGGTCGGGCCCGAGTTCCTGCTCGTGCTGCCGGCGACGGTCCTGACGGTGGCAGTCACGGCGGGGTTCGGAGTCGCGCTGTCCGCACTGCACGTCTACTTCCGCGACGTCCGGTTCGTCGTGCAGGCCGTCATGTCGGTGCTGTTCTATGCCACGCCGGTCATCTACTCGCTGGCCAACGTGCCCTCGTCGGTCCGGCTGCTGCTGGCGTTGGGTCCCATGGCGGGACCGGTCGAGCTGTTCCGGATGGCGACCGTCGGCGCGGACAGCGCCTGGCCACAAGCGGTCGCCGGTGGTTGCGGCTGGTTCGTGGTGCTCGGCGCTATCGGGGTCTGGTTGCACAGCCGGTTCGACCGAGTCTTCGTGGACCGGCTGTGAGCGAGCCTGTTGTCACGCTGTGCGACGCCGGCAAGCGCTACATCAAGTACGACGACCCCGCGATGGTCTTCGGAGCGCTGCGGTTGCTGCATCGCGGCGGCCGCAGCGATCTGTGGGCCGTGCGGCACCTGGACCTGGAGGTGCGCAGCGGTGAAAGCGTCGGCATCCTCGGGCGCAACGGCGCGGGGAAGTCGACGTTGCTGCAGATGCTCGCCGGAGTGACCGCACCGTCCGAAGGATCAGTGCGGGTGGGCGGCAGGGTGTCGCCGCTGATCTCGGTGGGCGTCGGCTTCCATCCGGAGCTGAGCGGGCGGGAGAACGTCTTCGTCAACGGGACGATCCTCGGCATGTCCCGGCAGACGATCGAGCGACGGTTCGACGACATCGTCGGGTTCGCCGAGCTCGAGCGGTTCATCGACACCCCGGTGAAGTTCTACTCCTCCGGCATGTTCGTGCGGCTCGGCTTCTCCGTCGCCATCGAGGCGGACCCGGACATCCTGCTCGTCGACGAGATCCTCGCTGTGGGGGACTTCGCGTTCCAGCTCAAGTGCTACGAACGCATGCAGGCAATCAGGGCGCGGGGAACGACGGTCGTCGTCGTCAGCCACAACCTCGGCGCGCTGCGGACGTTCTGCGACCGCGGCATCGTGCTCGACCGGGGCCGGGGCGTCTTCGACGGGAAGATGTTCGACGCGATCGGCGTCCACCACGACCTCATGACCGTGCGGGAGGAGAGCGCCGCCGACGATCCCACCACCACCGCGCGCGAGGAAGGCATCGCCGAGGTGGTCGACGCGGTCCTCACCACAGTCGACGGTCAGCCCGCCGCGCACATCCGTGCGGGCGATGAGCTCTTGCTCACGATGGACGTCCGCGCTCTGCGCGACATCGACCGACCGTTCGTCGGCCTGTTGCTCCGCACCACCGACCGCGACATCTGCGTCTACAGCGACTCCACCATCGCCATGGAGTCACCGTCGCTGCACGCCGGCCAGGTGCGGACCTATCGGGCCCGGTTCCCGGTCGCTCTGCCGACCGGCAGCTACAGCGCCTCGATGACCGTGCACCGGCATGTGGACGACTACCGCCATGCGCTGCTCGCCTCATCACCGGTGGTGTCCTTCTACGTCACCGGCCGTCCGCTGGTCGGCGGACTCGCCGATCTGCGCGCGTCGTTCACGGCCGGCGTCGAGGTCTGACGGATGGGGCAGGCGGAATCGCCACTCCGCGACCGGATGGTCTTCCTCGTCGGCGCCCAACGAAGCGGGACGAACTGGCTGCACCGGATGCTGGCCGCCCATCCCGAGGTCGTCGCGATCCCGGGTGAGACCCAGCTGTTCACCCTCGGCCTCAGGGCGCTCGCGCAGCAGGTGCAGCACGGGGCGGTCGGCTCGGCGTCGACGGCGACGGTCTACATGGATCGCATGGAGTTCGTCGCTGCGGTCCGCGCGTTCTGTGACGCCGCGTTCGGCGGGGTCGCCCGCCGCCTCGATCCGGGCGCGAAACGGGTCCTCGAACGCTCGCCCAACCACGTCGAGCACCTCGACCTGATCGGTGCGGTCTATCCGGACGCGTGGATCGTTCACCTGGTGCGGGACGGCCGAGACGTGGCCCGCTCGCTGGTGTCCCAGCCCTGGGGGCCGGGCACCGTCGCCGAGGCAGCCGAGCTCTGGGCCCGGTCGGTCCGTGCTGCCCGCGCGGCCGCCCCCGACCTCCGTCGGTACGACGAGGTGCGTTACGAGGACCTGCTCGCCGATCCCGCCGCCAACCTCGAGCGGGTGCTCGGCTTCCTGGGACTCGACGCCTCCACCCCGGTGGTCGAGAAGGCGCTCGGCGCCGCCGCGCCTGCTTACAACACCGACTCGGCCAACCCGCGCATCGGCGCCGGCAAGTGGCAGGACGAGTGGACCCGTGCCGACCGACAGATCTTCGAGCGCGTCGCGGGCGACGTGCTCGCCGAGCTCGGCTACACCTGGCCCGACCCGCCGCCGTCCGCGCCGCGCCGCCCGCTGCTGCCGCGTCGCCCGCGCCGGCGCGCACCGGCGGCTGCCCCGCGGCCGTCGCTCGAGGTGCGCCAGCGGCGGGTCGACGCGTTCTGCGCAGCGCTCTGCTCTGGCGACATCCCCGCCGCGACCGCGCAGCTGGCGGACACCGGTTGCGTCCGCGTCGTCGACGCCGGCCAGGACAGCGAGGAGCGAGGACCAGCGATCCACGAGCTCCTCGAGCGTGCCGCCGGCGAGCCCGTCCACGGGTGGGGCGAGCAGCTGCGTGGTGACGTTCCTGTCGCGGGAGACACGTTCGTCGTGGTGTTCGACCACGCACTGCGCGGTGAGCACGTGCAGCGTCTCGTCCTCTTCCGCTTCGACGACGGCGACCGCATCGGCGCCGTCACCATCTATCGGTTCCCGCTGTGACGTGCCGGTCAGTCCAGGTCATAGCCGAGTGCGCGCAGCACCGGAGCCATCGCAGCCGTGGCCACGGCCTGCTCCTCGGCAGTGAGGCGCTGCCGCCATCCGCCCGGGCTGGCCGCGCGGTGGAACCGGCCGGGCCCGCGCTGCTCTGCGGGCACCCGCTCGAAGGCCAGGCGTTCGACGTGCGCGTCCAGGTCGTCGAGAACGGGCAGTCCGAGCCACTCCAGCAGAGCAACGACGGCCGGCCCGGTGTCCCGGCGAAGGTCCTCGTAACGCACCAGCCGGTGTTGCCGTGCCGGGAGCCGCTCGCACGTGCGCAGGACGATGCCCATCCGCTCGGCCCACATGTGCGCGTAGTCCGCGACGAACGCGCGCCGGGCCGCTGCCGTTGGCTCGAGGGTTGCGACGCCTCGCGCCCAACCGTGCGGGCTGACCGCATCGAGCACCGAGTCGACGACGTCACGGCCGTCGCGGGCGGCGACGACGAGCCGGCTCTGCGGCAACGCGGCGATCAGGAGGTCGGCGGCTTCCGAGCCATGCGGTTCCTTGACCACGAGGACGTCCCGGCGCGGGTCACCCCCGTCCTCCCGCAGCTGGTCGAGCAGGCGGCGCAGGATCAGTTCGCGCAACGGTTGCTGCCAGCTGTCGCGGAAGCGGTCCGAGAAGAAGTAGTCGCCGCGGCCGCGGAAGACGTCGAGCGTGCGGGTCGCGCTGCCGTCGGCGGGCGCGGCCGTCGTACTGACCATGGCGTGCGCCGGGAAACCCAGATGGGCGCCAATGAGCGGCTCGTCGATCGTCCTGACCCGCGGATGCGCGGCAAGCAACGCGAGCAGCCAGGTCGTCCCGGACCGCGGGGAGCCCACGATCCAGACCAGGTTGTGTTCGAGCGCGGCGAGGTCGCGATCCAGCCCCCGGCGCATGCCTGCAGAGTAGGGGAGGGCAGGTGAGACCGTTCGTCCGCTCGTTCGTGCAGGACTGTGTCGACGTGCTGCCGCTGCAAGGCCCCGTCGTCGAGATCGGTTCGCGGCCGGCGGAGTCGCAGGAGGTGGCCGCCGACCTGCGGCAGCTGGTCGGCATCACGCCGTACGTCGGTTGCGACATCCAGCCCGGTCGCAACGTCGACGTCGTCGCCGACATCCACCGGCTGCCGTTCGCCGACGAGTCGGTCGGCACCGTCATCTGCGTCGAGGTGCTCGAGCACGTGCACGACCCGCTGCGGGCGGTCGAGGAGCTGCACCGGGTGCTGCGCCCCGGCGGGATCGCGGTGCTGACGTCGGTGATGTTCATGCCGGTGCACGCGCATCCGTGGGACTTCTGGCGGTTCACGCCGGAGGGCTTCGACCACGTGTTGGACCCGTTCCAGACCCGGCTCACGTTCGGTTACGGGATGGACGTGTTGCCGGAGGGCGTGCAGGCCGTGGCGGTCAAGGGTCCGCACCCCGGGCTCACCCTCGACGCGTTGCCGCGCAGCGCCCAGCTGGTGCGGGAGTGGGGCCGGCACCATCCGGTCGACTTCGGCCCGATCCGGATGACCCTGCCGATGCTGTGGCGCCGCACGCTGCGGGAGACGGCGGCGGCGCTGCGCCGCCGCGCGCGGCGCTAGTCCCACCGCTCCTCTGGCGCGGGCCAGGGCGACGCTCAGGCGTCGGCGACCGCGGCCGCCGAGATCGGGAGAGCCGTCGACTGACAGGCTTCGAACCGCCGCTTCAACCGCAGGAACGGCCGCTCCACCAGCCAGTGGCTGGCCTCCGCCAGGACGAGCAGACCGACGATGCGCACTCCCACCGGCAGTTCGACCTGCGGGATCAGGAACGGCTGCTGCCACAGATAGATGCTGTAGGAGACGACACCGAGGTGGCGCAGCGGCGGCAGCGCAAGTGTCCGGCTCATCATCCCGGCAGGTCGTTCGACCAGTCCGAACAGCAGCAGCGCGCCGGCGACGGCTTCCAGTGTCAGGCCGACTGCGAACCGCACGTCCGCCGCGACTGGCACCTGCACGAACGGCGACAGCAGATAGGGCAGGACGAGCAGATAGGCGATCGCCCCGACGGCGTCGACGCGCCAGCGCAGCAGCAGCGTCGCCACCCGGCGATACGCCACCGGCCAGGCGACCGGGGCCAGGGCCAGCAGGCAGCCGATGAGGAGCGCATCCATCCGCGCGTGGGCCGTCGCACCGGGCTTGTGCGCGCCGACATAGGTCAACACCCGCACCACCGGCGCGGCGGCGATCAGCAACGCGGCGAGCGCAGCGGCCCGCCGCGGTCGGAGCAGCACGAGCAGGAACGGCCAGAGCAGATAGAACTGCTCCTCCACCGCGAGCGACCAGGTGTGCTCGATCCACGGCACGACGTGTGGGACGTAGTCCCACACATACACCGCCGACGCGGCCAGGTCGCGCCCGGTCACGTCGGCCCGCCCCGCCGCCGCGAGCAGACCGACCACCAGCAGAAAGACATAGAACGCCGGCACGATCCGCAGCACCCGGCGCAGATAGAACAAGCGCAGGTTCGCGTGCCCGGCGCGTTCCCGCTCGCGCAGCAGGATCGCGGTGATGAGGAAACCGCTGAGGATGAAGAACAGCTCGACGCCGTCGTTGAGCAAGACGGGGGAGAGCAGCCGGCGGGTCGACACCGACATCTGCAGCAGGAACCCGAGATGCGCGAGGACAACCATCGCGACCGCCACGCACCTCAGGCCGTCGAGCTGCGGCAACCGCCCACGCGTCACGTCGTCACGCATGCGGTGCCGCCAGGACCGCTTCGGCGCCGACGGGCAGCTCGCGCAGCGCGACCGGCACGTCGTGACGCGGCCGGATCAACCGTTCCAGCGGCCGCTCGACGAGCGTGAACAGCACGCCGGCCAGCAGCACGATGGCCGCCACCAAGGCCGTGATCGCGAACAGCTCCGTGCCGGTGCTCCCGAACGCGGTACGCCGGGCCCGCGCGGCCACGACCAGCGCCGGCCAGTGGACCAGATAGAGCGCGAACGACCACTGCCCGAGGCGCACCATCCAGCCGCGCCGCAGCCAGCGCACCCCGCCGCTCAGCTCCCGGTGGGCCAACGCGGCGATGAGCGCGGTCAACGGCAGCAACGGCACGATGACGACCAGCGGCGTCTCCCGCACCAGACCCACCACCACCAGGGATGCCGCGGTGGCCGCGGCCGCGACCGGCAGGCGGACCGCAGCGAGCTCACCGCGCTGGACGGCGCACGCGACCAGGATGCCGAGCACGAACTCCACGAGCCGGATCGGCGGCGCGTTGACCACCAGCCACTTGGCCAGCTGCGGCGAGGAGCCGTGGACCGTGGCGGCCGCCACGGCGGCGGCAGCGGGGATGGCGACCAGCGCCGCGGCCAGCCGGGCTTGCGCGCGCGGCGCCATCGCGCGCACCCGCGGCAGCAGCAGCGGGAACAACAGGTAGAAGAACGCCTCGCACGACAGCGACCAGCTCGGCGTGTCCACCGCGCCGTAGTAGCTCTGCACCGGGACCCACGAGTGCACGAGAGCCAACGCCGCCGCGGCGGGACCACCCGCCTGCGCAACGCCGATCACTGCATAGACGGCGAGCGTCACGCCCCAGGTCAGCACGTGCAGCGGGACGATGCGGGCGACCCGTCGTCGATAGAACGCCGGTGCCGCGTCGCGGTCGCGCGCCGACCAGGTCAGCACGAACCCACTGAGGATGAAGAAGAAGCCCACGCCGAACTGGCCGAACCAGGTCGCGTGTGCCAGCTGGGTTGCGTCGGGCAGCAGCGGCCCGAGCAGCAGCGGCACATGGACGAGCACCACGGCGACCGCGGCGAAGAACCGCATGCTGGTCAGCGCGTCCAACGGCAGGATCGCAGCGCGTTGCGCCGGGATCGACGCAGCCCGCGGCCGGCGCGCCGCGATCGCGGCCCCCGCGAGTACGGCGAGGAACGGGTCGACGGGTGACCGGAACCGGGTGAAGCTCTGCGCCGGCACCGTCGCCAACACCGCGAGCACGGGGACCGCCCACACCGCCGGGGCGCGCGGAGCCGCACCTCGAGCCAGCCCGGTCGCGGCGAGCACGAGCAGCAGCAGTGTCCCGATCTGCTCGGTGTGGACCAGCCAGCCGCCGATGCCGAACTCCGAGCTGTTCTCCTGGACGACGAAGTCGGGGTCGGCGACGTCGAACAGGCGGAGCAGGTTGTGCCCGACGACGGTGGCGACGTACGTCGGGTGGTGAGCCAGATAGGAGGTGGCCTGATCCCGCAGGAGCCGCTCGGTCTCGGCCTCGCTCGCGCGGGGATGCGCGGCCAGCACGGCCGCGTTGCCGGGATCGACGCGGGGTGGCAACCAGATGCCGGGCTGCGGGCGATACGCGGCCGAGGTGGCGTTGTAGGTCCCGGCGACGAGGAAGCCTCCCTGCGTCGTCAACGGAACCACCCGGCCGAGCTCGGTGACCGTCCGCACCTCCCACGCCGCCGCGGGTGCCGCGAGCAGCGCGGCCGCCGCGGCCGCAGTGACCCAGGCACGCGGGGTCACGCGCAGCTGCCGGCACGCGAGCACGCCCAACGGGATCGCGAAGAGGAACCCGACCGGTCGGGTCATGCCCGCGGCCGAGAGCAGAGCCGCGGCCAGCACTAGCTGGCGGCGGCGACCGCTGCGGCGGAACGCGAGTGTCGCCACGACCGCGCCCACCGTCAACGGCACAAAGACGGCTTCGCTGAGCAGCGACGTCGACACCAGCACGAGCTGCGGCAGCACCGCGACGATGGCACCGGCGGCGAGCGCGGACCGCCGGGACAGGTTCAGCTGCCGGGCCAGCACGACCACCAGCGGCACCAAGGCGGCGCCGAGGGCGGCGTGCACGAGTCGCGCGGCGGTGACACCACCGGAGGTCAGACCCTCGACGGCCGCGAGCCACAACGGGAACCCCGGTGGGCGCAGCGCCGTCGGGCCACCACCTGCCGCGATGTGCGAGACGCCGAAGCCGGCGCCGTGCAGGAGCGACTGCGCGAGCCGCTGGTAGTCCGCGGCGTCATTGAGCAGGTGCAACGAGTGCCGCGTCGCCAGCACGACGGCGATGCGCAGCGCCAGCGCCGCGGCCGCCGTCGCGGCTACCGCGGCCGCGAACCGGTCCCCCCTCAGGCCGTCGAGGGTCCGCGCGCGCTGCACGTGCCCCTCCCCGTCTGCACTCGATGGTCCTGCGCTCTTTCGCCCCGCCGCGCGTTTTCGTCCCGCCTCACAGCATGACCTGAGGCCGAGCGGTTGTCCGCCGAAACCGCCGAGCGCTAGACGGGCTCCCACTCGCCGGTCTGCGGGTTGCGCAACCGGACCAGCCGGGCCGGGTCGCCGACCACCACCCCGGACGGCGGCACGTCGTCGTGCACCACGGCGCCGGCGCCGACGTAGGCGTCGTCGCCGATCGTGACACCAGGCTTGATGACGACGGCGATGCCCAGGAAGGCGCGGTCGCCGATGGTGACCGGACGAGGTTCGGTCAGCGGATGGGCCCGCTCCTCACCTCGCCACGGCAGGTGCTGCACGTCGCTGATGTAGACGCGGTCGCCGATGAGTGCGTCCGCGCCGATCGTCACGCGGCCGTGACAGACGATCTTGGCGAACCGGTTGATCGACGTCCGGTCGCCGATCGTCAGCGACGGCGCCGGCAACCCGTCCCGCCGCTGCACGCACAGCCACGCGTGCTCGTGCAGGATGACCTCGCTGCCGAGAGCGATGCAGTCGGGGCACTCCACCCGTGCCGGCGGCACGATGATCGTGTTGACGCCCCAGCCGGCGAACGCCCGCGGTGGTGGCGGCTGCAGCGCGTCGACGGTTCGGCGCCACTGCAGACGCGCCGCTCGACGGTCGCGCCTACGCCGCACTGCAGCGCTGATCCGGCCGGTCACGGCACTACCCGAGCCGGGTTGCCGCGCACGACGGCGCCGGTGGGAACGTCGCGGGTGACGACGGTGTGATGGTCGACGACCGCGCCCGCGCCGACAGTGACCCCCGGCAGGATCGTGACGTGGCTGCAGATGACGGCCCGCCGGCCGATGCGCACCCGCTGCGGTGGATACAGCGCCTTTGCGCGGATGCGGGCGTCGTAGGGATGGCTGGTGTCGCCGATCTGTGTGAAGTCCCCGATGAGGACGTCGTCTTCGATGACGACTTCGTCCGCCACGGAGAACTGGCAGCCGCGGCCGACGTGGACGCGGTCGCCGAGCACCAACCGCGGCACGATCCCGTCGAAGGCGGGTACGACGGACATCCACACGTCCTCGAGGATGACGACCCCGTCGCCCAGCCAGATCAGGTCGGGCCGGTTCACCCGCGCCGGCGGCACGACGTACGCACGGCCGAATTTCGCCCATTGCTCCGGCGGCGGTGGGGTGGCGGCGTAGGCGAACGACCGCTGCAGGAACCGTCGGCGGGCCCGGTCGTCCCGCCACTGCCGCCAGGTGCCGCGCGCGGTCGGCGCCGGCAGCGCGCGGCCGAGCGGATCGGGCACGAGCGAACCGTATCCGCCCGGTGCGGCTCGGCCCGTCATCGCGTGCTGATCCGGCTGGCCCGGGCGGTGCGCTCGTAGACCTCGAGGTGCGCCGGGCCGACGACCTCGCCCCAGTCCCACCGCCGGGCCTGCTGTGCGCACCGGTGCGCGGTGTCGGGGTCGGCCGCGAGCGCGAGCGCCGACTGCAGCGCTGCGGCCAGTGCGGCTGGGTCGCCGGGCGGAGCCAGCCGGCCCACCTCCGGCCGGTCGACGATCTCCGTGGGTCCGCCTGATGCGCACGCGACCACCGGGGTGCCGGTGGCCATCGACTCGACCAGCACCAGGCCGAAGGCCTCGTTGAGGCTCGGCAGCACGGTGACCCAGGCGGCGGCGAAGCGGGCGGGCAGGTCGGCCAGCTCCCCGGCGCCGACGTCGTCGACACGGTCGCGGATCCGCATGCGCTCGACCGTGGTGAACGCGGCGAAGGCCCAGCTCGTGTCGCCCCCGCCGGCCAGCACCAGCCGGCAGTCGGGCATCTCGTCGAGCAACTGCACGAACGCGGCGAGCAGCAGGTCGAGGCCCTTGCGCCGGTCACCGGCATCAGAGGCGAACAGCACCGTCGGCGGCCCGCTGCGCGGGCCGGCCACCAGTGGGAACTGCGCCGTGCGCAGGCCCGGTGGCACGACCTGCGGTCGGACCCCGGTCAGCTCGGCGACACCGGCCGCCGCTGACGCGCTCAGGGCCAGCGGCGCGCGGACCCGACGCACCGTGGTGCGGAAGAGCAGCGGGTCGAGCCGCCGGGCGCGCAGGCTCTCCGCGGTGGGGTGACCGAGCACGGTGTACGCCGTCGCGTGGCCGGTGACCACGCCGGCCAGTGCCGCCGTCGGAGTG
>DASTWK010000015.1:0-41187 GCA_035776655.1 Mycobacteriales bacterium | reverse complement strand
TGAGCACATAGGCGACGCCGTCCTGCCACACGTGCCACACCGCCTGCGCCCGGTGGTCGGGCCCGGCCGGGCGCAGCCAGATCAGCCCGGACTTCTTGGCGGCCTCGTCGATCAGCGCCGTCGCCGCCTCCGCGTCCACGGCGGTGACTCTAGTGACCGGCTCGATAACCTGCGGCGCGTGCTGCGCGCCCGCCGTACCGTCCTCGCCGTCCCCGGCTCCAACCCGCGGATGCTCGACAAGGCGCGCGGTCTCGGTGCCGACGAGGTGTTCCTCGACCTCGAGGACGCGGTGGCGACCGATGCGAAGGACAACGCCCGCGGCAACGTCGTCGCGGCGTTGCGCAGCGGCGGCTGGGACGGCAAGACCGTGGCGGTGCGGGTCAACGACTGGTCGACACCGTGGACGCACCGCGACGTCGTCGACGTCGTCGGCGCGGCGGGTGCACACCTCGACTGCCTGGTGCTGCCCAAGGCGGAGTCGGCGCATCACGTTGCCGCGCTCGACCTGCTGCTCACCCAGGTCGAGCGTGCGGCCGGTCTCGACCCCGGCCGCATCGCCCTCGAGGTGCAGATCGAGTCCGCACGCGGGCTCGTCGCGATCAACGACATCGCAGCCGCCTCGCCGCGGGTGGAGGCGCTGGTGTTCGGCCCGGCCGACTTCATGGCCAGCGTCAACATGCGCTCGCTGTCGGTGGGGGAGCAGCCGTCCGGGTACGACGTGGGTGACGCCTACCACTACGCGTTGATGCGCATTCTCGTCACCGCCCGCGCGCATCAGCTCCAGGCGATCGACGGGCCCTACCTGCAGGTGCGCGACGTCGACGGTTTCCGCCGCAGCGCGCAGCGCACCGCCGGGTTGGGCTATGACGGCAAGTGGGTGTTGCACCCGGACCAGATCGACGCCGGCAACGAGGTGTTCACCCCGACGCAGCACGACTACGACCGGGCGGAGGCGATGCTCGACGCCTACACCCACGCGACCTCGGCAGCCGGCGGTGCGCGGGGAGCGGTGATGCTCGGCACCGAGATGATCGACGAGGCGTCGCGCAAGATGGCAACCGTCATCGCCGCCAAGGGCCGCGCCGCGGGACTGCACAGGAGCAGCGAGTGACCCAACCGCCGGACGACAACACGACGAACGACGGGCCGAGCGAGCCGCCGATCACCCAGCGGCTCGAACAGCTGCTGCACCGCAGCCAGGACCGGCTGGCCCTGGGCGGGTTCCGCAAGTTCATCCTGCGCGGCAACGTCGTCGACCTCGCCACCGGCGTTGTGATCGGCGCAGCGTTCACCGCCGTCGTCAACTCGTTGGTGAAGGACTTCCTGACGCCACTCATCGGCGCCGCGGCGGGCACGAAGTGCACGACCCCCAAGGGCAGCACGGTGGTGCAGTGCAGCACCTTCGCCGATCGCTACTTCACCATCCACGGTTCGAGGTTCTTCTGGGGGGACTTCGTCAACAGCGTGCTGACGCTGATCCTCATCGGCCTTGCGCTCTACTACTTCGTCGTGCTGCCGGTGAACTCGCTGATGGAACGGTTCAAGTCCGAAACCGAACCGGGCAAGCAGACTAAGCCCTGCCCGGAGTGCAAGAGCTCCATCCCCTACGACGCCACCCGGTGCGCGTTCTGCACGGTCGAGCAACCGCCGCTGCAGCCGGAGGATCTGCCCGCCTGACGGTCAGCGGGTGGTCAGCATCTTGCGGAGCTCGTCGAGCAGGCCCGGCGACAGCGGCATCGTCACCACGTCGTCGGCGGTGCACCAGCGGGCGTCACTGGCGTCGTCGCCCGGATGCAGCTCGCCGCCGACGACGGTCGCGGCGAAGTCGTGCACGCGGTAGTTGTCCCAGAGGTCCACCGTCTGCAACAGCGCGCCGACCTCGACGTCGAGACCGGTCTCCTCCTTGACCTCCCGCGCCGCGGCGGCCGCGGGTGTCTCGCCGGGTTCGATCCGCCCGCCCGGCAACGACCACAACCCGAGCGAAGGCGCATGCCCGCGTCGGATCAGCAGCAATCGTCCCGACTCGTCCCGCACGACGGCGCCCGCGCACTCCACCCGCGCCTCACCTGCCATCTGCCCACAGTAGGCAGGGGTTGACGTGGCCGCGGGCGGCAGGGACCGTGATCGTGTGCGACCGGAGCCCACCTGCCCCCGGTGCGGCGGCCAACTGCGCGCGCCTGGCCTCTGGTCGAGTGCGTGGCAGTGTGCGCAGCACGGGAGCGTCCCGCCCTACGTGGTGCTCGCGCACGCCGGCATCGAAGCGGTGGAACACGTCGTCGGCAGGACGAAGGTGCCGGTCTGGATGCCGCACGGGCTGTCCGGTGGCTGGGTGTGCAGCGGGTTCGGCTACGCCGGTGACGACCGCGACGGCGCTCGCGCCACCGTCACGAGCATGTCCGGCCCGAGCCCGATCGGCGGTGCGGCCGAGATCCTGTTCGTCGCCGAGGAGATGGGTGTCGGCCTCGGCGCCCGGCACGCCGCGCTGCCCGGCCCCGACCCCGGTGCGGGTTTCGACGCCGACCCGCCGGACGCCAAGGTGGAGGCTGCCGGGCACCCGACCGCGCTGTGGAGCCTGCCGACCGACAGCGACTGTGCCGCGTTCGTGGGCGAGGCCAAGGGCCACTGGCTGTGGGCGCTGGTGTTCCCTGCCGCAGCCGGCGTGTTGATGTACGACGCGCTGTCGTTGCTCGACCTGCGCGACGGCTTCCTCGAAGCCGAGATGGCGTTCGGATCTGTCTCGCCGCGGCTGTCTTCCCGCCCGCCCCTCGACTGATCACCCCGGCTGACCGCGTCCCGACGGCGGCTCACCCCATAGGGTCGGCCGCGCCATGGTGCACATCCCGTTCGACGTCAAGCTGTTCACCGAGGTGTTCGTCACTCTCGTCGTCATCATGGATCCGGTCGGCACGATCCCGCTGTTCCTCGCCCTCACCGGCGGTCGCACCGCTCGCGCCCGTCGCCGGCTCGCCTGGCAGGCGGTGCTCGTCGCCGTCAGCGTCATCGCCGCGTTCGCGCTGTTCGGTCAGCAGATCCTGCGCTATCTCGGCATCACGGTGCCGGCGTTGCAGGGCGCCGGCGGGCTGCTGCTCGTGCTCGTCGCGCTCGAGCTGTTGACCGGCAAGCAGGAACGGCCCGAGGACGTGCCGGACGTCAACGTGGCGCTGGTGCCGCTCGGCACTCCGCTGCTGGCCGGGCCCGGTGCGATCGTCGCGACGATCGTGTTCGTCCGCGGCGCCACCGGCACCGGTGATGGTCTCGCCATCGCCGCCGGTATCGCCGCGGTGCACGTCGTGCTCTATCTCGCGCTGCGGTTCGCCAACGTCATCCTCCGGCTCATCCGCGAAGGTGGCGTGCTGCTCGTCACCCGCATCTCCGGGCTGTTGCTGTCGGCGATCGCGATCCAGCTGGTCGCCGACTCCGCGATCGCCTTCGCCCGCACGACCTGAGCGCCGTCCACAGCACTGCCGCGCGGCGGCGGGATTTCGTCGTACGCCGGCGGCAGACTGCCGGTCGTGACCGTCACGCAGCTCGGGTTCGCCGGCATGCCCACCCGGCTGTTCGCGTGCACGCCGTCCCGGCTCACGACCTGGTTGGACTGTCCGCGGCGTTACCGGTTCGTCTACGTCGACCGGCCGACCCCGGCGAAGGGCGCGCCCTGGGCGCACAACAGTGTCGGCGCTGCGGTGCACTCCGCGCTGGCCGCCTGGTGGGACCTGCCGGTCGACCAGCGCACTGCCGCGCGCGGTGCGGCGCTGGCGCGGGAGAAGTGGATCGACCTGGGCTTCCGCGACGACCAGCAGAGCGCCGATTGGCGCGAGCGGGCGGCGGCGATGGTGGGGAGCTACCTGGACCGCATCGACCCGCGTGCTGAACCGGTCGGCGTCGAGCGCACCGTCGCGATGCGCACCGACCGGCTGGCCGTGTCCGGCCGCATCGACCGGCTCGACCTGCGCGGCGACGAGCTGGTCGTCGTGGACTACAAGACCGGTCGCCACGTCCTCACCACCGACGATGCGCGCGGCTCGCTGGCGCTCGCGATCTACGCGTTGGCCGCGGCCCGCACCCTGCGACGGCAGTGCGTGCGGGTCGAGCTGCACCACCTGCCCACCGGCGAGGTGGTCGAGTGGACGCACACGGCCGAGAGCCTGGACCGGCACCTGCGCCGCGCCGAGGACATCGGCGCTGAGGCCGCCGCCGCCCAGGCCAGCGCCCGCGCGGGTTCGGCAGGCGGCCCGACCGGCGGCGAGCCCGAGGTCGGGTCGGCACCGGCCGGCGGGGCGGCAACCGCCGCGCACGCAGCCGACGCCGACCGGCTCGACGCGCTGTTCCCGCCGCGGCCGGGTCCGATGTGCGGCTGGTGCGACTTCTCCGCGCACTGCACCGAGGGGCGCGCGGCGCGAGCGCCGTACGTGTCCTGGGCCGGTCTCGCGCCGGAGGTCAGCCCGACCGTCGACGACGGCTGAGCCCGCCCGAGCGGGGGCGGTGCGGCTCGTCACCGACGACCGAGCCGTCCGCGGCGGCGGCCGCGGCGGCGTCCACGGCGGCCTGGGCGAGCCGCTGCCGGGCCGCCCGCAGGTGCGGCCCCTCGCGGTAGCCCGGTGGCGCGGCGGCCGTCGCCGCCCGCAGCGCCCGCAGGCTCGCGGTCGCGCTCACATCGGTCACCCGCCAGCCCGGCAGCCCGTAGAGCCGCCGGGCCCAGCCGGGCAGCAACGCCGCCGCCAGCCCGGCCACGCCGGCCCACACCGGCCGGGCCGGCGTCAGCAGCTCCACCCGGCGGGGCATCGGCGGCAGGAAGACGTAACCGGCCACTTTGCGGGTCCGGTCGTCCACCGCCAGCGACGGGCGCATCCGGGCGAAGTAGCTGACCATCTGCTCCGCGGTCGCCGGCACGATCGCCGGGTCGAGACCCACCACCGCCGCCGCGCGGGTCTGCTCGGCGTAGTAGGCATCCACCTCGGTCGCGCTCAGCCCGCCGCCGGCGCGCTGATAGGTGGACAGGAACGACTCCACCTCACAGCAGTGGACCCAGCGCAACAGCTCAGGGTCGTCGGCGCGATAGCCGATGCCGCTGTCCGGGTCGACCCCGCGCACCTTGCGGTGGATCGCCCGCACCCGCGCGCCGACCGCGTCCACCTGGGCGGTGCTGCCGAAGGAGACGACCCCGACGTAGTCGGCGGTGCGCAGCAACCGCCCCCACGGGTCGGCGCGGAAGTCCGAGTGACGCAGCACCCCGGCCATCGCGGCCGGATGCACCGCCTGCAACAGCAACGCCCGCAGCCCCGCCACCCACATGATCGGGTCGCCGTGCACGCGCCAGGTGACGCTGCCCGGGCCGAACAGCCCGGCATCGCCCGCGGCGGGAGCGCTCACCACCGCGCCCAGAACCGCAGCAGGATGTCGACCAGCGGCTCCGGCGCCTCGCACGCGGGGGAGTGCACCGCGCCGGGCACCACCGCGTAGTCCGCGCGGAGTCGCTGCGCCATCGCGTGCTGCTCGGCGGGCAGCCAGGCGTCGTCGGTCTCCCCGTGGACGACGAGAGTCGGTACGCCGGCAGCCGCCAGCGCCTCGACCTCGTCCGTCGCCGCGAGCAGTTCCGCACCCATGACCAGCAGGCCGGTCGGCGAGGTGTTGAGCCAGCGCTGGCGCAGGAACGCGCTGACGTCGGTCGGCAGCGCCGCGCCGCGCATCGCTTCCTCGGCGTCCGCGATGGCCTCGACCCCGCCACCGCCCTGGAGCAGGTCGCGCATCATCGCGATGATCTGCGCCCGCTTGCCGCCGAGGGCAGCCGGTCCGGAGCCGAGCAGGGTCAGCGTCCGCGGCCGGGCGCCGTCGATGACCGACCGCCGGGTCACCAGGCCCCCGAAGGAGTGGCCGACCAGGTGCGCGGGCTCACCCAGCCAGGCCAGCACCGCCGCGACGTCCTTCGCCAGTGCGTCGAGGGTGTAGGCCTCCGGCCCGTCCGGCCCGGTCGACTCGTGCTGGCCGCGTAGGTCGATCGCGGCCGCGCGATGCCCGGCCCGTGCCAACGGTGCCAGGATCGGCAGGAAGTCCTCCTTGCTGCCGGTGTAGCCGGGCGCGAGCAACACCGGAACCCCGCCCGCCGTCGTCGCCCCGTCCGGCGGCTCCGCCACCAGCGCGGCCAGGTCACCGACGGCGGCCGGAACCCGCGCGGGGGCGACCTCGGCCGGGATGAGGAGATTCGGCGGCACGCTCATCGGGTTCACGCTACCGGGGTGAAATATGGGTTCGCGCCTTGCGCAACCGGCCCCGGAGGGTAACGCTGGGGCTATCCTCGTGAGGTCGGACAAACCGGTCGGTCAGGACTTTCCGGGGCGTTCGGCTTCGATCATCTCGCGGTCATCGTCGACTGCTCCCGTCTCTGTAGGTTGATCAGCCCCCGGGGGGCGCTGCTGTGACCGACTGCCGCACCATCGCCGTCGCCAACCAGAAGGGCGGCGTCGCCAAGACCACCACCGTCGCCTCGCTCGGTGCCGCGCTGGCCGAGCTCGACCAGCGGGTGCTGCTCGTCGACCTGGACCCGCAGGCGTGCCTGACGTTCTCGCTGGGTCTCGACCCCGAGACCGTCGAGCTGTCCGTGCACGACGTCCTGCTCGGGCGGGTGTCGGCCGGCATGGCCGTGCAGCCGACCGCGGACGGCGCCGACCTGCTGCCGGCCACCATCGAGCTGGCCGGCTGCGAGGCGATGCTGCTGACCCGCACCGGGCGTGAATACACGCTGCGGATGGCGTTGGAGGATCTGAAGCCCTCGTATGACCTGATCCTGCTCGACTGCGCGCCCTCGCTGGGCGTGCTGACCATCAACGCGCTCACCGCCGCCGACGAGGTGCTGATCCCGCTGCAGTGCGAGACGCTGTCCCACCGCGGCGTCGGCCAGCTGCTCGACACCGTGCACGACGTGCAGCGGCTGACCAATCGCGGCTTGGAGGTCCTGGGTGTGCTGCCGACACTGTTCGACGCCCGGACCAGCCACGCCCGCGCGGTGCTGGCCGACGTGAGCAGCCGCTACGGGCTGTCCGT
This sequence comes from Mycobacteriales bacterium, assembly GCA_035776655.1. Classification (GTDB taxonomy): domain Bacteria; phylum Actinomycetota; class Actinomycetes; order JAFAQI01; family JAFAQI01; genus DASTWK01. The sequence goes on along the minus strand of DASTWK010000015.1, from coordinate 34,149 downwards.
GGTCGAGCCGCCGATCGCCAAGTCGGTGCGGTTCGCCGAGGCTCCGGCCGCGGGCCGGTCGATCCTGCGTACGGCGGGCCGCACGCCCGGCGCGGCGGCCTACCGGGCGCTCGCCCGACGGCTGGCGCGAGTCCCGGACGATCCGAGCGGCTGTGCGGTCAACCTGCCGCATCAGGCCGCCGCGGAGACGACCGCACACCGGCGGGTGGCGCTGGACCAGGAGGCTTCGGCCATCGAGGTGCCGGAGCAGCTGGTCGACCTCACCGACCAGGTGGTGTCGTCGTGACGGCGAGCTTCGACCGGGTCCGGCCGCGGGCGGGTGGCCCGGCCACCCCTCCCCGATCGCTGCACGACAGCGAAGGCAAGCGGGCGCTGTTCTCCTCCACCGACGTCGCCAGCGTCCGCCCCAACATCGGCACCGTCTCGGTCGAGTGCAGCCAGTGCCACACCTCGACGACGCTGTCACCCACTGCGGTGGTGCGTGCGGCCGTGCCGTCCGTGCTGCTGTCGGTCGGTCTCGGCCGCGGTGAGCGGGAGTCGACGGTGGGGCTGTCCCGCCGCCGGTACGGCGCCTGGCTGCGCTGCCCGGCCTGCGGGCGGCGGACCTGGACCCGGCTGACGCTGCACGTCTGAGCCGGCAGCGCTCGGGGGCCGGTCAGCGCGCGACCGGCACCAGCTCCACGTCGTACAGCCCGCCGTCCTCGACCCGCGCAGTGAGATAGGTCGCGACCGGCTGCCGGCGCCGGTCGGTCGGTGATCCGGGGTTCAGCAGGCGCAGGCCGGTCGCCGTGGTGCTGTCCCAGGGGATGTGGCTGTGCCCGAAGACGAGCACGTCGGTGTCGGGAAAGCGGGCGGCGCAGCGGCGCTCCCGGCCGGCCCGGCCGCCGGTCTCGTGCACGACGGCCAGCCGCAGCCCGCCGACGTCGGCGCGGGCCACCTCGGGCAGGCGCTGACGCAGCTCGGCGCCGTCGTTGTTGCCCCACACTCCGATGAGCCGGGCCGCCCGCTGCTCCAGCTCGTCGAGCAGCTGCACGTCGACCCAGTCGCCGGCATGGATGACCACGTCAGCGGCGTCGACCGCCTGCCAGACCTGCCCAGGCAGCTCGCGGGCCCGCCGCGGCACGTGGGTGTCGGCGAGGATCAGCAGGCGCACCGGATCAGTCTGCCCACGCTTCGCGCACGCGAGCCGGCGCGCCCCGCGCCGCCGGCGGCGATCCCGATCGTCGCCTCAGAGCGAGGCGACCAGCGCGTCGGTGTCGGTCGGAGCGACCACGAAGTCGGCCAGCCCCTGCAGGTGGCCGCAGTCGACGCAGCGCACCGCCATGACGACCCAGGACGCGGATCCGTTGTCGTCGTGGACGCCGAAGGCGACCTCGCCGATCGACTGGTTGCAGTTGAAGCACGACCAGGCGGTGGGGAACGACCAGTGGGCGGCGGAGTCGAGCACCGGGCGGACGTCGCCGCAGCCGAGGCAACGCAACCGGGCGACGCCCTCCCGGGCGTCGGCCTCGACGTAGAACCAGGTGCCCGGCTCCTCGCCGTGTGTCGGCCGGGTGCAGCTGGCGAGGACGGTGCGCGAGACCGGCGGGCAGCCGTCGAGCCGGCTGAGCCAGTCGCGCAGGTCCTGCGCCGTCTCCGCCGTGGGGTGTCCACTCATGCTGCGCAATGTCACCGGTCGAGCCCTCCAGACCTCCCTCGCATGCGCCGCGGGTCGAGCGCTCGCTCGACCAGCGGCAGGGGAGCTGCCTAGATCATCGGTGCCGGAGATGCCCCGCTTGACGGCTGCGCGAAGTGCACCGGCGCGGGGCGGGCGGGGAGGGTCAGGCGTCGCCGCTCGGGGCGGTGGGGGCGGAGCTGCCGCTCCCGGCGTTGCCGGACAGGCGCCGCCGCCGGCGGCGGCGCGGCGCGCCGGCCGTGGTCGACTCGTTGCCGGCGGCCGTCGTGGTCTCGGCGGCGGAGTCGGTGCCGGTCGAGGTGCTCGTCGCGCGGCTGCTCCGGCTGCGCTGCCGCTGCCGCGGCCGCCGCTCCCCGTCGCCGCCGTCCGAGCGGGGGCCGCCCTGGCGGTCGCCACTGCGGGCGCGGTCGCCCCGGCCGCCGCCGGCCGGACGCCGTCGACCGGTCTCGCCCAGGTCCTCGATCTCCTCGGCGTCGAGCCCGGCCCGGGTCCGCAGTGCGCGGGGCAGCCGTCCGGTCGCAGTCCGGGGGATCTCGAGCTCCTCGTAGAGGAAGTCGGAGGTCGAGTAGGTCTCCTCCGGCTCGGCGAACGGCAGGTCGAGGGCCTTGTTGATCATGCCCCAGCGATAGCCGTCCTCCCAGTCGACGAACGTGATCGCGGTTCCGGCTTCACCGGCCCGGCCGGTGCGGCCGATGCGGTGGACGTAGGTCTTCTCGTCGTCCGGGCACTCGTAGTTCACGACGTGGGTGACGCCGGCGACGTCGATGCCGCGGGCGGCGACGTCGGTCGCGACGAGCACGTCGACCTTGCCGTTGCGGAACGCTCGCAGCGCCTGCTCTCGAGCTCCCTGGCCGAGGTCACCGTGCACCGCCGCTGAGGCGAAGCCGCGCTCGGCGAGGTCGGCGGCGATGCGGTCGGCGGACCGCTTGGTGCGGGTGAACACCATCGCCAGGCCACGGCCCTCGGCCTGCAACACGCGCGCGAGCACCTCCGGCTTGTCGAGGTGGTGGGTGCGGAAGACGAACTGCGACGTCGTCGGCACGGTCGCGCTCTCGTCCGGCGACTCGGCCCGCACGTGGGTGGGGTGGCTGAGATAGCGCCGCGACAGCGCGACGACGGGTCCGGGCATGGTGGCGGAGAACAGCATCGTCTGCCGCTTCTCCGGCAGCAGCGCGACGATCCGCTCCACGTCGGGTAGGAAGCCGAGGTCGAGCATCTCGTCGGCCTCGTCGAGCACGAGCACTTTGACCTGGGACAGGTCGAGCGCGCGCTGGCCGGCGAGGTCGAGAAGGCGGCCCGGCGTACCGACCACCACGTCGACGCCTTTGCGCAGCGCGTCGAGCTGAGGCTCGTAGGAGCGACCGCCATAGACGGTCAGCACGCGGGTGCCTCGGTTGGCGCCGGCCATGTCGACGTCGCGGGTGACCTGGACGGCCAGCTCACGGGTGGGTACGACGACGAGCGCCTGCGGCTTGCCGGCTGTGCTCTGCGCCTCGATCTTCTGCAGGATCGGGACGGTGAAGCCCATCGTCTTGCCGGTGCCGGTGCGGGCCTGACCGATCAGGTCGTGGTCCTTCAGCGCGAGCGGGATCGCCAGCGCCTGGATCGGGAACGGATGCACGATCTGGTGGGCGGCGAGCGCTTCGACGATGTCAGTCTCGACGCCGAGATCGGCAAAGGTCTTGGATGCAGCGGTATTCACGTGTGGTCTCCTCGTCGTGCCGAGACCACTCCAGGACCCGACACCCGCGATCTGCCGCGGAAGCGATGCCACGCGAGTCTGCGCGGCGTAGTGCTACGCACAACAGTCTAGGGCCGGCTCCTGTTCCCCCTCGGTAAGGTGCCTCGGTGAGCGAGTGGACCGAGGCGATGACAGCCGAGGACCGCCGGCAGGCGGTCATCGACCTGCTCGGTGTGCTGGCCTACGGCGAGCTCATCGCCTTCGAACGACTGGCCGAGGACGCGGGGCTCGCGCCGACGGTCGCCGACAAGGCCGCGCTGGGGGAGATGGCGGTCGCGGAGTTCGGCCACTTCGTCAAGCTGCGCGACCGGCTGCAGGCGCTCGGGGTGGACCCCGGGGAGGCGATGGCGCCGTTCGTGACGCCGCTCGATGCGTTCCACGACTCCACCGCGGCCGGTGACTGGCTGGAGGGTCTCGTCAAGGCCTACGTCGGCGATGGCTTCGCCGCCGACTTCTATCGCGAGGTGGTCGTCTTCCTCGACGACGAGGAGACGAAGGCGCTGGTGTTGGACGTGCTCGCCGACACCGGACACGCGGCCTTCGCCGTCGAGCACGTCCGCGCGGCGATCCAGGCCGATCCGGCGGTCTCCGGTCGGCTCGCCCTGTGGGCCCGCCGGCTCGTCGGGGAGGCGCTGGTGCAGGCGCAGCGGGTCGCCGTCGACCGGGACGCGATGGCGCGGTTGATCGTCGGCGGCACCGGCGACCTGGCCGAAGTGGGCGCGTTGCTGGCCCGGCTCACCCAGCGTCACGCCGAACGGATGGCCGCGCTCGGGCTGGCGGCCTGAGGGTCAGATCGCGCCGAAGCCGACCCGGCGGCCCTCGGTCTCCGCGATCTCGACGTAGGCGAACTTCTCCGTCGAGACGACGATCCGGCGACCCTTCTCGTCGGTGAGGGTGATGGTCGGCGCCTCGTTCTTCAGCGCGGCGTCGATCGCCGTCTGGATGTCGTCGGCACTCTGGTTGCTGTCGAGGACGAGCTCGCGCGGGGCGCCCTTGACGCCGATCCGGACCTCCATGCCTAGGACCCTAACGGTTGTGCTGCGCCGGCCTGGACGCGTGGGTAGCCGCTGATGCCGCGCCACGCCAGACCGGACAGCAACGCGACCGCGCGCTCTTTCGCGAGCCGGCTGCCGGCCGCCGCGTCGTCGGAGGCGAGCCACCAGCGGGCGCTGACCTCGGCGAGACCGGCGAGGCCGCACGAGAGCAGCTCGGCCTCGTCGCGGCTCAGCCCGGTGTCGCGCGCGATCGTGTCGGACAGGGCGTCGACGGAGATCTGCAACGACCGTTCCACCCGCTCACGCACGGCCGGGTCGTTGCGCAGGTCGGACTCGAAGACCAGCCGGAACGCGCCACCAGGATCGGCGACGAACTCGAAGTAGACCGCGATGCAGCCCTCGACCCGCTGCTTGTTGTCGGTCGTGGACTCCAGCGCGCGGCGGACCTGCTCGCCGAGCACCTCCACGTGCTGGTCGAGCAACGCGAGGTAGAGGTCGAGCTTGCCCGGGAAGTGCTGGTAGAGCACCGGCTTGGAGACGCCGGCACGTTCGGCGATGTCGTCCATCGCGGCGGCGTGATAGCCGTTGGCCACGAAGACCTCCTGCGCGGCCGCGAGCAGTTGCTTGCGGCGGGCCGAGCGCGGCAGGCGCGTGGGGCGTGCGCCGGCATGGGCAGAGGTCACGGGCAGTGACGTTACCGGTACTCGTCCTCGTCGAGCGGCACCTCGCGGAGCTGCTCGGCCACGTCACCCTCGTCGGCCTCCGTCATCGGCGAGTCCTGGACCACCTGCACCTCGTTCTCGGCGACCACCTGCTGCTGCTCGGCCGCGTCGGCGTCGGGCACCTCGATGTCGTCGGTTCCGGGTTCGGCCATCAGGAGTCCTCTCCGGCGAGCTCGGCATAGGGGGGTTCGAGTGCCTCGCCGTACGTCGGGAAAGCGTGCACCACGTCCGCGAGCACGTCCAGGTCGACCTCGGCGCGGACGGCGAGGGTGAGCTCCGCGGCCCAGTCGTCCGCGGCGGGTCCGACCGCGGCCGCGCCGACGAGCCGACGCCGGTCGGGGTCCGCGTAGAGCACGACGCAGCCGTCCGCACGCTGCTCGATCGCGGCGTGCGCGGTCTCCCGCACCGGCAGCGACGCCGTGGCGGTGCCGTCGCCGTCGGTGCGGCCGACGCAGCACACGGCCGGGTCGGTGTAGACGGTGCGGGGGATCGCGCGATAGTCGGCGCGGCGGTCGGCGCCGCGCAGGTTGGCGGCCACCACCTTGGCTTGGTAGTTGGCGGTGTGGGTGAACGGGGCGATGCCGGTGACGTCGCCCGCAGCCCACACGTGCTCGATCACGCGGCAGCGATCGTCGGTCGGGATCGCGCCGGCATCGTTCGGGCTGATGCCGAGGCGTTCGAGACCGAGGCCGTCGACGCGGGGACGCTTCCCGACGGCGATGAGCAACCGGTCGCCGGTGAGGACCTCGTCGTCGTCGAGGGTGAGATGCACGCCGTCGTCGTCGCGGTGGGTCGCGGTTGCGGTCGTGCCGGTGCGGACCTGCACGCCGTCGCGCTGCAGGGCTGCCGCGATCGTGTCCCCGACGAAGGCCGGCTCGCTCGACAGCAGCCGATCGGCGTTCTCCACGAGCGTGACCTCGCTGCCGAACCGCGCGTAGACCTGCGCCAGCTCGCAGCCGACCGGCCCACCGCCGAGCAGCAGCAGCCGCTGAGGCCGGTGCGGGCTCGACAACGCGTCGTCGCTCGTCCACGCCTCGACGTCGTCGATGCCGTCGAGCGGCGGCATGGTGGCGGCGGCGCCGGTGCTGATGACGAGGTCGCGCCAACCGAGCCGGCGTGGACCCACCAGCAGGACGCCGGGTGCGGTGACGAGTCCGCGGCCGCGGATGACGGTGACACCGGCCTGCTGCAGCGAGTCGACGGTCGTGCTGTCGTCGCGGTGCTCGGCGATGTCGTCGCGGAAGCTGATCGCCCGCTCCCAGGTCCAGCCACGCCCGGCCGCGTGCAGCAGCGCCTTGCTCGGCATGCAGGCGAGGTAGGGACACTCGCCGCCGACGAGACGGTCTTCGACGAGTGCCACGGTGTCGCCGCTCGTCGCCACCCGGCGGGCGACGGCTTCACCGGCCGAGCCGCCGCCGAGCACGACGACGTCGAACGAGTCGGTCACTGCGCCCCACCCGGCGCGGTCGTGGTCGGGAGCAGCGCGGCCATGGTGAGGCCCCTACCCAGGCGGGTAGGGCGGACACCATGACCGACAGCCGCCGGACAGCCCGCGCCGACCGATGACCGGTTCCGCCGGAGTGGTGTTCGACGTCGACGGCACGCTCGTCGACACCAACTACCTGCACGTGGTGGCGTGGTGGCACGCGTTCCGGTCGGCCGGTCACGACATCGAGATGGTGCGCTTCCACCAGACGATCGGGCAGGGCGGCGAACGGTTCGTCGAGACGATCCTCGGCCACCGTGACCAGGCCATCACCGACGCCCACACCGACTATTACTCGCCCTACCTGCACCAGCTGGTGGCGTTCCCCGCAGCGGCGGACCTGCTGCGCGCGGTCAAGAAGCGGGGGCTGAAGGTCGCGCTGGCGACGAGCGCGTCGAAGAAGCAGGCGGAGCACCTGACCGCTGCGCTCGATGCCGACGACGTGATCGACGCGGTCACCACCAAGGACGACGCGGAGGAGAGCAAGCCTGATCCCGACATCGTGCAGGCGGCGCTCGACCGCGCCGGGCTGGACCCGCAGCGGTCGGTGTTCGTCGGCGACACGGTCTGGGACGTCGAAGCCGCCGGCCGGGCCGGGCTCGAGTGCATCTGCCTGCGGACCGGCGGGGTGGCGGAGGAGCAGCTCCGCGATGCCGGCGCGATCGCGGTCTATCGCGACGCGCGGCACCTGCTCGACGGGATCGACGACTCGCCCATCGGTCGGTTCACCCATGCCTAGCAACCTCACCCGGCTGCTCCTCGGCAGCGGCCGGGAGCAGCCGCGTGCGTCGGTTCAGCCGGGCAGACTCTGACCGCCGTCGAGGATCGGCGCGAACAGGTCGCCGCGCTCGTCGACGCGGGTGAGCGCCTGGTCGCTGGTGAAGCGCAGGTCGTCCGGACGACGACAACCTTCCACCTCGTCCCAGGTCACCGGCGTCGACACCGTCGGCAGCGCCCGGGCCCGCAGCGAATAGACCGCGACCGTCGTCTTCGCAGCGTTGTTCTGCGACCAGTCGACGAGCACCTTGCCGGTGCGCAGCTCCTTCTTCATGTTCCACACGACCAGTTGCGGCTGTTCGCGTTCGAGGCGCTGCGCCAGCCGGCGCGCATAGCCGTGCACGTCCTCCCACGGCGCGCTCGCGTCGAGGGGAACGTAGAGCTGCAGGCCCTTGGAGCCGCTGGTCTTCGGGTAGGACGACAGACCGTCCTCGGCCAGCACCGCACGCACCAGCTGGGCCACCTCGCAGCACTGCACGATCGTCGCCGGCGGGCCCGGATCGAGGTCGAACACCATCAGGTCCGGGTGGCTCGGCCGGCCACCACCATCGACCCGCCACATCGGCACGTGCAGCTCCAGTGCCGCGAGGTTGGCCGCCCACACCAGGGTCGGCAGGTCGCACATCACCGGATAGGTGATGCGGTCGCGGTTCTTCGTCGATCCCGGTGACGGCAGCTCGACGGTGCGCACCCACTCGGGCGTGCCCGCCGGTGTGTTCTTGCCGAAGAAGAACTGGCCCTCGACCCCGTCCGGGTAACGCTTGAACGTCAACGGCCGGTCCTGCACGTGCGGCAGCAAGACCGGCGCGATCCGGGTGTAGTAGTCGATGACCTCGCCCTTGGTGAACCCGATCTCCGGATAGAGCACCTTGTCGAGGTTCGACAACGACAACGTGCGCTCGCCGACCTGCACGGTGACCTTGCTGTCGGTGCTCATCGCTCAGCTCTCCCGGACCACGTCGTCGGCCGACTTGTCCGGGCGCAACCCGCGCCAGGCGGGGTGACGCAACCGGCCTTCGCGGGTCCACTCGCCGAACGCCACCTCGCCCACGATCTGCGGCTGCACCCAGTGGGCGTCCCGCGCGTGCGGGCGCGGCACCGGGGTGGCGAACGGTGAGTCGCCGGTCGCGAGCGGGGCGAGGTCGGCCTCCAGGTCGCGCAGCATCGCCGCGGTGAACCCGGTGCCGACATGGCCGACGTAGTCCAGCCCGTCCGGCCCCGGCACGCCGAGCAGCAGCGAGCCGATCGCCCCCTTGCGCCGCCCCTCGCCGGGTTTCCAGCCGCCGATGACGACCTCCTGGGTGCGCAGGTTCTTCACCTTCAGCCAGCAGTCGGAGCGCTTGCCCGGGTAGTAACGCGAGTCCAGCCGCTTGGCGATGATGCCTTCCAAGCCCTGCTGCTTCGACGCCGCGAGCACCGCCGGCCCGACGGGCTCGCCGGCGTCGCCCGCGAACTGGTCTCCGCGGAAGTGCGGTGGGGTCTGCCACGACGGCCCGGCCAGCTCGAGCGACTCGAGGATCCGCCGCCGTTCGTCGTACCGCTCCTCGAGCAGCGATCGACCGTCGAGGTGCAGCACGTCGAACGCGAGGAACGTCACCGGTGTCTGCTTCATCAGCCGCCGCACCTGCGCCGAACCGGTGACGTGCATGCGCGACTGCAGCCGCTCGAACGACGGTCGACCGTGCGTGTCCATCGCCACGATCTCGCCGTCGAGCACGACCTGCCGCGAGCCGAGCGACTCGGCGAGCGCCCGTAGCTCGGGGTAGGAGGCGGTGACGTCCCGGTCGTTGCGGGAGAGCACCCGCTGCCGGCCGCCGAGCACGTAGACCATCGCGCGCACGCCGTCCCACTTGAACTCGTAGCCGTAAGCCGCGTCGTCACGCGGCGGCTGCATGCGCAACACCGCGAGCATCGGTCGCACCAGCTGCGGCAGCGGCTGGAAGCCTTCCGGCGCGGGGTCCATGCGGTGGATCATCCAGTCCCGACCCTGCCGGTCGTTGTCACCTCGCTTCGCACCCGACCGGTCGGTGCGGAACAGCACGTACCGACCGGACACGCGTTCCCCGTGCAGCACGACCTTCACTTCGCGCTCGGTCCAGCTCTCGCACTCGTAGGTGCCGCGATCCCAGATCGACACGGCGCCGCCGCCGTACTCACCCGCCGGGATCTCGCCTTCGAAGGTCGCGTAGTCGAGCGGGTGGTCCTCGGTGTGTACGGCGAGGTGGTTGGTCTCCGGATCGGTCGGCAGACCCTTCGGCACCGCCCACGACACGAGCACGCCGTCCCGTTCGAGCCGGAAGTCCCAGTGCAGTGCGGTCGCGTGGTGCTCCTGGATCACGAACGTGTCGCCACGGTTGCGGCCGCGGCCGCGGCCACCGCGCCTCGGCACCGGCTCCGGGGTGCGCGCGGGATCGCGCTTGCTGCGGTAGACGTCGAGCGCGTCCGCGGTCGTCTTGGCCACGCCCGCCTCCTACCCAGGCCGCCGCGGGTTGATCTTCAGGCCGCGCCGGCGGTCTGCCCGGCGACCTCGGTGCTGTCGGAGGCGCGGTCGGCGCCGGACGGCGCTTCGCCATAGCGGGCCAACAGCAACGACCCGGAGACGGTGACGACGAAGCCGAACGCGGCCAGCGCCGTGCGGCCGGGTGCCGGCCGGTCACCGAGCAACGTGATGCCCACCGCGGCCGGCACCAGCGTCTCGGCGACGACGACCGCGGAGGTGGCGACGGTGACGCTGCCCCGCTGCAAGGCCATCGCATAGAGCAGCAGACCGAACACGCCGGCGATGAGCATCGCCCACAGCGCCGGGTCGACCAGCAGACCCCCGGGAGAGGTGGGGTTGGCGAGGACGCGTGCGCCGATGCCGCCCGCGCCGTACATCAACCCGGCGAGGAAGCCGAGCGGCCACACCTCGCTCGCGCCGCCGGCCCCGCGACGACGAGCCGCGCCGGCGGCGAGCACGCCGGAGACACCGACGGCCACCAGCAGCAGCAACCGGGTGCTGAACTGGGTCGGCGACGGCTGCTGGTCGTTGGCCGACAGGCCGAGCAGGGTGAGCCCGGCCGTGACGAGGATGAGCCCGCTGCCCTCCACCGCCGACAGTCGGGTGTGCAGGACGAGCACCGCGAACACGGCAGTGAACGCGAGGCTCGACGCGACGATCGCCTGCACGACGAACAGTGGCTCGGTGCGCAACGCCGCCAGCGACAGGGCGAAGCCGATGCCGTCGAGCAGCAGCCCGAGCACGTAGGGGGTGGAGTGCACCAGTCGCCAGAGCAGCCGCAGGTCGGCGCTTTCCAGGCGCGCGATCTGGCGCGCACCGACGGCCTGGAGCACGGTGGCGAAGCCGTAGGTCACGGCAGCGGCGAAGGCTCCGGCCAGCCCCCAGGTCACATTTGCAACGGTAACTGTCCGTCAAGCGCAATGGCCGGATGTGCCGCGACCTGGACGGGGGATCGGGTAGTCGCGCATGATCACGGGTAGGTTCCCGCAGCACACGGTCCACGGGTGAGCCCGCGGCACACAGATGGGCAGGGCATGCGCAGCATCTGGAAAGGCGCGATCTCCTTCGGGCTGGTGAGCATCCCGGTGAAGCTCTACAGCGCCACCGAGGAACGCGACATCTCCTTCCACCAGGTGCACCGTGACGACGGCGGGCGCATCCGTTACAAGCGGGTGTGCCAGATCGACGGCGAGGAAGTGCCCTACAGCGACATCGCCAAGGGTTACGAACTGCCCAGCGGCGAGGTCGTGGTGCTGACCGACGAGGACTTCGCCGACCTGCCGCTGTCGACGTCGCGGGCCATCGACGTGCTCGAGTTCGTCCCGCTCGACCAGGTCGACCCGCTGTATTTCTCCAAGTCCTACTACCTCGAGCCCGAGGCCTCCGGCGCGAAGCCCTACGTGTTGTTGCGCGAGGCACTGGAGCGGTCGGGCCGGGTCGCGCTGGTCAAGGTGGCGCTGCGGCAGCGGGAGTCACTCGCAACGTTGCGGGTGCGCGACGGCGTCTTCGTGCTCGAGATGATGCTGTGGCCGGACGAGATCAGGGACCCCGCCTTCGGCTTCCTCGACGAGGACATCGAGGTGCGGCCGCAAGAGCTGACGATGGCCGAGTCGCTCATCGAGTCGCTGTCCGGTGACTTCGTCCCGGAGCAATACTCCGACAACTACCGCGAGGCGTTGCAGGAGCTCATCGAGGCGAAGGTCGCCGGGCGTGAGGTCGTGCAGCCGGCCGAGCCGACCGCCGACACCGGGACGGTCGTGGACCTGATGGCGGCGCTGCGCGCCAGCGTGGAGGCTGCGCGCAAGAGCCGCGGCGGCGCGAGCGCAGACGACGAGACCAGCGATGAAGGGGCCGGTACGCCGGCGAAGGCGCCGAGCCGCGGCGCCAAGACCGCCGCCGGCCGCAAGACAGCCTCCGCCGGCGGCAAGACCGCTGGAAAGAAGACTGCTGGCAAGGCGGCCAAATCGGGTGCCGCGGCCGAGAAGTCGACCGCTTCGGCCAAACGGACCAGCGCGACGTCGGCCAAGAAGACCGCAGCGAAACGGGCGAACGCGCGCAAGACGGCGTGACCCTGCCGCGACGCCACTTCTGTCGCTAGCGTCGACTCAAGCAGACAGGCCCAGTCACCGATGCCCCGTGATGGAGTGGCCTGTCCGGGCGACCCAACCGAGGGAGCAGTTGAGGTGACCGTCGCCGACTACGCGGAGATCGCTGCCGCGTTGCGCACGGTGCCCGGGATCGCGCAGGCCGATGTGGAGCCGGACGCCGATGGCACCGGCCTCGGGGTGCTGCGGCTCGGCCTCACCCCCGGCGTCGACGAGGCGCAGGTCGCCACCACGGTCGGCCGGCTGTTGCGCGAACGGTTCGGGCTCGGCGTCGACGCCGAGCGGGTGCAGCTCATCGAGGACGCAGCCGCCTGCGAGGTGCCGCCGCAGTCGGCCCGCCGCCCGGTCGTCTCACGGATGCAGCTGGTGTCCTCCGGTCTCGACGTCACGGCCACCGTCGAGCTGACCTATCACCAGCAGCTGGTCCGGGGGGAGAGCACCGGCACCGCCACCCAGAGCGGCGTCCACCGCGCGGTCGCCGCCGCGACCTTCCGCGCGCTCGAAGAGCTGGTGGAGAAGAAGGCTCGGTTCGAGGTCGACCAGGTGGACGTCACCACCAACGGTGCCGAGCGCACGGCCACCGTGGTGGTGACGATGGTCAGCACCAACGGCACCGACCGTCTCGTCGGTGCTGCGATGGTGCGCGACGACGTGCGGCAGGCGATGATGCGCGCCGCTCTGGACGCGGTGAACCGCCGCATCCAGCCGTTGCTGCCCTGACGCGGCGCGGCCGGTGCGGCCGACCCGCGGCCGGCGCGCAACGCCGTACCCGCGGAAAGACCCTCGTCGACGCCCGGCTGCGGCGATACTTCCGCTGACGGGTCGGTGGGGGACCGAGGAGCGTTGACGTGACCGAACAGACCGGACCGGGTTCGCCCATGTCCGAGCGGATGCAGTCGTTGCTGTCTCGCGCGGTCGAGGACCAGTTGAGCGAGCAGCGTCAGCTGGCCGGCGTCCTCGGTGAGGTGCACGCGCAGCTGAGCCGGCTCGGTGCGCAGCTCGACGAGCTGCAGGCGCGGCCGGCGGCTGACTCGGGGGGGCTCGCGGAGCAGCTGAGCGGCCTCGCCGGTGACCTGCGTGACGGGTTGCGGCTGCTCGGCGGCCGGTTCGACGCGCTGCAGGCGGAGCTGCGGGGACTCGGGGAGCGGCTGGCCGCGGTCGAGGACGCGATGAGCGTCGACCCCGACGACGTCGACGACGTCGAGGACGACTCCGACGAGCGGGTGGAGGCGATCGTCAGCCGCGCCCTCGCGGACAGCGAGCAGCGGCTGAGCGCGCACGTGGACGAGGCGGTGCTCGCTCTGGCCGAGGTGCTCGTACGCCGGCGAAGCGGCCGATCGGCTCGCATCGACCCGTTCCCTCCCTCCACGCCGCCCACGGCCCAGGCGTCGGCGGCGGAGACCGTCGCGGCCGCGCCTGTGGTCGCCGCCCCCGCCCCGGCGTCGGTTGCCGCCCCGGCGGCCGCGGATCCCGTCGACGACGCAGCGGCGAGCCCGCTCGGCGATGACGCGCTGACCGGCGATGCACTGACCAGCGACACGATGGGCGATGACGCCCTGACCGGCGACGCGCTGGGCGACGCACTGGACGAGGACGAACTGCCCGACGACGACGAGGACGGCGGGGTCTCCAACCTCGCCGGCGCCGCTCCCTGGCAGACGCCGGCTCGGGTGCCGACCACTCCCTCTGCTTGGGCGGTCCCGGCCGCGCCCGAACTGGCCGCACCGGCCGCCCCGGTCGCCCCGGCCGGGCAGCCTGCCGCCGTCGCTCCCGCTGCCCCGGCGCCGGCCGGTGCGCCGCCCAGCGGACCCGCCGACGACGAGACCGATGGTTCCGGCGGCGAGCGGCGCCGCCCCTGGTGGCGGCCCGGCGGCTGACGCTCCTCGGCCACCCGCGTCACCGCCGTACCCGCCGCTCGCCCCAGCGCGCGCGGGAAGATCCTGCCGCCGGTGGTGGTTACCTGCACGGTCCCCCTTCGCGCCCCGCAACCCCGCCTGGGATCCTGGGGGAACAGCGAGGTGCGGGTCCGCGGCCCGACGACGTACGACGAGGTGACGAACCGTGGCAACACTTCCGCCGCTGGTGGAGCCGGCCGAGGCCCTGACGCCGGACGAGGTGCGGCGTTATTCGCGGCACCTGATCATCCCCGACGTCGCGATGGACGGGCAGAAGCGGCTGAAGAACGCGAAGGTGCTGTGCGTCGGTGCCGGCGGCCTCGGCTCACCGGCGTTGATGTACCTCGCGGCGGCCGGCGTCGGCACACTCGGCATCATCGACTTCGACGTCGTGGACGAGTCCAACCTGCAGCGTCAGGTCATCCACGGTCAGAGCGACATCGGCCGGTCGAAGGCCGAGAGCGCGCGGGACTCGGTCCAGGAGATCAACCCGCTGGTCGACGTCGTGCTGCACCAGGAGCGGCTCGACTCCTCCAACGCGATGCGCATCTTCGAGCCCTACGACCTCATCATCGACGGCACCGACAACTTCGCCACCCGCTATCTCGTCAACGACGCGTGCGTGCTGCTCGGCAAGCCGTATGTGTGGGGCTCGATCTATCGCTTCGACGGGCAGGCGTCGGTGTTCTGGGCCGAGCACGGTCCTTGCTATCGCTGCCTCTACCCCGAGCCGCCGCCGCCCGGGATGGTGCCCTCGTGCGCCGAGGGTGGCGTGCTCGGCGTGCTGTGCGCCAGCGTCGGCTCGATCCAGGTCACCGAGGCCATCAAGGTCATCACCGGCGTCGGCGACCCGCTGGTCGGGCGGCTGATGATCTATGACGCGCTCGAGATGACCTACCGGTCGGTGAAGGTCCGCAAGGACCCGGAGTGCCCGCTGTGCGGCAAGAACCCCACCATCACCGGCCTCATCGACTACGAGGCGTTCTGCGGAACCGTCAGCGAGGAAGCGCAGGAGGCGGTCGCCGGTTCGACCCTCACCGCCACCGAGCTCAAGGCGCTGATGGACTCCGGCAGCGACTTCCTGCTCGTCGACGTCCGTGAGCCGGCCGAGTGGGAGATCGTGCGCATCCCGGGCGCGGTGCTCATCCCCAAGGGTGAGCTGCCGTCGAAGCTGTCCGAGCTGCCGCAGGACAAGCCGATCATCGCCTACTGCAAGTCGGGTGGCCGCTCCGCCGAGGCGCTCGCGTTGCTGAAGAACGCCGGCTTCGCCGACGCCAAGCACGTGCAAGGCGGCGTCACTGCGTGGGCGACGCAGGTCGACAAGAGCCAGCCCGTCTACTGACACCTCAGCGAACATTCACGTTCGCGCGCCAGGTTGGCCACGCGCCTGTTGGTGCTTCGGTCGTGTCGGGAAGCACGCTTGCGCCGGGCGGTGGGTATGGCCGTCTAGGGTCGTGCCGACGCAGCGATGACGAACGGGGTGCGCGTGACGACGGGACGCCGGCTCAGCCGGATGCAGCGACTGAGCCTGACCGCGGCCGTTCTGAGCACCGCCGTCGGGCTGACCGCGGTCGCCTGCGCCGAAGGCCATGAGGCGGAGTCCTCGGCTCGGGTCGCCAACACCGATCCGCCCGCGGCCACCGGCCCGACCAGCCCTAGCCCCACCTCGACGGCGGCCCGTCACCACACACCTTCACGCCTGACCTCGGCGACGGCACCGCTGCCGGGGATGCCGCCCATCGCCAGCCCGCACAACATCTACGCCGACGCCGGCGCCAACATGCTGACCGCCGCCACCCGGCACGTTCCCTACCGCATCTACGTGCCCGACAGCGAGGGCTCGTCCGTCGACGTCATCAACCCGCACACCTTCCAGGTGGTCCGGCAGTTCTGGACCGGCGAGAACCCGCAGCACGTCGTCCCGAGCTATGACATGAAGACGCTGTTCGTCACCAACGACCGTGCGAACAGCCTCACGCCCATCAACCCGCGGACGGCGCGGCGCGGCGGGCCCAACATCCCCGTCGACGACCCCTACAACATGTACTTCACCCCGGATGGCCGCTTCGCGTTGGTCGTCGCCGAGGCCCGCCAGCACCTCGACTTCCGTGACCCGCACACGTTCCAGCTGCGCGACCGCGTGCCGGTGAACTGCGCCGGCGTCGACCACATCGACTTCTCCGCCAACGGCGGCTATCTGATCGCCACCTGCGAGTTCTCCGGCAAGCTCGTCAAGGTCAACCTGCACACGCGCAAGGTGATGGGCTATCTGCGCCTGCCCGGTGGCAGCCCGCAGGACATCAAGCTCGACCCCACCGGCCGCATCTTCTACGTCGCCGACCGCTATCGCGGCGGGGTGTGGCTGATCAAGGCGTCGACCTTCAAGCCGATCGGGTTCATCCACACCGGCGCCGACGCGCACGGGCTCTACCCGAGCCGCAACGCCAAGGATCTCTACGTCACCAACCGCGGTGCGGGCAGCGTGTCGGTCATCGACTTCGCCACCCGCAAGGTGGTGAAGACCTGGCACATCCCCGGCGGGGGCAGCCCCGACATGGGCAACACGTCGCCCGACGGCAAGGTGCTGTGGCTGGCCGGCCGTTACAACAGCGTCGTCTACGCGCTGTCGACGAAGACCGGCAAGCTGCTCGCGAAGATTCCCGTCGGCTTGCAGCCGCACGGCTTGTGCGTGTGGCCACAGCCGGGTCGCTACTCCCTCGGCCACACCGGCGTCACCCGCTGACCGGCAACTCATCGTGCGTGTCCGCCCCGCTGCCGCTCGGACCGCACCGACGATGACGTCCCCCGCACCCGCTTCCCCCGACCGCCGCGCTTCCCGACCGGCACGTCGGTTTCGTCCATCCCGAAACGCGGGGCGCGTCCTGATCGTCGGGCTGGGCGTCGGGCTCGTCGTCGAAGTCTGCGGCGGCTGCTCGTCCGGCACCGCGCCCCGCGCGACCTCCACGGCACCGGCTGCCGCGAACTCGGTCGGCGGCGGACCGGCCGCGACCGGCTCGACGGCGGGCTCGACACCGCCGCCGTCGCGGTTGCGCGCGCGGGTCGTCGGTCAGCTGCCGCAACCGGTGTCGCGCGCGGTCGCCGTCGCCGCCGGCAGCCGCATCGTGGTGCTCGGCGGGCTCACGACGGGCGACGTCACCACCGGCCGTGTCGTCACCCTCGACCCCACCAGCTGGACGGGCCGCACCGGCGGGCAGCTGCGCGAGCCCGTGCACGACGCGTCCGGCGCCTGGCTGGCCGGTCGCGCGGTCGTCTTCGGCGGCGGGTCGTCCACCGAGGTGGCCGACGTGCAGTCGTGGCGCAACGGCCGGACGCAGGTCGTCGGACGACTGCCCGAGGGGCGGTCGGACTCCTCCGCGGTGACGGTCGGCGGCACGGCGTACGTCCTCGGCGGTTTCGACGGCAGCCGCATGACTCGCGACATCGTCGCCACCCGCGACGGAGCGCACCTGCGGGTGGTGGGGCGGCTGAAGGTCGGAGTGCGGTACGCCGCCGTGGCCGCCGTCGGCGGTGACATTTACGTCGTCGGCGGTCAGCTGGCGACAACCGAGGGCACGTCGGCCGGACCGCAGAGCGATGCCATCCAGCGTTTCGACTTGGGCACCGGGCGCACCAGCGTCGTCGGGCACCTGCCGGAGTCGCTGGGCCACGCGATGGCGTTCACGGTCGGCGGGCGGCTCTACGTCGCCGGAGGACGGCACCTGACCACGGCAACGGCACGGATCTGGCGGGTCGACCTCGGCACCGGCGGGGTGCACGCGGTGCGAGCCGGACGGTTGCCGCATCCGCTGTCCGACGCCGCGGTGGTGAACGCGGGTCGGCGCGGCGTCGTGCTGGTCGGTGGCGAAACCACCGGCCCCTACGCGCCGCAGACCACCATCGTCGCGGTCACCCCCCGCTGACACGACGACCCACCGCGCGCTCGGCGGTCACGGTCCTGCGTCTTCCGGTCGGATGCGCTGCTCGGCCGGCCGTGCCACCGGATGACGTCAGGAACCGGCCGCGGCGGCGGCGAGCAGGTCGGCCTCGGCCTGCGGCGTGAGACCGACACCCGGCCGCGGCACGTAGGTGCCGGCCGCCCGCGCCGAGCGCACCCAGGTGAGCGTGTCGCGCACGGTGTCCTCGATCGGCCGCCAGGTGAACCCGGCGCTGCGCGCGTGGGTGAGCCCGGCGCGCATCGTCGGCCAGAACTCCTTCGGTGCGGCCAGCGGCAGCCCCGGCTGCGGCCCCACCCACTGCACCTCCGGCAGTGGCACACCCTCCGCGTCGGCGATCCGCTGCAGCCACTCGGCGAACGTCGGCGCCGGCTCCGGCGCGGTCACGTGGAACGTGTCGACCGCGCCGCGCTCCACCTGGCTCACCGTGAACGCGCCGAGGTCCCGCGCGTCGACGCCCTGCAGCGGCTGCTCGGCGTCCGGGCCGGCCATCGGCGACCGACCGTCGGCGACCCGCTCGACCCAATAGGTGAAGCGGTGGGTGGGGTCGTGCGGCCCGATGACGTAACCCGGCCGCACCACCAGCAGCCGGTCGCCCGCCAGCTCGCGCGCGACCTGCTCGCAGGCGACCTTCAGCTGGCCGTACTTCTCCATCTCCAGCTCGTCGTCCCACGCCGGTTCGAGCAGCGGCGCACCTGCCTCGTCGAAGCCTTGCTCCACCGCTGAGTCCCCTTGCGGGCGGGCCACGACATCGCCATAGACGGAAACTGTCGAGATGAACGTGTAGTGCCCGCCGCGGGTGCCGAGCGTCTCGAGCAACGTCCGCACCTGCCGCGGCACGTAGGCGCACACGTCGACCGTCGCGTCCCAGCTGCGACCGTCGAGTGCGGACAGGTCGCTGTTGCGGTCACCGGTGAGGTGCTCGGCCGCCGGGAACGCGCCCGGGTCGGTCTGCCCGCGGTTGAACAGGGTGACCTCGTGCCCGCGGTCGAGTGCGTGCTGCACGATGTGCCGGCCGACGAACGACGAACCACCGATCACGAGGATGCGCATGATCGGGACAGTACCCGTGGGCGACGCCGTCGCGCCCCTGCGGCGGACGCCGGTCGTCGTACCTTCTCTTGGTGCAGCCCCCGCCGACCGCCTTCGCACAACGGGTGCTCGACGTCGTCGACCGCATCCCGCGCGGCACGGTGATGTCGTACGGCGACGTCGCGGAGTTCCTCGGATCGGGTGGCCCGCGCGCGGTGGGGACCGTGATGGCGCGGTACGGCGCGGAAGTGCCCTGGCACCGCGTGGTGCGTAACGACGGCACCTGCGCGACGCACAAGGCGGACCGGCAGCTGGCGTTGCTGCGCAAGGAGAAGGTGCCGCTGCGCGGCGACCGCGTCGACATGGCCCGAGCCCGCTGGGACGGCCGCTCCCGCTGACTGCGCGGCAGCGGGCGAATTGTCGGCGAATTGTCGGCGGCGCGTGCTTGCATCGGGGCATGCCCCCCACGCGCCCGGCGTACCGGCTCGTCCGCCCTGCGGTCGAGCCCGCCGTCGCGCCGGCGCTCGACCCGCAACAACGAGCGGTCGTCGACCACGCGGCCGGGCCGCTGCTCGTGCTCGCCGGCCCGGGCACCGGCAAGACGACGACGCTGGTCGAGGCGGTGGTCGAGCAGGTACGGCGGGGGGCGTCGCCCGACGAGGTGCTGGTGCTGACGTTCAGCCGCAAGGCCGCCGACGAGCTGCGCGAACGCATCGCGACCAGGCTGGGCCGCACGGTGGTGGAGCCGGCGGCCTACACGTTCCACGGGTTCTGCCACGCGATCGTGCGCGGCTACGGCGTGCCGGCCGGGGACGAGCCGCCGCGGCTGCTGTCCGGGGCCGAGCGGGAGGTGCGGGTCCGGGAGCTGCTGCGCGGCAACGCCTCCGGAGAGGGCAAGACCCGCTGGCCCTCGGAGCTCACGCCGGCGCTGACGCTGCGCGGCTTCGCCCGCGAGGTGGCCGACCTGCTCGACCGCGCCCGTGAACGCGGGCTCGACAGCGTCGACCTGGTCCGGCTCGGCCGCGAGCATGCCAACCCCGCCTGGGTGGCCGGCGGGCAGTTCCTGGAGGAATACCTCGCGGTCCTCGAGGCCCGCGGCGAGCTCGACTACGCGGGGCTGGTCGCGCAGGCGAGCGACCTGCTGGCCGGACCGGCCGGCGAGGTGCGCACCCGCTATCGCGCGGTCTACGTGGACGAATACCAAGACACCGACCCGTCGCAGGAGCGGCTGCTGCGCCAGCTCGCCGGCGACGGACGGCTGCTGGTCGCGGTCGGCGACCCCGACCAGTCCATCTACGGCTTCCGCGGCGCCGACGTGGCGAACATCCTCGAGTTCCCGCGGCGGTTCCCCGCGGTGGACGGGTCGGCGGCGCCGGTCATCAGCCTGCGCACCTGCCGCCGGATGGGCGCCGAGCTGCTCGCCCCGTCGCGGGAACTGGCGCGGCGGATCCCGCTCGGGTCGCTCACCCGCGAGCGGGACAAGCACCGAGGGCTCGACCCGCAGGGGCCGACCGCCGCAGCAGCACCCGAGATCCGGCTGTTCCCGACGGTTGCCGACGAGGTCACGGCCATCGCCGACCTGCTCCGCCGAGCCCACCTGGTCGAGGGGTTGCGATGGGACCAGATGGCCGTGCTCGTGCGGTCGGGCGTGCGCAGCATCCCGGTGCTGCGCCGGGCGCTGGTGGCTGCCGGCGTGCCGGTCTCGGTCGCCGCCGACGAGGTGCCGTTGGCTCGCGATCCGGCGGTCGCGCCGTTGCTCGGTGCGCTGGAGGTGGCGGCCCGCGGCTGGGAGGTGCTGACCCCTGATCTCGCCCGGGTGCTGCTGCTCTCGCCGTTGGGCGGCGCCAGCCCCACTCAGCTGCGCGCGCTCGGCCGGCGGTTGCGCGCCCTCGACCGCGCCGGCGGTGAACCGACGCCGCGGCCCTCGGCGCTGCTCATCCGCGACGCGATCGCCGACAGCCGCGACCTCACGACGATCGAGGACTGGGTGGCCGAGCCCGCGCGCCGGTTGTCCCGGCTGCTCGCCGAGGCGCGGGGTCTCGTGCTGGCCAAGGCCACGCCGGAGGAGGTGCTCTGGCCGCTGTGGGACGGCTCCGGCTGGGCCCGCCGCCTCGCCGCTGCTGCCATGGGCACCGGTGCGGCCGCCCGTGCCGCCGACCGCGACCTCGACGCGGTCGTGAGCCTGTTCGACGCCGCGGTGCGGCTGGAGGACCGTCGGCCCCGCGCCGGCGTATCGGCGCTGCTGGAAGAGATCGCGGCGCAGGAGATCCCGGCCCAGCCGATGGAGGAGCGCGCCTCGGCGCACGGTGCGGTGCGGCTGCTCACCGCGCACCGTTCCAAGGGGCTGGAGTGGGATCTCGTCGTCGTCGCCGGTGTGCAGGACGGGGTGTGGCCCGACCTGCGCCGTCGCGGCTCGCTGCTCGACGCCGACGCGGTCGACCGGGAGCGGCCGCGACCGGCGCCCACCCCCGGACGGCTGTTGGCCGAGGAGCGCCGGCTGTTCTACGTCGCGCTCACCCGGGCCCGCCGCCGGCTGGTCGTCACCGCGGTCAGCGGCGTCGACGACGATGCCGAACGGCCGTCCCGCTTTCTCGACGAGCTCGCTCTGGGCGTCCCCGAGGTCACTCTCGCCGGCACCGGGCTGCTGGCGCCGGGGTCGTTGGTCGCCCGGTTGCGACGCGCGCTGGACAGCAGCGACGACGACCGTCGCCGGGAAGCGGCCCGGGTGCTGGCCGGGCTCGCGGCGGCGGTCGACGCCGAGGGGGCGCCGCTGGTTCCGGCGGCCCGGCCGGAGACGTGGTGGGGCCTGGCGGAGCCGACGGTCGGACCGCTGCCGGTGCGCCCGCTGGACCGGCGGGTGGCGCTGTCCGGGTCCGCGGTCGCGTCGTTCAGCCGCTGCCCGCGGGCCTGGTTCCTCGACCGCGAGGTGCACGCCCAGGGCGTGACCTCGTCGTCGCAAGGCTTCGGCTCCGTCGTGCATGCGCTGGCCGAGGCGGTCGCGACCGGAGAGCTGCCGCCGGAGGTCGATGCGCTGGTCGCACGACTCGACACGATCTGGCGGTCACTGCCGTTCGACGCCGAGTGGCAGCGTGACCGCGAACACGCCGCCGCGGTGGAGCTGCTCGGCCGGTTCCTGCGCTGGCATCGCGACAATCCGCGTGAGCTGGTCGGCGCCGAGCTGGACTTCTCCGTCGACTACGACGACGACGTGGTGCTGCGGGGCCGGGCCGACCGGCTCGAGCGCGACGAGCAGGGCCGGCTCGTCGTGGTCGACCTGAAGACGAGCAAATATCCACCCAAGAACAAGGACCTGCCAACCGAGCCGCAGCTCGGCGTCTATCAACTGGCCGTGCGCGAGGGTGCGTTCGCCGACCGGCACGCCGGCCCGACCGGCGGTGCCGAGCTGGTGCAGCTGCGGCACGAGGTGCGTGGCCGGGTCAAGGTCCAGCCGCAGCCGGTGCTGCCCGACGACGGAACGTCCACCTGGATCGACGACTCCGTCCGCGGCGTCGCCCGGGACATCAGGTCGGAAACGTTCGCGGCGCGCCCCCACGACGGGTGTGATCGCTGCGCTTATCGCACGTCCTGTCCAGCCGTCGACGCCGGCGACGAGGTCGTGTCATGACCGACGCCGACGGCGCCTACCTGCGCGAGCTGCTCGGCGTCGACTTCACCGAGCACCAGCTCGCGATCGCCACCCACCCGCTGGCGCCACAGCTGGTCGTCGCGGGCGCGGGGTCCGGCAAGACCATGGTCATGGCCGCCCGGGTGGTGCACGCGGTCGCTCACCACGGCGTTCCGGCCGGGCGCATCCTCGGCCTGACCTTCACCAACAAGGCGGCGGGAGAGCTGGCCGCCCGGGTGCGGACGTCGCTGGCGAAGCTGCCCGCAGCGCTGCCGGCCGGTCCAGGCGACGACGTCGAGGCCGACGAGGACGACCAGCCGACGGTCGCGACCTACCACGCCTACGCCGCCGGCATCGTCCGCGACCACGCCCTGCGGATCGGGCGCGAGCCGTTCACCGCCCTGCTGACCGAGGCGACTCAGTGGCAGCTGGCGATGCGCGTGGTGCGAGCGGCCACCGGCCCGTTCCGGCACCTCAACTGGACCAGCCCGTCGGTCGCCACGAAGCTCGTCGCCCTCGCGGGCGAGCTGGCCGAGCACGGTGTCGACGCCGCGCTCGTGCGTGCCGTCGACGCCGAGGTGATCGCCGCGATCGAGGCGCTGCCGGCGACGACGGTGAAAGCGGTGCGCGACATCGCGGCCTGCGCGCGGACCCGGGAGGAGCTGCTGACGCTCGTCGAGGACTACACCGCGGCGAAGGAGCGGCTCGACCTGCTCGACTACGGCGACCAGGTCGCACTTGCCGCCCGCATCGCCAGGACCGCCCCCGCCGTGGGGACGATCGAGCGCGGTCGGTTCTCGCTGGTGGTGCTGGACGAGTACCAGGACACCGGCGTCGCCCAGCGCCAGCTGTTGACTGCGTTGTACGGCGGGGGGCATCCCGTCACCGCGGTCGGTGACCCCAACCAAGCCATCTATGGGTGGCGGGGTGCGTCCGTCGGCAACCTGCTGCGGTTCGGTGACCACTTCCCGCGCGCCGACGGGCAGCGCGTCGATCCGCAGCCGCTCATGACCAGCTTCCGCTGCGGCGGCCGGATTCTCTCCGCCGCCAATGCGATCGCGGCCGGCATCGGCCTGGCGAGCGAGTCTCGCCGCCCGCCGTTGCAGGTGCCCGGGCTGTCCCCACGCCCTGGTGCCGACGAGGACGGTGCGGTCGTGCTCGCCCGGGTGGAGACCGACGAGGACGAAGCGCAGTGGGTCGCCGAGCGGATCGCGGGCGAGCTCGACGCGGGCACCCGAGCCGGCGAGATCGCGGTGCTGGCGCGACGGCGCAGCGACTTCGCCCGGCTGCACCGCGCGCTGGTCGACCGTGATGTGCCGGTCGAGGTCGTGGGTCTCGGTGGGTTGCTCGAGATGCCGGAGGTCGCCGACGTCGTCGCCGTGCTGTCCCTGCTCGTCGACCCGACTGCCAACGCCGCGGCGATCCGGCTGTTGACCGGCCCGCGGTGGCGGCTCGGGCTGCGTGACCTGGCCGCGCTCGGCCGGCGCGCCGACCATCTCGCGCGCCTGGCGTTGCGCGGTGAGACTCCGGCCGGCGACCAGGGCGAGCCGACGGGGGCGGACGCGGACGCGGGGGCCGGGGACGGGACCACGCCGGATCGTGAGCCGTCCGACGATGCCGTGGAACCGTCCGTGGCCGACGGGCTCGACCACGCGTTGCAGCGGGTCACCGATGCGATCGACCCGGTCGACGTGGCCGCGCTGCTCGACGCGATCGACTCACCGGGCGACCCGTCGGCGTACTCATCCGAGGCGCTGCATCGACTGCGGGCGGTGCGGTCCGAGCTGACCGCGCTGCGCCGGCTGGTCGGGCAGCCGCTGGTAGAGCTCGTCGCCGAGGTCGTGCGCACCATCGGGCTCGACGTCGAGATCGAGGCGGAGCACGAGCGGGTCGCGGTCGCCCGCGCGGCCAACCTCGCCGCGTTCCTCGACCACGCCGCGAGCTTCACGGGCCTGGAGGGCGAGAGCGACCTGGGCGCGTTCCTTGCCTATCTGCACGCGTCGGCCGACGCGGAGAACGGCCTCGACATCGGCGCGGTGTCCACCGCCGACACCGTGAAGCTGATGACGGTGCACAAGGCGAAAGGTCTGGAGTGGGACGTCGTCGCGGTGCCCGGGCTGGTCGCCGACGTCTTCCCGTCGAAGCAGGGACGCACCCCGTGGACCCGCGGCGGCCACGTCCTGCCGTTCGCCGTTCGCGGTGATGCCGCCGACCTGCCTCGGCTGGCGACCTACGACAAGGAGTCGGTCGAGGCGTTCACCGACGACTGCCGCTGTGACGACCGCGACGAGGAGCGACGGCTGGCTTACGTCGCCTGCACGCGGCCGCGCCGGCTGCTGCTCGCCAGCGGCTACTGCTGGAGCCGGTCTCGCGTCTCGTGCTGCAGCCCGTCGCCTTACCTCGCCGAGCTGGCGGCGCTGGGCGCGCCGGCGGTCGAGATCGACCGGTGGTGCGACGATCCGGCCGACGACGCGACGAACCCGTTGACGGCTGAGGCGGTGCAGGACGTGCCGTGGCCGCGGCCACCGGACGAGGCCGGGATCCAACGCCGCCGCACCGCGGCCGCGCTCGTCGCCGCGGCCGCCGCGGAGCTCGACCGGGACCGGACCACTGCCGCGCCAGCAGGGGCGCCCCGCTCGTCGGTGGGGGAGCAGCTGGAGTTGGTGAGCGTGGCTGGCACCGGTGCGGCCGGCGCCGGCCCGCGCTGGGCGGAGGAGGCCGCGCTGCTGCTCGACGAGCTGCACCGAGAACGGTCTGCGGTGCGGGAGGTGCCGCTGCCGCGGCGGCTCACCGCCAGCCAGGTGGTCGCGCTCGCCCACGACCCGGACGAGCTCGCACAGATGCTCGCCCGGCCGATGCCGGCGCGGCCGCAGCCGCAGGCGCGGCGCGGCTCGCGATTCCACCAGTGGGTCGAGCACCTCTACGGCACGGTCCCGTTGCTCGACCCGGACGACCTGCCCGGCGCCGGCGACGCAGAGCTGTCCGACGCCGAGCTGACCGAGCTGCAGGAGAGGTTCCTCGCCGCCGGCTGGGGCGACCGGCGACCGGTCGCGGTGGAGCAGCCGTTCGAGCTCGTCGTCGGCGGCCGGTTGGTGCGCGGCCGCATCGACGCCGTCTACCCGGGGCTCGACGGCGGCTATGACGTCATCGACTACAAGACCGGCGCGGTGCCGAAGGACTTCGCCGCCGCGTCGTTGCAGCTGTCGGTCTACCGCCTGGCCTGGGCCGACCTGCGCGGCGTCGACCCGTCGATGGTCTCGGCCGGGTTCCTCTACGTGCGCACCGGCGAGCTCAAGCGCCCCGACCAGCTGCTGGGCCGCGAGGAGCTGGCCGCGCTGTTCGGCGCAGCAGGGTGACGGGGACGGCCCCGCCGGTCAGCTCGACTGAGCGCCGACCGTGATCGTCTCCTCGACCTCACGCTGCCGTGCCGCCAGCCGCTTCGCATCCAGCTCGTCAGCAGTCCGCTCGTCGTCGGCCATCAACCCGTCGAGGTTCGCCGCGGCATAGTCGAGGACTCCCATGTCGGCGTACGCCGCCTTCACCCGGTCGCCCCACAGCCCGATGTCCTTGATGCACGGCACGATCCGGGTGAACAGCCGGTTGCGGAACAGTGTGACGGCCGGCGTGCGATCGGTGAGGTCGAGCACCTGCTGGACGTCGTACCCGAGCTCGTCCCAGACCTCCACGTTGCGGAACCGGTCGCGCATCAGATAGCAGGCCTCGACGACGAACTCCTCCCGCTCGTCGCGTTCGGCGGAGGTGAGCTCCCGGTAGGCGTCGCGCAGCGCCATCCGGCCGAACGCGACATGCCGAGCCTCGTCCTGCATGACGTAGGCGACGACCTGCTTGGCCAACGGGTTGGTGCTGTGGTCGCGCATGCCGCCGAACGCGGCGAGCGCGAGCCCTTCGATGAGCACCTGCATGCCGAGGTAGGGCATGTCCCACCGGCTGTCGGACAGTGTCTGCTGCAACAGCTCCGCGAGCGGCCGGGTGATCGGCCGGGGCTCGACCCCCATCTTGTCGCGCAGCAGCTTGTCGAACGTCTCGCAGTGACGCGCCTCGTCCATCGTCTGTGTCGCGGCGTAGAACTTCGCGTCGATGTCCGGTACGGTCTCGACGATGCGGGCGCCGGTGATCATCGCGCCTTGCTCGCCGTGCAGGAACTGGCTGATCTGCATCCGCGCGAGCTCGCGCCGGACCCGGGTCAGCTCACCGGGCTCGGACAGCCGCTGCTCGAACTCCGGGATGCCCCACAGCGGCACGATCTCGACCGGCATCCCCAGCGGGTTGTCCGCATCGAGCTCGATGCTCCAGTCGATGCGCGTCTGCGCATCCCACTGCTTGTCCTTGCCCTTCTGATACAGGTTGAGCAGCCGTTGCCGTTCAACGTCATAGCTCCAGGTGAAGCGGGTGTCGCCGGCGAGCGGGAACGACCACTCGGCGCCGTCCCAACCACCCGGGCGCAGATCCTCGACCGTCACGACGCCCTCCTCGTCGGCTCCCTGTCCGGACGATAACCGTCCCTGCCTTCGCCGTCAGCGGTCCACGTAAGGTCGGCAGCATGCAGTCGCCGTCATCGGTCCGCCAGTTCGTGCAGGCGCATGCGGACGAGTTCCTCGCCGATCTCATCGACTGGCTGCGGATCCCGTCGATCTCCGCCGACCCGGCCCGCGTGGATGACGTCCAACGATCAGCTGAGTGGCTCGCGGAGGCGTTGCAGCGTACCGGCTTTCCCACCGTCGAGATCTGGCCGACCGACGGCGCGCCGGCCGTCTTCGCGGAATGGCCCGCCGATGACGCGGACGCGCCCGCCGTCGTCGTCTATGGCCATCACGACGTGCAGCCGGTCGACCCGGAGGAGCTGTGGGAGACGGCGCCGTTCGAGCCGCAGTTGCGCGGTGACGAGCTCTTCGGCCGGGGCGGCGCCGACGACAAGGGGCAGGTCGCGTTTCACCTGCTCGGCCTGCGCGCGCTGCTCAGCACGTCGGGTCGGAGCGCGCCACCGGTGACGCTGCGCTTCCTCATCGAGGGGGAGGAGGAGAGCGGCTCGCCGCACTTTCGCGCGTTGCTCGAGCAACGTCGCGACCGGTTGCGCTGTGACGCCGTCGTCGTGTCCGACACCGGCATGTGGGGGCGCGAGACGCCGACGATCTGCACCGGCATGCGCGGGATGATCGACTGCCAGATCGACCTGCACGGGCCGGACGTCGACCTGCACTCGGGCTCGTTCGGCGGCGCGGTGCCCAACCCGCTCGACGTGCTCGCCGGCCTGCTCGCCGGGCTGCACGACGCCGACCGTCGCATCACCTTGCCGGGCTTCTACGACACAGTGCGGCCGCTGTCCGACCGCGAGCGGGAGCTGTTCGCGAAGCTGCCGTACGACGAGGGGGAGTGGCTGGCCACGGCCGCCAGTCGAGCGGCGTACGGCGAGAGCGGCTACACGACGCTCGAGCGCGTCTGGGCGCGTCCGACCTGCGAGATCCACGGCCTGTGGGGCGGCTACACCGGTCCCGGTCACAAGACGATCGTGCCGACCGACGCACACGCGAAGGTGTCGTTCCGGCTCGTCGCCGACCAGGACCCCTTGGCCGTGAAGAAGGCGATGGACGACTACGTCGCCGCGGCGGTGCCGGCCGGCATCACGGCCACCGTGGAGTGGTTCGGCGACGGGGTGCGTCCGTGCCTCACGCCGCTCGATGACCTGGCGTTGCAGGCGACGACACGGGCGATGCAGCGCGCGTTCGACCGCGAGGTGCTCTACACCCGCGAAGGCGGGAGCGGGCCGGAAGCAGACCTCGCGGACGTGCTCGACGCGCCGGTGGTGTTCCTGGGCGTGGGCTTGCCCACCGACCGCATCCATGCGCCGAACGAACGGGTCGTCTTCCCGCTGCTGCTGACCGGCGCCGAAGCCGCGGCCTACCTCTGGGACGAGCTCGCCGAGACGCTGTCGCAGCCCGCTCGCGCGACCCGATGAGCTCGCGCCACGCAGCTGCTCCCGTCCGGCTCGCCGCGTGAGCACACCGGCGCTGTCCCGGTCGGCGGTCGATCGCGCGGCCCAACACCGGCGCGACGACGCATGGCTGGCCCAGGCGTGGACGACGGGGCGACTGCTCGTCGTCGACGACGACCGCCGCGCGCTCGTCGAGGACGACGGTCTGGTGTGGGGCCCGACCGACGGCTATGCCGGCGAACGGTTCTTCCTCGGCGTGGACGCTGACGGCACGTCGTACTGGTCTGGCGTCGGTGAGCTGCCCCGCAAGCTCGGCGTCCGGCCGGTCACGATCCGCGACGTCGGGGCGCTGCTCTCCGACCGCGACGCCGGCCTCTACGTGACCGCGGTCGGGCTGGCGAACTGGCACGCGACGCACCGGCACTGCCCGCGCTGCGGAACCGCGACGCAGGTCGCGGACGCGGGATGGGTACGCCGCTGCCCGAACGACGGCAGCGACCACTTCCCCCGGACCGACCCGGCGGTCATCGTGCTGATCCACGACGGCGCCGACCGCTGCCTGCTCGGCCGGCAGCCGTCCTGGCCGCCCGGGCGCTACTCGACGCTGGCCGGCTTCGTCGAGCCGGGGGAGTCGCTCGAGCAGGCGGTCGCGCGCGAGATCGTGGAAGAAAGCGGCGTCCTCGTCGGCGACATCGTCTATCGCGGCAGCCAGCCCTGGCCGTTCCCGGCGTCGCTCATGCTCGGTTTCGAGGCGCGCGCGGTCGGTGGTGACGTCGGCGTCGGCGACCACGAGCTCGAGGACGTCCGCTGGTTCACCCGCGACGACCTCCGCGCGAGCGGTGCCGGCAGTCGCGGCCCGGCTGCATCCGGGCACAGTCCGCTGCTGCCGCCGCCGGCCTCGATCGCGCACTGGCTCATCACGACCTGGCTCGCCCGCTCGGCCCACTGACGGCAGGCCGCCGTCAGGGCAGCGGCAGGCCGGCGCGGGTCGGGTCGACCAGGGTGGGTCCGCCGGCGAACGCCTGCGCGAGCGACATCCACTCCTGCGCGAGCGGTCCCGTCACTGCCAGCCGGGTGTCGCCGACCGCCCGGCGCTGGGTCACCACGAGGCAGAAGTCGAGTGCGTCGCCCTCGACGCGGTCGGCAGCGATCGGGTCACCCCAGGTCCACGTCTCGCCGTCGGGACCGGTCAGTGCGACGTGGACCTCTCCGGTCGGTGCGGGCAGGCCGCGGACGGCGTAGGAGAACCCGCGGGTCCGGACTCCGAGGTGGCAGATGTGGCGCAGCCGGTGCGTCGGGCGGCGCATCTCGCCGAGCGCATCGGCGACGTCCTGGCCGTGGGCCCAGTACTCCATCAGGCGGGCCGTTGCGAACGACGCGGGCGACATCGGCGGCCCGTACCACGGCACGTTCTGCGCCGGGTCGGCTGCGTGCAACGCGGTGAGCAGGTCTGCGCGGGTCGTCCGCCACACCGACGGCAGAGCCTCACCAAGTGCGCGCCCCTCGCCGACCGCCCGATTCATGTAGCCGTCCGGGTCGGCCATCACCTGCTCGAGGTTGGCCTGGAACTGCGGGGCGTCGACCAGTGCGGTCGTCGCCTCCCGGTCGAAGAACCACAGATGGGCGACGGTGTCGCCGATGCTCCAGCCGGCGGCAGGTGTCGGCCGGTCGAGGTCGGCACCGGCGACGAGCCGGTCGAGGTCGGCGTGCTCGGCTTGCAGGTCCTCGAGCAGCTCTGTCATGTCCGCGGCCACGGCCGCGACCGTAGCAGCGGCTCGGTCAGCCGATCGGCTGCCGGCGGCCGGCGAGCTCCGGCGGCAGTGGCACCGCCGGGTCGTTGGTCGACGCGACCACCATCCGGGCCAGCTCGTGCACCTTCCGCCCGCGAGAGCGCGCCGCCTTGCGCAGCCGCTCGAACGCCGCGCGTGGAGCGACCCGCTGCCGCTCCGCCAGCACACCGATCGCCTGCTCGACGACGACGCGTGCGGCCAGCGCGTGCTCCAGCTGTGACACCGCTACCTGCAGCTTGTGCACCTCGTCGAGCTGCTGGTCCGGCCGCGGCGGACGCGGCGGCGCCTCGAGGTCATCGGCGAGCAGGTCGGCGAGAGCCATGGCACTCGTCAGCTCGTCCTCGTGGTCGACGCCGACGTGCCAGCCCTGCGGCGTACGCCGCACCACCACCTGACCTGCAGCGCCGCTCACGTGCGCCTCGACCACGCGCGCGAGTGTCTCGAGGATCCGCACCGACTCCTCCGTCACCGGCACGTGCTCGCGGTCGATGCCGCACAACGTCCCGACGATGCGCCCGTCGCTGGCATGGATCGGCACCCCGACGTAGGAGGTGATCCCGAACGTCGCGCGAGCGGGCACGTCGGCGTACGCCGGGTCGTTGGCGGCGTCCGCCGTCGACGGTGGCGCCCCGCTCACTCTGCGGTGGCAGAACGAGTCCTGGCGCGGCAGCGTGACGCCTTCGGTGACTCCGGGCACCGACCCGAGCACCCGGTGGAACGCGAACTCGGTGTCCGTCAGCCCCCCGATGAAGACGACCTCCATGCCGAGCAGGTCGGCGGCCGCCGTGAGGGCAGCCCCGACTGCCGGGTGGTAGAGGTCGGCGCGGAGCACGGGCACCATGGTGACGGAGAAACGGCGTTCGCGCCGCCAGATGCCGTGAATGGCCCCGGCGGGCCATCCTCGGCGCCCGGGCGTCTAGTCAGCTGTTGTTCAGGCTGCGCGCAGCGCCGCGAGCAGGTCGGTGACCGGCGGGTTGGTCAGCGCGGTGCCGTCCGGGAGCACGACGGTGGGCACGGTTGCGTTGCCATTGTTGACATTCATGACGAACGACGCTGCCTCGTCGTCCTGCTCGATGTCGATCTCGTCGAACTCGATGCCCTCGCGTTCGAGCGCGCGCTTGAGCCGCACGCAGTAGCCGCACCACGGCGTCGAATACATCGTCAGGCGAGAGGGGGTCATGGCCGTCACAGTGTGCCAAACACGGCGAACTGAAAGGATGTTCCGGTGCCGCCCGACCCGCTCGCCGCGCTCGACCCGGAGCAGCGGCAGGCGGCGGAGGCGGTGCGCGGGCCGGTCTGCATCCTCGCCGGCGCCGGCACCGGCAAGACCCGCGCCATCACCCACCGGATCGCTCACATGGTGCATTCCGGCACCGCACCCGCCGGCCAGATCCTGGCCGTCACCTTCACCACCCGCGCCGCCGGGGAGATGCGCGGCCGGCTGCGTGGGCTCGGGGTCGCCGGTGTGCAGGCCCGGACCTTCCACTCCGCCGCGCTCCGCCAGCTGCAGTACTTCTGGCCCCGGTTGTCGGCCGGCCCTCGGCCGACGGTGGTGGAGACGAAGCTGCCGTCGATCCGTGCCGCTGCCGCGCGGCTCCGCCGGCAGCTCGACCCGGCCGGGCAGCGCGACGTCGCCAGCGAGATCGAGTGGGCGAAGGCGGCGCTGGTGCCGCCGGACGCCTATGCGAAGGCGGCCCGAGCCGCCGGTCGCGAGCCGCCGGTCGACTTCGACGTCGTGCAGCAGCTGTTCGGCGCCTATGAAGACGTCAACGCCGAACGCGGGCAGCTCGACTTCGAAGACCTGCTGCTGCTGACCGCCGCCGCCATCGAGGAGCAGCCGGACATCGCCCGCGAGGTGCGTGAGCGTTACCGCTACTTCGTGGTCGACGAATACCAGGACGTCAACCCGCTGCAGCAGCGGCTGCTGGAGGCCTGGCTCGGTGACCGCGACGACCTCTGTGTCGTCGGTGACCCGAACCAGACCATCTACTCGTTCACCGGCGCGTCCCCGGCGTACCTGCTCGAGTTCCCGAGTCGGTTCCACGGCACGACCGTGGTTCGGCTGGTGCGGGACTATCGCTCCACCAACCAGGTGGTCGCGCTCGCGAACGCGCTGCTGCCGGAGTCGCGGTTGGCCGCGCAGGGTGGCGACGGTCCGGACGTGGTGTTCGCGGCGTACGACGACGAGCCGGCCGAGGCCGCGGCGGTGGTCACGCGGGTGCAGGCGCTGGCCGCGCAGGGGGTGCCGCTGCGCGAGATGGCGGTGCTGTTCCGGGTCAACGCGCAGTCGGAGGTCTACGAGGCCGCGCTGGCCGGCGCCGGCGTGCCTTACGTGCTGCGCGGCGGCGAACGGTTCTTCGAGCGGCCCGAGGTGCGGCAGGCGATGGTGCTGCTGCGCGGTGCCCACCGGTCGGCGTCCGACGAGCTGGCCGGGTTGGCGCTGCCGGCGGCCGTGACCGAGGTGCTCGGCGCGGCGGGGTTGACCGACGAGCCCCCGAGCGGGCGCGGAGCGGCGCGGGAGAAGTGGGATGCGTTGCGTGCGCTGGTCGGGCTGGCCGAGGAGCTGCACGCGACGGATCCCACCGCCGGGCTGGAGGCGTTCACCGCCGAGCTCGCACAACGCGCCGACGCCCAGCACGCACCCGCGGTCGAGGGCGTGACGCTCGCCTCCCTGCACGCCGCAAAGGGTCTGGAGTGGGACGCGGTGTTCCTCGTCGGTCTCGTCGACGGCACCCTGCCGATCACGCACGCGACCACGGCCGAACAGGTCGCGGAGGAGAAGCGGCTGCTCTACGTCGGCATCACCCGCTCCCGCCGCCACCTGCACCTGTCGTGGTCGGCCGCGCGGGCCGCGGGCGGGCAGCGGCGGCGCAAGCCCAGCCGCTTCCTCGACGGGTTGCGACCGAAACCGCCCCGGGGCGCCGGAGTCGACGGCGCGGGGCGGGACGCACGGCCGGCGCCGAAGCCGAAGGCCACCGATGCGTTGGCGCCGGCGGACGAGCCGTTGTTCGAGGCGCTGCGGGAGTGGCGGCGGGCGGCCGCGGAGGCGGCCGAGATGCCGCCCTACATCGTCTTCAGCGACCGGACGCTGGTCGCGATCGCCACGGCGCGGCCGGCCACCCGGGGGTTGCTGGCCCGGGTGTCGGGCGTCGGGCCGAAGAAGTTGGAGGAGTACGGCGACGACGTGCTCGCGATCGTGACGTCGTACGACGAAAAGACCGGCAGCTGACCGCGCACCGACGCACGGCACCCGGCCAGGTCGCGGCGGCAACCGCCGGCCGGATTGGGTTGCGGCGCAAGGATTTGCCGTGCCGGAGGAACACGCCGGAATAAATACGTTGCCTGCTGCTGCAGCCGGACGCTATGGTCACTGGGTCGTCGTCCAGCGCGTGAGGAGGTGCCCGATGTCCAACACATCTGTGGCCGCCGCGCGCTTCCGCATGCCTTCTGTCGATGCGGCCGTTCGTGGCCTCGGCATGCTCGCCGTCCGGCGCGACCTGACGGCGCACACGGCTGCCGTGGCTGCCTACAAGCCGTGCATCGACGCGCGCAATGGCGCCCAGGGTCGCCACCGAGCCTGGAGTCCCCCGGTCTGACCATCACCAGACCGGCGATCTCCAGGCCGCGGCACCCGACAGGGTCCGTGGCCTTTTTGTTTGTCCGAGTCCGAGACACAGCCCACAAGGAGGTGGAGCCGATGTCCCTCACGGCCGTGGCCGAGGCAGTCGTGGAACAGGCGTTGCCCTGTCACCTGACCGACCCCGACCTGTTCTTCGCCGAATCGCCGGCCGATGTCGAGACCGCCAAGGCGCTCTGCATCGACTGCCCGGTCCGTGTGGCCTGCCTCGCCGGCGCACTCGCGCGGCGCGAGCCGTGGGGCGTGTGGGGCGGCGAGCTCGTCCT
>DASTWK010000014.1:0-6141 GCA_035776655.1 Mycobacteriales bacterium | reverse complement strand
TGAGCCGCGGCGCGGCCAGCGCCTCGCCGGCAGCCGCCCACCGAGCCAGGGCGCGCCGGGCCGGGGAGTCCGGTTGCGAGCCGGGTTGCACCCAGTCGACGACGACGCTGGCGTCGACGACGATCACCGGTCAGCGCTCCGTGCGATCGGCGAGGACCAGGTCGGCCGCGGACCGGTGCCGCCGGTTCGCCGAGGGGGAGCGCGCCAGCCGGTGCGCCCACTCCGCCAGGGTCGGCAACGCTTCGGGCGGCGCGGTGTCGGTGAGGTCGTCGCGGGCGATGAGCAGCCGGTTGCCCTGCCGGCGGGCCGGTAGGCGCCCGGACCACACCCAGCGGCGGATGGTCTCCGGGGTGCGCTGCGCCAGCGCGGCGGCCTCGCGGACGTCAACCATCTCTACACCATCGACGACTATCATAGCGTAAAGCTACTACACCATCCTACCTGGGGCGGGCCGGCCGCACGGCCCATGGTCAGGACGCGAACAGCCCTCTGATGTCCTCGGCGGTCAGCGCCGCGTCGACCGCGCCGCCATCGTCGACGACCCGGGCGAACAGCTCGCGCTTGCGCTGCTGCAGCGCGACGACCTTCTCCTCGATCGTGTCGGTCGCGACCAGCCGGTAGACCATCACCGGACGGTTCTGCCCTATCCGGTGGGCACGGTCGACGGCCTGCTGCTCGACGGCCGGGTTCCACCACGGGTCGAGCACGAACACGTAGTCGGCCTCGGTGAGGGTCAGCCCGAAGCCGCCGGCGCGCAGGCTGATGAGGAACACCGGAGCGTCGCCCTCGGTGAACTCCGCGATCCGCCGCGGCCGGTCGCGGGTGCGCCCGTCGAGGTAGCAGTGCGCGATGCCCTCGGCCGTGAGCCGCTGGCGCACCAGCGCCAGGAAGCGGGTGAACTGGCTGAACACCAGGGCGCGGTGTCCCTCGGCGGCCAGCTCCTGCAGGTGCGCCACCAGCACGTCGATCTTGCTGGACCGCACCCGGCCCGCGTGGACGTCGTCGACCAGCGACGCGTCGAGGCTCAGCTGGCGGAGCTTGGTCAGCGACCGGAAGATGGCGATGCGGTTGCGCTGGATGTCGTCGATGAGCGCGAGCACCCGCTGCCGCTCCCGGTTGAGGTGGGTGTCGTAGATCCGGCGGTGGGTGGGGTTGAGCGTGACGTCGAGGACCTGCTCGACCTTGGGCGGCAGGTCGCGGGCGACGTGTTCCTTGGTGCGGCGCAGCATCAACGGCCGCACCCGCCGGCGCAGCGTCTCGAGCCGGTCGGGTGCCGCACCGCTCTCGATCGGCCGGCGGTAGTCGTCGGCGAACCGCTGCGGGCTTGGGAACAGCCCCGGCGCGGTGATCGACAGCATCGACCACAGGTCCATCAGCGAGTTCTCCAGCGGCGTGCCGGTGATCGCGAGCTTGAACGCCGCCGGCAGCCGCCGTGCGCACTGGTAGGTCTTGGCGGCGTGGTTCTTGACGAACTGCGCCTCGTCGAGCACGAGGCCGCTCCACCGCATGCCGCGCCACGCCTCCTCGTCGATGCGCAGCAGGGCGTAGGACGTCACGACCACGTCCGCGTCGGCGGCCACGTCGGCGATCAGCCGGCCGCTGCGCCGCTGGGTCTCGCTAACCAGCGCCACCCGCAGTCCGGGGCAGAACTGCTCGGCTTGCGCCAGCCACGTGGCGGTGACGCTGGCCGGCGCGACGACGAGCAGCGGTCCCGCTTCGCCACCGAGGCTGCCGAGCTCTTTGGCGCGCACAGCCATCGCCAACGTCTGCAGCGTCTTACCGAGGCCCATGTCGTCGGCGAGGATGCCGCCGAGCTGCAGGTCCCACAGCAGCGAAAGCCAGCGGTAGCCGTCGAGCTGGTAGGGCCGCAGGTCGGCGCGCAACCCGGCCGGCGGGTCGGGGCGCGGCAGCTCGGCCAGCTGCAGCAGTGCCCCGGCCGATCGCTGCCAGCGCTCGCTCTGGTGCGCGACCACGCCGAGCTCGACGAGCTCCTCCCACAGGCCCGCCTGCAGCACGGTGATCCGCAGCATGCCCGGCGGGCGATCCTCCAGCGCCCGCGCCTCGCCGATGAGCCGGCGCAGCCGGTGCAGCTCGGGGCGGTCGAGCCGGAACCACGTGCCGCTGTCGAGCAGCATGCGCTCCTCGCCCCGCGCCAGCGCGGTGAACAGCGGCACGAACGGCACGTGCTGGCCGTCGACGGTGACGGTGATGCCGAGGTCGAACCAGTCGGGGTGGTGCGGGTCGTCGTCGGTGGACACGGTCACCAGTGGGGCGTGGTCGGCTTCGGCGTAGGCCGCGGGCTCGCCGACCACCTGCACCTCGACGTGGTCGTGCGCGACCAGCCCCGGCAGCACGTGCTCGACGAACGTCGCCGTGGTCAGCCCGGTGAGGCGCGCCTCGGCCGGCAGCCGGAAGGTGACGCCGTCGTCGCCGCGCCGGCGCCCGCCGGGCAGCAGGTCGAGGACGTCGAGGGAGGCCAGCAACGCCTGCTCCGCCTCAGGGTCGCCCGCCGGGTGGGCCTCCGTGCCGTCGGGCGGGCAGCGCACCATGTCGTCGCCGACGCGGTAGCCGAACGCCCACCGCAAGGTCGTGACGTGCTCGGCGGCGTACTCGACGTCGAGCAGCAGCCGCGGCGGCGCGACGTCGGGCAGGTCGACGGTCTCGTCGCTGGAGACCACGGTGAGCCGCCGGCGCAGGGCGGGGTAGTAGCGGGCGAGGAACCGCGGCAGGTCGGCCTCGGACAGTGCCAGCCGGCGCTGCCGCAGCAGCCGCATCGTCGCCGGTTCGAGCGGGTGCTCCAGCGGCGCGAGCAGCAGCCGGCCGTCGCCCGCGACGGCGATCCCGTGCGCGGGGTCACCGACGAGCACGGCGCCTGCTGCCATGCCGTGCCCGGGCACCCGGACGTCGGCGGTGAGCTCGGCCCCGCTCGCTCGGCGGCGCAGGTCGAGCACCACCTGGGCCGGGTGCTCGGCGAGAGTCACGCCGATGTCCTCCCGCGGCGAACCGACGAGAGGTACGCCGGCGCCGTGGACCGCCCGCAGCACCGTCCAGGCCGCCGGCCCGAGGTCGTCGAGGTGGATCTGCACGTCGCCGTACGGGTAGCCGCCGACGTGCGCGCGGTAGAGCGTGAACAGCTCGCCCACGGCGTCGCCCTGGCGCCGGTCGAAGGAGTCGGGCCCGTAGCCGCGCGCGAAGTCGTACCAGCTGGCGCGGGACTTGACCCACCCCTTCTTGCCGCGGGCGACCGGGCGCACCCGCACCCGGTCGGTGTCGGTGAGCTCGACGAGCAGCGCCAGCGATGCCGGTGCGCGGGTCGGCCCGCCTGTCGCGGCCGGCAGCAGGCCGGTGAGGACGCTCTCCCACAGCGGCATCGGGGCCGCCTCGGTGCCGGTGGCTTCGACGCGTGACAGGAGGCTGCGGGCCGCCAGCAGCACCGCGACGGCGTGCTTGCAGTCGGCCCTGACCGGGCAGGTGCAGTGGCTCGTCGGCAGCCGGCGCCGCGAGCCTTGCTTGGGTGCGCGGACAAGCGTCTGGTAGGGCCGCTGCCCCTGCACAGCGGCGAGCAGCAGCCGGCCGCCGTCGCCGGTGGACAGGGACGCCACGGCGCCGTCGTGCGCATAGTCCGCGCCGCGGGTGAACGTCGGTTCGCCGAACGCCTGCCGCAGCATCGGGTCGGTCAGCTCACCGACCCAGGTGGGCGGCTCGCCGGCGAACGGGCCCGACATCAGGAGCTCAGTGGCGACGGCGCGGGCCGCACGACGCGCAGGTTCGTGAAGCGCGCGAAGTCACGGTCGAGCGTCGCCACTGCACCGGCATGCTCGAGCGCGATGGCCGCGATGACGGCGTCGGGCAGGAGGTCCCCCTGTGCGTCGAACTCCTCGCACAGCGACCGCAGCAGGGTGGGATGCCGCGGCCCGGGCTCGGCGGGAAGAAACCCCGGCTGTGCGGACAACGCGTCGAGGAATTCGAACGCATCGGCCAGCGGGGTCGGGACCGGGAAGATCCGCCGATTGGTCGCCAGCCGCAAGAACGAGGCAAGGAC
The DNA here is from genome assembly GCA_035776655.1 of Mycobacteriales bacterium. Classification (GTDB taxonomy): domain Bacteria; phylum Actinomycetota; class Actinomycetes; order JAFAQI01; family JAFAQI01; genus DASTWK01. Next base: position 2,099 of record DASTWK010000014.1, on the reverse strand, counting down.
CGCGTGTGGGACGGCGTAGCTGTCCCGAGACGCGATCACCGCCTCCAACCAGGGACGGACGACGCCGTGGTGCGGATGGTCCTCGCGGTGCGCGGCGAGGACGACGTTGACGTCGAGGACGAGCACTCAGCGCAGGCTCTCGAGATCGCGACCGGTGTCCAGGATCTCGGCCAGCGCGCGGTTGGACGTCAGCTCCACCCCCGGCGCCGGCCCGGTGCCACCGCGAAAGACCGGCAGCGGCGGCCCGGGCTGCGACGCCGCGCCGTCGTCCGCGAGCCGCCGCCGCAGGGCTTCTTCCACCACCTGCCCCACCGTACGGCCCTCTCGCCGCGCGAGCCGCTTGGCGGCGGCGAGCAGTTCGTCGTCGATCGACACCGTGGTGCGCATGATGCATAGGTTAGCGCATCAACCGCATCACAGCTCAGTAGCACGGCCTGGTCGGGCGGCGAGAGGTCGGCTGGCGCCGATCGCGCTGGCGACGCGGCTGAAGTGTCCGGACGGAGGTCGTATCAGTGGTGGATTGAACGGGCTCCTTGAGCCGGCCACGCACGAATCGACGGCGCAACGTGCGAACGGCCCACCGCGTACGACGGTCTGCAACGGCTGCGCAGCCGGAGCCGCTGTCAGCGCTCCTTGCGTACGCCCTTGAACTCTCCACCGGTCTTCTTGACGGCAACGAACTGCCCGGTGGATGTGTCGCGCTTCGTCCAGATTCCCGTTCGGGTGTGCTTGACCTGAGACCGGCCTGAGACGGCACCTTGCCGCGTGCCGCGTCCGGTGTTCCTCGCCATCAACGCCCTCCTAGTCCTTCCGCCTGGAGGCCATCACAGCACCGACCACCGACAATATCCCGGCTAACGAACCTGGCCGGCCAAGTACAGCACGGCGACGTAGATCCACATGAACGTGAGCAGGATCGCCAGCGCGCCGCTGCTCATTCGCTTCAGGCGGCTGCTGAGCGACGACTGTTCCCTGGACAGCAGCAACGACGCGGCGAAAGTGGTTGGTACGACCAGCAGTGTCAGGCTCGCCACATCGTCACCGACTCGCACGACCGCGGCGAAGGCCAACGCCACGTTGCCGAGCTCGAGGCCGCCTATGTCGCCGACCTTGCTCGCCAAGCCGGGATTGCAACCAACAGCAGGTTACAAACTTCAGCTCGTGGCAGGAGCTGCGCCGGTTGATCAGCAGCCGTGACATCGAAGTCCACTAAAGGGCCCTTTGGAAAGCTCGCTACGGGCAACGTCAGTCGCGCCGATTCGATGCGACCGTGTCTTGGGAGCAGCCCACCGAGGACGTCGCGGAGGGGGGCGACCAGCAGGGAGCGGCGGCGCACGCACGAAGTGGCGCTGCCCATCTCGATGCGCTCGACCGCGCGCACGCGCCAGTCATATGGCCGATCCAGCAAGCGGCAGACCGCCGATGGGCTGCCGGTGAGATCCACAGCTCCGCGCATGGGCATCCGGCGATAGTGCCAGCCGTCAGTGACTGCCACGCTTTCGTCGCTCGAGGGTTGTGGACGGTGGGGTCGGCGACCCTAGCCGTGTCCCGGCCACGAGCGACTCGGCGACCCGGGGTTGGCGCCGATCGCAGGGCTCAACAGGCGCCCTTGCCGCGCACCACCGTGAATGCAACTCGTCCAACGGGTACGGACGCAGGCTGTGATGGTCGAGTAGCGGCCAATCCTTACGGGGTTTGGCAGCCCAGCCGCGTCTTCTTGCCGTGCGTGCTGTAGGTGCAGGTCACCGTGGTCGCGGCAGTGGTGCTGTTCGCATCGGTCACTGTCACCGGGTAGGTGCCCGCAGCCAGGTAGCTCGTGGACACGGTCTGCCCGGAGGTGCTGGTCGCACTGGTGGTTGTGGGCGAGTCGCCGGCGGTGTCCTGTCCGAAGCTCCACGTCAGCGAGTCGGTGCCCGTCGCGGTGAACGAGCAGGTCGTGCCGGAGCACGACGCGCTGGTGATCGTGACCGGCCCGGTCGTCCCGCCCCCGGAGGTTCCGCCTCCGGACGTGCTGCCGTTAGACCAGCTGCCCCGGCCGGTGACCAGGTCCAGCCCTACAAGCGCCGGGTTGCCGTTGTTGCCGCTCGTGATGTCGCGGA
>DASTWK010000013.1:0-24512 GCA_035776655.1 Mycobacteriales bacterium | reverse complement strand
CAGCGCTGCTCTCCGCAGTCGCCGCCGACGGCGTCGGTCACGCTTGCTCATGTCGCTGTTCCGGTGACGGGAGCAATGGAGTCGGCGCGACGAGCCGGCTCATCGCTTCGGCAACCGCACGGTCGCGGTCAGCGGTCGCGTGCTGGTAGATCATCGCGGCGCGCGCGCTCGAGTGACCCATCCGCGCCATCAGCTCGCGCGTCGTCGCGCCGCTGACCGCGGCAAGCGTCGCCGACAAGTGCCGGAGGTCGTGGAAGCGGTAGTGCGGCACCCCGGCAGCGGACAGTGCCGCGAGCCATGTCGAGCGTAAGTTCGCCCGGTCCAGAGTCGCGCCCTTCGCTCCGCTGAACACCATCGCCGTCGGCGACGGGTCGACGTAGCGGTCGAGGTGCGCCTGCACCTGCGGCCACACGTGCGGCGGCAGTGCGACCGTCCGCACCCCGGCGCGCGTCTTCGGCGGGGCGAGGAAACGCCGCCCGCCAGCCATCTGCACCAGCTGCTCGCGGACGTGGATGACGCCGTGCAGCGGGTCGATCCGCTGCCGGGACAGCCCGGCCAGCTCGCCGTAGCGCAAACCCGACCAGGCAGCGAGCAGCACCAGCACGCGAAATCGCGGCTCGATCGCCGCCGCGATCGCATCGACCTCCGCCAGCGACGGTGGCCGTCGCTCCTCCGGCCGCTCCGCACCGGCTCGACGCAGCCGGCACGGGTTGCGCCCAATCAGGTCGTCCTCGACCGCGGTGTTGAGGATGCCCTTGAGCAGCCGGTAGGACTTCGCGACCGTCGTGTCACCGACGCCGCGCTGACGCAGTGAGGCGTGCCAGGACCGCACCGCCGCGCTGCTGATCCGGTTGAGGTGCACCGGCCCGAACGTCGGCAGGATGTGCCGGCGCAGTAGTCCCTGGTAGAGCTCGACGGTCCGCGGCCGCAGCGTCTCCGGTCGCTCGGCCAGCCACTGCTCGGCGTACGTCGACAACGCGACGGCACCAGCGGCCGGGTCGATCCAGCCGCCGCGGATCTGGTCGAGATCCATCTGCGCCAGGTAGCGCTCGGCGTCGACCCGGCCGGGGAACGTCGTCGGCGCCGGCCGCAACCGCCCACCGTCGCTGCGGTAGCGCGCCTGCCAGCGCCCGGACGGCAACCGCCGTACTGTCCCGAAGCTGCGCCGCCGGCTCACCGCGACACCGTCCAGCTGTGGCGAACCACAACCGTGACCACCGGCCGAACCACCGCACCACCACCGGCGACCCGGCGCCGAACCGCGACCGAACCGCGCAAGCCGGTGAGCGACGGCGGCTGTGGCACGACGTGGCACGAGGGTGCCGTGACCCGACAAGAGAAGAGGCCCGACCCCGACGTACAGCCCGCTGACCTGCGCTTCCAAGTGGAGCGGGCGACGGGAGTCGAACCCGCACCACCAGCTTGGAAGGCTGGGGCTCTGCCGTTGAGCTACGCCCGCGCAAGCGCCCCACCACTACACTCGCGGGGACAGCCGCGGGGCGTAGCGTAGTGGCTAGCGCGCCTGCTTTGGGAGCAGGAGATCGGGAGTTCGAGTCTCCCCGCCCCGACTGCACCTGCTGACCGACCGCACCCTGCACTGGAGCCCGACGCCCGATGAAGAGCGCCCTAGAGACGCTGAGCCCGACCCGCGTCAAGATGACGGTCGAGGTGCCGTTCGACGAGCTCAAGCCGGCCGTCGACTCCGCCTACAAGAAGCTCGGGCAGCAGGTCCGCCTCAAAGGTTTCCGCCCCGGCAAGGTGCCGCCGCCGATGATCGACCGGTACGTCGGGCGCGGTGCGGTGCTCGAGGAGGCGATCAACGACGCGCTGCCCCGGCTCTACGGCGAGGCCGTGCGGGAGAACAGCGTCGAGATCCTCGGCCACCCCGAGATCGAGGTGACGCAGTTCGGGGACGGCGACCAGCTGGTGTTCACCGCCGAGGTCGACGTGCGCCCCGAGATCGAGCTGCCGGACTACGAGAACCTGCCGGTCACGGTCGACGATGCCGAAGTGACCGACGAGCAGGTCGACGAGCAGCTGACCGGCCTCCGCGAGCGGTTCGCCACCCTCAAAGGTGTCGAGCGGCCGGCGCAGAACGGTGACTACGTCTCGATCGACCTGAGCGCGACCGTCGACGGCGAGGCGGTCGAGGACGCCAGCGCCTCCAACCTCTCCTACGAGGTGGGCAGCGACTCGCTGGTCAGCGGCCTGGACGAGGCGATCGTCGGATTGTCGGCGGGTGAGTCCAAGGAGTTCGACACGCAGCTGCGCGCCGGTGAGCAGGGCGGACAGTCCGCTCGCGCGACCGTCACGGTGAAGTCCGTCAAGGAGAAAGAGGTGCCAGCCCTCGACGACGACTTCGCCCAGACCGCCAGCGAGTTCGACACCATCGCCGAGCTACGCGACGACATCCGCGAGCGGCTCGGCCGCATCGGCCGCCTGCAGCAGGGCGTGCAGGCACGGGACCGGGTCCTGGAGGTGCTGCTCGAGCGGGTCGAGGTGCCGATGCCCGAGCACGTGCTCGGCGACGAGATCTCCTACCGCAAACAGTCGATGGACCAGCAGCTGCAGGCCGCCGGCCTGACCAAGGATGCCTTTGCCTCGATGGAGGGCAAGACCGCCGAGGACGTCGACCGCGAGGTCGAGGAGGGCGCTCGTCAGGCGATCAAGGCGCAGTTCGTCCTCGACGCCCTGGCCCGCAAGGAAGAGCTGCAGGTCAGCGAGGTCGAGCTCACCGACCAGATCGTGCGTCGGGCGCAGCAGGCCGGGATGCGCGCGGACGAATACGCCCAGCAGGTCGTCAACTCCGGCCAGCTCGGCGCCTTGATGAGCGAGGTGCTGCGGGGCAAGGCCCTGGCGCTCGTGCTCGAGCACGCGTCCATCACCGATGCTTCCGGGCGCGCGGTCGACCTCGACAGCCTCACCAAGGAGTTCGAGCCGGACGGCGCGGCCGAAAGCGACGACTCGGCCACTTCCGACGTCGATGAGGGCGTGGACGAGGCCGACGCGGAGCGATCCGGCAGCGATCTCGACGCCGTCGTCGGCGCCGACGAAGCCGCGGGCGAGACGACTACTCCCTGAGCGAACAACCGCTGCCGACGCGGTCAGCTGTCCGTCGGCCGGGCTAGGGTCGCAACCATGAGCGACATCACCATGCGCGCCCCGTCGAGCGGCATGAACCTCAACGACTCGGTCTACGAGCGCCTGCTCCGCGAGCGCATCGTCTTCCTCGGCAGTCAGGTGGACGACCCGATCGCCAACCAGATCTGCGCGCAGCTGCTGCTGCTCGCCGCCGAGGATCCCGAGCGCGACATCTACCTCTACATCAACTCACCCGGCGGCAGCGTGTCGGCCGGCATGGCGATCTACGACACGATGCAGTTCATCGAGAACGACGTCGCCACGGTGGCCCTCGGACTGGCCGCCAGCATGGGCCAGTTCCTGCTGTGCGCGGGCGCCAAAGGCAAGCGCTACGCGACGCCCCATGCGCGGATCATGATGCACCAGCCCTCCGGCGGCATCGGCGGCACCGCCAGCGACATCGCGATCCAGGCGGAGCAGATGCTCTACACCAAGCGGATCATGCAGGAGCGCATCGCGTTCCACACCGGGCAGACCATGGAGCAGATCGAGAAGGACTCCGACCGAGACCGCTGGTTCACGGCCGAAGAGGCCAGGGACTACGGCTTCGTCGACCACGTGGTCGCGCGCGCCGACCAGGTGCCCTCCGCCGGCGCGGTCTCCTGACCGGCGGCCAAGACACAGGGAGAACGTGATGTACGACGAGATGCGCGCCGGCCGGCTCGCCGAGATCCACAACAGATATGTCCTTCCGACCTTCACCGAGCGCACGTCGTACGGCTTCAAGGAGCTCTCGCCCTACACGAAGCTGTTCGAGGAGCGGATCATCTTCCTCGGCGCCCCGATCGACGACACCAGCGCCAACGACGTCATGGCGCAGCTGCTGTGCCTGGAGTCGATGGACCCCGACCGTGACATCTACGTCTACATCAACTCGCCCGGCGGCTCGTTCACCGCGCTGACCGCGATCTACGACACGATGCAGTTCATCCGGCCGGACATCCAGACGGTGTGCATGGGCCAGGCCGCCTCGGCCGCAGCGGTGCTGCTCGCCGCCGGCACCGCGAAGAAACGGTTCGCCCTGCCCAACTCGCGGATCCTCATCCATCAGCCCTACAGCGAGGGCGGCGGCCAGGGCAGCGACATCGAGATCCAGGCCCGGGAGATCCTGCGGATGCGCGGCCTGCTCGAGACGCTGCTGTCCCGCCACTCGGGCCGCACCGAGGAGCAGGTCCGCCAGGACATCGAGCGCGACAAGATCCTCACCGCCGACGAGGCGGTCGAATACGGGTTGGTCGACGAGGTCATCCAGAGCCGCAAGCTGTCGGCGATCGGCAGCTGAGGCGCGCGCGACCCGCAGCGGCCGGGGTGGCGGCCACGTCGCCGGCCGGGCCGCTCGGCCGAACGGGTGACGCCCGGCAGCCGAACCGGCCGCCGCACGTCACAGAACACGCTCGACACGCCGGACGCCGTGGCTCCGCGGCCGGTAAGACAGCCCGCGAACCCGCCGAAGGCGGTACCGTCGTACCCATCCGCCGGGGACGGGCCGGCGAGGAGCATCCGCGAAGGAGACCGGGTGGCACGCATCGGTGACGGTGGCGACCTGCTCAAGTGCTCCTTCTGCGGGAAGAGCCAGAAGCAGGTCAAGAAGCTCATCGCAGGTCCTGGCGTCTACATCTGCGACGAGTGCATCGATCTCTGCAACGAGATCATCGAGGAGGAGCTCACCGAGAGCTCCGACGTCAAGTTCGACGAGCTGCCCAAGCCGAAAGAGATCTACGAGTTCCTCGACGGCTACGTGATCGGGCAGGACAACGCCAAGAAGACGCTGTCCGTCGCGGTCTACAACCACTACAAGCGCGTCCAGGCCGGCGCCGCCGACAAGGACCCGGTCGAGCTGCAGAAGTCCAACATCATGCTGCTCGGTCCGACCGGTTGCGGCAAGACGCTGCTTGCTCAGACGCTCGCCAAGATGCTCAACGTCCCGTTCGCGATCGCCGACGCCACCGCCCTCACCGAGGCCGGCTACGTCGGCGAGGACGTCGAGAACATCCTGCTCAAGCTGATCCAGGCGGCCGACTACGACGTCAAGAAGGCCGAGACGGGCATCATCTACATCGACGAGATCGACAAGATCGCGCGCAAGAGCGAGAACCCGTCGATCACCCGCGACGTCTCCGGCGAGGGCGTGCAACAGGCGCTGTTGAAGATCCTGGAAGGCACGACGGCGAGCGTGCCGCCGCAGGGCGGTCGCAAGCACCCGCACCAGGAGTTCATCCAGATCGACACCACCAACGTGCTGTTCATCGTCGGTGGCGCGTTCGCCGGTCTCGACAAGGTCATCGAGTCGCGGGTCGGCAAGAAGGGCATCGGCTTCAACGCGACCATCCGGCCCAAGGCCGATGTCGACACGGCCGACGTGTTCGCCGACGTGATGCCGGAAGACCTGCTCAAGTACGGCATGATCCCGGAGTTCATCGGCCGGTTGCCGGTCATCACCAGCGTGCACAACCTCGACCGCGACGCGCTCATCCGCATCCTCACCGAGCCCAAGAACGCGCTCGTCCGGCAATACAAGAAGCTCTTCGAGCTCGACGGGGTCGAGCTCGAGTTCAGCGACGACGCGCTCGAGGCGATCGCCGACCAGGCGATCCTGCGTGGCACCGGCGCCCGTGGCCTCCGGGCGATCATGGAAGAGGTGCTGCTGTCGGTGATGTACGACGTGCCCTCCCGCAAGGATGTGGCCAAGGTCGTCATCACCAGCGAGGTCGTGCTCGAGCACGTCAACCCGACGCTCGTCCCGCGCGACGCGACCCCGCCCAAGCGCGAGCGGCGCGAGAAGTCCGCCTGACCGACCGCGCGCCCGCACCCGCGGCGACGTGTCCGGGCCACCGGGGGTGACCGCCACAGCTGCGGCTGATCCGTCGGCCGACCACGCCGTCGCCCTGCGTGGGTTGGTCAAGCGCTACGGCCGCCGCACCGCCCTGCGCGGCGTCGACGTCACCCTCGCCCGCGGCGAGCTGGTCGGGCTGCTCGGCCCGAACGGCGCCGGCAAGTCGACGCTGGTGAAGATCGTCTGTGGCCTGGTGCGCAAGACCGGCGGCACCGCCCGCGTCTTCGGCCAGAGCGCCGGCAGCCGGGCCGCCCGGCAGCGGATCGGTTATCTCGCGGAGACGTTCCGCTATCCGGCCTGGGCCCGCGCCGACGAGCTGCTCGCGCTGCACCAGCGGCTCGCCGGCTCCGAGGGCGGCACCGCCGAACGCGCCGCGCTGCTGGAGCGGGTGGGGCTGCCGGAGGCGGCGGCGCTGCGGGTCGACGAGATGAGCAAGGGCATGCAGCAGCGGCTCGGGCTGGCGCAGGCGCTGGTCGGCGACCCCCGCCTGTTGCTGCTCGACGAGCCCACGTCGGCACTCGACCCGGTCGGGCGACGGCTGGTCCGAGACGTGCTCGCCGACCTGCGCGACCGCGGCGTCACCGTGCTGCTCAACAGCCACCTGCTCAGCGAGGTCGAGCTGGTCTGCGACCGCGTCGTCATCCTGCGCGCCGGCGCCGTCGTCACCGAAGGCGCGCCGCACGACCTCGCCCGACCTCGCGGCGTACGCGTCGACACCGACCGGGGCAGTCGTGTCGTGGCCGGGGTCACCCGCGCCGACATCCCCACCCTCGTCGCCCGCCTCGTCGCCGACGGCGAGCAGGTGTTCGAGGTCACGCCGTTGCAGAGCACACTGGAAGAGGTCTATCTCGAAGCCGTCGCCGGAGACACCTCGTGACCGCGCTGGTCGCGGTCGCTCGACCCACGGCCGTGCTGGTGTCCTGGGCGGTGCGCGAGTCGCTGCGCCGTCGGGTGTTCGTCATCGTCACGCTGCTGACGATCGCGTTCCTCGTGCTCTACGCCGTCGGGTGCCGGGCCGCGTTCCGGCAGGTCACGCAGTTCAGCGGACCCGACGGCGTCGACGGGCACGAGTTCGCCGGCGCCACGCTCAACGGGTTGGCGATGTTCGCGGTGCTGTTCCTCGGCTGCGTGCTCGCCGCCTTCCTCACCCTGTCGACCGTGCGCGGCGACGCGGAGAACGGCTTGCTGCAGCCCCTCGTCGTACGCCCGGTCGGCCGCGCCCAGGTGATCATCGCGCGCTGGCTGGCCGCGACCGTGGTGTGCGCCGGCTACGTCGCCGTGGTCTACACCGCTGTCCTGCTCATCCTGCACGGCACCGGCAGCTGGTCGCCGGACCGCCTCGTCGGCCCCGGTGTCCTGCTCGCCGCCGCTGTGTCGGTGCTGGCGGCGCTGTGCGTGCTCGGCTCGGTCGTGTTCACCGCGACCGCCAACGGCATCGCCACGTTCATGGTGCTCGGCAGCGGACTGTTCGCCGGCCTGCTGGGACAGGTCGGTCACGGCATCGGCAACCGGAGCCTGGAGCACGCCGCGCACGTGGTGAGCTGGGTGCTGCCGTTCGAAGCGCTCTACCAGGCCGCGCTGTCGCTCACCACCGTCGACCAGGTCGGGCTCACCCGGTTCCTCGTCCGGCTCGGTCCACTCGGCGGCGGCGAGCCGGCCGGCGCCTGGCTCGGTCCCTACGTGGTCGGTTACCTCGCACTCGTCGGTGCGGTCGCGATCTTCGCCACCTCCCGCCGCGATCTCTGACGCCGCCGCATCCAGGCCGAATAGCCACTCCGGGCTATGGAAAAGTCGCGACATTCCGGTTGTCATGGACAGCGTGCCTCTGGATGAGTCGGTGCATGCTGCTCTCGTGCGGTTGACGCGCCAGCTCACCAGCCGCCACGACATCGACGATCTCCTGAGCGAGCTGTTCCGGTGCCTGCGCCCGCTCCTCGCCTTCACCGGTGGTTCGATCCAGCTGCTCGACGACGAGGGCTTCATCCAGATGGCCGCCGCGGATCCGGTGGCGCCGCCGCACGTGATGGCCCACCGGGTGCCTCTCGGCGGTTCGGTCGCGGGCCGCGTCATCCTCACCGAGAGCGCGGTCTACCTCCCGGACATCTCGGCCGGGGTTCCGGTCGCCGAGGACGGCGCCACCACCCCCGGCGTACGCAGCTATCTCGGCGTCCCGCTCATCGCCGATGGCCACGCCATCGGTCTGCTGCAGATCGACTCCGTCGACGTCGACGCCTGGACCGAGCGCGACCGTGCGGTCCTGCTGTGCATCGCGCCGATCGTGGCCGCAGCGGTGCAGAGCGCGCGGGCGCATGCGCGCGAGGCGGCCGCGCGCCAGCGGGCCAGCGTCGTGGACGCGCGGCTGGACGAGGTACGCCGGCTGGTCGACATCGCGCGAAGCTGCGCCTATCGCGGCGAGTGGATCGAGGTCGACCGGCAGCTCGCCCGCATCCACGCCGTCCTCGCCGACCGAGGTGCGCTCCGGCTGCCCCGCCAGCACACGACGTCGCCGGGGGAGTCGGTCGCCCTCCCGGAGACCCGCGTCACAACCTGACGTCCACCGCCAGCACTTCGGCGCCGCCGTCCAGCTGTAGCTGGCCGATGCGGCCGGCGCTGCTGAGGTCGTCGCCGGCCATCGCCAGCAGCCGCAGGTCGTCGTCCGGGCCGCGGACCGTGACCGCCGCGATGTCGGTGCGCATCGACAGCTTCGCCTCCGACTTGGCCTTGCGCACCTGCGACAGTGCGTCCCCCACGAGCGCCAGCAGCCGCACCTCGCCCTCGTCGACCGCGACCTCGGCGACCGTCGGCCACGCGGTGCGGTGGATCGAGCCCTCCTGCCACCACGACCACACCTCTTCGGTCACGAACGGCAGGAACGGTGCGAACAGCCGCAGCTGCACCGACAGCGCGATCGCCAGCGCGGCCTTGGCGGACGCCTGCTCCGCCGGCCCGCGCTCGCCGTAGGCCCGTTCCTTGACCAGCTCGACGTAGTCGTCGCAGAAGGTCCAGAAGAACGTCTCGGTGACCTCGAGCGCGCGGGTGTACTCGTAACCCTCGAACGCGGCCGTCGCCGCCTCGACGACGTCCGCCAGCCGCACCAACAGCGACCGGTCCAACGGGTGGGTCACGTCCGCGAGCTCGCCGGTGGCACCCAGGCCGAGCGCGAACTTCGACGCGTTGAGCACCTTGATGGTCAGCCGCCGGCCGACCTTCATCTGCGCCTCGTCGAACGGCGTGTCCATGCCCGGCCGCGCCCCGGCCGCACGCCAGCGCACCGCGTCGGCGCCGTAGCTGTCGAGGATCTCGGTCGGCACGACGACGTTGCCCTTGCTCTTGCTCATCTTCTTGCGGTCCGGGTCGACGACGAAGCCCGAGATCGCCGCGTGCGTCCACGGCAGCGATCCGTGCTCGAGGTGGGAGCGCACGACGGTGGAGAACAGCCAGGTGCGGATGATGTCGTGGGCCTGTGGCCGCAGGTCCATCGGGAAGACGCGGGCGAACAGGTCGTCGTCACGGCCCCAGCCGGCGGCGATCTGCGGCGACAGCGACGAGGTGGCCCAGGTGTCCATCACGTCCGGGTCACCGATGAAGCCGCCGGGCTTGCCGCGCTGCCCCTCGTCGTGGCCCGGCGGGCAGTCACTCGACGGGTCGACCGGCAGTGCCGACTCGTCGGCGAGGATCGGGTCGTCGTAGTCGGGGTTGCCGTCGCCGTCCAGGCGGTACCAAACCGGGAACGGCACCCCGAAGAAGCGCTGGCGGCTGATCAGCCAGTCGCCGGTGAGCCCCTCGACCCAGTTCTCGTAACGGGTGCGCATGTAGTCCGGGTGCCAGGTCAGCTCCCGACCGCGGTCGAGCAACGCGGCCCGCAGGTCGTTGTCCCGCCCGCCGTTGCGCAGGTACCACTGCCGCGAGGTGACGATCTCGAGCGGCTTGTCGCCCTTCTCGTAGAACTTGACCGGGTGCGTGATCGGCTTCGGGTCGCCCTCCAGAGCGCCCGCCTCACGCAGCATCGCGACGATCTCCTCCCGCGCCGAGTGCACGGTCTTGCCCGCCACCCGCGCGTACGCCGCCGCGTCGACCTCGCGCGGGGCCTCCGGCAACAGCCGGCCGTCGACGCCGATGATCGCGCGCGTCGGCAACCGCAGCTCGCGCCACCAGGTCACGTCGGTGAGGTCACCGAACGTGCAGATCATCGCGATGCCGGAGCCCTTCTCCGGGTCGGCGAGCGGGTGGGCGACGACCGGCACCTCGGCGTCGAACACCGGCGTACGCACGGTGGCTCCGAACAGCGGCTGGTAGCGGGCGTCGTCCGGGTGGGCGACCAGGGCCACGCACGCCGGCAGCAGCTCCGGGCGGGTCGTCTCGATGTGCACGACCCCGGAGCCGTCGGCGCGGGGGAAACCGACCCGGTGATAGGCGCCCGGCCGCTCCCGGTCCTCGAGCTCGGCCTGCGCCACCGCGGTGCGGAACGTGACATCCCACAGCGTCGGCGCCTCGGCCTGGTAGGCCTCACCGCGCGCCACGTTGCGCAGGAAGCCGCGCTGCGCCACCGCGCGCGCCTGCGGGCTGATCGTCGTGTAGGTGTGCGACCAGTCGACCGACAACCCGAGCTTGCGCCAGACCGACTCGAAGACCTTCTCGTCCTCGCCGGTGAGCCGCTCGCAGAGCTCGACGAAGTTGCCGCGCGAGATCGGCGTCTGCTCCTTCGCCGTGCCTGCCTCGCTGGCGGGGGAGTAGGTCGGGTCGTAGGGCAGCGACGGATCGCACCGCACGCCGTAGTAGTTCTGCACCCGGCGTTCGGTCGGCAGACCGTTGTCGTCCCAGCCCATCGGATAGAAGACCTCGCGGCCGCGCATTCGCTGGTAGCGCGCCACCAGGTCGGTGTGCGTGTAGGAGAACACGTGTCCCACGTGCAGGGAGCCGCTCACGGTGGGTGGCGGGGTGTCGATCGCGTAGACCTGCTCACGCGGCTTCGACCGGTCGAAGCGATAGGTGCCCTGCTCCTCCCATACGGCGAGCCACTTGTCCTCGAGGCCGTCGAGCGACGGTTTCTCGGGCACGCGTGGCGTCTCGCTCATGCCGGCCATCGTATGGGGCAACCGTAGGCTGACCCGCGTGGACAACGGCGCGGTCGGTAGTGACGGTGCGGCCGCACTGGCGCGCGTCGAGAAGGCGCTCGAGGGCCGGTTCCCGACCCGGATGGTGCCCGACCTCGACCGCATCACGGACCTGCTCGACCTGCTCGGGTCTCCGCAGCGCGCCTACCCGTCGATCCACCTGACCGGCACCAACGGAAAGACCACGACGGCCCGGATGGTGGACGCGCTGCTGCGCGAGTTCGGCATCCGGACCGGTCGTTACACCAGCCCGCACCTGCAGCGAGTCACCGAGCGCATCGCGCTGGACGGCGTGCCGGTCGAGGCCGAGCGGTTCGCGGCCGCGTACGACGACATCGCGCCGTACGTCGAGATCGTCGACGGTCGGCATGACGAGCGGATGACGTTCTTCGAGGTGCTCACCGGCATGGCGTTCGCGACGTTCGCCGACGCGCCGGTCGACGTCGCAGTCGTCGAGGTCGGGCTCGGCGGCCGCTGGGACGCGACCAACGTCATCCAGGCGCCGGTGGCAGTGGTGACCCCCATCGGGCTGGACCACGTCGGCATCCTCGGCGACACCGTGCAGGCGATCGCGACCGAGAAGGCCGCGATCGTGCACGACGGAGCCACGCTGGTGTCGGCGGTGCAGCCGCCGGACGCCGAGCGGGTGCTGGCCGCTCGAGTCGCGGACGTCCATGCCGGTGCGGTGTGGGCCGGCCGCGACTTCGGCGTCCGCTCGAGATCGGTGGCGCTCGGCGGGCAGCTGCTCGACCTCGAGGGCATCGGGGGCAGCTATGACGAGATCTTCCTGCCATTGCACGGCGCCCACCAGGCGGGCAACGCGGCGTGTGCGCTGGCGGCAGTCGAGGCGTTCTTCGGTGCCCAGGGGCGGGGGGCACTGGACGTCGACGTGGTGCGGGCGGCGTTCGCGGCCGTCCGCTCGCCCGGGCGCCTCGAGGTGGTCCGCCGCAGTCCCACGGTGATCCTCGACGGCGCGCACAACCCGGCCGGTGCGGCCGCGCTGGCGGCGGCGGTCGACGAGGCGTTCAGCTTCGATCGGCTCGTCGGGGTCGTCGCCGTGCTCGGCGACAAGGACGTCGCCGGTGTTCTGGAGGCGCTGGAGCCGGTGCTCAGCAGCGTGGTCGTGACCACCAACACCTCGCCGCGGGCGCTGCCGGCGGCAGCGCTGGCCGAGGTCGCGCGCGACGTCCTGGGCGCCGGGCGGGTGGAGGTGGCGGTTCGGCTCGACGACGCGATCGAGATGGCCGTGACTGCCGCCGAGTCCGGTGGGCTGGGTGGCGGCGGGGTTCTCGTGACCGGCTCGATCGTGACCGTCGGCGATGCGCGCCAGCTGCTGGTGGGCTCGTGACCGAGCCCGAGTCGACGACCGAACCGGTCGGGCAGCCGGCCGGCGGGGACGGCCCGGGCGCGGCATCGGTGCGGCCGGCCGCGCCGCGGGGCCTCGTCGGCGTCGGCATCGGGGCGTTGTCGTTGGAGTCACTGGTGCTGCTGCTCGCCACGCCCGCTGTCGCGACCGCGGAGCGCGGGCACGTCGTCGGCTGGCACATCGGTTATCTCCTCGGGCTCGTGGCGTTGTTGATCGCGGCCGCCATCGCACTAGGCCGGCTCCGCGGCGGTCGCGGCGGGCTGGCACTGGGCACCGTCGCGCAGCCGGTCGCGGTCGCCGCCGGCGTCGTCACGTGGCCGATGTACGTCGTGGGCATGCTCTTCGCCGGCCTCTGGCTCTACTACCTGCGCCTCTGGCGCGGCTGAGCCGGCCGGTAGGCTTGCCGCTCGTGTCTGCCGCAGAGCGAACCCTGGTCCTGGTCAAGCCCGACGGCGTGGCGCGTGGGCTTGCCGGTGAGATCATCGGTCGCATCGAGCGCAAGGGCCTGCGGATCGCCGCCCTCGAGATGCGCACGCTCGACCGCGCCACCGCCGAGCAGCACTACGCCGAGCACCAGGGCAAGCCGTTCTTCGAGGGCCTCGTCGACTTCATCACGAGCGGCCCGCTGGTCGCCCTCGTCGCCGAGGGCCCGCGAGCGCACGAGGCCGTGCGCGCGCTGATGGGGGTCACCGACCCGGTCAAGTCCGCACCTGGCTCGATCCGTGGCGACTTCGCCCTGGAGATCGGCGAGAACCTCGTCCACGGTTCGGACTCCCCGGAGTCGGCCAGCCGCGAGGTCGCGTTGTTCTTCCCGAATCTGGGCTAACCGCCGCAACATTCGCGTTTCCGGCGGCAACGGCGCGAAAGACCTGCAGAGTTCACTCTTGCGTTGTTCGGGCCCAGAGGTCTCTAATACCGGCATCTCGCCGCGCATCGTGGCGAGACATGTCGTCGAAGGGACCAAGCATGCGCCCACCCCTGCGCATCGGCGTCGCGTCTGTCGCAGTCGGCACTCTGGTCGGGATCGTCGCGCCGACGGCCGCCACCGCCGCATCGCCCGGCACCGTGCGCCACACCGGCAGTCGTCCGTCGTGGGCGACCGCGGCACGCGACGTCGGGCACGCCAATGCGAGTGACCATGTCGACCTGCACGTCTGGCTCGCTCTGCGCAACGAGGCGCAGGCGCAGGCGCTGGCGGTCGCGGTCAGCGATCCGAGCAGCCCGCAGTTCGGGCACTACCTGACGCCGGCGCAGTTCCAGCAGCGCTACGCGCAGACAGCCGCCGAGGCCGACGCTGTTGCCTCCTGGCTGCGCGCCGCCGGACTGGCCGTCACCGAGACGCCGGCCAGCCACCAATACGTCGCCGCCAGCGGGAGCGTCGCGCAAGTCGCCAAGGCGCTGTCGATTCAGCTCGACAACTACTCCGTGCGGGGCCAGACGTGGCGGGCGCCGGCGAACGACCCGCAGGTGCCGGCCGACCTCGCCGCGAGCATCGCCGGCTTCACCGGACTCGACACCGCGAGCCACCTCAACCGGCCGAGCGATCGGGTCGAGCCCCCGCCGGCGGGGTTCGCCAACGCCGGCCCACTCTCGGCCTACTACGGCGAGAAGACGGCAACCAGCCTGCCGACGTACAACAACAAGACGCTGCCGTATGCCGTCGCCGGCTACACCCCGACCCAGCTGCGCGGCGCCTACGGCGTGACCAGCAGCGGCCTGAAGGGCAGCGGCAGCACCGTCGCCATCACGGACGCCTACTACTCGCCCACGATGGTCCAGGACGCCAACCAATACATCGCCAACCACGACCCGACCGCTCCGCCGCTCGTCATGAACACGAACTACTTCGAGCACCTCGCGAGCGACTTCAGCCTGCAGCAGGCGTGTGGTGCCGACGGCTGGCTCGGTGAGGAGACGTTGGACGTCGAGGCCGTCCACGCCATGGCGCCCCAGGCCAACATCGAATACTTCGGCGCGGCCAACTGCGACGACTCCGGCTTCCTCGTCGCGCTGAACGACGCGGCGAACGACCCGGACGTCGACGTCGTCACCAACTCCTGGGACGGCTACGAGACGCTCGACACGCCGGACGTGTTCACTGCGTACGACCAGGTGTTCGCCGCCGGCATCGATCAGGGCAAGGCGTTCCTGTTCTCCTCCGGCGACGACGGCGACGAGCTCGCGGCCACCGGCACGAAGCAGGTCGACTACCCGGCGTCGGACCCGCTCGTCGTCGCCGTCGGTGGCACGAGCGTGGGCATCGGGGCGAGCAACACGATCGTCGGCACCTCCGGCTGGGGCACGGAGAAGGCGACCCAGAGCGGCACCGGTTGGAACGACCCCTCCTTCCTCTACGGCTCCGGCGGCGGCTGCTCCGCCGCCTTCGCCCAGCCGAGCTGGCAGACGGTGACGACCGGCTGCAGCGGCAGCCGGGGCGTGCCGGACGTCTCGATGGACGCCGACCCGACGACCGGCATGCTGGTCGGGGAGACGCAGACGTTCCCGTCCCACGACGTCCGCTACGGCGAGTACCGCATCGGTGGCACCAGCCTGGCGAGCCCGCTGCTCGCGGGCGTCATCGCCCTGGTCGACCAGGCCTCGCGGGCCCACCAAGGGGCCAACGTGGTCGGGCCGGGCGTCTTCTACGGTCTGCGCTCCGGCTTGTCCGACGTCCAGGCCCAGGGCTCGCGCACCGCGCTGCCGGACGCCGGCAACGTGCGGGTCGACTACGTCAACGGCGTCGACGCCTCGAACGGGACGGTCAACAGCGTCCGCACCTTCGGGCAGGACTCGTCGCTGACGCTCGGGCGCGGCTGGGACCAGACCACGGGCCTCGGCACGATCAACTCGGGGATCTACACGACGCTGCCGAACGCGCTGCACTGATCCGAGGACGCTCAGTGATGGCCCCGGTGCGGATCGGCACCGGGGCCATCACAATTTCGGCAAAATCGGTTGCCACGGCTAGCATCTGAGGCGCTGCCTGTTTTCCCTGTTCCGGAAGGCCCCTCCCCGCTCATGGCGAACAACCTCGCGTTCCTCGGCCGGGACATGGCGGTCGATCTCGGCACCGCCAACACGCTCGTCTACGTCCGCGGCAAGGGCATCGTCCTCAACGAGCCCAGCGTCGTCGCGATCAACACCAACACGTCCGGCATCCTGGCTGTCGGCACCGAGGCGAAGCGGATGATCGGGCGCACGCCCGGCAACATCGTCGCGATCCGCCCGCTGAAGGACGGCGTCATCGCCGACTTCGAGACGACCGAGCGCATGCTGCGCTACTTCATCCAGAAGGTGCACCGCCGCCGGCACTTCGCCAAGCCGCGGGTGGTCGTGTGCGTGCCGTCCGGCATCACCGGCGTGGAGCAGCGCGCGGTCAAGGACGCCGGCTACCAGGCTGGTGCCCGCAAGGTCTACATCATCGAAGAGCCGATGGCCGCCGCGATCGGCGCGGGGCTGCCGGTCCACGAGCCGACCGGCAACATGGTCGTCGACATCGGTGGTGGCACCACTGAGGTCGCCGTCATCTCCCTCGGCGGCATCGTGACCAGCCAGTCGATCCGGGTCGGTGGCGACGAGCTGGACAACGCGATCATCCAGTACGTCAAGAAGGAATACAGCCTGATGCTCGGCGAGCGCACCGCCGAGGAGATCAAGATGGCGATCGGCTCCGCGTTCCCGGCGCCGGACGAACCGCACGCCGAGATCCGTGGGCGCGACCTCGTCTCCGGCCTGCCCAAGACGATCGTGGTGAGCAGCGAGGAGATCCGCAAGGCCATCGAGGAGCCGGTCAACGCCATCGTCGACGCGGTCAAGACCACCCTCGACAAGTGCCCACCGGAGCTCTCCGGCGACGTGATGGACCGTGGCATCGTGCTCACCGGCGGCGGCGCGCTGCTGCGCGGCCTCGACGAGCGGCTGAAGCACGAGACCGGCATGCCGATCCACATCACCGACAACCCGCTGCACTCGGTTGCCCGCGGCGCCGGCAAGTGCGTCGAGGAGTTCGAAGCGCTGCAGCAGGTGCTGATCTCCGAACCCCGCCACTGACGGTACGGCGCCCCTCCGCCCATCCGCCGAGACGATCATGGGGCTGTCAGCGTGCCACGCCGGCCGAGTCGGTCCCGGATCCTGTGACCCGTTGAGCGTCCGGTGAGGGACTCCCGGCGGGCGCGACTCGTGCTCGCCATGCTGCTGCTCACGGCGTTCACCCTGATCACGCTGGACTATCGCTCCGGTGGCGGCGGGCCGCTGCGCTCGCTCGGCAACGCGGTCTTCGGCCCGGTCGAGCGCGCGGTGAGCGCAGTCGTCGACCCGGTGGGCTCGTTCTTCGGCAGTCTCGGTCACCTCAACAGCTACAAGGACGAGAACGCGCGGCTGCGCAAACAGAACCAGCACCTGTTGACCCAGCTCCGCACGACCGACGGCGACCGCGCCCACCTCCTCGCCGCGGAGAAGCTGCTCCACCTCGCCGGCCGGGGGCACTTCCGCATCGTCGCCGCGCGGGTCGTCGGCATCGGCAGTGACCTCGGCTTCGAGTGGACCGCGACGATCGACATCGGCAGCCGGGACGGCATCCGGCGCAACGAGACGGTCATCAACGGCGACGGCCTGGTCGGCCGAACCGTCGACGTCGGACCCACCACCTCCACCGTCCTGTTGGCGAGCGACCCCACGTTCACCGCCGGGGCGCGACTGGAGACCAGCCAGCAGGTCGGTCTCGTCGAAGGCGGCGGACACTCGCCGATGACCTTCAAGCTGCTCAACCCTCAGGCCCAGATCAAGCCTGGTGAGCGGCTGGTGACCTTCGGGTCGAAGGGCGACGTCCCGTTCGTTCCCGAGATCCCGATCGGCCACATCACTCGCGTCGAGCCGACGCCGGGCGAACTGTTCCGCCGCGGCGTCGTCGCCCCCTACGTCAACTACACCGCCATCGACGTCGTCGGTGTCATCGTCGGGATGCCGCGGACGGTGCCGCGCAACTCGCTGCTGCCGCCGTCCCCGACCCCGTCTCCCGCCGCGAGCCCCTCGAGCACCCCCGCCCCGGGTGCCACCTCCTCGCCTGGCAGCGCCTCACCGTCCCCGGGCACCTCGCCCGCTGCTGGGACATCCCCTGCCACGGGACGGCAGCCCGCCGGCCGCCGCTCGCCGTCGCCGACGGGGAGCCCCTGAGCGTGCGCCGCGGGCTGCTCGTCGTCGCGGTGGCGTTCACGGCACTGCTGTTGCAGGCGTCGCTGATCGCGCGGCTGCCGCTGCCCGGCGGCTGGCCGGACCTGCCCTTGCTGTGCGTGCTCGCGTTCGCCTTGTGCGGCGGGCCGTTGCACGGCGCGATCGTCGGCTTCGGGGTGGGCCTGGCTGCCGACGTACTGCCCCCGGCCGACCACACGATCGGCCGGCTGGCGCTGGCCTTCGCCGTCGCCGGCTACGTCGCCGGCCTCGTCGAGGATGCCGAGGAACGGTCGGTCGTCACGACGATGGTGCTCGTCGCGTTCGGCAGCGCCGTCGCCGTGCTCGTCTTCGCCGGTGTGGGCGCGCTGGTCGGGGATCCGCGGGTGACTGGGACCGCCGTAGCCCATTCCCTTGCGGCGACAGTTCTCTACGATGTGGTTCTCGCGCCGTTCGTCGTACCTCTTCTCGCCGCCGCCGTACGACGCGCAGAACCCGCCGCATGACATTGGAGTTCCACCCGTGAGCGACCGGTCACGGCTGCGCATCATCGTTTTGCGCGTGCTGATCGTGTCGCTGCTCGCGACGCTGTTCGGCCGGTTGTGGTACCTGCAGGTCCTCGCCGGGCCGCAGTACCAGCAGCTCGCCGCCAACAACCAGGTCCGCGACATCATCACGCCCGCCCCGCGCGGGCAGATCGTCGACGACGCCGGCCGCGCCTTCGCCCGCAACGACACGGCGCTGGTCGTGTCCGTGGACCGGATCGCGCTCATGCGCCAGTCCGACGGCGGCAAGGCCGTGCTGCACCGGCTGGCTCGCGTCCTCGCCATGCCCTACGGGCAGCTGCACGCGCGCATCCAGCTGTGCGGCCCCGGCGCCCCGAAAGGCTGCTGGAACGGATCGCAATATGAGCCGATCCCGGTCACCCAGCTCAAGAACGACCGGCACTCCACCCAGCTCGCGCTGCAGATCCTCGAACGCAAGGAGGAGTTCCCCGGTGTCACCGCCGAGCTCGCAGCCATCCGGCACTACGCCAAACCGCTCGGCGCCTATGGCACCCACGTCATCGGCAACCTCGGGCCGATCACCCAGGCCGAGCTGGCCAAGCTGCCGGCTTCCGAGCGGGCGGCCCGGCAGCGCGACTACGTCGGCTCGACCGGGCTGGAGAAGCAGTACGACGACTACCTGCGCGGTCGCGCCGGCCTGACCCAGGTCGCGGTCGACCACATCGGCGCCGTCACCGGCACCCTCAAGGAGACGCCGCCCGAGCCCGGCGACACGCTCGTGACCAGTCTGGACGCGCGGGTCCAGGCGACGCTGGAGAGCGCGCTGGCCGGCGCCGTCAAGCACGCCCGGCAGCTGGGCACGGCCGGCTACGGCGGGCCCGCGGACTTCGCCGCGGGCGTCGTGCTCGATGTGAAGACCGGCCACGTCGTGGCGATGGCGTCGTACCCGACGTACGACCCCTCGCTGTGGGACGCGGGCCGCATCGACCCGAAGGTCTACGCCCACCTGCGCAAGGCGCCGGGCTTCCCATTGGTGGACAAGGCCTACGCGAGCGCCTACTCACCCGGCTCCACGTTCAAGCTGATCTCCACGGCGGGGCTGCTGCACGACGGCACCGCGTCGCTGTCGCACTACTACGACTGCTCGTCGTCGTTCTCCATCGGAGCCAGCTCGTTCCGCAACTTCGAGGGTGAGGCCTCCGGTCCGATCAACCTGCACGACACGATCGTGCAGTCCTGCGACACGGTCTACTACCGGCTGGCCTACGCCGACTGGCTGCGCGACGAGCGGTTGATCCACGCCGGCAAGAAGCCCGTGGAGGGCGTCCAGCACATCGCCCGCGACTTCGGGCTGGGCGAGCCGCCGGGTGTCGACCTGCCCAACGCGACCGTCGGGCACATCGCCGACCGGCGCAACCAGCTGCTGCGCTGGAAGCAGACCAAGCGGGACTACTGCATCGGCGCCAAGCGCCGGCCGGCCAAGGACCCGATCAAGGCCTTCGACCAGGAGTACTGCACCGACGGCTGGCGGTTCAACCCGGGCGACCAGCTCATCGAGGACATCGGCCAGGGCTCGGTGCTGGTCTCGCCGCTGCAGCTGGCGACGGCCTACGCCGCCCTGGCCAACGGCGGCACCGTCTTCCAACCCCGGCTGGGCCGGGCGATCGTCAGTCCCGACGGCAACGTCGTCAAGCGGCTCAACGCCCCGGTGCGCGACCACCTGCCGCTCTCGCGCACGGTCCTCGACTACATCCGCAACGCCATGTACGACGTGCCGTTGCACGGCACCGCCGCGACCGCCTTCACCGGGTTCCCGATGAACAAGGTGCGGGTCGGCGGCAAGACCGGCACCGCCGAGATCGGCCTCAACCGGAGCCTCACCTCCGCGTGGTTCGCCTCCTTCGCCGGGCTGGCCAAGGACGCGAAACCCCGGTTCGCCTGCGTGATCATGGTCGACAAGGGCGGCGTCGGTGGCACCGTTGCGGCCCCTGCCGTCCGTCAGGTCTGGGACACCGTCTTCGGCGTCGAGGGTCACCAGGCCGCGTTCCCCACCGGGCAGCCCCCGTCCGGGCTGCCCCAGCTCTCCGGCGTCACCACCGGCCCGGCGCATGCCGGTCCCGGCGCGGGCAGCACCACGACCGGCGGTCGCAGCGTGGCGTCCGGCGCCTGGCCGGACCTCGGCCTGCCGCCGGCCCTGCCCCCCCGCTCCGCCGAGCGGAAGCCGGGGGAGGCCTCGTGACCGACTGGACCACCCCCCGCGGCGCTCCGTACGCCGTCCGCCGGCGCGAGCAGTCGCTGCGCGAGCGGGCGCTCGACCGCGAGTCCCCGCTCCGCCGGCTCGACTGGATCCTCATGGGAGCGGTCGCGGCCCTGTGCACGTTCGGGGCGCTGCTCGTGTGGGGCGCGACCCGGCCGGAGAACATCGCACAGGGTCTCGACCCCAACGGCGACCTCAAGCGAGACCTGCTCAACATCGCGATCGGCGTCGCGCTGGGTTCGGTGGCGGCGATGGTCGACTACCGCACGATCCGCGCCTACACCCCCGTCGTCTATCTCGCCTCTCTGATCGGGCTCGTGGCGGTGCTCGTGCACGGCGAGACGGTCAACGGCTCGCACTCCTGGATCAAGGTGGGGCCCGGCTTCGAGGTGCAACCGTCGGAGTTCGCCAAGATCGCCCTGATCGTGCTCGCCGCCATGCTGCTGGGGGAGCGGCGCGACCGGGAGACCGCGCCGGACAACCGCGACGTCTGGCTGACGCTGGCCGCCTGCGCGGTGCCGATCCTGCTGATCCTCAAGCAGCCCGACGTCGGCACCGTGATGGTCATCGCGTTCGTCATCTTCGGGCTCATCGCGATCAGCGGCGTTGACGCGCGGTGGGTGGTCGGCATGCTCGCCGTCGCGATCATCGGGGCGCTGGTGATCACCCATCTGCACCTGCTGAAGCAGTACCAGATCGACCGGTTCACCGCGTTCACCCACCCGACGAAGGACACCCAGAACTTCGGCTACAACACCCACCAGGCCCGCATCGCGATCGGCTCCGGCGGCTGGCTCGGCAAGGGCCTGTTCCACGGCACCCAGACCAACGGTCAGTTCGTGCCGGAGCAGAACACGGACTTCGTGTTCACGGTCGCGGGCGAGGAGCTCGGGCTGCTCGGCTCCGGGCTGATCGTGCTGCTCGTCGGGGTCGTCCTGTGGCGCGGGCTGTCGATCGCCTCCCGCGCCGAGGACACGTTCGGGATGCTCGTGGCGGTGGGGGTCGTCTGCTGGTTCGGCTTCCAGGCGTTCGAGAACATCGGGATGACCGTCGGCATCATGCCGGTGACCGGGTTGCCGTTGCCGTTCGTGTCCTACGGCGGCTCGTCGATGTTCGCCAGCATGCTCGCCGTCGGGCTGCTGCAGAACGTCCACATGCGCACCCGCACGTAGCCTGGTCGCATGGCTCGCGAGACTGCTCCCGAGAGCGTGTGGCCGCGGCTGGAGCCGCTGCTGCCGCAGGTGCAGAAGCCGATCCAGTACGTCGGCGGCGAGCAGCACGCCGTCGTCAAGGACTGGTGCGGGCCCGCCGGTGCGGGCGAGGTCGTCCGCTGGGCGCTCATGTATCCGGACGCCTACGAGGTCGGCCTGCCCAACCAGGGCGTGCAGATCCTCTACGAGGTCCTCAACGAGCGGGTCGACGCGCTCGCGGAGCGCACCTACAGCGTGTGGCCCGACCTCGAAGCCGTCATGCGCGCGCACGGCATCCCGCAGTTCACCGTCGACGCGCACCGACCGGTCGCCGCGTTCGACCTGTTCGGCATCAGCTTCTCCACCGAGCTCGGCTACACCAACCTGCTGACCGCGCTCGACCTCGCCGGCATCCCGCTGGCCGCCGCCGACCGGGGGGACGAGCACCCCCTGGTCATCGCGGGCGGGCACGCGGCGTTCAACCCCGAGCCGATCGCCGAGTTCCTCGACGCCGCCGTGCTCGGCGACGGCGAGGAAGCCGCCCTGCGCATCACCGACATCGTCCGTGACTGGAAGTCGGCCGGTCGCCCCGGTGGCCGCGCCGGGCTGCTGCTGCGCCTGGCCACCGACGGCGTCGTCTACGTCCCCGCGTTCTACGACGTGGACTACCTGCCCGACGGGCGCATCCGCCGGGTGGCGCCCAGTCCGGCCGCGGCCAAGGCCGGCGTGCCGTGGCGGGTGGCCAAGCACACGGTCATGGATCTCGACGCGTGGCCCTACCCGAAAAAGCCGCTGGTCCCGCTCGCCGAGACCGTGCACGAGCGCTACTCGGTGGAGATCTTCCGCGGCTGCACCCGCGGCTGCCGGTTCTGCCAGGCCGGCATGATCACCCGGCCGGTGCGGGAGCGCTCGATCAGCACCGTCGGTGAGATGGTGCAGCGCGGGGTCGCCGCCACCGGTTTCGACGAGGTCGGGCTGCTGTCGCTGTCCAGCGCCGACCACTCCGAGATCGCTGAGATCGCCAAGGGCCTCGCCGACCGCTACGACGGCGAGTCGGTGTCGCTGTCGTTGCCGTCGACTCGGGTTGACGCGTTCAACGTCACGCTGGCCAACGAGCTCAGCCGCAACGGCCGGCGGACGGGCCTCACCTTCGCCCCCGAAGGCGGCAGCGAACGCATGCGTCGCGTGATCAACAAGATGGTGACCGAGGACGACCTGATCCGGACCGTCGCGACTGCCTACGGCAACGGCTGGCGGCAGGTGAAGCTCTATTTCATGTGCGGCCTGCCGACCGAGACCGACGACGACGTCCTGCAGATCGCCGAGATGGCCAAGCGGGTGATCAAGACCGGCCGGGAGGCAGCGGGCAGGAAGGACATCCGCTGCACGATCTCGATCGGCGCGTTCGTGCCCAAGCCGCACACGCCGTTCCAGTGGGCCGCACAGCTGGACTGGCCGACGGTCGACGCCCGCCTCAAGAAGCTCAAGGCGGCGGTGATGAACGACCGCGACTACGGCAAGTCCATCGGCATCCGCTACCACGACGGCCGCCCGTCGATCATCGAGGGCCTGCTCGCCCGCGGTGACCGCCGGGTGGGGGCGGTGATCCGGCGCGTCTGGGAGGACGGCGGCCGGTTCGACGGCTGGAGCGAGCACTTCTCCTTCGAGCGCTGGGAACGCGCCGCCGCCGAGGTCTTCGCCGGCGCGCCGGTGTCACTCGACTGGTTCACCACCCGCGAGCGCGAGCTCGCCGAGGTGCTGCCGTGGGACCACCTCGACGCCGGCCTGGACAAGGACTGGATGTGGGAGGACTGGCAGGACGCGCTGCGCGAGGTCGAGGTCGACGACTGTCGCTGGACCCCCTGCTATGACTGCGGCGTCTGCCCCACGATGGGCACGGAGATCCAGGTCGGTCCCACCGGCCGCGCGCTCCTGCCGCTGTCGGTCGTCTGATGAGCTCGGCCCCGGGCGCCCCGCCCCGCACGGCGCATGGCTAGGCAGCCGGACGGACCGCCGCCGCCGCCGGTGGTGCAGCGGCTGCGCATCCGCTACGCCAAGCGGGGTCGGCTGCGGTTCACCAGCCATCGGGACTTCGCCCGTGCCTTCGAGCGTGCGCTGCGCCGCGCCGCAGTCCCGATGGCCTACAGCGCCGGGTTCTCCCCGCATCCGAAGATCTCCTACGTCGGCGCCGCGCCCACCGGCGTGGCCTCGGAGGCGGAGTACCTCGAGGTCGGGCTGGCCCAGCGCCGCGACCCCGCCGAGCTGCGGCGCCAGCTCGACGGCGCCCTGCCGCCGGGCCTGGACGTGCTCGACGTCGTCGAGGCCGACGGAGCCAGCCTGGCCGAGCGGATCGAGGCGTCGCTGTGGCGGGCCGAGCTGCTCGGGGTCAGCGCCGGCGCAGCGGCGGCTGCCGCCGAGCGGTTCCTGGCGCTCGCGGAAGCCCCGGTCGAGCGGGTGACCAAGGACGGCAAGCGGGTGGTCGACGCCCGCGCCGCCGTCGTCGCGCTGGCCGCCGCCCCGGCGGCGGACCCGCATCGGTGGCCGGGCGTCGGTGACGGCGCGCCGGCGTCCGGTACGCCGGCGGCGAGCAGCGACTGTGCGATACTCGATCTGGTTGTCCGGCACACCACACCCGCCGTACGACCCGACGACGTCCTGACAGCGCTTCGTCAGGCCGCAGCCCTCTCGACACCGGTCGCCCCGCGGGTGACCCGGCTGGCGCAGGGTCGGCTGGACGAGACGCCGTCGGTGACCGCCGCACCGACCGGCCCACCCGGCCTGCACGTGCGGCTCACCGACCCGCTCGTCACGGACACCGTCGCGGCCGCACCGCTCTGACCGGCGGCGCGACCACCCATCGGACTTCCGCCGGCGCGGGCCCCGCGCCCGCCACCGGCGGCACAAACCGGCTCCCGGGCCGAGATGATCAGGCACACGCG
>DASTWK010000012.1:0-23432 GCA_035776655.1 Mycobacteriales bacterium | reverse complement strand
CACGACGGGCGCGATGCGCTTCTCGACGATCTGCTCGGCCGCGGAGATGCCGTCGAGGACCGGCATCTTCACGTCGAGGATGACGAGGTCGGGGTTGAGCTCCTCCGCGAGGCGGATCGCCTGCTCCCCGTCGCCGGCCTCGCCGACGACGTCGTAGCCCTCCTCCTCGAGCATCTCCTTGAGGTCGAGGCGGATCAGCGCCTCGTCCTCCGCGATGAGCACGCGCCGTTGCATCGCTGTCACGCGCAGAAGGGTAGCGACCACTTATTCTGTACGACGGGCCCCGGTAGCCCAACTGGCAGCAGGCGATGGATTCAAAACCCATACAGTGTCGGTTCGAATCCGACCCGGGGCACTCAGCGCGTCGAAATTGTCGGTGTTGGTCCGCACCATGACGGCATGTACGACGCAGCTACGCGTGCGGGCGCCCTCGCCCGGCTGGCCCGCGGCGAGAGCCTGCGGTCGATCTGCCTGGACACGGGCATCAACCGGTCGACACTGCGCGAGTGGCGCGCCCGCAACGGATGCTTTGCCCCTCGAATCAAGGCCTGCAGGTGCCCCGCGTGTGACGACTCCATGGCCGAGGTGCGTGTGGAATACCTCTACCTGCTCGGCCAGTACCTTGGCGATGGAAGCATCCAGCGGGCCGGTCGTGGCCATGTTCTTCGCGTGTACTGCTGCGACACCTACCCCACGGTCATGGATGAGGTCGAGATCGCGATGAAGGCGGTGGTCGGAGGTTCGGTCTTCCGCGTGAGCGCCGAAGGCTGCACCGTCGTTCAGAGCAACACCAATCGCTGGCTGCACCTCTTGCCGCAGCACGGGCCCGGGATGAAACACACTCGGCCCATCGTGCTCGAGCCGTGGCAGCGCGAGCTCGTCGCGGCGGACCCGCGGCCACTGATCCGCGGGCTGATCCACAGCGACGGCTGCCGGGTGACGAACTGGACCGACCGGCAGGTCGGCGGGACGACGAAGCGCTACACCTATCCCCGCTACTTCTTCAGCAACGTCTCGGACGACATCCGCGGCATCTTCACCGGCGCCCTGGATCTGCTCGGCATCGCCTGGAAGCAGAACAACTGGAACTCGATTTCGGTCGCCCGCCGCGAGGCGGTGGCGGCACTCGACGAGTTCGTCGGGCCAAAGACCTGAGCTGCTCGGGCAGGTGTGTTGTCACCCCGCCACTTCGCGGCCGGCACGATGAGATCACGCGGCGACCGCGTCGACGAGCTCCTGGCAGAACGCCTTCAAGTCGTCGGGCTTGCGACTGCTGACCAGCGTATTGGGCCCCTGCGTGCAGACGACGACCTCCTCGTCACGCCAGTCGGCACCAGCGTTGCGCAGGTCGGTCTGGAGGCTTGGCCAACTGGTGATCATGCGGTCCCGCACGACATCGGCTTCGACCAGCGTCCAGGGACCGTGGCAGATCACGGCCACCGGCTTGCCCGCCTCGAAGAAACCCTTCGCGAACGACACCGCGGCGGGGATGGTGCGCAGCTGGTCCGGGTTGGCGACACCGCCGGGCAGGACCAGCGCGTCGTACGACGCCACGTCCGCGTCGTCGACGGTCTCGTCGACGGCGAACGTGTCCGCCTTGTCGAGATGGTTGAACGCCTGCACCCTGCCGCCCTTCGGGGCGACGAGCCGGGGCGTCCCGCCGGCCTCCTCGACCGCCTTCCATGGCTCGGTCAGCTCGACCTGCTCGATGCCCTCCGTTGCCACGAGAAACGCAACGGTCTTGCCCTTCAGCGTGTTCGCAGTCATGCAGGTGGCCTTGCCGGTCGCCGATGGCGGAAACGGCTGGTCAGCCGACTGTCACTCCCAGGGAGCGGCCCTACCTGGGTAGCGCACGACGGTGCTGGGCGGACGTCAGGTCGAGCTCAGGCGATCGGACGGTCCGTCGGCTGCACCGGTGCCGGCAGCTGGCTGTCACCCATCAGATAGCGGTCCACGGCTGCGGCACAAGCCCGACCCTCGGCGATCGCCCAAACGATCAGGGACTGCCCGCGCCCCATGTCGCCGCAGACATAGACCCCGGGCACCGAGGTGGCCCACTCGGCCGACCGCGCGACGTTGCCCCGGCCGTCGAGCTCGACCCCGAGCCCATCGAGCAAACCCGCCCGCTCCGGACCGACGAACCCCATCGCGAGCAGCACGAGCTGCGCGGGGATCTCCCGCTCGGTGCCGGGCACAGGCTGGAACTTCTCGTCGACCTCGGCGAGCACCAGCGCGTGCACGTGACCGCTGCCGTCGTCGACGAACCGCTGGGTCGACACCGCGAAGACCCGGTCGCCGCCCTCCTCGTGCGCACTGGAGACCCGGAACACCATGGGGTACGTCGGCCAAGGCATCGCGTCGTTGCGCTGCTCCGGCGGCCGAGGCAGGATCTCCAGCTGCGTGATGGATCGCGCGCCCTGGCGGATCGCGGTGCCCAGGCAGTCGGCGCCCGTGTCACCACCGCCGATGATGACGACGTCTTTGCCCGCGGCCGTGATCGGCGGCTGCCCGGCAGCGTCGGCGATGTCATCACCCTCCTGCAGCCGGTTGGACAGCGGCAGGTAGTCCATCGCGAAGTGCACGCCGTCGAGTTCGCGTCCCGGCACCGGCAGGTCACGCGGCGCGGTCGCCCCACCGGCGAGTACGACGACGTCGTACCGCTTGCGCAGCTGGTCGGCAGTGAGATCGACACCCACGTCGACGCCGGGGCGGAACCTCGTGCCCTCGGCCTCCATCTGTGCGAGCCGGCGGTCGAGGAACCGCTTTTCCATCTTGAACTCGGGAATGCCGTAGCGCAGCAGTCCACCGATGCGGTCGGCTCGATCGTAGACGACCACGGTGTGCCCGGCGCGAGTCAGCTGCTGCGCGGCCGCGAGACCTGCCGGCCCCGAGCCGACGACCGCGACGGTCTTCCCGGACAGCCGCTCCGGCACCTGCGGGCTGACCCAGCCCTCGTCCCAGGCGCGTTCCGCGATCTCGACCTCGACCTGCTTGATCGTGACGGGATCCTGGTTGATGCCGAGCACGCACGCGGTTTCGCAGGGCGCCGGGCACAGCCGCCCGGTGAACTCCGGGAAGTTGTTCGTGGCGTGCAGCCGCTCGATCGCCTCGCGCCAGTCGTCGCGCCAGACCAGGTCGTTCCACTCCGGGATCAGATTGCCCAGCGGGCAGCCCTGGTGGCAGAACGGGATGCCGCAGTCCATGCACCGGCCGGCCTGCTGCTGCAACCGCTCGTTGGGGAAGTCCTCGTAGACCTCACGCCAGTCACGGATGCGCACATCGACCGGCCGCCGGGTCGGTGTCTCGCGCGGGGTGGTGAGGAAGCCGCGTGGGTCAGCCATGTGCCGCCGCCATGATCGCCTCGTCGACGTCGACGCCCTGGGACTGCGCGGCTTGTGCCGCCTGGAGCACGCGCTTGTAGTCGCGCGGCATCACCTTGCTGAACCTCTCCACGGCCGTTTCCCAATCGGTGAGCAAGGAGGTCGCGACGGTGGACGCCGTCTCGGCCGCATGCTTCGCCACGATCTCGCGCAGGAACGCGCGGTCGTCCTCGTCGAGCGGGTCGAGGTCGACCATCTCGCGGTTGAGCCGCTGTTCGGCCAGGTCGAGGACGTAGGTGACACCGCCGCTCATGCCGGCCGCGACGTTGCGCCCGGTCGGTCCGAGGATGACGACGCGACCACCGGTCATGTACTCGCACGCGTGGTCGCCGACACCCTCCACCACGGCGGTCGCACCCGAGTTGCGCACGCAGAACCGCTCCCCCACGACACCGCGGATGAATGCCTCCCCGCTCGTTGCGCCGTAGAGGCTCACGTTGCCCGCGACGATGTTCTCCTCGGCCCGGAACGGCGCGTCGGGATGCGGGCGGACGACCAGTCGGCCGCCGGACAGGCCCTTGCCGACATAGTCGTTGGCATCACCGAGCAACCGCAACGTGACGCCGCGGGGCACGAACGCCCCGAACGACTGCCCGGCGGAGCCGGTGAACGTGACGTCGATGGTGTCGTCGGGCAGGCCGCCCTCGCCGTAGCGCTTGGTCACCTCGTGACCCAGCATCGTGCCGACGGTGCGGTTGACGTTGCGGATCGGCAGCTCCAACCGCACGGGTGCGCCGTCCGCCAATGCTCCTTCGCTCAGCTGGATCAACGTGTTGTCGAGCGCGCGGTCCAACCCGTGGTCCTGCGCGGTGACGCAGTGCCGCGGCCCGTCGACGTCGGGGATGTGCAGGATCGGCGCGAGGTCGAGGCCGGCCGCCTTCCAGTGCGCGACCGCATCGGTGGTGTCGAGCAGCTCGGCGTGCCCGACCGCTTCCTCGATCGACCGGAAGCCGAGCGCCGCGAGGTGCTCGCGCACCTCCTCGGCGATGAACTCGAAGAAGTTGACGACGAACTCCGGCTTGCCGCTGAACCGTTGGCGCAGCACCGGGTTCTGAGTCGCGACACCTACTGGACAGGTGTCGAGGTGGCAGACCCGCATCATGATGCAGCCGGACACCACCAGTGGTGCGGTCGCGAAGCCGAACTCCTCTGCGCCCAGCAGCGCCGCGATGACGACGTCTCGGCCGGTCTTCATCTGGCCGTCGACCTGCACCACGATGCGGTCCCGCAGCCCGTTGAGCAGCAGCGTCTGCTGGGTCTCGGCCAGGCCCAGCTCCCACGGCGCACCGGCGTGCTTGAGCGAGGTGAGCGGGGAGGCGCCGGTGCCGCCGTCGTGCCCGGAGATGAGTACGACGTCAGCGTGTGCCTTGCTGACGCCGGCGGCGACGGTGCCGACACCGACCTCGGCGACCAGCTTGACGTGCACCCGCGCCGCGGGGTTGGAGTTCTTGAGGTCGTGGATCAGTTGCTTGAGGTCTTCGATCGAGTAGATGTCGTGGTGCGGCGGCGGTGAGATCAGCCCCACCCCGGGCGTCGAGTGGCGGGTCTTCGCGATCCACGGATAGACCTTGTGGCCGGGCAGCTGCCCGCCCTCACCGGGCTTGGCGCCCTGCGCCATCTTGATCTGCAGGTCGTCGGCGTTGGTGAGGTAGTCACTGGTCACGCCGAACCGGCCGGAGGCGACCTGCTTGATGGCCGACCGCCGGCGCGGGTCCCGCAGCCGGTCACTGTCCTCGCCACCCTCACCGGTGTTGCTCTTGCCGCCGAGCTGGTTCATCGCGATCGCGAGCGTCTCGTGCGCCTCGGCGCTGATCGACCCGTAGGACATCGCGCCGGTGGCGAACCGCTGCACGATGGCGCTGACCGGCTCGACCTCCTCGATCGGCACCGGCGGACGCACCCCGTCCTTGAACCGGAACAGCCCGCGCAGCGTCATCAACCGCTCGGCCTGCTCGTCCACCGCGCGGCTGTAGTCCTTGAACACCTCATAGCGGCCGGACCGGGTGGCGTGCTGGAGCTTGAACACGGTGTGCGGGTTGAACAGGTGCAGCTCGCCTTCACGGCGCCACTGGTACTCGCCGCCGACGTCGAGCCGGCGGTGCTTGTGCGGGACCCGCGGGTAGGCGTGGCGGTGCCGAGCGGCGACCTCGGCCGCCAGCTCGTCCAGCCCCACCCCACCCAGACGCGAGGTCGTGCCGGTGAAGTAGGTGTCGACCACCTCTTGGGCCAACCCGATCGCCTCGAAGATCTGCGCGCCGGTGTAGGACGCGACGGTCGAGACACCCATCTTGGACATGACCTTGAGCACGCCCTTGCCGAGCGCCTTGATGTAGTTGCGGATCGCCTTCTCGACTGGCAGGTCGATGACCTTCGCGCGGACGAGGTCCTCGACCGTCTCCATCGCCAGGTAGGGGTTGACCGCGGCCGCGCCGTAGCCGACCAGAAGCGCGACGTGGTGCACCTCGCGCACGTCACCGCTCTCGACGATGAGACCGACAGTGGTGCGGGTCTTCTCGCGGATCAGGTGATGGTGCACCGACGCGGTGAGCAGCAGCGAGGGGATCGGAGCCAGTTCGGCGTCGCTGTCCCGATCGGACAGCACGATGATGCGGGCGCCGCCGTCGATCGCTGCGCTCACTCGCGTGCAGATGTCCTCGAGGGCCTGGCGCAGCGCTGCTCCGCCGCCGGCAGCGCGATAGAGACCCTTGACCACGGTCGCGGCGAATCCCGGCAGGTCACCGTCGTCGTTGATGTGGATGATCTTCGCGAGGTCGTCGTTGTCGATGACCGGGAACGGCAGCGTGATCTGCCGGCACGACGCCGGCGTCGGCTCCAGCAGGTTGCCTTCCGGGCCGATCGTCGTCGACAGCGAGGTGACGAGCTCCTCGCGGATGGCGTCGAGCGGCGGGTTCGTCACCTGCGCGAACAGCTGGGTGAAGTAGTCGAACAGCAGCCGGGGCCGGTCGGACAGCACCGCGATCGGGGTGTCGGTGCCCATCGAGCCGATCGGCTCCGCGCCGGCGCGGGCCATCGGGGCCAGCAGGATGCGCAGCTCTTCTTCGGTGTAGCCGAACGTCTGCTGGCGGCGCAGCACGGACTCGTGCGAATAGACGACGTGCTCGCGCTCGGGCAGGTCCTCGAGGTGCATCAGTCCTGCATGCAGCCAGTCGCCGTAGGGGTTGTCGCCGGCGAGCTCGGCCTTGAGCTCCTCGTCGTCGACGATGCGCCCCGCGGCGGTGTCGACGAGGAACATCCGGCCCGGCTGCAACCGACCCTTGCGCACGACCCGGTCCGGGTCGATGTCGAGGACACCCACCTCGGAGGCCAGGATCACGCGGCCGTCGTCGGTCACCCAGTAGCGCGCCGGCCGCAGCCCGTTGCGGTCGAGCACCGCCCCGACCACGGTGCCGTCGGTGAAGGTCACGCAGGCCGGCCCGTCCCACGGCTCCATCAGGCAGGCGTGGAAGCGATAGAAAGCGCGCCGCGCCTCGTCCATCTCGGCGTGGTTCTCCCACGCTTCGGGGATCATCATCAGCACGGCGTGCGGGAGCGACCGGCCGCCGAGGTGCAGCAGCTCGAGGACCTCGTCGAACGACGCGGAGTCGCTGGCGTCCGGCGTCACGACCGGGAACAGCCGCTCGAGGGCGCCCGGGATCACGCTGCTCGCCAGCAGCGCCTCGCGCGCCCGCATCCAGTTGCGGTTGCCCTTGACGGTGTTGATCTCACCGTTGTGCGCGATGTAGCGGTAAGGGTGCGCCAGCGGCCACGACGGGAACGTGTTGGTGGAGAACCGCGAGTGCACCAGCGCAATCGCGGACTCGACCCGCTCGTCGCGCAGGTCGGGGAAGAACGCCGGCAGCTGGTCGGTGGTCAGCATGCCCTTGTAGACGATCGTCCGGCACGACAGCGACGGCAGGTAGACACCGACCTCGCGCTCGGCCCGCTTGCGCAGGCAGAACGCTCGTCGTTCCAGCCCGAGCCCGACCTCACCGTGGGTGCCGGCGACGAACAGCTGGCGGAACCTGGGCATGACCGACAGCGCGGTGGCGCCGAGGTCGGCCGGCTCGATCGGCAGGTCGCGCCAGCCGAGGACCCGCAGGTCCTCCTCCTCGGCGAGCCGTTCGAGCGCGTCGACCGCCTTGCCCGACAGCTCCTCATCAGCGGGCAGGAAGGTCAGGCCGACGGCGTAGGAGCCGCGGTTGGGCAGGTCGAAGTCGACGACGGCCCGCAGGAACTCGTCCGGGATCTGCAGCAGGATGCCGGCGCCGTCGCCGGTGTTGACCTCGGCGCCCGAGGCGCCGCGATGGTCGAGGTTGTGCAGCGCGACCAGCGCGTCGCGGACGATGGCGTTGGACCGGCGGCCGTGCATGTCGGCGACGAACGCCACGCCGCACGCGTCGTGCTCGAACTGCGGGTCGTAGAGACCCTGCTTGCCCGGGAGGTCGGCGCGGTGCTCGACCGGCTGATGAGGGCGCATGGCAGTTTCGATCCCGTCGTCTCGAGAGGTTCGCAGCGGGACGACGTCGGCCCTCGTGCTGCACCTCAGGTTACATGAACGTCAGCTGAGACCGACCCCGAAGGCGCTTCCCACGCCGTACGTGACCCCTGCTGCGGCAGCGCCCAGACCGAGCTGACGCACCGCCCCCCACCACAGCGGACGCTCGGTGAAGCGGGCGACGCTCGCACCCAGCGCGGCCAGCGCGAGCGCGGCGACGACCAGCGTGATCCACAGCTGGCTCGCGCCCAGCAGGTAGGGCAGCAGCGGGACGAACGCGCCGGCGGCGAACGACAGCAGCGACGACAGCGCCGCGACGTACGGCGAGGGCAGCGCGTCCGGGTCGACACCGAGCTCCTCGCGCACGTGGATCCGCCACAGCGACTCGGGGTCGCGGGACAGCTCCCGGGCCACCTGCACGGCCAGCTCGCGGCTGAGCCCGCGGCTGACGAACAGCGTCGCCAGCTCGGCCTGCTCGGCGTGCGGCCGGCGGACGAGCTCCCGACGTTCCTTCTCGATCTCGGCGTGCACCAGCTCGCGCTGGGAGTTGACCGACGTCCATTCGCCGACGGCCATGGACCCGGCGCCCGCGAGCAAGCCAGCCAGGCCGGTGACGATGACGACGTGGACGTGCGTCCCCACCGCGGCGGCCACGCCCGAGATGAGCGCGACGTTGGAGACGAGGCCGTCCATCGCGCCGAACACCGCCGGGCGCAGCCAACCGCCACTGACGTCGCGATGGGTGTGGTGATGAACCTCCGCCCGGTGGTCGACGGCGGTCTCGCTCATGCGGTGAGCGTACGTCCTTCGTCGGCGCCGGCTGCCGCCTCGGCCGTGGTTTCGGGCTCCGCCGGCTCGGGGCCGGGGCGGCGCAGCACGAGGTAGGCGACGGCGGCGGCGAAGATGACGATGCTGGTCCAGTCGTTGAGCCGCAACCCGAAGAAGCGGTGCGCGTCGTCGATCCGCAGTGCCTCGATCCAGCCGCGACCGACGGTGTAGGCCGCGGCGTAGAGCGCGAACGACCGGCCGTGGTCGAGCCGCCAGCGCCGGCCCGCCCAGATCACGAGCAGCGCGACGCCGATGTCCCACAGCGACTCGTAGAGGAACGTCGGGTGATAGGTCGCAATGGCCGGATCGATCCGGTGCGCCGGGTCGATCCGCACCGCCCACGGCAGATCGGTGGGCCGGCCGTAGAGCTCCTGGTTGAAGTAGTTGCCCCACCGGCCGATCGCCTGGGCCAGCGCCAACCCGGGTGCGAGCGCGTCCGCGAGCATCGCGAAACTGACGCCCCGGCGCCGGCAACCTATCCAGGCACCGAGCGCGCCACCGGCGATCGCGCCCCAGATGCCGAGCCCGCCGTGCCAGATCTCGAACGCCGCGACCGTGCCCTGCCCGTGCGCGCCCCAGTAGAGCTCGGGATTGGTCGCCAGGTGATAGAGCCGCGCCCCGACCAACCCGAACGGCACCGCCCAGGTGGCGATGTCGCCGACGGCGCCCTTCGGCGCTCCGCGTGCCTGCAGCCGGCGTTCGCCGACGACAACGGCGACCACGATGCCGAGGATGATGCACAGCGCGTAGGCCCGGATCGGCAACGGGCCGAGGTGGACGACGCCGGTCGGCGGGCTGGGGATCGACGCCGGGAGCACGCGTCGAGGCTAATGCGCGTGCCGGACGCCGGCGGCGAGATCCGTGGCCAGCCGCGCGGCGGCAGCAACACCGTCCGCCTCCGACCCGGCGTCGAGCAGGCACCGAACGAACGCCGAGCCGACGATGACGCCGTCCGCGAACTCGGCGACCTCGGCGGCCTGAGCGCCGTTGGACACGCCCAGCCCCACGCCGATCGGCAACTCCCGGCCCGACGACTGCATCACCTGCCGGGTGCGCGCGACCAGGCCGGGTGCCGCCGTCGACGTGTGCTCCCGGGCGCCGGTGACGCCCATCGTGGAGGCGGCATAGACCCAGCCGCGGCAGGCGGCGACCGTGCGCGCGATGCGCTGCTCGCTCGACGACGGCGCGACCAGGAAGATCCGGTCCAGCCCGGCCGCGTCGGCGGCGGCGATCCACTCCCCCGCCTCCTCCGGGATGAGGTCGGGCGTGATCAGCCCGCGACCGCCCGCCGCAGCCAGGTCACGGGCGAACGCCTCGACGCCGTAGCGCAGCACCGGATTCCAGTAGGTCATGACGACCACCGAGGCGCCGGTCGTCGCGACCGCCTCAACCGTCCGCAGCACGTCGCGGGTGCGGGTGCCGCCGCGCAGCGCCTGGTCGGCGGCGGCCTGGATCGTGGGGCCGTCGATCACGGGGTCGCTGTAGGGCAGGCCCACCTCGACGACGTCGACGCCGCCGTCGACCATGGCGGTCAACGCGGCGACGCACCCGTCGTACGACGGGAAGCCGGCCGGCAGGTAACCCACCAGCGCCGCTCGTCGGTCCGCTCGCGCGCGAGCGAACGCCTCGGCCGTCGTCATGTGCGCGCCTCCGGCACGATCCTCACCGGCGCGCCTCCGGCACGATCCTCACCGGCGCGCCTCTGGCACGATCCTCGCCGGCGCGCCTCCGGCACGGTGTCACTGGTCGGCCAACAGGCCGAACCAGCGGCCCGCGGTCGCGACATCCTTGTCACCACGGCCGGAGAGGTTGACGAGCAGCACCGCGTCCGCACCCAGCTCACCCGCGAGCTGCTGCGCGCCCGCCAAGGCGTGTGCGCTCTCGATGGCCGGGATGATGCCCTCGGTGCGGCACAGCAGCTCGAAGGCGCTCATCGCCTCGGCATCGGTGATCGCGCGATAGGTGGCACGGCCGGTGTCGTGCAGCCACGCGTGCTCCGGACCGACGCCGGGGTAGTCGAGGCCGGCCGAGATCGAGTGCGACTCACGGGTCTGCCCGTCGTCGTCCTGCAGCACGTAGGACCGCGCCCCGTGCAGCACCCCGGCCGAGCCGCCGGTCAGGGTCGCCGCGTGCCGTCCGGTGTCGATGCCCTCACCCCCGGCCTCGAAGCCGAACAGTCGCACCGACTCATCGCCGATGAACGCGTGGAAGATGCCCATCG
This sequence comes from Mycobacteriales bacterium, assembly GCA_035776655.1. Classification (GTDB taxonomy): domain Bacteria; phylum Actinomycetota; class Actinomycetes; order JAFAQI01; family JAFAQI01; genus DASTWK01. The sequence goes on along the minus strand of DASTWK010000012.1, from coordinate 12,508 downwards.
CGTTGGATCCGCCGCCGACGCAGGCGACGGCCGCATCGGGCAGCCGGCCGAGCCGGCTCAGGCACTGCTCACGCGCTTCGGTGCCGATGACGGCCGCGAAGTCGCGGACCATCACCGGGAACGGGTGCGGCCCACCGACCGACCCGATGACGTAGTGCGTCCGGTCGACGTTCGTGACCCAGTCGCGGAACGCCTCGTTCATTGCGTCCTTCAACGTGCGCGACCCGCTGCGCACCGGGATGACGCTCGCGCCGAGCAGGCGCATCCGGGCGACGTTGAGCGCCTGCCGCTCGGTGTCGACCTCACCCATGTAGACGACGCACTCGAGCCCGAACAAGGCAGCCGCCGTCGCGGTTGCCACGCCGTGCTGCCCCGCACCGGTCTCGGCGATGACGCGGGTCTTGCCCATCCGCCGCGTGAGCAGCGCTTGCCCCAAGACATTGTTGATCTTGTGCGCGCCGGTGTGGTTGAGATCCTCACGCTTGAGCAGCACCCGCGCGCCGACGGCTTCGCTGAACCGCTCCGCGTCGTAGAGCAGCGACGGCCGACCGGCGTAGTCGCGCAGCAACCGGTGGAACTCCTGTTGGAACTCCTGGTCGTGGGTGGCGGTCTCGTACGCCGTGGTCAGCTCGTCCAGGGCGGCGATCAGCGCCTCGGGCACGTACCGGCCGCCGTAGGGGCCGAACCTCCCGGGCGTCACGTCGGGCGCGGAGTCGGCCGCGGTCATGACGACAGGTGACGGGCAGCCGGATGGGCGCCGGCCGCGACGAGATCGGCGACGGCCTGGCGCGGGTCGTGCTGCTTGACCAGTCCTTCGCCGACCAGCACCGCGTCGGCGCCGGCCGCGGCGTAGGCGAGCAGGTCGTGCGGCCCACGCACCCCGCTCTCGGCGACCTTGACGGCGTGCTCGGGCAGCAGGGGCGCCACCCGCGCGAACGTGTCCCGGTCGACCGTGAGCGTGTGCAGGTTCCGCGCGTTGACGCCGATGACGTGAGCGCCGGCGTCGGCGGCGCGCCGCGCCTCCTCTTCGTCGTGCACCTCGACCAGCGCGGTCATGCCGAGGCTCTCCACCCGCTCGAGCAGCCCGAGCAACGCGTTCTGCTCCAGCGCCGCGACGATCAGCAGCACCATGTCGGCGCCGTGCGCGCGCGCCTCCCAGACCTGGTAGGAGGTGACGACGAAGTCCTTGCGCAGCACCGGCACGTCGACGCTGCGGCGGACGGCCTGCAGGTCGTCGAGGCTGCCGTTGAACCGGCGCCGCTCGGTGAGCACCGAAATCGCGTGCGCCCCGCCGCTCTCGTAGTCGCGGGCGAGCGCAGCCGGGTCGGCAATCGGGGCGAGCTCACCCGCGGACGGGCTCTGCCGCTTGACCTCGGCGATGACGGCGACACCGGGTTGCCGCAACCGAGCCGCGACGTCGAGCGCCGGTGGGGTGCGCTGCGCGCGTTCCTTCAACGCGTCGAGCGAGACCTGTTGCTGCCGCTCGGTCAGATCCTCACGCACTCCAGCGAGGATCTCGTCGAGCACGGACACCGGTGCAGCGTAACGAGGTCGACCCGGCAGCGCGTCAGGCGGTGGGGTCCTCGCCGCGGTCCAACGCCTCCCACGCGGCGTCGTTCGGGTCCGGCGCGCCACGTCGTGGCGCAGCCGCGGTGGACGTCCCACCGGATCTGCCCGGACGGACCGGATCGGTCGCGGTAGGCGCGTCGTACCGCGCTCCCATCGCTGGCCAGCGCGCACCGGCCACGACGGTCAGCGCGCCCGCCGCCAGCGCCAGCAAGCCCGCGACGATGGTCACGATCGCCCAACCACTGGTGTGCGCGGCGAGGTTCGGGTGCGCGACCCCGAAGTGCACCGTCAGGTCCTGCCGCAACGACCGCGCCACGTCCTGACCGGCAGTGGCGGCAAGGCCGATGACCGCGCCCGCGAGCACGACCTCGAGCAGACCGACCAGGCGCCGCAACCACGACCGGGTCGCGACCAGCGCAGCGGCGAGCACGAGCAGCGCGAAGCCCAGCGCCGGCAATGCCGGTTCGGCCGAGCGTCCGGTCACGGTCACCGTTACCCGCGCACCGGCCTCGGCCAGTCGGGCCGCCTGACCCCACAGGCGACCACTGGCCCACACCGTGACGACACCTGCGGCCGCACTGGCGACCATGGCCGCGACGAGCCCGCGCCGACCGGTCAGGACGTGAGTCACGGTCGCGGCGGTGCGGCACCGGCGGGTCGCAACGTCTCCGCCGTCGCGATCGCGGCCAGCACGGCCGCGGCCTTGTTGCGGGTCTCCTGCTCCTCCGCTGCGGGGTCGGAGTCGGCGACGATGCCGCCGCCGGCCTGCACGTAGGCCTTGCCGGCGCGCATCACGGTCGTCCGGATCGCGATCGCGGTGTCGAGGTCGCCGCCGACGTCGAAGTAGCCCACCACGCCGCCGTACACGCCGCGGCGGGTCGGCTCCAGCTCTTCGATGATCTCCATCGCCCGGATCTTCGGCGCGCCGGACAGCGTCCCGGCCGGGAACGTCGCGACCAGCGCGTCGAACGCGTCCTTGCCCGGCGCGAGGTCACCGACCACGGTCGAGACGATGTGCATGACGTGCGAGTAACGCTCGATCGCCATCAGCTCCACGACGTCGACCGAGCCGGGTCCGCAGACGCGACCGAGGTCATTGCGGCCCAGGTCGACGAGCATGACGTGCTCGGCGCGTTCCTTCGGGTCGTGGAGGAGCTCAGCCGCGAGCCGCGTGTCCTCCTCCGGAGTCGCGCCGCGCGGGCGGGTGCCGGCGATCGGGTGCAGCAGGGCCCGGCCGGCGGTGACCTTCACGTGCGCTTCGGGTGAGGAGCCGACGATGTCGAGGCCGTCGAGGCGGAGGAGATACATGTACGGCGAGGGGTTCGACGCGCGCAGCATCCGATAGACGTCGAGGGGATCGGCGGTGGTCTCCACCTCGAACCGTTGGCTCGGCACCACCTGGAAGATGTCACCGGCTGCGATGTAGTCCTTGGCTCGGCGTACCGCGTCCTGATAGCCGCCCGGCGGGGTCCGGCCGGTGAAAGCGGCGGGCTGGCGCCGGGTCACCGTCGCGACCGACGACTGGGCCGGACGGGCGAGATCGGCTTCCATCGCGTCGAGCCGCGCGACCGCGTCGGCGTAGGCGCGCGCGGGGTCGTCCTCCGCGTACGGCGTGAGCCGGTGGATGACGTTGGCGATGAGCAGGATCGTGCCGTCGGCGTGGTCGAGCACGGCGAGATCGGTGGCGAGCAGGAACTGCATCTCCGGGATGCGCAGGTCGTCGGGATTGGTCGCCGGCAGGCGCTCCATCCGGCGCACGGCGTCGTAGCCGAGGTAGCCGACGAGACCGCCGGTCAGTGGCGGCAGCCCCGGCGTACGCCGCGGCGTGTGCAGTCGCGCCACCGCATCCCGCAGCGCCTCCAGCGGGTCGTCCGGGTGGTCCTCCGGGCCGATGCCGGACCAGACGGCGCGCCCGTCCTGCTCCGACAGCGTGGCCGCCGAGCGGACCCCGATGAACGAGTAGCGCGACCACACGCCGCCGTGCTCCGCGGACTCGAGCAGGAACGTCCCCGGCCGGCCGGCGGCGAGCTTGCGGTAGGCGGACAGCGGGGTCTCGGCGTCGGCGAGCAGCCGGCGGCGTACCGGCACCACGCGGTCGTGGCCGAGGGCGGCGAGGAACCCGTCGAGATCCGGCTCCGCGGTGGCTCCGGGACCCGGCGCGGTCACTGGTCGGGGACGCCGACGACCGTGTCGAGCTGGCCGCCGGTGTCGAAACAGGTCCGCTCACCGGTGTGGCAGGCGGCGCCGACCTGGTCGACCTGCACGAGCACGGCGTCGCCGTCACAGTCGAGCGACACCGACTTGACCCACTGCTGGTGGCCGCTGGTGTCGCCCTTGACCCAGTACTCCTGCCGGCTGCGGCTCCAGTAGGTGCAGCGGCCAGTGGTCAGAGTGCGGTGCAACGCCTCGTCGTCCATCCACCCCAGCATGAGCACCTCGCCGGTGTCCCACTGTTGCGCGATCGCGGCGATGAGACCGTGGTCGTCGCGCTTGAGCCGGGCAGCGAGGGCAGGGTCGAGCGAGGACGGGCGAGGCGTGGACATGCCAACCATTCTGCCGTGCCGAGCAATGTGGCATTGCTCTGGCTAGACCCGCAGCAATGCCACATTGCTCTCGCTCGACCCGCAGCAATGCCACATAGCTCTGGTTCAGCGGACCTGGTGGCCGGCCGCTAGCAACGTCGCCTTGACCTCGGCGATCCGCAGTGTGCCGAAGTGGAAGACGCTCGCGGCGAGCACCGCGTCGGCGCCGGCCGCGACCGCGGGCGCGAAGTCGTCGAGGCGGCCGGCCCCACCGGACGCCACGACGGGAAGGCTCACCGCCGCCCGCACCGCCGCCGTCATGTCCAGGTCGTATCCGTCCTGGGTGCCGTCCGCGTCCATGGAGTTGACGACGACCTCTCCCGCGCCGAGCTGCTGCCCGCGCGCCACCCATTCGACGAGGTCGAGGCCCGCGCTACGGCGGCCACCGTGCGTCGTCACCTCGAACCCCGACGGTGCCCAGCCGGCCCGGCGGGCGTCGACCGACAACACGATGCACTGGGCCCCGAACCTCTCGGCGCCTTCCGCGAGCACTTCAGGCCGCTCCACGGCCGCGGTGTTGAGCGACACCTTGTCTGCGCCAGCCCGCAGCAGCCGGTCGATGTCGTCGACCGTCCGCACCCCGCCGCCGACCGTCAAGGGGATGAAGACCTGCTCGGCCGTGCGACGCACGACGTCGTACGTCGTCTCGCGGGTCTGGCTCGAGGCAGTGATGTCGTAGAAGACGAGCTCGTCGGCCCCTTCCGCGTCGTAGGCGCGAGCCAGTTCGACGGGGTCGCCGACATCGACGTTGTCGAGGAACCGGACCCCCTTCGTCACCCGGCCGGCGTCGACATCGAGGCAGGGGATGACCCGAACGGCAACCGTCACAGCGCCGACGCTACTGGTGGCGACTCCAGACCTAGCTCCCCCGCCGATCATGGCAAAGTCGGCGTTAAGACGACCTGATACCGCCATCTTCGCCATGATCGGCGACTCAGGGGGCGGCGGGCGCGGCCACGGCGGCGAGCGCCTCGGGGAGGGTGAACGCGCCGGCGTACAAGGCCTTGCCGACGATCGCGCCCTCGACTCCCAGCGGCTGCAGCGACGCCAGCGCCCGCAGGTCGTCCAGACTGCTCACGCCGCCGCTGGCGACGACCGGCCGGTCGGTCGCGGCGCACACCGACCGCAACAGGTCGAGGTTCGGGCCGGTCAACGTGCCGTCGCGGCGGACGTCGGTGACGACGTAGCGCGCACAACCGTCGGCGTCGAGCCGGGCCAGCACCTCGAACAGCTCGCCGCCCTCCTGGGTCCAGCCGCGTGCCGCAAGGGTGGTGCCGCGCACGTCGAGCCCGACCGCGATGCGGTCGCCGTAGCGGGCGATAGCGGTGCGCACCCAGCCGGGGTTCTCCAGCGCGGCAGTGCCCAGGTTGACCCGCGCCGCGCCGGTGCCGAGCGCCGCCTCCAGCGAGGCGTCGTCACGGATGCCCCCGGACAGCTCGACCGCGACGTCGAGCTTGCCGACGACGCCGGCGAGCAGCTCGCGGTTGTCGCCGCGGCCGAACGCTGCATCGAGGTCGACGAGGTGGATCCACTGCGCGCCGTCGGTCTGCCACTGCAGCGCGGCGGCCAGGGGATCGCCGTACGACGTCTCGCTGCCGGCCTCCCCCTGGACGAGACGGACCGCGCGGCCATCGGCGACATCGACCGCGGGGAGCAAAACGAACTCGGGCACCGCATGAAGGTAGCCGCGTCCCCGCCGATCATGGCGAAGGCAGCATTCTCAGCGCCTCATAAGCCGATGTTCGCCATGATCGGCGCGAGGGGAGACGCGAGGGGCGACGCGAGGGGCGACGCGAGGGGCGACGCGCGAGGGGCGACGCGGCGGGACCGGGACCCCGGGGGTCGCCGTCTCAGGACAGCGACGCCACCCAGTTGCGCAGCAGGCGCAGCCCGGCCGCGCCGGACTTCTCGGGGTGGAACTGCGTGGCCGCCAGCGGCCCACGCTCCACTGCGGCGACGAATCGCCTGCCGTGCTCGCTGACCGTCTCCCCGTCGCTGCCGGTCGGCGCGACGCCGTAGGAGTGCACGAAGTAGAACCGCTCCTCCCCGACGCCGGCGAACAGGGTCGACCGCTCCGTCGGCTCCACCGTGTTCCAACCCATGTGCGGCAGGACGTCGGCGCGCAGCCGCTCGACCCGGCCAGGCAGCACACCGATCCCTTCGGTCTCGACACCGTGCTCGTCTCCGATGTCGAACAGCACCTGCATGCCGACGCAGATGCCGAGCACCGGTCGACCGTCAGCGAGCCGCTCGCGGACGACGTCATCACCACCGACCGCGCGGATGCCGGCCATGCAGGCCGCGAAGGCGCCGACTCCGGGGACGACGAGTCCGTCGGCGGCCCGCGCCCGCTCGGCGTCCGCGGTCAACGTGACGTCGGCGCCGGTCGCCGCCAGCGCCCGTTCGGCCGAGCGCACGTTGCCCGAGCCGTAGTCGAGCACGACGATGCATCGCGCCGTCATGGCCGCGCGCTCACAGCACACCCTTCGTGGACGGCAGCACCCCGGACGCCCGCGGGTCGAGCGCAACCGCCGTCCGCAACGCTCGGGCCACCGCCTTGAACTGCGCCTCGACGACGTGGTGGGCGTTACGGCCGGCGAGCACCCGCACGTGCAGGCAGATCTGCGCAGCGGCGGCGAACGACTCGAACACGTGCCGGGTCAGCGTCGTGTCATAGGTGCCGATGAGCTCCACGAGCTCCGGCTCCTCGTGCACGCAGTAGGGCCGACCGGAGACGTCGACGGCCACCTGCACGAGCGTCTCGTCGAGCGGCACCAGCGCGTCCCCGAACCTGGTGATGCCGACCTTGTCGCCGAGCGCCTCGCGCAACACCTGGCCGAGCACGATCGAGACGTCCTCGACGGTGTGGTGCGCGTCGACCTCCACGTCACCCACGGCCTTGACCTCGAGGTCGAACAAGCCGTGCCGGCCGAGCTGACCGAGCATGTGGTCGAAGAACGGTACGCCGGTGGCGACGTCGACCCGGCCGCTGCCGTCGAGGTCGAGTGCCACCGTGACCTGCGACTCCTTGGTCGCGCGTTCGATCCGCGCACTACGCGTCATGACCCAGCACCTCTCTCATCGCGTCCAGGAACGCGTCGCACTCGGCGGTGGTGCCGACCGACACCCGCAGCCAGCCGGGCAGCCCGACGTCGCGGACGAGGATGCCCCGTTCGACCAGCTGCTGCCACACCGCCGCCTGGTCGTCGAACCGGCCGAACATCACGAAGTTGGCGTCGCTGTCGAGCACGTCGAGGCCCAGGTCGGCGCGCAGCACCGCCACCAGCCGGTCGCGATCGGAGCGCAGCTGCGCGACCTGGGCCAGGGTGGCATCGGCGTGCCGCAATGCGGCGGTCGCGGCCGCCTGCGTCAGCGCGGAGAGGTGATAGGGCAGCCGGACCAGCCGGAGCGCGTCGACGACGGCGGGGTCCGCAGCGAGATAACCGACCCGCGCGCCCGCGAATGCGAACGCCTTCGACATCGTCCGCGTCACCACCAGCCGCGGATGCCCGGACAACAGCGGCAGGACCGTCGGCTGGTGCGAGAACTCGGCGTAGGCCTCGTCGACCACGACCATGCCGGGTGCGACGTCGAGCACCGCCTCGACCACCTTGCCCTCCAGCGCGGTGCCGGTCGGGTTGTTCGGCGAGCACAGGAAGACGACGTCCGGCTGGTGACGCTCGACGTCGGCGCGCGCCCTCGCCGCATCGAGGGAGAAGTCCTCGGGTCGGTGCACCGACCGCCAGGCGGTCCCGGTGGCCCGCGCGATGAGGTGGTGCATCGAGTACGACGGAACGAAGCCGAGCGCGCTGCGGCCCGGCCCGCCGAAGGCCATCAACAGCTGCTGCAGGATCTCGTTGGAGCCATTGGCCGCCCACACCTGCTCGGCCCGCAGCCCGCAGCCGAGGTAGGCCGCCAGCGCCGCGCGCAGCTCGCCGGCCTCCCGGTCCGGATAACGGTTGAGGCTCGCGGCCACGGCCGAGACGGCCGCCTGCAGGTCGGCGACCAGCTCGGCCGGTGGCGGGTAGGGGTTCTCGTTGGTGTTGAGCCGCACGGGGACGTCGAGCTGCGGGGCGCCGTACGCCGTGAGCCCGCGCAGGTCGTCGCGCAGCGGCAGGTCCTCGATCCCGGTCACGGCTGCTCGCCGGTGGGCGCCGCTGCCTGCGGCACGCGGGTGCGGACGGCCTCGACATGTGCGGCCAAGTCCTCGGCGCCGCCGAGCGCCGTGATGTGCGGGGCGACGGCAGCGAGCGCGCTGCGCGAGTAGTCGACGACGTGGATGCCGCGCAGGAACGACAGGACCGACAGCCCGCTGGTGTGGCGGGCAGTGCCGCCGGTCGGCAGCACGTGGTTGGACCCGGCGAGGTAGTCGCCGAGCGACACGGGCGCATAGGGGCCGACGAAGATGGCACCGGCGTTGCGCACGCGGGCTGCGACCGCGGCGGCGTCGCGGGTCACGATCTCGAGATGCTCGGCGGCCCACGCGTCGACCACCGCGATGCCGCGGTCGATGTCGTCCACCATGGCGATCGCCGACTGGCCGGCCAGCGCCTTCTCCACTCGCGCGCGGTGCCGGGCGGACTCGATCCGCGGCTCCAGCGCGCGGTCGACCGCGTCGGCGAGCGCCGCGGAGTCCGTGACGAGCAGGCAGGCGGCGAGCTCGTCGTGCTCGGCCTGCGCGACCAGGTCGGCGGCCAGGAAGTCGGCGTCGGCGCTGTCATCGGCGAGGATCGCGATCTCGGTCGGCCCGGCCTCCGCGTCGATGCCGACGATCCCGCGCAGCAGTCGCTTGGCCGCCGCGACGTAGACGTTGCCGGGCCCGGTGACGAGGTCGACCCGCGGCACGTCCTCGACGCCGTAGGCGAACATCGCCACGGCCTGCGCGCCGCCAACGGCGTAGACCTCGTCGACACCGAGCAGCGCGCACGCCGCCAGCACTGCCGGGTTGGGCCGGCCGCCGAACTCCGGCTTGGGCGGCGAGGCGACGGCGAGTGACGGCACCCGCGCGATCTGCGCCGGCACGACGTTCATGACGACGCTCGACGGATAGGCAACGAGCCCGCCCGGCACGTAGAGCCCCACCCGCCCGACCGGCACCCAGCGCTCGGTCACACGGGCGCCGTCGGCGACCTCGACGGTCACGTCCTCGGGCAGCTGCGCCGCATGCACGCGCCGAGCCCGGTCGATCGCCTCTTCCAACGCGGCCCGCACCGCCGGGTCGAGACGGTCCAGCGCATCGCCGAGCACAGCCGCCGGCACGCGCAGGTCGTCGAGCCGCACCCCGTCGTACTGCTCGGTCAGCTCGCGCACCGCGGCCGCGCGGCGGGTCCGCACCGCCTCGCAGACCGGCCGGACCAAGTCGAGCGCCGCGTCGATGTCCAGCCGCGCGCGCGGCAGGACGTCGGCAGCGGGGGCGACAGGGTCGCCGCGCAGGTCGAGGCGGGTGAGCACAGTGGTCTCCGGCAGGCAGGAACGGCAGGACGGCGGGCGTCCAGGGTAGTGGCGGACCGGTTCAGCGCCGGCGCGCGCGCAGCGCCTGGACGAGCGTATGCAGCACCACCGCGACCAGCGGCCAGACAACGACGATGGCGAGCGCCCGCAGCTCGAGGAACGGATCGATGCCGGCGTCTTCGAAGACCCGCGCCGGCACCCCCAGCAGGTGCAGCGCCGCCAGCTGGTCACCGCGAGCAGCGAGATAGCCGACGCGGTCGGCGACGAACGCCGCGGCGAGCCCTCCGACGCCGAGGCCGAGGATGATGCCGGGCCCCTCCCGGCGCAGCACCCCGGCAACGAGCGCGCACACCACGCCCGCGATGACCGCGATGACGAGGAACCGGAAGTCCGCACCGATGTCGGCGCGGAAGGCTTCCTCGGACCCGCCGGCGACGTCGAGCAACGACAGTCGCGGGGCGACCGCGGCCCAGATCAGCCCGACGGCCGGACCGAGCAGCATGACCGAGGCGACGACCGCGAGGGCGAAGTCACGGCCGTCGTCGCGCCACCGGACCAGCGGCGGCCGCGGCTCCGGCTGCCGGCGTTCGGTGACGGTGACGTGCCACGGCGACAGGTCACGGGCCGGTGGCTGCCACGGGTCGGACGTCACCGCGAGATTGTGCCAGGTCGGCTCACCGATCGACCGCGCGGCGGAACAGCCAGCTGGCCGCGGCCAGGGCAAGACAGCCGTAGCCGACCGAGACCGCGACGCGCCAACCCACACCCGGCCAGGTGGCGGCGCCCCGCAACGCGGCGGCGAGGAAGTCCACGGCGTAGGTGGAGGGCACGACGTCGCGCAGGCCCCGCACCGCCGCCGGCAGGTGGCCCGGTGGGATGACCCCGAGGAACAGGACGACGGTCATGCCGAGCTGTCCCGCGACGGTGGCCAGCTCCGCCCGGGGCATCACCAGACCCAACGCCGCCCCGACGCCGCTGAGTGCGATGCCGGCCGCCAGCACCGCGGGCACGACCAGCCACAGGTGCGACAACGGCAGGCCGTAGAGCAGTTCGCCCACGACCGCGGTGACCAGCGCACCGGGGACCGTGAAGGTGGCGTAGGAGGCAGCGGTGCCGAGTACGACGGCGCCCGGCGGGATCGGCAGCGCCGCGTAGTAGTCGAGCGCGGAGGCGGCTCGCAACGCGCCGAAGCGTTGGGCGAGCAGGTTGAGCGCGACGAACGCGACGACGAGCACCGTGCACCCGGACACGATCGCGCTCGCGGTCGCCGGCCGGTCGGCACCGACCACGCCGCGCAGCAGCAGCAAGATGCCCAGCGACTGCAACGTGGCCACGAACAGCAACGGCCCGCGCGCCACCCGGGCCCGGGCCAGCTGGCCGGTGTAGACCGCGGCGGTGGCGGCGGGCAGCGGCGTACGGCGTCCGGGTGCGGGAGGCGCGATCGGTGGCGCCTGGATGTCGGTCACTCCCGCTCCAGGTCGTGCGCGCTGCCACCGAGCTGGAGATAGACGTCCTCCAACGTCGGCGTCGCCAACGTGAAGTCGTCGAGTGCGGCAAACGCGGGGCCCGCGGTGAGGCGGCCGAGCGCGGCGCGAGCGTCCGGCTGGGCCAGCCGCAGCCGCCAGCGGCGGCCGGCGACGTCGGCCCGCGCGGCGAGCTCGGCGACCGTCGGATCACCGGCGGGCGGGTCGTGCCGCCAGACCAGATCGAGCCGGACGTCGGCGCTGACCGATGCCTTCAGCCGGCCCGGGGTGTCGCAGGCGATGACGCGGCCACGGTCGAGGATCGCGACCCGGTCGAGGACCAGCTCGGCCTCGAGCACGTTGTGGGTCACGAGGACGACGGTGGTGCCGCGCTCGTCGCGGCGGCGGCCGAGCGCGGACCAGACGGCGCGGCGGGCGACCGGATCGAGGCCGGTGGTCGGCTCGTCGAGGATCAGCACCGGCCGGTCGGCGGCCAGCACCGCCGCGACGCAGGCCAGCCGCCGCTGGCCGCCGGACAGCCGGGCCAGCGGCCGGTCCCGCAGCGGACCGAGGGAGAGCTCGTCGAGGAGCGCGACGGTTTGAGTGGCGGCGTCGCGGCGGCTGGCGCCGCGCAGCCGCGCGGTGGTCTCGACGGCGAGACCGACCGGCAGTTCGAGCAGCGCGGGTTCGTCCTGGGCGAGGTAACCGATGTACGCCGCGGCGAGCGTCAGGTCCGCCGACACGTCACACCCGAAGACCTCGATCCGCCCCGCATCCGGCCGGGCCAGCCCGACCAGCTGGCGCACCAGCGTCGTCTTGCCGGCGCCGTTCGGACCGAGCAGACCGAAGACCTCGGCCGGTGCGATGTCGAGGTCGATCCCGCGGTTGGCAGGCACCGGCGAGGAGTCGCGCCCGCGGCCGCGATAGCTCTTCTCCAGCCCGCGCACGCGAAAGGCCGGAACGCTCACCTCTCCAGTGTCGCGGGTCAGCTTCGCCGGGCGAGCGTCGGTCCGACCACGACGGCGCGTGGTCGCCGCCACAGCTGCGGCCGGTCGCGCGGGTCGGCGTCGAGGACGACCAGCGCGGCGGGACGTCCGGCGACGATCGGCTCGGTGGCCGCGCGCAGCGCTCCGTCCGGTCCGAGCCCGACGTCGCGGGCCAGCAGGTCCAGCTCCCGTGGCTCCGCACCGGGGCGGGTGCCGCCGTTGCCGAGATCGGTCCCGTAGCGCAGCTCGACGCCGGCCGCCACGAGCGCCCCGGCGTTGCCGACCGCGGCCCGACCGTCGCCGCTTGCCACGAACGTGTGCAGCGTCGACACGACCCGAACGCCGGAGGTGGCGATCCGCTCGACCAGCTCCGCCGGCAGCGCTTCGGTGGGGGTGTGGGCCAGCTCGTCGACGCCGGCGTCGAGCGCGCGCTCTCCCAGCTGAAGAAAGACGAGGA
>DASTWK010000011.1:0-38084 GCA_035776655.1 Mycobacteriales bacterium | reverse complement strand
GCCGTTCCGGACGGCTGAGGCGTTTCTCGTCGAGGACGTGATCGACCCGGCCGACACCAGACCGTTGTTGACGGAGTGGGCGGCCTCGGCGTACGAGGTCCTGGCCGCGACTCCCCCGCGGCCGGCGCCGGTGCAACCCCGGCCCTGAGCCGGTCGCGGACCTCGCTCAGGTGCGCCAGATGAGCACGACCGCGCGGTCGTCCGCCACGGCGCTCGCGACAGCCTCCACGAGGTGCCCGGCACCGCCGCCGAAGCCGCGCGGGATCAGCCGCTCGGCCGCACCCAGCAGCCGGTCGATGCCGGCGGCGAGGTCACGGCCCGGTTCCTCGACGAGACCGTCGGTGTAGAGCAGCAGCGCGTCGTACCGCTCCAACCGCCCCTCCCGGCAGCCGGCCGGCGCGGCGGCGTCGACACCGAGCACGAGCCCGTCCAGCTCGATCAACGACCACCTGCCGCTGCCGCCGGCGTAGTGCGCCGCGGGTGGGTGGCCGGCCGAGCTGAGGCGGTAACGGCCAGTTGTCAGGTCGATCGCCACGTGCAGAGCGGTGGCGAAGCCCTCCTCCCAGTCCTGCCGCACGAGGTAGTCGTTGGCCGCGTGCAGGAACTGCTCCGGTGCGACCCCGCCGAGCAGCCCACCCAGCGCGCCGGAGAGCAGCAGTGCCCGGGTGCCGGCGTCGAGGCCCTTGCCGGACACATCGACCAGCGCGAGCTCGAGACGGGTGCCGTCGTCGCTCAACGTCGAGACCATGAAGTCGCCGCCGAACGACGAGCCGCCGGCCGAGCGCAGCGCCACGTCCGCGCGCCAGCCCGGCGGCAGCGGCGGCAGCTCGCCCTGGCGGCGCAGCTGGTCGCGCAGCTCGAGCAGCATCGACTCGCCGCGGCCGATCGACAGGCCGAGCCGCTCACGGTCGCGCGCCAGCTCCACCGCGATCGAAGCGACGATGATCAAGACGACGGCCGAGCCGGGCCGGATCTGCGCCCAGCCGCTGTCCACGACCTCGATCACCAGGGCGACCGCGACGGCGCAGAGCAGCAGCCGCAACGCGCGCCGATCGAGCAGGAAGCCGCCGAGGACCAGCGGGACCACCAGCGTGAGCGGCGGCGCCACCGAAACTCCGGCGGTGGTGGTGAGTACCGTCACGATGCCGGTCAAGGCGAGCAGCGCCGCGAGGGTGAGCGCGCGTCCGCGGGGCGACTCCGGCGCGGCGACGAACGCCGCTCGTCGACGAGCAGCACGCAGCCGGCCGAGCCACCCGCTGCGCGACAACACCTCCCGGCCGGCCATGGTCGCGATCAGGTTAGTGGGCGCGACCGGCTCACGGCTCTAGGCTGATCGCGTGGCGAGCAGCGGTCGGCGTGGGCAGCCACGCGTGGACGGCGACGAGCGGGCAGCGGCGGCGCTGACCGGCGGCGGGCCCTCACAGCTGGGCGTCAACGGTTCGATGCGGGCGCGCGACGTGTCCCGCCCGACGCCTGCTGAGGTGGCCGAGGCCGAGCGGCTCGTGCAGGTGTCCTACCGGCCGCGGTCGACGCCGCGGCCGCCGGTTCACTCCTCGGCCGGGCGCGGCGGCAACTCTCCCGACGCCTCGTAGCGTCCGAGCTGCGCGAGCCGGCGCACGTGCCGCTCCTCCCCGCTGAACGGCGTGGACAGGAAGATTTCCGCAAACCGCAGCGCGGTTTCCGCGTCGTACATGCGGGCGCCGAGACTCAGCACGTTGGCGTCGTTGTGCTCGCGGCCGAGGCGCGCGGTGTCCGGGCTGAACGCCAGCGCGCACCGCACACCCGTGACCTTGTTGGCCGCGATCGCCTCCCCGTTGCCGCTGCCGCCCAGCACGATGCCGAGGCTGCCCGGGTCGGCCGCGACCTTCGTTGCTGCGAGCAACACGAACGGCGGGTAGTCGTCGTCCGGGTCGAACCCGGTCGGGCCACAGTCGACCGGCTCGTGACCGAGCTGCCGCACGTGGTCGATGAGCCGCTGCTTGAGCTCGAAGCCGGCATGATCTGATCCGAGGTAGACGCGCACGGTGATGGAGTATCGCGGACGTGCGGGTCATCGGTGTCGACGGCTGCCGCGGCGGCTGGCTCGCGGCGGTCTGCGCTGACGACTCAGTCCGCTGGCGGTGGACCGCCGACATCCGCGAGCTGCTCGCCCTCGACGCGACAGCAGTGGCCATCGACATCCCCATCGGCCTTCCGGAGGCCGGCTCGCGAGCCTGTGACGTCCAGGCGCGTCGGCTGCTCGGTGCACGACGGTCGTCCGTGTTCCCCGCACCGCCGCGGGTGGTGCTGTCGTGCGCGTCGTACGCCGAGGCGCGCGCCGCCCTCGCCGCGCAGAGCCTGCCCTCGATGTCGGCGCAGGCCTTCGGCATCGTGCCGGCGGTGCGGCAGGTGGACGCGGCACTGACACCGGACGACGACGAGCGCATCGTGGAGGCGCATCCCGAGCTGGCCTTCCGGCTGTTGCGTGGCGCCGACCTCGCGAGCAAGAAGACCGCCGACGGGCAACGGCAGCGACGGGCGGCCCTGACGGCGGTCTATCCAGGACTCGACGCGCTGCTGGCGGCCGCGCCGCACCCGGCCGCGGTGGACGACGCACTCGATGCGTTGGCGTGCGGCTGGGTGGCGCGGCGCTGGGTCAGTGGCGAGGCGACCGTCCTCGGCGACGGCACACGAGACGCTCGCGGGCTGCCGATGCGCATCGTCGCGTGACCGTTGCGAACGTGAGGCGAATCACGGCCGGCGGGGGTGGCGCCGCCGGACGCGGCGCAGCAGGATCTTGCATCGACCTGCACCAGGGCGACCGACGTGCCACAGTCCAACCGGGATCTGGGGGGCGCATGGACCGATTCGATGTCGTCGTCGTCGGCGCGAGCATCGCCGGCTGCACCGCGGCAACATTGCTGGCCCGGGACGGGTTGCGGGTGGCGCTGCTGGAGGCCCACCGTGACGAGAACAGCTACAAGCGGCTGTGCACGCACTACATCCAGAGCTCGGCGACGCCGGTGATCGAGCGGCTCGGCCTCGCGGGCGAGCTGGACGCGCTCGGCGCCGTGCACAACTTGGGGGATTTCTGGACGCCCTACGGCTGGGTGCGCGAGTCCGACGCACAGCCCGGCTGCCCGCCGTTCGGCTACAGCCTGCGCCGGGCCGTGCTCGATCCCTTGCTGCGGCGCACGGCAGCGGCCGAGCCGACGCTCGACCTGCGGCTCGGCGCCAAGGTGCGCGAGGTGGTCCGGGACCGCACCGGCCGGGTCGTGGGGGTCACCGCCACGACGCCGGAGGGGGACCGCGAGTTCCGCGCTCGGCTCGTGGTCGGCGCGGACGGCAAGCACTCGAAGGTGGCCGAGGCTGCGGGTCTGACCGCGCGGACGTTGCCCAACAACCGGTTCGGCTACTACGCCCATTACCGCAACGTCGGTGTCCCGGGTTGGCCGCGCGGCAAGCTCTGGCTGCGCGCCAACGGCGACGCGGTCTATGTCTTCCCGAACGACGACGGCGTGACGTTGCTGGCGACGATGCCGACGAAGGCGCGGTTGGAGGAGTTCCGGCGGGACGGTCTCGAGACCGGGCTGCTCGCCTCGTACGAGGGGCTGCCGGAGGCGCCTGACCTCTCCCGCGCCGAACGCGTCTCGGATGTGGTCGGCACCCCCGACTATCCGAACGTGTTCCGCGAGAAGATCCACGCGCCGGGAGTCGCGCTGATCGGTGATGCCGCGATGACCGGTGACCCACTGTGGGGCGTCGGGTGCGGCTGGGCGTTCCAGACCGGCGCCTGGCTGGCCGACGAGGCCGGCCCCGTGCTGCGGGCCGGCGGTGACGTCGACGCCGCAGTGCGGCGATATGCGAGCGTCCACAAGAAGCGGTTGCGCCCGCACTTCAAGCTGACGTCGGACTATTCGACCGGTCGGCCGTTCAACGCGTTCGAGCGGCTGCTCTATGCGGCGGCGCCGCACGACCCGGTCGTCGCGAACGCGTTCTGGCGCTACGGCACCCGCAACGCGTCCCCCGCCGCGCTGCTGTCACCGCGGGTGCTCACGCGCGCGCTGCTCGCCCGCCGCAGGGCCCGATCCACCTCCGCCGTCCCACCCCAACGCGCTGACACCCACGACGCGGAAACGCGCCAACCCGCCTAGCCGCGAACGAAGCCAAGACGCTCCAGCCTCCGAAACGGCGCGAGCGCAGCGCTGCGCGGCAGCGGCGTTAGGGCTGGCCGGAGGCGCGAGGAACGAGCAGCCGAGGACCACGCCCGAGCCGCAGAGCGCAGTGCTGCACTCGCGCCCCTGACACCTACAGCTGGAGCGACTTCGGCTGAGTGAACTCCTCGAGCCCGAACGGCCCGAGCTCCCGGCCGACGCCGCTCTGCTTGAACCCGCCGAACGGCGCGGCGACGTTGAACGAGCCACCGTTGATGTCGACCTGCCCGGTCTTCATCTTGCGGGCGAACGCCTTGGCCCGCTCCGCGTCACCCGACCAGACCCCGCCGGCCAGGCCGTAGATGGAGTCGTTGGCGATCCGCAGCGCTTCGTCCTCGTCGTCGTACTTGAGGATCGACAGCACCGGACCGAAGATCTCCTCCTGCGCGATCGTCATGTCGGTGGTGACGTCGGCGAAGACAGTCGGTGCGACGAAATAGCCCTTCTCCAGCGGCTGACTGTCGCCGCCGGCAACCACCCGGGCGCCCTCCTCCTTGCCCTTCTCGATGTACGACGCGACGCGGTCCCGCTGCGCCTTCGACACCAGCGGCCCGAGGCGCGTTCCGTCTGCGAACGGGTCGCCGATGGTGAACCCTTCCGCGGTCTCGGCGGCCAGCCGAACGGCTTCGTCGTACTGGGAGGAGTGCACGAGCATCCGCGTCCACGCGGTGCAGGTCTGGCCGGAGTTAAGGTAGCAGTTGCTGACACCCGTCTTGACCGCCTTGGCCAGGTCGGCATCGGGAAGGATGACGTTGGCGGACTTGCCGCCGAGCTCGAGCGCGACCTTCTTCACCGTCTGCGCGGCGAGCTCCGCGACCCGCTTGCCGGCCCGGGTCGACCCGGTGAACGACACCATGTCGACGTCGGGATGCGCCGCGATCGCCTCCCCGACGGTCTGCCCGTAACCAGGCACGAGGTTGACCACGCCGGGTGGGAAGCCGACCTCGTGGATCGCGTCGAAGAGCAGGAAGGCGCACAGCGGCGCGACCTCGCTCGGCTTGAGCACGACGGTGCAGCCGGCGGCGAGGGCATACCCGATCTTCGCGGTGATCTGGTGCAGCGGGTAGTTCCACGGCGTGATGCACCCGACCACGCCGAGCGGCTCCATCACCACGGTGGAGTTGCCGATCTGACGGTCCCACTCGAAAGCCGTGGCCAGCTGCGCCGCAGTGGCGATGTCGGCGATCGGGAGGCCCGCCTGGACCATCTCGGCGAGCTTGATCGGAGCGCCCATCTCGCGGGCGATCGTCTGGGCGATCTGTCCGTGGCGGGCGGTGAGGGCATCCTGCAGCCGGGAGAGCAGCTTCCCGCGCTCCTCGGGCGAGGTTGCGGCCCAGTCGTCCTGGGCGGCGCGGGCGGCCTTGACGGCGCGGTCGACGTCGCCGGCGGTGCCGGACGGGATCCGACCGATGATCTCCTCGGTCGCGGGGTTCTCGACGTCGATCGTGTCGGATCCATCGGGCGACACCCAAGCGCCGTCGATGTAGATCGAGTCGCGGACGATCAGCTCACTCACGTTGCCCTCCGGATGACGTCGACGTCACCCGGAGCGTACGTCCGCCTCCGGTCCGTTGCCCACCCGCTCCTGCGCGCGTACGCCGAGCGGCGGCGCCGGCTCCGCCCGCTGCGTCGGCTCCACCTGTGCCGGGATCGACGGCGGACCGTAGGCGACCCACTGCGCCTGCCGGAAGTCCCAGTAGTGCCCTGGCTTGTCCCCCATGGCCCCAGCGTGACCGGTTCTGGCGCGACCGTCCACCCATTCCCCGATCTCGGTTGGCAGAGCCAGCGGCGGCGCCGGGGAATCGCGACGCAAGGCGACGAGAACGCCGCCAGCGGCGCCGGGGAATCGCGACGCCGATGGCAAGGCCGCAGGAGCGGCCGCGTGCTCCGCACGCAAGGCGACGAGAACGCCGCCAGCGGCGTCGCGAGCCCGGCGTCAGTCGAAGATGGGGGGACGGTCGCGGGTGCGCTTGAGCTCGTAGAAGCCGTCGGTGCCGGCGACGAGGAGCACGCCGTCCCACAGCCGACCCGCCGCCTCCCCGCGCGGGATCGGGGTCACCACGGGGCCGAAGAACGCGACACCCTCGACGTGGATCACGGGCGTGCCGACGTCCATTCCGACCGGGTCCATGCCGGCATGGTGCGACGCCCGCAGCGCCTCGTCGTACTCGGTCGAGTCAGCAGCGTCGGCGAGCGCCTCCGGCAACCCCGCCTCGGCCAGCGCCTCGACCAGCGTCTGCCGATCTTTCGGCGCCTTCTCGTGGTGGAAGCGGGTGCCGAGGGCGGTGTAGAGCGGCAACAGCACGCCGTCGCCGTGTCGTTGGGCGGCGGCAATGCACACGCGGACCGGCCCCCACGCCTGCGTCATCAGCTCCTGATAGTCCGGCGGGAGGTCCCGACCTTCGTTGAGCACCGACAGCGACATGACGTGCCAACCGATCTCGACGTCGCGGACCTGCTCGACTTCGAGCATCCACCGGCTCGCGATCCAGGCCCACGGGCAAAGTGGGTCGAACCAGAAGTCAGCACGCGCCATGGCGATCATCCTCCCCTGCCGTGACAGACTCCAACACGTGACGGCCGAGAACCTGACCCGCGATGAGGCGCGCGAGCGCAGCCGGTTGCTGGACGTGGCGTCGTACGACGTGCACCTCGACCTCACCTCTGCGCCGACCGACAGTCGCACGTTCCGCTCCACCTCGCTGGCCCGGTTCCAATGTGCTGAGCCCGGCGCACGCACCCACCTCGACATCACCGCCGACCGCATCGTCGAGGCGACGCTCAACGGGCAGCCCCTCGACCTCGACGGCGCCTTCAGCGGGCGCCGTCTCGAGCTGCCTCCGCTGGCCGGAACGAACGAGCTGCGCGTGGTCGCCGACTGCGTCTACATGCGCACCGGCGAAGGGCTGCACCGGTTCACCGATCCGGTGGACAAGGAGACCTACCTCTACACGCAGTTCGAGACCTTCGACGCGCACCGCATGTACGCGTGCTTCGACCAGCCCGACCTCAAGGCGAGCGTGACGTTCGTCGTCGACGCGCCGTCCCACTGGGTCGTCGTGTCGAACATGCCCGGAAGCCGCGAGGATGCGCGGAACGAGGGTTGCAGCCGCTGGACGTTCGAGCCGACGCCTCGGCAGTCGACCTACATCACCGCGCTGATCGGTGGTGCCTACCACTGCGTGTACGACGAGCACGACGGCATCCCGCTCGGCATCTTCTGCCGCCGGTCTCTGGCGGAGTTCCTCGATGCCGACGAGATCTTCGCCGTCACGAAGCAGGGCTTCGACTACTTCCACCAGCAGTTCGACTACCGCTATCCCTGGCCGAAATACGACCAGCTGTTCGTGCCGGAGTTCAACGCGGGCGCGATGGAGAACGCCGGCGCGGTGACATTCCTCGAGGACTACGTGTTCCGCTCGCGCACGACCGACGCCGCCTATGAGCGGCGCGCGGTGACGATCCTGCACGAGATGGCGCACATGTGGTTCGGCGACCTCGTGACGATGCGCTGGTGGGACGACCTGTGGCTCAACGAGTCGTTCGCCGAATACGTCTCCACCCGCGCGACGGCTGAGGCGACCCGGTGGACCGAGGCGTGGACGACGTTCTGCAACATCGAGAAGTCCTGGGCCTATCGGCAGGACCAGCTGCCGACGACCCACCCGATCGCGGCCGACATCGTCGACATCGAGGCCGTCAAGGTGAACTTCGACGGCATCACCTACGCCAAGGGCGCCTCGGTGCTCAAGCAGCTGGCCTCCTACGTCGGTCCCGACGCCTTCACCCAGGCCCTGCGCGGTTATTTCCGCCGGCACGAATACGCCAACACCACGTTGCAGGACCTCCTCGACGCGCTCACCGAGGCCAGCGGCCGCGACCTGTCCACCTGGTCGAAGGAGTGGCTGCAGACGGCGGGGCTCAACACGATGCGTCCGAAGTTCGACGTCGACGCCGACGGCCGGTTCGCATCGTTCGCCATCGTGCAGGAGGCGCCGGAGGACCATCCGACGCTGCGCTCGCACCGGCTGCGCGTGGGCCTCTATGACCGCACCAGTGAAGGCGTGCTGCGCCGTGAGCTGGTCGAGGTGGACGTCGCGGGTGCGGTGACGGACGTGCCGGCGCTGGTCGGCAAGCAGCAGCCCGACCTGGTGCTGGTCAACGACGACGACCTCACCTACACCAAGATCCGGCTCGACGACCGATCGTTGCGCACGCTGGTCGACCACATCGGGGAGCTGCGCGAGTCGTTGCCGCGGGCGTTGTGCTGGGCGGCGGCGTGGGACATGACCCGCGACGCCGAGATGCGCGCCGGCGACTTCCTCGACCTGGTGCTGGCGGGCATCGACCAGGAGTCCGACATCGGGACGGTGCAGTCGCTGCTGCGGCTCGCGCGCCAGGCGCTGGAGCAGTTCGGCGACCCGGCCCGCCGCGACGAGCGGGTCGAGCGGCTGGCCGCGAAAGCCCAGCAGCTCCTCCTCGGCGCCGAGCCCGGCAGCGACATGCAACTGGCGTTCGCCCGCTCCCTCGCCGCCAACGCGGTGACCGACGACCAGCTGCAGCTGCTGGCCGACCTGCTCGCCGGCGCGCGCTCGATCGAAGGCCTGTCGGTGGACACGGAGCTGCGGTGGACCCTGCTGCTGCGGCTGGTCGTGATGGGCCGCGCCGGCGACGACGCCATCGAAGCGGAGCTGGAGCGGGACAGCACCGCGGCCGGACGTCGACACTGCCTCACCTGCCGGGCGGCCCGCCCGTCGGCCGAGGCCAAGGCCGAGGCGTGGCAGCTGGCCGTCCACGACGAGTCCCTGCCCAACGCCGAGCAGGCAGCGGTCATCGCCGGTTTCCAGCAGTTCGAGCACCGTGACCTGCTCGCGCCGTTCGTCGAGCAATACTTCGACTCGATCGCGCAGGCGTGGGAGAACCGCACCAGCGAGATGGCGCAGCAGATCGTGATCGGCCTGTTCCCGAGCACGCTCATCGAGCCGGGCACGGTGGAGCGCACCGATGCCTACCTCCGCCAGGCTCAGCCGGTGCCGCCGCTGCGGCGGCTCGTCACCGAGAGCCGGGACAACCTGGCGCGGGCGCTGCGCGCTCGGGAGTGCGACCAGCGGTAACCGGCACGTCAGCGAGCGGCGGGGAGCTCCCGTCCGCAGGAGTCGCTGAGCATGCGTACGCCGGTGACGACTCCGCTGACCAGATCGCCGCCGGAAAACGCCGTCGTCATCGACAACGCCGCGAGCGCGCACGCGCGGTCGGACAGTCGACGGTTCGCCTCGCGGCCAGTGACGATCTCGAGCTGCCGGTCCCCTGGCGCGACGAGGACCAGGACCCCGCGCGAGGCGTCGGAGCCGAGGGCCGCATGCAGCCGCTCGGCATGGTCGCGGACGTCGCCGTCGACCGGCCCGACGTAGACCGAGAACCGCAGCCCGGTCTCGGCGCTCGCCGTGCCCACCGCGCGGCTGATCTCACGGACCTGACCATCGGTGAACGGCTCGCTGCTGGACTTGCCGGCGGTCAACTCGCGGCCGCTGCGGAGCTCACCACTCGGCACTGGCCCCGCCCTTCGCCGTGGCGCCGGGGCGGGCCTTGGCGACCGCCTGGTCGGCGTCGTCCGGGCCGCCGAACCAGAGCGGGTCGTGCTTCCACGGCCGGCCGGGGCGATAACGCGGACGCCGCAGCATCGACGGCAACGCAGCCAGGAACGCGATGATGAGGAAGAAGCCGACGGGGACGACGACGAAGTAGACGATCGTCATCCCGACGCCGAGCGACTTGCCCGGCACCTCACCGTCATCCAGAGCAAACGCCGGGCTGGCCATCAGGATCGGCAACGACGCCCCGACGAGCAGGGCTGACACACGAGTGCGCACGCGGGAAAACTACCGGACCTGCTCACGCAGCTCGGCAGCGAGGCGCTCCACCCGCGGGTCGGCGAGCAGCTCGTCGAGCAGCATCGGACGCCCGCCGGTGTCGGCGACCGGCAGCCGCCAGTTCGGGTATTCGTCCACGGTCCCCGGCAGGTTGGGCTGGCGCAGGTCCCCCACGGCATCGCTGGGCGCCGCGAGCACGAAGCGGCTCGGCGTCGCCGCGACCGCGCGGTGCAGCGCACGCACCAGCTCGTCCTCGGGCGCGTCGACCGACGCGAGTACGCCGGCCGCGACGAGGTGCGCGAGCAGCTCGGCGCGGTCGCGCCGCCACCCCTGCTCCTCCGCGGCGGCGTCGTCGAGCAGCCCGAGCTCCGCCCGCACCCGCACGTGTTCGCCCCGCAACCAGCCCAACGCCGTGGGCAGGTCGTGGGTGGTGACGCTGGCCATCGCCGCCTCCCGCCAGTCCGGCAGCGGCGTCAGCGCGCCGGTCTCGCCGGGCTCGGTCTCCTCGCGCTCGAACCACAGCACCGACGTGCCGAGCATGTCGCGGTCGGCCAGCTCCTCCCGCACCCCGTCGGGTACGACGCCGAGGTCCTCCCCCACCACGATCGCTCCGGCCCGCTCCGCCTCCAGCGCGATGACCCCGAGCAACGCATCCGCGTCGTAGGAGACGTAGGTGCCGCCGCGGGCGTCGGCGCCCGCGGGGATCCACCACATGCGGAACATGCCGAGCACGTGGTCGATGCGCAGCCCGCCGCTGTGCCGCAGCAACGGCCGCAACAGCTCGCGCAGGGGCACGTAACCGTGCTCGGCCAGCCGACGCGGGTGCCACGGCGGCATCCCCCAGTCCTGCCCCTGCTGGTTGAACAGGTCCGGTGGCGCCCCGATGCGCGCACCCAGCGCGAGCGTGTCCTGCAGCATCCAGGCGTCCGCCCCGCCGGGGTCGGCGCCGACGGCGAGGTCGTGCACGACACCCACGCCGAGCCCGGCGGCACGGGCGGACTGCTGCGACCGATCCAGCTGCGCGTCGCACAGCAGCTGCAACCAGACGTGGAAGCGCACCCGGTCGGCGAGCTCGGTGCGGGCCAGGGTGACCGCCGGAGCGTCCGGCCGGTGCAACGCCTGCGGCCAGGTGCGCCAGTCGGCGCCGTACTGCTCACCGAGCGCGCACCAGGTGGCGAAGGTCCAGACGTCGTCCGAGTCGTCCGGCCACGACTGACCGTCGCGGCCGGTGTCCTGCTGCCACAGCAGCTCGAGCGCCGCCAGCTTGGCGGCCCAGCAGGCGTCCCGGTCGACGCGCTCGGCGTCGTACGCCGGGCGCAGCGCGTCGACCTGGGCGCGCACCTCCGCGGAGGCACGGCCAGAGCCCACGGTGTCCTCGACCCGCAGGTAGAGCGGGTTGGTCCACCGGCGGCTGCCGGGAAAGTAGGGCGACGGCTGCATCGGAACCGTCGGCGCCACCGCGTGCAACGGGTTGACCAGCACGAGGTCTCCGCCGTGGGCGGCGGTCCACTCGGTCAGCGTGCGCAGATCGCGCAGGTCACCCACCCCCCAGGAACCGCTGGAGCGCAGCGCATACAGCTGCACCATCCAGCCCCAGCCACGTCCGCCGCGCCGGCTGACCCGCTCGGGCGTGACCACGACCGGCAGCTCCGCCACGTCGGTCTGCATCGTGTGCCAGCCGAGGGGCAGCCCGGCGGGCAGGGTCACCCGGCCGTCGCCCGCCGGCAGGTCCCGCTCGGTGCCGTCTTCGAGCCGCAGCCGGACGCTGTACCCGACCGGCGCCGGCACCGAGCGGCTCTCCGACGTGCGCAGTACGACGACCGGTGGGGCGGCGGGCCGCCGCTGCAGTGCGCGCAGCGACGCGCGCACCGCTTCCGGGGTGTCCGCCGCCACGCCCAAGGCCGCCAGCACCTGCACGACCGCCTCCCGCGTGACGTCGACGCGGCGGCGGCGCTGGTCCTCGTACGACGTCGCCACGCCATGCCCGGCGGCGAGGCGGGCGAGATCCGGGTCGACGGTCGCGGAGCCGGCGGCGGGCGAGGTCACCCGCGAGTCATTACCAGCACGCCGGCTTGCGATGCGCCCACGGCTCGGCTGCTTCCAGCTGAGCCGCGAGCCGCAGCAGCGTCACCTCGTCGCCCGGCCGGCCGACGAGCTGCACACCGATCGGCAGGTTGTCCGCGGTCCAGTGCAGCGGGACGTTGATCGACGGCTGGCCGCTCATGTTGTAGGGAGCCGTGAACGGCGTGTAGCGCTTCTGGTTGTCGAAGTCGCGAGCCGGGTCGGCGTCGTCGCGCAGACCACCCACCTTCGCCGGTGGCTGGGCGAGCGTGGGAGTGAGCACGGCGTCGTACGCCGCGGTGCGCGCCAGCTCCTCGCGCGCGGTTCGCCGCAACGTGGCCAACGACGAGTAGAGGTCGGTCGCGGACAGGGCGCGGCCGCGCTCGCGTAGCCAGCGGGTGAGTGGGCGCAACCGGTCCTCGGCCTCGGCCGGCACCGGCATGGCGGCGAACTCGACCGACCAGAGGTTCTCGAACATCGCGATCAGCTCGGGGTTGAACGCGGTCTGATGGTCCTCCACGTGGTGACCGAGCTGCTCGAGCAGGTGCGAGGCGTGTTCGTAGGCGGCGACGCAGTCGGCGTGCACCTCCGCGCCGGGGACCGGCGGGGTGCGATAGCGACCGATGCGCAGCCCGCGCGGCTCGTCCTCACACGCGGCGAGGAACGAGCCGGTGCGGGGTGGCGCCTGCCAGATCCAGTCCTGAGGCGTCGGTCCGGCCATGGCGTCGAGCAGGGCGGCGGCGTCCCGCACCGTGCGCGCCAGCGGCCCGTGCACCGACAGCCCGCTGATCTCCGCGCTGACCGGGGCGGCGGAGACCCGGCCGCGACTGGTCTTCAGCCCGACCAGCCCGTTGACACTGGACGGGATGCGGATCGACCCGCCACCGTCGCTGCCGGGCGCGGCCGGCACGAGCCCCGCGGCCACGGCGGCGCCGGCGCCGCCGCTGGACCCGCCGGCGGAACGGCTGAGGTCCCACGGGGTGCGTGCCGCGGGGTGCCCTTCCGGTTCGGTGTAGCAAGGCGCGCCGAACTCCGGCGTCGCGGTCTTGCCGAGACTGACCGTGCCGGCGGAACGCAGCTTCGCGACGAACGCCTCGTCGATGCCCAGCTCGAGGGGGGCGAAGGCGCCGGTGCCGAACGAGGTCGGCATGTCGGCGGTGAGGTAGAGGTCCTTGATCGCTGTCGGCACGCCGTGCAGCGGCGGCGGGTCGGCGCCGTCGACCACCTGCTGCTCGCTCCCGCGAGCGTTGCTGCGCGCCAGCTCGGCGGCGACGAACACGAACGCGCCGACGTCGTCGTTCAGCGCGTCGATGCGACGCAGGTAGTGCTCCACGAGGTCGACCGGGGACACCTCGCGGCGACGAACGGCCGCGGCCTGTTCGAGCAAGGTCAGGTCGTGGAGATCGCTCATGATCGGCACGCTATCGCCGAGCGGGCGCCGTCAGGCGCTGGCGGGCTCGTCCTGCGCGCCGTACATCTCGGCACCGAGATACGGGCGCCACACCGGATGCATCCGCCCGGTGCCGAGCACCCGCCAGGCCGGGCCGCTGGGCGCGCGTGGCTGGCGCGGCATCCGCCACCCGAGCTCGGGCAGCGCGCGGTCGGCCTTGGCGTGGTTGCAGCGCCGGCAGCAAGAGACGACGTTCTCCCACACGTGCTCGCCGCCGCGGCTGCGGGGGACGACGTGGTCGATGCTCGTTGCCGGTGCCGAGCAATACACGCAGCGACCACCGTCGCGCGCGAACACCGCGCGGCGGGTGAGCGGCACGTGGGCGCGGTAAGGGACGCGGACGAAGCGGGTCAGCCGGACGACGACCGGCACCCGCAAGGCGAGGTGCTCGCTGTGCATCTCGTCGTCGGTGGCCTCGACCGGAATCGCCTTGCCGGCCAGGACGAGCACGACCGCGCGACGGCTCGACACGACGCACAGTGGCTCGTACGTCGCGTTGAGCACCAGCGCGTGAGCCACGCGACCTCCCTCGCCCCAGTGTCCCCGATCATGGGCGATCGCGCACCTACCTTCGACGCTCCGCCGGCCAACGCCCGGGCCGGCGATCCAGACGGTCTGACGTCTCGGGCCGCCCGGTGGGGACAATGGAGCCGTGACGTCGTCCGGACCGCAACCCGTGCACATCGAAGGGGTCGACGCGACCGTCGAGAGTGCGACGTTCTTCGATGCCGTGGGCGGACACCCGACGTTCCAGCGGCTGGTGGCGGCGTTCTACGCCCGAGTCGAACACGACGCCGACCTGCGCGCGCTCTATCCGGAGCAGGACCTGGAGCCGGCAGCCGAACGGCTGCGGATGTTCCTCGAGCAGTACTGGGGCGGCCCGCACACCTACAGCGAGGTCCGCGGGCATCCGCGGCTGCGGGCCCGGCACGCGCCGTTCCACGTCGACGCCGCCGCCCGGGACTCGTGGCTCACGCACATGCGGGCGGCGCTGGACGAGATCGGACTTCCGGAGGAGGCCGATCGAGTGCTGTGGGACTACCTGACGGTGGCCGCGAACATGCTCGTCAACGCCGAGTGACGACGATGCCCGGCTGTCCGGACTACGCCGTCTGACGCATCGGGACTAACCCGTCCGGAGTAGATCACTTCTGCGCTGATCGGCGTACCGTTGACAGTCACGGCTCAGGAGGGGACACGTGTCGGAGCGGGTGGCGTCGGCGGTCGCGCCGGCGTGGGCTGCGCCGCCGGTCCTCCGGAGCGCACAGACCGGCCCGGACCGGCCGGAGAGCTTGCTGCCCCTCATCGACGCACTGGCCGCCGTGGCCGCTGCCGGTTCCGTCGACGCCGTCTGCGCGGCCGCGGTCGCAGGAGCAGTCGCGCTCACCGGCGCTCGAGGTGCTGCGCTGGGCAGCCGGCAGGGCGACCAGGTGCGGTTGCTGGCGAGCTGGGGTTATGACTGCGACTCGATGGCGGCCGGCGCCATGTTGCCGCTGACCGCCGGCCTGCCGGTGACCGAGTCCGTCCGGACCGGGACCACAGTCGTCCGCGGCGCCTCCGGCAGCCCGACGTGGATCGCCGTGCCGGTGGTGAACGCGGAGCTGCAGGCAGCGTTGCTGGTGAGCCTGCCACCGCAGGCGTCAGCCGATGTCGGTGCCCTGCAGACGTTGGGGCGGGTGGCCGCCGATGCGCTCGCCCGCTGCCCGCAAGGTCGGCGGGAGGCGGCCCGGCTCTTGTCCCGCGACACGCCGCCGTGGCTGCGGGTGGCGACGCTGGACGCGCCGTACGACGGGCAGGCCAGCGGTGACGTCGTCGTCGTCGGTGCCGGCACGACCGAGGACCTGGCGTGGCTGGCCGTCGCGGACGTGTGTGGCAGTGGTCCGACGGCGACACCGACCGCATCGGTGTTCCGTCAGTCGCTGGGCGCGTTGATCGGCACCTCGTTGGGGCCGGTCGAGGTCCTCGAGGCGGTCGACCGGGCGCTGCGGCGGGAGCCGAGCGCCGACCGGTTCGTGACCGCGCTGATCGTCCAGCTGCACCGGCTCGACAACGGCGTGGCGGCGCTGCGCGTGGTGGATGCCGGCCATCCGTCGGCCCTGCTGTGGCGGGACGGCGTGGTGAGCTCGTTGGGCGGCCCGACTCCGCCGCTGAACCTGTTGCCGGAGGAGTTGCAGCCGGCCGTGGGCGCACCGGCGGAGGCCCTGCTCCGGCCCGGCGACCTGCTCTTCGCCTTCACCGACGGGCTGGTCGAGCACGACAGCGGCGACCACACGGAGTTGCTCGTCGAGCTGTTCCAGCGCGCCGGGGCGCTCGGCGACCCGGCGGTCGTGCTCGACGTCGTGACCGAGGCGATGCGCGATGTCGCCGGACCGGCTCGCGACGACGTCGCCGCCGTCGTGGTCGCGCTGGCCTGACCCGCGCCACCACCCGTTGCCGGGCGACGCACCATCGACGACCGGGAGCGTCGGCGGCGGGAACCGCGGGGTCAGTCCCGGATCAGCCGACGGTAGGTGACGCGGTGCGGCCGGGCCGCTTCCTCGCCGAGCCGCTCGACCTTGTTCTTCTCGTAGTCGCTGTAGCCGCCTTCGAACCAGAACCACCTGCCGGGCTCGTCGTCCGTCCCCTCCCACGCGAGCAGGTGCGTCGCGACCTTGTCGAGGAACCACCGGTCGTGGCTGATGACGACGGCGCAGCCGGGAAACTCCTCGAGCGCATCCTCGAGTGACCGCAGCGTCTCGACGTCGAGGTCGTTGGTCGGCTCGTCGAGCAACAGGACGTTGCCGCCGGCCTTGAGCGTGAGCGCGAGGTTCAGCCGGTTGCGCTCGCCGCCGGAGAGCACGCCGGTCGGCTTCTGCTGGTCGGGGCCCTTGAACCCGAACGAGGCGACGTAGGCGCGGCTGTTGATCTCGGCCTTGCCGACCTTGATGTAGTCCAAGCCGTCGGAGACGGTCTCCCACAGCGTCTTCTTCGGGTCCAGCCCGGCCCGCGACTGGTCGACGTAGGAGATCTGGACGGTCTCCCCCACCTTCAACGTCCCGCCGTCCGGCTGCTCGAGACCGACGATCATCTTGAACAGAGTGGTCTTGCCGGCGCCGTTGGGGCCCATGATTCCGACGATGCCGCCCGGGGGCAGCGAGAACGACAGGTCGTCGATGAGCACCCGCTCACCGAAGCCCTTCGTCAGGCGTTGTGCCTCGATGACCTGGGTGCCCAGGCGCGGTCCCGGCGGGATCTGGATGGCATCGGTGTCGACCGGCCGGTTGCGCTCGGCCTCGGCCACCAGCTCGTCGAAGCGCGCGAGACGTGCCTTGCTCTTCGCCTGTCGGGCCTTCGGGTTGGACCGAACCCACTCCAGCTCGCGTTCGATCTCGCGCTTGCGCTTGGCGTCCTTCTGGCCCTCGACCTTGAGCCGGGCTGCCTTGGTGTCGAGGTAGGTCGTGTAGTTGCCCTCATAGGGAAATGCGCGGCCGCGGTCGAGCTCGAGGATCCACTCGGCGACGTTGTCGAGGAAGTAACGGTCGTGGGTGACGGCGAGCACGGTGCCGGCGTACTGAGCGAGGTGCTGCTCGAGCCAGGCGACGCTCTCGGCGTCCAGGTGGTTGGTCGGCTCGTCGAGCAGCAGCAGGTCGGGAGCCTCGAGCAGCAGCTTGCACAGCGCGACCCGGCGTCGCTCGCCGCCGGACAGGACGGTGACGTCGGCGTCCCCGGGTGGCAGCCGCAGCGCGTCCATCGCCTGCTCGATGCGCTGGTCGAGGTCCCAGCCACCAGCGTGGTCGATCTTGTCCTGCAGCGCACCCATCTCGGTGCCGAGCTCGTCGGTGTATTCCACCGCCATCTTCTCGGCGATCTCGTTGAACCGGTCCACCATGTCCTGGATGGGCTTGACGGCCTCCATGACGTTGCCGAGCACGTCCTTGCTGTCATCGAGCGGCGGCTCCTGCAGCAGGATGCCGACCGAGTAGCCCGGCGACAGGAACGCCTCGCCGTTGGACGGCGTGTCCATCCCGGCCATCAGCTTGAGGACCGTCGACTTGCCCGCACCATTGGGACCGACCACGCCGATCTTCGCCCCGGGCAGGAACGACAGCGTGACGTTGTCGAGGATGACCTTGTCGCCAACGGCCTTACGGACGTTCCGCATCGTGTAGATGAACTGCGCCATGCCGTCCAGACTACGGATGCACGGGTGGACGGACGGGAGCCTCGCCTCCGGCCGTCACCGGGGAAACCGCTCTCGGGACGCGATGCTCACGCGGCGGTCTCGGCGACCGCCGGCTCCGGCTCGGTCCACGGGTTCACCGGCTGCTCCGGCACCGCCGAAGCAGGCTCCGCGAACCCGTCGACGTCGCCGCCGGACGCGTCGCCGACCGGCTCCGGCTCCAGCTCACGCGGCGGCCGGATCAACGAGGCGGAGTAGCGCCCGAGGTCGGGACCGACCGCGGCCGCGTCGATCTCGTAGGCCTGACGTCGAGCACCCGTCTGCGGGTCGTCGTACTCGTGCATCGTCAGCCTCCCCAGCACCACCACCGAGTCGCCCTTGCGCAAGCTCTTGGCGGTGTTGTCCGCCAGCTGCCGCCAGCAGACGACGGACATGTAGACCGGGTCGGAGTTGACGAACTCGCCCCGGGATCGGTCGAAGCGACGGGTGTTCTGCGCGATGCGGAACTTCGTCATGTGCAGGCCGCCTGCCGTGACGCGATAGGTCGGGTCCGCGACGAGGTTGCCGCGCATCGCCATGTTGTCCATGTCCTGCTCCTCTCGGTGGGTGCCGACCAACGTGCCGGAGGAGCGGTGCCGGCAGCAGCGGCCCAGCGGCATCTGTGGACGCCCGCGCCGGTGTGCGCACGAGCCGTGTGCGAGGGTCTGCGGTCATGAGCAACGGCACGTTCGACGGAAAGGTCGGCCTCGTCACCGGCGCCACTCGCGGCATCGGCTATGGCATCGCCGCGGAGATCCTGGCCCGCGGAGGCAGCGTGTGCATCACGGCCCGCAAGCCCGACGAGCTCGCGGCGGCCGCCCGCAGCCTCGACACCGGCGGCGCCGGCCGGGTCATCACCGCGCGCGGCAGCGCCGACGACGCGGAGCACCAGGAGTCGGCCGTGGCGCAGGTGATCGAGCATTTCGGCCGGCTCGACTTCCTCGTCAACAACGCTGCGGTCAACCCGCAGTACGGCCCCCTGATGGACGCTGACCTCGGCGCCGTGCGCAAGGTCTTCGAGGTCAACCTGGTCGCGGTGCTCGCGTGGACCCAGCAGGCGTGGCGAGCGTGGCTGCGCGACCACGGCGGGGTGGTGCTCAACGTGGCCTCTGTCGGCGGTTTGCGCGCGGGCTCCCCCATCGGCGCCTACAACGCCAGCAAGGCCGCGTTGATCCATCTCACCCGCCAGCTCGCCGTCGAGCTGGGACCGACGGTGCGCGTCAACGGCATCGCACCCGCGGTCGTCAAGACGAAGTTCGCGCGCGCGCTCTATGAAGGTCGGGAGGACGAGGTGGCCGCGCACTACCCGCTGAAGCGGCTCGGTACGCCGGAGGACACCGCCAAGCTGGCCGCCTTCCTGCTCTCCGACGACGCCGGCTGGATCACCGGGGAGACCGTCACGATCGACGGTGGCATCACGGTGGGCGGTGGGGTGTGACATGACCGACCCGTCCGGTGGCGTCGACCTCGCCGGCAAGGTCGCGCTCGTCACCGGCTCCACCTCCGGCATCGGTGCGGCCGTCATCCGCCGTCTCGCCGCGCAGGGTTGCTCGGTCGTCGTGAACTCCGTCCGATCGGTCGACGCCGGGCAGCAGCTGGTAGCGGAGCTCGAAGGCGACCACGGCGCCGGCCGGGCCCACTACGTGCAGGGCGACATCGCCGTCACCGACGACGCGCGACGACTGGTGCGCGAGACGGTCGAGCGGTTCGGCCGCCTCGACATCCTCGTCAACAATGCCGGCACGACCGTGCGCATCCCGCACGACGACCTGACGAGCGCGACCCCGGAGGTGTTCCGCCGCCTGTTCGACGTCAACGTCGTCGGGACGTGGCAGGTCACCGTCGAGGCGATGCCGCACCTGCGCGCCAGCGGCGCCGGCTGCATCGTCAACGTCTCGTCACTGGCCGGGGTGCGACCGACCGGGTCGTCGATCCCCTACGCCGTGAGCAAGGCAGCGCTCAACCACCTCACCCAGCTGTTGGCCAATGTCTGCGGACCCGAGGTGCGCGTGAACGCGGTGGCGCCGGGTCTCATCGCCACTCCCTGGACGGCCGAGTGGGACGACCTGCACGCGGGCGTGCAGGCCTTCGCCCCGATGCGGCGGTCCGGCCAGCCGGAGGACGTGGCCGAGGTGGTGCTGACACTCGCCCGTGCGACCTACGTCACCGGCGAGGTATGGGTCGTCGACGGCGGCATGCAGCTGCGCTGATCTCCGCGGATGCGGCCGGCGCTGATCAAGCGGTCGCGGCGCGGTGACCGGAGCTGCCGGCAACCTCCGGCCATACCCCGTCGGAGATCGGGCGCTCGGCCGCGTTGATCGCCCGCGAGTCCGGACCGCAGGGATCGGCGAGGTCGAGCAGCAGCGTCAGCGGGACGCCGCGGTCGAGCAGGTGCATGACGGGGGAAGTCGTCATGGCAGCCTCCAGAGGCGAGAGAGAATTACACAGGTGTAACTCGGCCGCCGGAGGCCGGGACTTGAGCCGGCGCCGGTGCCACGGGGTCGTCGAAGCGGCCGCCGCGGCTCCTCACCGCCAGCCGGCCGGCGAGAGTACGCGCCAGGTTGTGCAGCAGCTTGGCCGCCGCCGGTCCGTGCTCGGCGATGAGGTGAGTGAGGGTCGTGTCGCTCAGGGCCAGCGCCTGGGCGTCCTCGGAGGCCGCGTAGACATCCGCCGTGCGCTGACCGCGGAGCAGGAACGCGATCTCGCCGATCAGGTCGCCGGTGGAGAACTGCGCCACCGTGCCCCCCTCGTCGACGACGCGGAAGACGCCGCCCAGCACGACGTACATGGTGTGCGTCGCGTGGCCGGTCTGGATCAGCCGGTCGCCGGAGCCGAGACGCAGGATCTGCCCGCGGCTGATGACCGTCTGCAGCTCGTCGTCGGTCAAACCGTCGAAGGCGGCGAGCCGACGCAACCGCTCCGGAGTCGCGGCCTCCGCACACGTGCCAGCCGAGGAGTCACCGAGCACGGCCAGCGCGCGCATCGTCGAGCGGGTCCGCCGCCGACCGCGGATCCCCAGGTCCAGCAGCGGCGAGCCGATCTGCTCGAGGTGGTCGACGTCGTTGGCGAGCAGGACGAGTGGGACGGTGGCCGCGATGTGCGGGTCGCGATAGGTGCTGCGGTAGGAGCGGAAGCCGAGTGACTCGTAGAGGCTGACCAGGTGCGGCTGGCAGTCGCAGAAGACCAGCTCGACGCCATGGGAGAGGCCGAACTCGACGGTGGCGCGGATCAGCTCCCACGGCACCAGGCCGCGCCGGTGGGCCGGGAGCACCGCGAACTTCGAGCAGACCATCACCTCCTCCGGGCTGACGGGATCCGGGCACCAGCGGGAGATGTCGTAGTTCTCTTCGAACTCCGGATGCCGCACGCTGGCCCCGACCACGAGCCGGATCGTCCCGCCCGGCTCGCCGTCGACGGTCGCCAGCAGCAGGTGTGCCGTCTGGTCGTGCTCGTCACCCAGCCGACGGTGCTCGTGGTCGGCGACATCGGTAAACAGCCGCAGCTCCGCCACGTAGGTCTCGTAGCGCAGGCGCAGCACGGCTTCGACGTCTGCGGCCGACGTCGCCGGGTGCACCTCGACCGCGGTCACGACGGGCCTACGGCGACCGGGGGCGTCACCCGCGGGTTGCGGCCGAGCCGCGACCGCGCGACCAGGTGCGCCAGCGAGGCGTAGTAGGCGAGCGACCGGAACCGCACCACCCGCAGCTTCATCTCGAGCGCGTCCACGACCAGCGTGCGCGGCGCCGCGACCGGCGCCCGCCGCCCGGTGAGCAGGTTGAACACCTCGGTGCCGACCAGCCCGGCAGCCAGGGCCACCCCTGGCGCCACCGAGGGTGCCGACACCGCCCCGGAGGCGAGCACCCGCAGACCCCGCTCGTCGCCGTACGACGGCAGCCGCACCACCCACCGTCGCAATGGCAGCTCGACGGTGCTGGCGGCCTCGATCGTGATGTCCGGCGGCAAGCCGAGGTAGCGCTCCAGCGTCATGCCGCCGGGCCGGAAGCAGGTGACCATCGCGCCGAAGCCCGCGTTCAAGCCGGACACCACCGGGATGCCCGCCGGGCGAGCGGCGCGGGCGAGCATCAGCGACAGGTGCGGGCGGGTGTATTCGGTCTCGTCGACCACGACTGCGGCGCCCGCGACGAACTCCCGCACGCACTCCGGTGAGATGCCGTCCGGATAGACGTCGACCCGCGACTCCGGAGCAATGCGCCGGATCACGTCGGCGATGACCTCCGCCTTGTTGCGGCCGATCGTCGTGACGTCACAGCCGGCCTGCCGGTTGACGTTCTCCGGCTCGAACCGTTCGGGGTCGGCCAGCGCGAAGTGCCGCACGCCCAGCCTGGCGAGGTGCTCGGCGACGAGCCCGCCGTCGCCCCCGGTGCCGGCGATCGCGACCTTGACCGAGCAGATCCGCTCCTGCTCCGCGGCGGTCACGAACCCCCAGTTGCGCGAGACGTCCACGACCTCACCCGCCGGTCGTGCTCGGCGGCCGCAGGAACGCCTCGACCGGACGGCGGCGTGACGGCGGCACGGTCTTCGTCGGATATCCGATGCGGAACATCGCCATCGGCACCGCACCCACCACCTCGGCCAGCATCGGTCGGGTCCGGTCCTCGTCGATGACGATCGACCACGGGTGGTAGGCCGCGCCGGCCGCTGTCACCGTCACCCAGGAGCGCACCAGTCGACGGCCCGCGTCGAAGATCGACGGCAGGCTCATGTCCGGCGCGACGAGCACAGCGATCGACGGTGCGCTCGTCGCGAGCCGCACGTCGCGCGCCGCGTAGAGCGGCGAGACCCATCGCGGCAACCGCCCCAGCCGCAGCGCCACCTTCAAACCGGCGACATCGACGCGGGT
Organism: Mycobacteriales bacterium; assembly: GCA_035776655.1. Classification (GTDB taxonomy): domain Bacteria; phylum Actinomycetota; class Actinomycetes; order JAFAQI01; family JAFAQI01; genus DASTWK01. Next base: position 15,451 of record DASTWK010000011.1, on the reverse strand, counting down.
GAGCGCCAGGACGTCGGGCGTCATGCCGTCGTCGGAACCATTGGTGAAGCGCATCCACACGTTGAGGTCGTGGACGAACTGCCGGTTGCCCCAGGCGTCCTTGCTCGCTTCACGGATGAGTCCCGCCATCTCGCGCGGTGGCCGGAACACGCAGCCGAGCGCGGTCAGGTCCTCGACCAGCTGTGGGTCGAGCGGTTGCCTGCCGTATCGGCAGCGGTTGGTCGAGCGGGCGGCCAGCGCGGGGGCGAGCGGATCCGGTGGCAGGTCGTCCGGACGGCGTTCGATGCGGACGAGCCCGACGAGCAGGTCGCTGCCGTCGCGGGTGAACCGCGGCGTGAACACGGCGCGCAGGCCTTCGAGGTCGGCGGCCAGCGCCAACGTTTCGAAGAACGCACCCATGCCCAACCCGGCGTCGCGATCCTCCGGGTCGTAGGGCAGGTAGTCGGCCGCGTCGTAGTGCAGCTCGTAGCTGCGGCCGTCCGGCAACGGCGCCAGTCGCCATGGTTGTGCGTTGTGCGCCGACGGTGCCCGGATCGCGGCCGCGACGATGCGCTCGTGCCCCGGGTGCGGCCGCAACGGTGCACGCGGCGGCGTGGGTTGCGGTTGGCGTGGGAGTGGCGTCACCGAGGTGACGCGGCGGTCGGGATTGCGCAGCCGGACCATGCCGATCCCCCTGACGGACGGGACGACCCTCGGCGGTCAGGCTAGAAAGGTGCCGCCCCGGCACCGCCCGCGCTCGCGACCGGTGTCACAGATCCGACAGATCCGACACCTGGCCGGATGCGAAGATCACAGCAGCGTGCCGTCGAGAGCCTGATGGCCGGTGGCGACCAGCGGGGCGATCCGCGCCGCCATCTCGATGAACCCTTCGCCGATCATGGCGCCGGCCCGGCCGCGCGCGGCGACTCCCGCGCAGACCACGGCGAGCTTGAAGCAACCGAAGCCGACGTACCAGGGCAGCACCGACAGGTCACGGCCGGTCTGCGCGGCGTAGCGGTCGAGCAGCTCGCGCCGGGTCGGGAACCCCTCGAGGCGGGTGACGGACGGGATGACGAGCGAGTCCTGCCGCAGCTGCGGGTCGCCGTCCTCTTGCCAGTAGACGTAGAGCAGGCCGAGGTCGGCGAGCGGGTCGCCGAGGGTGGACAGCTCCCAGTCGAGGACCGCGGCGACCTTGCCGGGAGCGGACGGGTCGAGCAGGCAGTTGTCCATCCGATAGTCACCGTGCACGATCGGGCCGGTCGGCTGCTCCGGACGCGCTTCGGCGAGACGGGCGGCCAGCCGGTCGAGCTCCGGGCCATCGGTGGCGCCTTCCGGTTCGGGCGTGGCCTCCCACTGCATGGTCCAGCGCCGGACCTGCCGCTCGAGATAGCCGGCCGGCTTGCCGTAGTCGCCCAGCCCGACCGCCGCCGGCTCGACCGCGTGCAATGCGGCGAGCACGTCGATCAACCCCTCGCCGATCGCACGGCGCTGCTCGGGCGCGTCGGCGTAGCCCGCCGGCAGCGCATCCCGCACGATGTGCCCGTCGACCCGCTCCATGACGTAGAACGGCGCGCCCAGGACGGTTTCGTCGGTGCAGAGCGCGAGCGTCTTCGGCACCGGCACCGGCGTGTCCCACAACGCGGTCATCACGCGGTGTTCGCGGCGCATGTCGTGCGCCGTGGGCAGCACCGTCGACAGCGGCGGTCGGCGCAGCACCGCCTCACCGGCGGCCGAGGAGACGTAGAAGGTCAGGTTGGACTTGCCGCCGGAGATCAGCGTGAGCCGGCAGTCCTGCCAGCCGTCGTCGCCGAGCTCGGCGGCGAGATAGGCACCCACGGTCTTGGCCGGCGCGGCCTGCTCGGTGAGCTCGGTCAGGTCAGTGTCGGTCACGTGCGTCAGCCCCGCGCATCATCGGGTGGCGCGCCGTCCGCGGCGTACTTCTCGTAGCGCCCCGCGCGGCCGGCGGCGGGGAGCACGACCTGGGTGCACCGGCTGGTGGCGAGCACCTCCCCCGCGGCGTCACGCAGCTCGCCGGCGCAGAAGACGACGCGACGGGTGCGCCGGATCACCCAGCCGCGGGCGGTCAGGGTGCCTGGTCGCGCCGAACGCAGGAACTCGACCCGCAGGTCGGCCGTGAGGAAGGCCTGGTCACGGTCGAGCACGGTCCAGCACGCGCCACCCATGCCGGCGTCGAGCAGCGCCGTGACGAGGCCACCCTGCACGATCGGCCCGCCCGCGGTCGGGAAGCAGTAGTCCTCGCGTGCGTCCCACGCGACTTCGGTCGCGCCTGGCTCCCAGCCGACCCGGCGATAGCCGAGCGTGGTCCAGATGTGCGGGCCCTGCACGCGCTCGTGGTCCCACTGGTCGATGTCGGCGAAGCGCTCGCCGGGTGGGATCTCAGGTCGGTCGCTCATGGTGCGCGAAAGTCTGCCGTACGACGACGACGGCCGCGCACGATGGGTGCGCGGCCGTCGGCATCGTCGGGTTTGCGGTGAGTCAGCTGGGGATGCCGTTCGCCGGCGCCGGCGGCTGCGACTGCGTGTAGGTCTGGATCGCGCCGCTGCCGTCGTCCGTCGTCTGCGGCTTGCCGACGAAGTGGATCGCCGTGCCGCGGATGACGCCGATCTGCACGCCACCGAATCCGGCATGGTCGGAGGACGAGTAGCGGAACGGCACGATGCCCGGGCCCTGCGCCAGTCCCGACTCGACCGCCTTGACCAGGCTCTCCCGTGTCGGGTCCTGCCCGGCTGCCTTCAGCGCCTGGGCGAAGGTGTAGGCCGCCGCCATGCCGTATTCGACGTTGCCGTCGAGCGGCAGCTTCTTGAGGTACTTCGCACGAACCTTCTGGAACAGCTTGATCCAGCTGTCGTTGTCGGCGGGCGAGGACAGGTAGCCGTCGGTGATGATGCCCTGCATGAGCTGAGTGCCGTTGACGGTCGCACCGGCCTTGGCGGCGATGCCCTTCAGCAGGTTGGACAGCGTGATCGGGTCGGAACCGACGTTGCTGACCGCCAGCTGCGGGTTGTAGCGGGCCTGCAACATCTTCAGCTTGAGGATCGCGGTGAACGCCGGGATCGAGAACGACACGACCAGGTCGGCCTTCGCGGCCTGGATCTTCTGCACCTGGCTGGACAGGTCGGTGTTGGTCGGCTCGTAGGACTGCCGCGCGACCACCTGGCTCTTCGGGATCTCCATGTCGAGACCCTTCACACCGTCCAGCCCGAAGTCGTCGTTCTGGTAGAAGTACGCGATCCGCTTCCCAGCGAAGTTCTTCTTGATGTAGGCGCCGAGGATCTTGCCTTCGACGGTGTAGTCGGGTTGCCAGCCGAACGTGTAGGGATGGGCGCTGACGTCGTTCCAGCACAGACAGCCGGAGGCGACGAACAGGTCGGGCACCTTCTTCTGGTTGAGGTAGCCGACGACCTTCTCGTGGGTCGGGGTGCCGAGTGCGTTGAAGATGGCGAAGACGTTGTCTTGCTCGACGAGCTTGCGGGTCTGCGCCACGGTCTGCGTCGGGTTGTAGCCGTCGTCCAGGTACTTGTAGATGATCTTGCGACCGTTGATGCCGCCGTTGTCGTTGATGTACCTGAAGTACGCGTCCGAGGCTTGCGAGATCTCGCTGTAGCCGGGTGCGGCCGGACCGCTCAGCGGCTGGGTGCTGCCGATCGTGACGGTGGTCGCGGTGACGCCCGGGGCGGCGGAACCACCGCTGCCGTTGCCGCCGGTGCTGGTGCCACCGCTACTGCCACCGCAGGCAGCGACGCCGAGCGCGAGCAGAGCGCCTGCCGCGGCGAAGCGGAGCTGGCGTTTCCTCATGTGCCCTCCATCGGTCGAGACGTGAGCTTTCTGACTGGACGTCGTCCGGTGGCTGCCCGCGCCAGCTGGCGGAGCAACCCGTGCAGGCCGTTCGGTGCTGCCAGCATCGCCAGAGCCAGCACGACGCCGTAGACCATGAGCGGGATGTTGTTGGAGATCTTGGCGGACCCGATCGACAGCGCGCTCGCCAGGTCCTGCGACCACTGCGGCAGCAGCACGATGAGGATCGAGCCGTAGACCGCCCCGGCGAGGCTGCCCAGCCCGCCGAACACGACCGCCGCGAGCAACGCGAACGACAACGACAGCTGGAAGGCCAATGGCCCCGCGGTCAGGCTCAGCATCGCCAGCAGCGCGCCACCGAGGCCGGCGCAGCCGGCGCTGAGGACGAACGCGAGCACCTGCACCCGGGCGACCGACAGCCCGGCGAGTGACGCAGCGATCTCGTCATCACGAACCGCGCGGAACGAGCGGCCGACCCGACTGCGGCTGATGTTCGCCAAGAACCACAGCACGATGACGGCCGCGACGCAGCAGATGAACGCTTGCCAGCGAGAGTCGTCGATGCCCGCCGGGGAGACCGGGGGCAACACGGTCAGCCCGCTGCTGCCGCCGAGAGTGCCGGAGAGCCGGTCGTACGACGCCAGCGTCGGCAGCCCCAGTGCGAGCGCCAACGTCACACCGGCGAGGTAGGGACCACGCAGCCGCGCGGCGGCGACGCCGACGACCGCCCCGAACAGCGCGGAGACCACGACGCTGGCCGCTAGCAGCCCGACCAGCTGCAAGTTGGAGTGGCCGGTGACCCAGTGCTCCTGGAGCAGCGCCATCGTGTAGGCACCGACGGCCATGAACGCGCCGTGGCCGAGCGAGATCTGTCCGGACTGGCCGACGAGCACGCTCAGCCCCGCCGCGGCGCACACGGTGTAGGCGATCGGTGCGATCTGGTTGCTGCTGCGATAGCCCGGCAGCGCGGAGATCAGCAGCCAGAGCAACCCGATGCCCACCAGCGCCAGCAGCGTGTGGCGAACCAGGTTCGACCGCAGGAGGCCCCTCACACTCGTCTCGCGGTGGTCCGGGAGAACAGGCCGTTCGGGCGCACCATCAGCACCGCGAGCAGGATGAGGAAGGCATACATGGTGGGGATGTTGTTGCTGATGTAGCTGCCGGCGTAGGACAGCAGGATCCCCAGCAGCAGCCCGCCGACCACCGCGCCGACCGGACTGTCCAACCCGCCGATGACGGCGGCGGTGAAGCCGAAGACCAGCAGGCTGTCGAACGGGCCGCTCGGTGTGACGTAACCCGGTTGGGTGCCGGCAGCCAACACCCCGGCGAGGGCGCCGAGGGCGGCCGCCAGGGCCCACCCTGCCGTGAGCAGCCGACCGACGCGTACGCCGAGCATGCGCGCGACCTCGGGACTGAAGGCGGCGGCGCGCATCTGGAGCCCGAGCGAGGTCCGCTGGAACAGCACGTAGAGGAACAGCACGACGGCAGTCACCGCGATGACGATGTAGAGGTCGTTGGGCGAGAACAGAAGCGTGCGGCTGCCCGCGCGATAGCCGATGATGGAGAAGCCGGGCGAGTAGGAGTAGGCCTGGCCGTTGCCCCAGATCATGCCGGCCAGCGCCTGCAGGAAGATGAGCAAGCCCAGGGTCACGATGACCGCATTGAGCGGCGGCCCGTTCTCCACCGGCCGGACGAGGAATCGCTCGGCGACGGCGCCGATGACGAGGCCGGCGGCGATCGCCACGGCGAGAGCGACCCAGTAGTTCACGTTGTGCTGCTCGGTCAGCTCCCAGGCGATGAAGGTCGTGAACATGAGCATGCCGCCCTGGGCGAAGTTCACGATGCGGGTCGCTCGCCAGATCATCACCAGGGCCAGCGCGACCGCGGCGTAGATCATCCCGGTGCTGACACCGTTCAACGTGAGGTTGAGGAACTGGAACATTGCTGCCTCTCAGAACCCAAGGTAGGCGTGTCGCAACTTCTCGTCACCGGCCAGATCGCTGGCGGCACCGCTTGCGACCACCTGGCCGAGGTTGAGCACGACCGCGGTGTCGGCGACCGACAACGCACCGCGGGCGTTCTGCTCGACGAGCACGACGGTGAGCCCCGCCTCGTCACGCAGCCGGCGCAACGTCGCCATGATCTGCGCGGTGATGCGCGGGGCGAGGCCCAGCGACGGCTCGTCGAGCAGCAACAGCTGGGGCCGGCTCATCAGCGCGCGGGCGATCGCGAGCATCTGCCGCTCACCGCCGGACAGCGTGTCGGCGGACTGGCCGCGCCGGGCGGCGAGCGGAGGGAACAGCGTGAACATCTCCTCCATCGAGGTCTGCAGCTCACGCCGGTCGCGACGCCAGAGCGCCCCGAGTCGCAGGTTGTCCTCCACGTCGAGCTCCGTGATGACCCCTCGGCCCTCGGGCACGTGCGCGATGCCGAGCCGCACGACGTCGTCCACCCGGGTGCGGGTGAGGTCGCGGCCCGCCCAGGTGACCCGGCCGGAACGCGCCCGCACCAGGCCGTTGATGGTGCGGAGCAGCGTGGTCTTGCCGGCGCCGTTGGCGCCGAGGACGGCCATGACGGTGCCGTCCTCCACCGTGAGGGTGACCCCGCCGAGGGCCCGCACCGCGCCGTACGTCGTGACCAGGTCCTCAACCGTGAGCATCGCCGACCTCCGGGGTGGCGGCGTCGACGCGCTCGCCGAGGTAGGCCTCGAGGACGCGAGGGTCGTCGCGCACCTCGGCCGGCGTGCCGGTCGCGACGACGCGGCCGAAGTCGAGCACGACGATGCGGTCGCAGACCTCCATGACGAGGTCCATGTGGTGCTCGACCAGCAGCACCGACGTGTCGGCGCGGACGGCGCGGATGAGCTGGCCGAGCTCGCGCATCTCGGCGCCGGACAGTCCGCTGGCCGGTTCGTCGAGCAGCAGCAGCTTGGGATCGGCGACGAGCGCGCGGGCGAGCGCGACCCGCTTCTGCACGCCGTACGGGAGCTGGGACGGGACCCGGCCCGCAGTGTCGGCGATGCCCAGGGCATCGAGTCGAGCAAGCGCGCGCTCCCGCAGGTCGCGCTCGTCGCGGTCGCTGCGGGGCAGCGCGAACAGGGCCGAGCCGACCCACGCCCGCGAGTGACGGGTCGCCCCCACCATGACGTTCTCGAGCACGGTGAGGTGCGGGAACAGCCCGAGCCCCTGCAGCGTGCGGGCGATGCCGAGGCCGGCGAGCCGGCTCGGGTGGTGCCGGCGCAGGGGCTGGCCCTGCCAGGACAGCCGGCCCCCGGTCGGCCGAGTGAACCCACAGACGACGTTGAACAGCGTCGTCTTGCCGGCGCCGTTCGGGCCGATCACGCCGACCACTTCACCCGGCGCCACCGCCGCGGAGACGTCGTACAGCGCCGTCAGTCCGCCGAAACGGACGGTCACGTCCTGCACGTCGAGCAGCGCAGCCACCGTGGCGCGACCTCCCTGTCCGGCTGCGACGGACACTATCGGTGCGGGCCGGTGCGGTCGCGTGGGCGACGTGACGGAGGCGGGTGGGACGGCGCGAATCGTGCGATGCGCTCAGTCCGCGGGCGTGGGTTTGTCGACTGGCACGAGGACAACCAGCGGCGGCGCACGAGGATGGAGGGATGGCAGCCTCCCGACACGTGCCCGCGGCGGCCGCGCTCATGGCGGCGCTGACGCTGGCCGGCTGTGGCACGACGGTCACCGGCGTCACCACGAGCGCCGGCCGCGGCATCGACGGCGAGTCCCTGAACGCGCCCACCGCCGGGGTCACCGGCGCTGGTGCCGTGGGCACGGCCGGTCCGGGAGCCGGCGCGACCGCCGGAACCGGCGGATCGACGACCGGCGGCGGCACCCTCCCCGCGGGGACAGCGGCCGTTCCCACCAGTCGGGCCAGCGCCCCGGCACCCGCCGTGACCGGCACCCGCGCCGGGGCGGCGGCGGGCAACGGACCCGGCGTGACCGCCACCACGATCTACGTCGGCGAGGACTACGAGCCGGACGCCGCGACCGCGGACGCAGCGCTCGGCGCGGCGCAGGCCAACCCGGGCGACACGAAGGCCGAGACCGAGGCCGTGATCCGCTACATCAACACCCACGGCGGCATCGCCGGGCGCAAGATCTCACCCATCTGGTATCGAGCCAACCTGAACGACAGTGCCACCACCTCGGCGCAGCAGGCGTGCGCGCTGTGGACCCAGGACCACAAGGTGTTCGTCCTCAGTGGCGGCGACTTCCGCGGCGCCAGCGTGCTGATGGACCAGTGCACCGCGCACGAGGGCGGCATCCAGGTCAACAGCGGGCAGATCACGCTGGAGACGACCGCGTTGAACGCCCAGTTCCCGGCCGACATCAACCTCAACGGGCTCACCAACGATCGCGCGATGGGATACACGATCGGTGGGCTCGAGCAGCTGAACTACTTCACCAGCGGCGCCCGCGTGGGCATCGCCACCTGGGACGACTCCAACTTCCAGTACGGCATCAACCACGTCGCGCTGCCGGCGCTGGCCCGGCTCGGGCTGCGCAACGTCCCGGTCGAATACGTGAAGTCGCCGCCGTCGTACGGCGACCTGTCCGCCACCACCGCTTCGGTGAGCAGCGCCGTGTTGAAGTTCAGCCAGCTGCACATCGATCACGTCATCCTGTTCGACGGTGCCACCGGAGTCGCCGGCGGCGGCATCCTCACCCTGGAATGGATGCAGCAGGCGCACTCGCAGCACTACAACCCCCGCTACGGGCTGAACTCCGGCGGCGGGTTCAACGCACTCGGCAGCGCACTGCCGGCCGATCAACGGGCCAACAGCCTCGGCGTGAGCTGGGAACCGCCGTTGGACGAGACGAGCACGGACTTCGCGGCCGCCAAGCTGTCACCTCAGGCCAAGCTGTGCCAGCAGATCATGGACAAGGCCGGACAGCACGTCAGCACCAACAACGCCGTCGCCATCCAGTTCGCCATCTGCGACCACTACTTCTTCCTCAAGCACGCCCTCGACCACGTCACGGGGCCCCTCAACCAGCAGACCGCTCTCGCCGCCATCAACGCGGTCGGCCACGGCTACCAAGGGCTGGTGAACTTCGGGGTCGCAGTCAGCGCGCAGCGCCACGACATGCCCTATCTGGTGCGCAACATGACGTACCAGCAGGGGTGCAAGTGCTTCAGGTACGTCGGCGGGGTCTACCACCCCGCCGGTTGACCTGCATCCTGTCGCTCCCGACCGGCTGCGGCTGCAGTCTCAGCGGCGGCTGTCGCGGGTGATCCAGTGTTGCTGTCCCCGCAGGGCGGGGCCGCTGACCTCGCGGATGACGACACCCTGCATGTCGGCGGCCGCACCGTGGGAGTCGCCGGTCTCGACCGCGACGATGTCGTCGTCGTTCTCGCCGGCCACGCGCTTCGTCGAGCAGCTCATGAGCGTCGTGCACGTGTCGACCGCGGTCGCGAAGACACGGCCCTGGTCCTCCGGCGCCACCACGATGTCGAGGAAGTCATACATCCGCCCGCACCGACCGTTGCAGTCCCCACGGTGCACCGGGTCGTTCTTCGGGTTCGCGATGTTGGACAGGAACAGCGGGTTGCTGGCCAAGGCGTTGGTGGAGACCACGACGTAGCTGTTCCACGGCCGGGTCTTGTCCTTCACGCCGTTCGACGACGTCGTACCCGGGAAGGTGATGGCGATCTTCCCGGGGTCACCGACATCGATCGTCGGGAAGTCGACCTCGTGCACGCCAGGCGGCGCGATCATCAGCGGAGCGCTCCAGTGCGCGCCGTGGTCGCGGCTGATCGACAGGTAGGGCAACTCGTGCTTCGCGTCCTGCCAGACGTAGTAGAGGTTGTCGTTGCGATCCACCGCAACCGACGCCTGCTGGCCGTCGATGCTCACCTTCGAGACCTGCACGGTGCGGAAGGTCGTGGCGGCATCGTCGCTGATCGCGATCATCGGGATCTGGCAGTAGCCGCGGGGGATGAACAGCCGACCGGCCGAGTCGGTGACAGCGTGGCCGTGCAGGCTGCCACAGATGCCGTCGTTGTGCGCGTCGTCGAACGTGCTCAAGTAGCCGGGGTTGAACGCCTCGTACCCGGTTTGGTTGCCCTGCAGGAACGTCCGGCCACCGTCGAAGCTGCGCACGCAGGAACCGTCGGCCACCTGGTTGACGCAGTAGTAGACGACCTTCTGGTACGCCGGGTCGGTCAGCGGGATGTTCACGCCCTTCGGCTCCACACCACTGACCAGCGTCTGGTGGTCGTTGACGCCGGCGCTGGTCAGCAGGGTCTGCGTCCAGGTGCGGCCCTCGTCGTCAGAGAACGCCAGGTGCGCTCCGTTGACGCCCTGCAGGTCGACATCGAAGATCCGCGAGTCGCGCTGGGAGACGTTGGGGTCGACGTAGAGGTACGGGTCGGTCGAGACCACCATCGAGTTCTGACCGGCGATGTTCGGCTGACGCACGTGCCAGCTCCGCCCCCCGTCGGTGGAGACTTCGACCAGCGTCCGCGGCTCGTTCTTCGGCGGGTTGCCGGGGATGGCGTCGAAGGCGGCCGCCACCGTGTAGACGACACCGGTGCGGCCCACGCCGATCGTCGGCTCGGCCGACTTGCGCCCGACATAGCTCTCGGCGAGGACGAGCTTGCGACCCGAGTAGGCGACGCGGTGGTTCTGCGGCGCCTTCGTGGGATCTGCGTGCTCGACGGTGCCGTGGTACGCCGCGAAGCCGCCGTACGGCGCGCCGAAGCTGTTCGTGCCCGGCCCGCTCGCCGCCTGGGCGACCAGCGACCCGGCGAGCCCGGTCGCACCGATGAGGGACAGCACCAGCGCACGACGCATCGGACTGCTCTTTCGTCGAAGACCCCGGGGGGCGCTCCGCGGCGCCCTCGCGGACCTTCATTCGACGCGCCGTCGCCGAGTCCTGCTCTGGTGACGCTGGCGCGTCGACCGGGCGCACCACACTGGCGCGCCCGGCAGGGGTCGAACCTGCGACCAACCGCTTAGAAGGCGGCTGCTCTGTCCTCTGAGCTACGGGCGCCGGGCGGAGCACCGCCGACACCCGCAGGGTAAGACAGCGCCCGCTCAGCTGACGGTGAACGAGCCGTGCATCTGGCTGGCGTGCGGGTCGCACTGGAACGAGTAGCTCCCCCGCTTGAACGTCACGGTGAAGGTCTTCGTCGTCTTCTCCGGCACCGTGGTGGCCTCGCTGACGCCGTCGCCCATCAGGTGGAAGTTGTGGATGCCGGAGAAGTCGTGGACGGTGAGCTTGTAGGTGCCGGCGGCGAGGTGGGTGATCGTCTTGCCGCTCGGGTCAGTGAGGGAGATCGAGAACGCATCGTTCTTCCCGACGTCGCCGACGAGAGCGGAGGGATGCTGCGCGACTCCCCCGCCACTCGCGCCCGGGCTCTGCCCACCGGTCGATGCGGTCTGCCCGCCGCTGCTGGACCCTCCGCAGGCCGCCGCCGCCATCAGCAGCACACCGCCGATGCCGGCGGTCAGCATGCTCTTCGTTGCCCGCACGTCGTCTCTCCCGTCGTTGGTTTGTCAGTGGTACGGCGTCGGCGCCGCGGCGGTTCACCGTCGGCCTCACCGTAGGGTGATGCCCCGTGACGGAGCCTCTCGTATGGATCGACTGCGAGATGACCGGGCTCGATCCCATGCGGGACGTGCTGGTCGAGATCGCCGTGGTCGTGACCGACAGCGAGCTGACCATGCTCGACGACGGTCTCGACATCCTCATCGCCACCGAGCCGGACAAGCTGGCCGCGATGGAGGACGTGGTGCGGGAGATGCACACGACGTCGGGCTTGTTGGAGGCACTGGGCTCGGCCACCACGTCACTCGCGGAGGCGGAGGACCAGGCGCTCGCCTACGTGCAGCGGTTCGTGCCGGAGCGGCGGAAGGCGCCGCTGTGCGGCAACTCGATCGCCACGGACCGCTCGTTCATCAGCCGCTACATGCCCAGGCTCGACGACCACTTGCACTACCGGATGGTGGACGTGTCGAGCATCAAAGAGCTGAGCCGGCGCTGGTATCCGCGCGCGTACTTCAATGCGCCGGTCAAGACCGGCGGGCACCGTGCGCTGGCTGACATCGTCGACTCGATCAACGAACTGCGCTACTACCGCGAGGCGGTCTTCGTCCCCGCGCCGGGGCCGGACAGCGACGCCGCCAGGGCCGCCGCGGAGCGGGCGGTTGCGCCCCCGCCCAGCAACATCGCGCCCGACTGACCGGCCGCGGATGCCCTAGACTTGCGGCGCGGCTCCGGCCGCCATGGTGGGTGTAGCTCAGCTGGTAGAGCACCGGGTTGTGGTCCCGGGTGTCGTGGGTTCAAGTCCCATCACTCACCCCAAGAAGCGGCTCTGCGGATCCGAGCGGCGTACGAGCGGTGGCGCCAACGGTGCCTCACCGCAATGTCACCTCAGCTCGAGCAGCCATGCCAAAGCGCGCGCGGCCCGAGCCGCACTTGCGTGATGCACGGGATGCGCGAGGCGGTGGGACAGTGGCGGCATGAGCGGCCCGGTCACCGTGGACGACGCCCCGCCGGTCCCTGACTGCGGGCACCCCGGCGCGCACACCGTCGAGGTCACCGAGAGCCATGAGGCAACGGTCGGTCGGTTGAAGGTACGGCGGGCGCTGCCGCGGCGCGGTCGCCGTACCGTCGGCGCCTGGTGCTTCGCCGACCACATGGGCCCGGCCAGCGTCACCGAGGACTCCGGACTAGACGTCGGGCCACATCCGCACATCGGGCTGCAGACCGTCACCTGGCTGCTCGACGGCGAGGCGCTGCACCGCGACAGTCTCGGCAGCGAGCAGGTGATCAGACCGGGGCAGCTCAACCTCATGACCGCCGGCAACGGCGTCAGCCACAGCGAGGAGGCGACCGGTCACTACCGCGGCGAGCTGGAAGGCATCCAGCTCTGGATCGCTCAGCCCGACCGAACCCGGGGCGGTGCGGCGGGGTTCGAGCATCATCGCGAGCTGCCTCGGCAGGACTTCACCGGCGGCGTCGCGACCGTGCTGGTCGGTGAGTTCGCCGGCGTCACCAGCCCGGCTCGGCACGACAGCCCGCTCGCCGGTGTCGAGCTGGACCTGCCCGGCGGCACCGCGGCGTTTCCGCTGCGACGGGAGTGGGAGTACGCCGCCATAGTCCTGCGCGGCTCCGTACGACTGGGGCAGCACGTCGTGGAGCCCGGCCACCTCGCCTATCTAGGGGACGACCGCGACGAGCTGGAGCTGGAGGCCGCCGCCGGAACCCGCGCGCTGCTCCTGGGCGGCGAGCCCTTCGCGGAGCAGATCGTCATGTGGTGGAACTTCGTCGCCCGTGATCGCGATGAGCTGCTGGCGGCCTACCGGTCGTGGCGCGATCAGGACGATCGCTTCGGTCACCTCCGGTCCCCGCTGCCGCGGATCCCCGCCCCCGCGCCCTACTGGCGGAGTTGAACGACCGGGCCGCGGGCCCAGCCGCCGCTGGAATCGCCGCAAGTGTCACGTGCCTGACAGCACACTCTGGCGTAGGGCAGCAGACTTTCCCCGCGACGCGGGCGAAAGGGTGCGACATGGGCCAGACGATCGTGGTGGGTGGCGGTCCGATCGGGATCTTCTGCGGCATCGCACTTGCCCGGCGCGGGCACGAGGTGCTGCTCGTCGACCGCGACCCGGGGCCGGCCCCGAGTGGTGACTGGAAGCGGCTCGGGGTGATGCAGTTCATGCACCCGCACTTCTTCCGCCCGCAAGTCGTGCAGTCGTTGCAGGAAGAGATGCCCGACGTGTGGGAGTCGATCCTCGCGGCCGGTGGGGAAGCTCGGCAGTTGCCCGGCGCTCCGCCCGGCGTGACCGGACTCGCCTGCCGGCGGTGGGTGCTCGAGCGCACGCTGCGCGCCGCGGCCGCGCGCGAACCCGGTCTCGTCACTGTGGTGGGACATGCGGACCGGATCGTCGTGGAGAAGGGCGTCGTACGAGGAGTCCAGGTCGACGGCGGCATCGTCGAGGCGGACCTCGTCATCTCGGTCACCGGTCGGGCCAGCCCGCTCGGGCACGAGCTGCGCGGCGAGCACGAGGGCGGCATGTGTGGGCTCGGCTACGTCTCCCGGATGTACCGCGACCGCGCCGGCCGGCTCGCCGAAGACCTGCCGGCGCCGTCGTGGATCACCAGCTTCGGTTACGGCACGCTCGCGATCCCGCAGGACGACAACACCCTCTCGGTGCTGTTCACGGCTCCGATGACCGACCCCGCGCTGGCCGGCATCCGCGGCAACGTGGGGTTCCAGGCCGGCGCGCAGGCAGTGCCGAACCTCGTGCGCTGGACCGACCCCGATCGGTTCGAACCGATCACCGATGTGCTCGTCGGGGGCGGCCTGACCAACACCTATTTCCCGCAGGGTCCGGAGCCGGGGGTGCCGCCCGCCGTCGGCTTGTTCTTCGGCGGCGATGCGGTGTGCACGACGAACCCGGCCGCCGGGCGCGGCGTAGGGCTGGGGCTGCTCGGCGCGCGCCGGCTGCTCAGCCTGCTCGACGACCGGAGCATCGCGCTCGACGACGCCTCCCGAGCGCTGGACGCGTGGTGCGAGGAGCAGCTTCGGCCGTGGTTCGCCGATCACGTCTACTGGGACGCGACGCTGCTCCAGCGGTACGCCGGGAACGACCTCGACCTGGATGCGCAGATCCCGTCCGATGTCATCTGCGCCGCTGGGGAGGCCCTGCCGGAGATCATGCCGGCGGTCGGGCTCTATCTCGGCATGGTCACCGGACCCGACATTCTGCGCACGGTGGAGGACGACGTCCGCGCCCTGCTGAAGAGTGGCTGGCGGCCGCCGTACGACGGCCCGACCGCCGGCGAGCTGGCCGACATCGTCAACCGGGCGCTCGCCGCGGCCGATCCGGCGTCGAGCCTGGAACCCGCCTGACCGTCAGCTCTGCTGGCGGCGCCGGCCGGCGAACCACGCCATTGCGATCAGCCCACCGATCGGGATCTCGATCAGGAAGCTGAACACGCGGAACAGGATGACACCGGCGGCCGCCGCGGCCGGGCTGACACCGAATGCGACGAGGATCGCGACCGTGCCCGTCTCGACCACGCCGACGCCGCCGGGGGTCAGCGGCACGAGCGTCAGCAACCGCTCGGCGGCGTACGTCACGAGCACCGCGACCACCGACGCGCCGGCCCCGACGGCGGACAGGCACAGCCACAACAGCAACGCCTGCAGCACCGGATATCCGATGCCGCCGATCGTGAGCAGGTGCCAACCGCGGCGCAGCGCGTTGCCCGCGTGCTGCCACATGCTGCGCAGCGCATGAGCCAACCGCGACGAGTGGCGGCGACGGTGTCGCACGACCAGCGCCGCCGTCGCGGCCACGAGCGCGGCGCTGACCGCACCCGCCGCCGCGAGGGTGCCGGCCGTCGGCCGCCACGGCAGCGCGCCCGCGACGGCCGGCATCGTCAGCAAGGCGACGAGGCCCGTGGCGGCGATCGCCACCTTTGCGACGGTGACGACGAGGTTGCTCACCGCGGTGTAGGCGGAGATCTGCGAGCGTGAGTAGCCCCAGGACCGCAGCATCGCGTAGTTGAGCCCGATGCCGGCGGCACCGCCGAACGGCAGCACGTTCGACACGCCGCTGCCCCCGAGGTTGAGCGCCCACGCCCGCCGCTGCGACAGGCCGGGCAGCGACCGGCGCAGC
>DASTWK010000010.1:0-17766 GCA_035776655.1 Mycobacteriales bacterium | reverse complement strand
GACGGCGACGGCGCCGACCGGGCGGTGGTCCGGGCGATCGTCGAGCTGTGCGACTCGCTGGGGCTGACCACGGTAGCCGAGGGCGTCGAGCAGGCCAGTCAGGCTTATGCCCTGGAATCCCTCGGCGTCACGCAGGTGCAGGGCTACTTCTACGGTCGGCCGATGACCGAAAGCGCCGCCACTGAGTGGCTACTGCCCCGCGTGCCTGACCAGGACGAGGACGAACTACCCCCAGACGTGGCAAGGGGTTGAGACTCGGCGTAGCGCCGCCGACTCTCAACCCCTCGACAGAAGCTGTGTGGGCTAGGTCAGTGCCAGCCAACGTTCGACTTCTGCATTTCGTCCACCTCCCATGGAGCCCTGAACGTGTCTCCATGTTGGGCCATTCGGAGTAGTGGCGCCAGCGGAACTGGAAGATTGATAGGCCGAATGGAGCAAAAAAATTCGGACACAAGGCCACTCGCGTGACAAGTCCGGCGACGGACCGGGTGTCCGGACTCAAGTGACGGGTGTGAACTGCCGATGCGAGAGGTACGGCGACAGCCCCGTCTAGCGCGACGGACAGCCCCCGCCGGCCCGGCCTAGCGCGGCCGGGCGACAGCCGGCGACCGTCGGCCCGCGCTCATCGTCCGGACCCTGGCGGCCGCCTACCAGGCCGCGACGTGATCCTTGGCGGCCGCGAACACCGCATCCAGCATCGGCTCGGTCAGCTTTCCGGTGAACGTGTTCTGCTGGCTGGGGTGGTAGGAGCCGAGCACCAGCAGGCCGCCCGGCAGGACGCACTGCCGCAGGTGCCCGAACGCCGGCCGCGGCGCCGGCACCCGGAACCCCAGCTCCCCCAACACCGGCCACAGCGCCGCCCAGGCGAACCCGCCGAGCACGACCACCACCCGCAGCCGCGGCCGCAGCATCTCCAGCTCACGCGCCAGCCACGGCTGGCAGGTGTCGCGCTCCTCCGGGGTCGGCTTGTTGGCCGGCGGCGCACAACGGACGGCGGCGACCATGCGCACGTCGTACAGCTCCTGACCGTCGCCCGCCGCCACCGAGGTCGCGATCCGCGCCAGCCCGGCGCGGTGCAGCGCCGCGAACAGCCAGTCGCCGCTGCGGTCGCCGGTGAAGATGCGCCCGGTGCGGTTGCCGCCGTGTGCCGCCGGCGCCAGCCCGACGATCGCGATGCGCGCCCGCTCGTCGCCCCATCCGGCCACCGGCCGGCCCCAATAGTCCTCGTCCCGGAACGCCGCCCGCTTCTCCGCCGCGACGTCCTCCCGCCAGGCCACCAACCGGGGGCAGGCCCGACACACCGACACCCGCGCGGTCAAGTGCTCCAGCGTGGGTGCGCTCGCCGCCAGCCGGGAGACGTCGGCGGCGTCCTTGGCCACCGGCGTCCGCGGCGTCGCCACGTCACCCGGCCACCCGCTGCCCGGCGCGACGACCATCAGCCGAGGCTCCACGCAATGCCGTCGAGGATGTCGTGCTCGCTGGCCACGACCTGCTCGAAGCTGCCCCGCTGCATGATCGTGTCGAGCACCAGCGCCCCGGCCGCGATCACGTCCACCCGGCCGGGGTGCATGACCGGCATCGCTGCCCGCCGCGCGTGCGGCATCGCCAGCAGCCGCTCGGTGACCGCGTGCACCTGCGCGGCCGAGATGCGCGCGTGGTGGATCCGGTCCGGGTCGTAGGCCGGCAGCTCGAGCGCCAGCGCCGCGACGGTCGTCACCGAGCCGGCCAGCCCCACCAGCGTCCGCGCCTCGCCGATCGGCACCACGCCGGCCGCCACCTCGATCGCCGCGTCGATGTCGTGCCGCGCGGCCGCCACCTGCTCCGCGCTCGGCGGGTCGTCGTGCAGGTGCCGCTCGGTCATCCGGACGCAGCCGATGTCCACGGACTTCGCCGCCCGCACACCGTCGGCGTCGCCGAGCACGAACTCGGTCGAACCGCCGCCGATGTCGCAGACGAGGTACGGCGCGGGCAGCGGACCCGCTCGCAGCTCGCGGGTCGCGCCGTCGAACGACAACGCCGCTTCCTCGTCGCCGGTGACGACTTCCGGGGCCACGCCGAGCCGCGCCTGCACACCCGCCACGAACGCGTGGCGGTTGGCGGCGTCCCGGGTCGCGCTGGTCGCCACCATCCGCACCCGCTCCGCACCCAGCGCGTCGATCCGCGCGGCGTAGTCGTCCAGCACCGAGAACGTGCGCCCCAACGCCGCGTCCGACAGCCGGCCGGTGCGGTCGACGCCCTCGCCCAGTCGCACGATCTCCATCCGCCGCACCACGTCGGTCAGCGAGCTGCCGTCGACATCGGCGACCAGCAGCCGGAGCGAGTTGGTGCCGCAGTCGAGCGCGGCGACCCGGGTCACGAACGGTCGTCCTGCTCGGTGGCGGTGGCGCACGGACCGCCGGCGCCCCAGTCGTCCAGCAGCGCGAGCGCCTCGTCGCCGAACGGGTTCACCCCCGGGCCGACCGCCAGCGCGTGCCCGATCAGCGCGTGCAGGCACTTCACCCGGTTGGGCATGCCGCCGGCCGCCGCCGTGGTGCCCAGCGGCTCGAGCGCGTCCCGGCGGGTCAGGTAGTCGTCGTACGCCGCCTGGTAACGCGCGGCCAGCTCGGGGTCCTGCCCCAACCGCTCGGTCATCTCCCGCATCAGACCGGACGCCTCCAGCCGGCCGATCGCGGACGCGGCCCGCGGGCAGGTGAGGTAGTAGAGCGTGGGGAACGGCGTGCCATCGCCCAGCCGAGGGGCGGTCTCCACCACGTCCGGCAGGCCGCAGCTGCACCGGTGCGCCACCGCCCGCGCGGCCCGCGGCGCCCGGCCCAGCTGGGCGGCGACGACCGCGGCGTCCTCCGGCGACAGGCCCATCGTCGCTAGTCGGTCTTGCCGGCGGCCTCGACGCTCTGCCACAGCCGGGAATACCAGGGCCCGGTGAGCCGGCTGCCGTTCGCCGGCTGCGCCCGGTGGGGGTGCCGCTTCGCCGGAGCGCCCAGGACGACGTAGGTCTTCTCCCCCGGCATCGCGTAGTGCAGCCGCACCCGCGCCTGCTGCTCGACATAGGCCGGGTCGTTCCAGCGCTGCTCCTGCTCGCGCAGCTGCGCGAGGTGACGCTCCTGCGCCTTGGTCTGGGACTGCAACGCGTTGATCTGCCCGCGCTGGGCGACCCAGACCTTGAACGGCAGCGCGAGGGCGAGCGCGACCGAGGCCAGTGCCACGGCGAGCACCGCGGCGCGCGCGGTCATCCGGGCCCGGCGCTGCCGCACGGCGGCCGGCGCCGGCCGGCGGGCCGGCAGAGCCGCCCGGGACCGCCGCTGCCGGGAGGCGCCGGACCGGCTGGTCCGCGGCCCACGGCCCGCGGCACCGGACGGTCGACCGGGCGTCGTCATCAGCTGGCGTCCCGGCTCAGATCCGGCCCTCGACCGGGCTGAACCGCGGGAACGCTGCCGCGCCGGCGTATCGCGCCGCATCGTCGAGCTCTTCCTCGATGCGGAGCAGCTGGTTGTATTTCGCCACTCGCTCGCTGCGAGCCGGCGCTCCGGTCTTGATCTGCCCGCAGTTGGTCGCGACCGCGAGGTCGGCGATCGTGGTGTCCTCGGTCTCGCCCGACCGGTGGCTCATCATGCAGCGATAGCCGCTGCGGTGGGCGAGATCGACCGCGTCGAGGGTCTCCGACAAGGTGCCGATCTGGTTGACCTTGACCAGCAGTGCATTGGCGGCCTGCTCACGGACGCCGCGACCGAGCCGCTCCGGGTTGGTGACGAACAGGTCGTCGCCGACGATCTGCACCCGCGCGCCCAGCACCGCGGTCAGCCGCCGCCAGCCCTCCCAGTCGTCCTCCGCCAGCGGGTCCTCCATCGACACGATGGGATACGACGCGAGCAGCTCGTCGTAGTAAGCCGCCATCTCATCGGCCGTCCTGGCCCCGCCTTCGAAGCGGTAGGCACCGTCGGCGAAGAACTCCGTCGCGGCCACGTCGAGCGCGAGGGCCACGTCGGCGCCGGGGGTGTAGCCAGCCTTGCCGATCGCCTCGAGGATGAGGTCGAGGGCCTCCCGGTTGGTCGGCAGGTCCGGCGCGAAGCCGCCCTCGTCGCCGAGCCCGGTCGCGAGACCGCGCCCCTTCAGCACTGCCTTCAGCGCGTGGTAGACCTCCGCGCCGACTTGCAGCGCCTCGCGGAAGGTGGCCGCGCCGATCGGCGCGATCATGAACTCCTGGATGTCGACGTTGGTGTCGGCGTGTGCGCCACCGTTGAGGATGTTCATCATCGGCACCGGCAGCACGTGCGCGTGCGGCCCGCCGACGTAGCGGAACAGCGGCAGCTCCGCGGCCTCGGCGGCGGCCTTGGCGACCGCGAGGGAGACGCCGAGGATCGCGTTGGCGCCCAGCCGGCTCTTGTCCGGCGTGCCGTCGAGGTCGACCAGCGCCTGGTCGACGAGCCGCTGCTCGCTCGCCTCATAGCCGATCAGCTCGGGAGCGATGTCGTCCTCGACGGCGGTGACGGCCTTCTCGACGCCCTTTCCGCCGTACCGGTCGTCCCCGTCCCTGACCTCCACCGCCTCGAACGCACCGGTCGACGCCCCGCTGGGCACCGCAGCGCGGGCGACCGTGCCGTCGTCGAGCATGACCTCGACTTCGACGGTCGGGTTGCCGCGTGAGTCCAGGATCTCGCGGGCGGCGACGGCCTCGATCGTGGGCACAGTCAACGACTCCTGAGCGCAGGGGAAGGGCCGCCGCGAGCCTATCCCCGGGTGCGGGCCGAGCCCGGCAGCCCCGCCGTAGCACCGGCAACGTGACGGGGCCGGCTGCCGATGCGAGGCAGCGTCACGTGGGTTCGGGCGGGTCGGTGGGGCTGTTCTGCGCCAACCGGACGGCCACGTCGTCGCGGAACTCCCGCGCGCGCCCGCGCAGCGCGGCTTCAGCGTCGATGTCGTTGCTGCGCAGCGCTGCGACCACGGTCCACAGCAGCGCACCCGCCGTCTCCACGCTGGGGTCGTCGTCGTACGCCGCCGCGGCCGCACCGACCGCGGCACCGGCGGTCTGCGCCGCGAGCAGCTCGGGAGCGATGTCCTGCGGGGACAGCCCTGCCTTCGTCGCCTTGCGTTGCAAGGTGGCGGCGAGGGTGAGGGCGGCCATGGACATCGGTACGCCGGCGAGCGGCGCCCGCCCGGCCTTTTCCGCAGCCTTGATCACGTCCCAGTTGGCCTGCACCTCGGCCGCGTCCGTGACCTGGCGGTCACCGAAGACGTGCGGATGCCGGCGGACCAGCTTGTCGACCAGCCCGGCGGCGACGTCGTCGATCGACCACCGTTCCGCCTCGTCGTGCTCCTCCGCCACCCGCGCGTGGAAAGCGACCTGGAGGAGCACGTCGCCGAGCTCCTCGAGCAGCGCGGCGTGGTCCCGCTCCTCGATCGCCTCGAACGCCTCGTAGGCCTCCTCCAGCAGATAGGGGGCGAGCGTCTCGTGGGTCTGCTTCGCGTCCCACGGGCAGCCGCCGGGCGAGCGCAGCCGGTCCATCGTCGCGACGACGTCGAGCAAGCGGGCGCCGGGCAGGTCCCAGCTGCCGGTCAGCACCTCGATCTCGACCGGGTCACCGGCATCCGCCGACTGCATCGCGACCTCGCCCAGCGCGCGGACCACCGGCTCGTCGCCGCCCGGCCCGGCCAACCAGGTGACGGCGCCGGCCTCGCGGGCGGTGGCCCGGAGCAGGCGGGCGACCGCGACCGGCGGCAACGTCGGGTCCACCGCCTCGACGGCCACACCGGCGGCTTCCAGCGCAGGTCGGTGCGGGTGGTCCTGGTCGGCGGTGAACACCGGGCCGGAGCGCAGCGCCGACCAGGCATCCCACGTGAGCATCCCGGGCGCCACGCGCGGGCTCGTCACGAGCAGCACCAGCCGCGGCGGGGAGGAGGTGCCGGCTGCGCCCCCGGTGCTCACCCCGTGGGCGAGGCCGACGGCGAGGGCGAGCTGACGCCGCCGGTGATCGGGACCACCGCCTGCTGCGCCTCGCTCCACCGGCCGTAGCGCGGGTTCACGTGCACACCGAGCCGGTGTGCCTCCGCGGCCAGCACCTTGTTGAGCTGCTGGGTGCGGGCGGTGCTGAGCACGTTGCCCTTGAGCTGGTCGGCGACCTGCGACAGCGGCACCTTGCGGTGCTCGATGATGTGCACGACGTGCCAGCCGAACTGGGTGTGCACCTCGATGAACGACCCCGGCTTGGCCTTGAACACCGGGCCGCTGAACGACGGCACGAACGCGCTCGCCGGCTGGGCACCGAGGTCACCGCCGCGGTCCTTGTTGCTGGTGTCGAGCGAGTAACGCGCGGCGAGCGCCGCGAACTGCTTCGGGTTCTTGCGGACCTTCGCCAGGATCTGGTCGGCGAGCTTCTTGGTCTTCACCAGGATGTGCGCGGCGTGCACCTGGTCGAAGCTGTCGATGTTCTGCTGGTACGCCGCCTGCAGCTGGCTCTGCGTCACCGGCAGGTTGGCCACCAGAGCGTCCCCGAGCTTCTGCTCGAGGACGTAGTAGCGCAGGTAGGTGCGCAGCTCGTTCTTCGGCACCCCACTCTGCGCCGCCGACTGCTCGAGCTGGGCCATGCCGCCGGCCTGCTGAGCGAACTCGGCCAGCTGCTGGTCGACCTCGGAAGCCGTCACCGTGACGTGGTGGGCTGCGGCGGCTGCGGCGATGATGCGGTTCCGGATGAGCTGGCCGAGCTCGTCGCGGGTGAACTTCGCCCGGTCGCTGCCGCGCTGGGACTGCGCCGTCGGGTCGGCCAGCGCGCGACTGACCTCTTGCTGCAGGGTGGCCGTCGAGATGCGGTAGTCGCCGACGAGCGCGGCCGCACCCGGGCTGGTGTTGCAGCCGGTGACTGCGACGGCGACGACGAGTGCGGCCGACACGGCGGCAGCAGGACGGGCAACGGCCTTCACGATGGTGTCTCTCCCCGAGGTCTAACCGGCCGCGACGGCGGCCAGGTCGCCCACCACGGTATCCAGCAGCTCGCGCGCCCAGTCCAGCAGCGCTCGGTCCCGCACGGCCACACCGCCGACCCGCTGGGTCACGGGGGCCGGCACCAGCACGACGTGAGTCGCGTTCTTGACCACCGATCCGGGATGGAGGCGCTGCAGTCGCAGCGTCTGCGACTCACGCAGCTCGAGCGGTGCGAACCGGATGTACTTGCCCTGCGCGCCGACATCGGCCAGGCCGTAGCGGCGGACGTAGTTGCGGAACGCCGCGACCGCCAGCAGGTTCTCGACCGGTTCCGGCGGCGCGCCGTACCGATCCCGCAGCTCCTCGCGAACGGCGGCGAGCTCATCGTCGCTGGTGGCGGAGGCGATCTTGCGATAGGCCTCCAGGCGCAGCCGCTCACCCGGCACGTAGTCGTGCGGCAGGTGGGCGTCGACCGGCAGCTCGACCTTGACGTCGGCGAGCTCCTCGCTCGCCTCGCCCTTGAACTCGGCCACCGCCTCACCGACGAGCCGCACGTAGAGGTCGAACCCGACGGCGGCGATGTGACCGGACTGCTCGCCACCGAGCAGGTTGCCGGCGCCGCGGATCTCCAGGTCCTTCATCGCGACCTGCATGCCGGCGCCGAGGTCGGTGTGCTGCGCGATCGTGGCCAGCCGGTCGTGCGCCTCCTCGGTCAGCGGCTTCTCCGGCGGGTAGAGGAAGTAGGCATAGGCCCGGTCGCGGCCACGGCCCACCCGCCCGCGCAGCTGGTGCAGCTGGGACAGGCCGAGCAGGTCGGCCCGCTCGACGATGAGCGTGTTGGCGTTGGAGATGTCCAGCCCGCTCTCCACGATCGTGGTGCAGACGAGGACGTCGTAGTCCTTCTCCCAGAACGCGAGCATGATCGGCTCGAGCTGGTGCTCGGTCATCTGCCCGTGCGCAGTGGCGATGCGCGCCTCCGGCACCAGCTCGGCGAGGTGGGCAGCGGCGCGATCGATCGACTCGACCCGGTTGTGGATGTAGAAGACCTGACCCTCGCGGAGCAGCTCGCGCCGGATCGCGGCGGCGATCTGCTTCTCGTCGTATCCGCCGACGAAGGTCAGCACCGGATGCCGTTCCTCCGGCGGTGTCTGGATGACGCTCATCTCGCGGATGCCGGTGATCGACATCTCCAGCGTCCGCGGGATCGGTGTGGCCGACATCGTCAGCACGTCCACCGAGGTGCGCAGCCGCTTGAGGAACTCCTTGTGCTCGACGCCGAAGCGCTGCTCCTCGTCGACGACGACGAGCCCGAGGTCCTTGAACTGCGTCGACGGCTGCAGCAGCCGGTGGGTGCCGATGACCACGTCGACCTCGCCGCCGGCGAGGCCGGCGAGTATTTCCCGCTGCTCCTTGTCGGTCTGAAACCGCGACAGCGCCTTGACCGTGACCGGGAACGACGCGAACCGTTCGGCGAACGTCGCGTAGTGCTGCTGGGCGAGCAGTGTCGTGGGCACGAGAACGGCGACCTGCTTGCCGTCCATGACGGCCTTGAACGCGGCGCGCACGGCGATCTCGGTCTTGCCGTAGCCGACGTCGCCGCAGATGACCCGGTCCATCGGGTGCGGCTGCTCCATGTCGGCCTTGACCTCGTTGATGGCCGCGAGCTGGTCCGGCGTCTCGACGTAGGGGAACGCGTCCTCCAGCTCGTGCTGCCACGGTGTGTCGGCGCCGAACTGGTGGCCGGGCGCGGACATGCGCGCGGCGTACAAGCGGATCAGCTCGGCGGCGATCTCCCGCACCGCCTTGCGGGCGCGACCCTTCCGCTTGGCCCAGTCGGCACCGCCCATCTTGTCCAGGGACGGCTGCTCGCCGCCGACGTAGCGCGTGACCTGGTCGAGTGCGTCGGTGGGGACGTAGAGCCGGTCGCCGGGCTGGCCGCGCTTGCTCGGCGCGTATTCGATGACGAGGTACTCGCGGGTCGCACCCTGCACCGTGCGCTGGACGAGGTCGACGTAGCGACCGACGCCGTGCTGCTCGTGCACGACGTGGTCGCCCGGCTTGAGCTGCAGCGGGTCGACCGTGTTGCGGCGCCGGCTGGGCATCCGGCGCATGTCCTTCGTCGAGCTGCGCTGCCCGGCCAGGTCGGTCTCGGTGAGCACCGCGAGCCGCAGCGGCACGGACAGGAAGCCGGTCGGCAGGCAGGCGGTCGTGACGTGCACGGTGCCGGCGGCGGGCGGTTGGTCGAGTGCCGGGTCGAGCCGGGCGGCGATGTCCTCGCCGCGCAGCACCTCGACCAGCCGTTCGGCCGGGCCGTGGCCCTCGGTGAGCAGAGTGATCCGCCAGCCGTCCTTGACCCACGCGCGCACGTCGTCGAGGGCGCGCTTGGTGTCGCCGCGATAGGAGTCGACGGGGGTTGCCGTGGAGGCGACGGTGGAGTCGGTGTCGTCGGACAGGTCGGCGTCGGCGGTGAACGGCGAGACCGTCCACCACGGCAGCCCGAGCTCGTGCGCGTGCGCGCGCACCTCGGCGATCGAGCGGAGGCTGGCGGCGCCGAGGTCGATCGGTGCCTGCCCGCCGGCGGCGGCCGCGGCCCAGGATGCCTGGAGGAACTCCTCACTGGTGCTGACCAGGTCGGCGGCGCGGGTCCGGATGCGCTCGGGATCGCGGAGGACGACGTGGGTGCCGCCCGGCAGGTCGTCGAGCAGCAGCGTCATCCGGCCGACCAGCGCGGGGGCGAGCGACTCCATGCCGTCGACGGCGATTCCGGCCGCGATCTTGTCGAGCATCTCGGCGAGCTCCGGGTGCTGCCCGGCCAGCTCCCGGGCCCGCTCGCGCACCGCGTCAGTGAGCAGCAGCTCCCGGCAGGGCGGCGCCCACAGACCGTGCTCGGCGACTTCGAGGCTGCGCTGGTCGGCGACCTTGAACCACCGCACCTCTTCCACGGTGTCGCCCCAGAACTCCACCCGCAGCGGGTGCTCCTCGGTCGGCGGGAAGACGTCGAGGATGCCGCCGCGGACGGCGAACTCGCCGCGCCGCTCGACCATGTCGACACGGCTGTAGGCGATGTCGGTCAGTCGGCGGACGACCTCGTCGAAGTCGGCCTCGTCCCCGGGATGCAGGGCGACCGGCACGAGGTCCCCGAGGTCGGGCACCTGCGGCTGCAGCACGCTGCGCACCGGTGCGACCACCACCTGCACCCGGCCGGTGGCGGGGTCGGTCGGGTCCGGGTGGCGCAGCCGGCGCAGCACCGCCAGTCGCCGCCCCACGGTGTCCGCGCGCGGGGACAGCCGCTCGTGTGGCAGCGTCTCCCACGCCGGGTAGTCGACGACCGCGTCCGGCGGCAGCAGCGACTCCAGCGCCGCCACCAGGTCCTCGGCCTCGCGGGTGGTCGCGGTGACGGCGAGCACCGGCCGGTCGGCCTTGGCGGCGAGCGCCGCGATCAGGAACGGGTGCAGACCGGGCGGGCCGGACAGGTCGAGCGATCCGACGCCGAGGCTGCCGAGCGCCTGGGCGATCGCGGGATCAGCAGCGGCGACGTCGAGCAGTCCGGCGATGTTCATGGGATGCGCCCAGGCTACCCGCGCTACTGCGGCTCCCAGCTGAGCCGTCGCACCACAGCGACCCGGTCAGTCCAAGCCGGCGGTGGCCTCGAGCGAGCTCAGCCTTGCCTGCGCACGCCGGGTGTCGGGCGCGTCGCCTTTCGCAGCGAACAGCGCGACGGCCTGGCGGACTGCCGCCGCTGCACCCGCGCCGTCGCCGGTTGCTGCACGGATCTCTGCGGCCACGTAATAGCAGAGGCCCTGCAAGTAGCGCTGATCACAGCGGTCGATCCATGCGAGCGCCTCTCCGGCCACGCGCGGCGCGTCTCGGCGGTTGCCGGCGCGCAGAAGCAGCTGCGCATCGAGGAGGCGCACCAGCGCCTGCGACACGACATCCTCGGCCACCGTTCCGGCACGGGCGAGCTCGAGCAGGCGGTGTGCCTCGACCGCACCGAGGTCGTCACCGTAGTTGAGGGCATACATGGCGCCGTACGTCGACAGCCACGCCATCTCGCCGTGCCCCTCCAGCCACGCCACCGCCCGGCCGTAGCAGCGCATGCCCTCGCTGCGATCGCCAAGGATGGCGTAGGTGTCTCCGATGTGCCCTAGGCACACCGGCTCCCAGTTGCGACCCGGCTCCTCGGCGAGACGGGCGAGGGCCTCGGCAGCCACCTCGCGCGCCTCCTCTTCCCGGTCGAGCATCGCCAGCAGAGTCGACCGCACGGCCAGCCAGGGCGTCAGCAGGCTGCTCGAGCCGGTGCGGTTCGCGAGCAGCACGTCGTAGTCCCGCAGCGCCTCGTCGGCCGGGTCGGGGCCGTGGGCAAACGACGCGAGGATGTAGCCGAGGAAATGCTCCACCCGGGCCGCGTCCTCGGCTGCCGTCGCAAGGCGCAGGCCCTCACGCGCGACCTGGGCGACGCCGGCCCACATCGCCCGCAGGTTGAAGGCGACGAGTCGGGTCGACAAGATCGCCAGCGTGAGGTCGTGCGAGGCGGCCGCTCCCCAGCGAGTCTCCGCCTCGTCGGCCACGCGCAGCCGGTGATCGAGATCTCCGCCGGAGCCGAGCTGGTCGCCGATCACACCGCGGCCGAGCCAGGCGGCAACGGCGAGCTCCTCATCTCCGGCGGCCTCGGCTTCGGCGTGGGCCACGCCGACTCGGTCCATGGCCGCAACGAAGTCACCGGCCTCGTAGCGCGCTTGTGACTCGTGGAACGCGAGCCAGGCTCGCCGCGGACCTGCGGGTAGGAGCTCGTAGGCGCGCCGGAAACCGTCGGCGGCCGTGCCCGGGCTCACCGCCCGCAGCGCTTGAGCAGCGGCTGCCAACCGATCGGCGGCCTGAGCACCGAGAGCCGTCGTCGCTGCGTCAGGCGGCGCGAGCTCGATGCGCAGGTGATAGGCCTGCTCGAGGTGATAGCCGACGAACTCGTCGAGGTCGCCGCTTGCGTGGTCGGTGCGTTGATCGAGCCAGCTCGCGAATTGCGCGTGCAGCCGTGCCCGCTCAGCCTTGGGCAGCGCGCCGTAGGCGCTCTCCCGAACCAGGACGTGCAGGAAGCGGTAGGCGCTCTCGCCGTGGATGTCCGACGGCGACTGGCGGATCAGGTCGCGGCGGAGGAGGTTCGTCAGCAGCGGTGTCGGCGGCTGATCCTCCGCCTGGTTCAGCAGCGTCGGAATGGCACCGCCGTAGAACACGCTCCCCATGACCGATGCCGCCTCGAGGACGCGGCGCTCGTCCGCGGGGAGCCGATCCAGGCGCGCAGACAGCAGAGCACTGATCGACGGTGGCAGGTCGACGCGGGTGAGCGCCGCCGAGACCGTCCAGACGCCGTCGATCAACCGGATCCGGCCGTCGTCGCGCAGCATCGCCACGAGCTGCCCGACGAACAGCGCGTTCCCCCCGGAAGCCTCAGCGACGGCCGCGACGAGGTCGGGGTCAACCGGAGCGCCGGCCAGCAGTTCGCCGATGAGGCTGCCGACGTCCCCGTCGGTGAGCGGCGACAGGTGGATTGCGGTGGAGTTCAGCGCGCGTGAGCCCCAGCCGACCCGCATCTCCTGGAACTCCGGGCGTGCTGTGCACAGGAGCACGACCGGCACGTCGCGGGTGAGGTCGACAACGTCATCGAGCAGGTCCAGCAAGGGGGCCTGCGCCCAGTGCAGGTCGTCGACGACCAAGACCAGAGGACGCTCACTCGCCAGTGCCGTCACGAGATGTCGCGCCGCCGTGTGTGTCTCCTCGGCCGAAGCCGCGCGTCCCGGCAGGCCGGCCAGCGGTGCCAGCCGGTCGACGACCCACTCGCGGTCGTCGTCTGCCGGGAGCAGCTGCACGAGCCGCGCGCGTGCCTCCCGGTCGTCCTCGTCACCACGCAGCTCGGCGGCCGCTCGCAGGATCTCCGTCAGGGGCCAGAACACGATCCCCTCGCCGTAGGAGAGACAGCGACCGTGCAACACCCGTGCCTGGGGCGGGAGACCCGACAGGAACTCCTGGACGAGCCGGGTCTTGCCGGTGCCGGCGACGCCGAGGACGGTCAACAGCTGGAGGATGCGTTCGTCGGCCGCGCGTTCATATCCCTGTCGCAGCAGGCGCAGCTCCCGTTCGCGGCCGACGAACGGGACCTCACCGTCGCCAGGCCGCTCCACCCGCCCGGTCCCGTCCGGCACGGCCAGCAGCCGCCAAGCAGGCACCGGCTCGCTCTTGCCCTTGGCCAGGACGGGATCGACCGGCTCCACCTCCACCAGGTCGCGCACCAGCCGGTACGTCGGTTCCCCCAGCAGCACCTCGCCCGGGCCGGCGGCCTGCTCGAGTCGCGCTGCGGTGTTCACGGCGTCACCGGTCGCGACGGTGCCGCGGTCGCCGTCGCCCACGACGACCTCACCGGTGTTGACGCCGATGCGCGCACACAGCTCGACGCCGTACGACGCCGACAGCTCCTCGTTCAGCGTGTCCAGTGCCGCCTGCATGCCGGCGGCGGCTCGCACCGCGCGCAACGCGTCGTCCTCGTGGACGCGCGGCACGCCGAAGACCGCCATCACGGCGTCACCGATGAACTTCTCCACCCGGCCGCCGTGCAGCTCGAGCACCCGGCGCATCTCGGCGAAGTAGCGGGTGATGACGCCGCGCTGTGCCTCGGGGTCGAGCCGCTCCCCGAGAGCAGTGGACCCGACGACGTCGCAGAAGACGACGGTGACGGTCTTGCGGACCTCGTTCGCGGGCGCGCCCAGGTCAGCCGCGAGCTTCGCCCCGCACTCGGGGCAGAACTTCGCGGTCCCGACCGGCGTGCCACACGCCGGGCACTCCCCCATGGCGGAAGCGTAGAGCGGACACGGCCGAAAGGGACCAGATCAGCGTCAGTCGTTGTAGAGGTTCTGCGCGGCCGCAAGGCCGTCGGCGATGAGCGACTCGACGGCGTCGGCGGCGCGCTCGAGGTGCACGTCGATGTCTTTGCGCTCCGCCGCGGAGAAGTCGCGCAGCACGAAGTCGGCGGGGTCCTGCCGGCCAGGCGGGCGGCCGATGCCGAACCGCACCCGGTAGAAGTCGCCCGAGCCGAGCGACCGGCGCAGCGACTTCAGCCCGTTGTGGCCGTTGTCTCCGCCGCCCTGCTTGAGCCGGATGCCGCCGTAGGGCAGATCGAGCTCGTCGTGGATGACGACCATCTGGTCGACCGGGATCTTGTAGAAGTCGCGCAGTGCGGCGGCGGGTCCGCCCGACTCGTTCATGTAGGAGCGCGGCTTGGCCAGCACGACCCGGTCGGCGCCGAACCGCGACTCGACGACGTCCGCGCGTGCCTTGTGGGTCTTGAACCGGCCACCGGCCCGCTCGGCCAGGATCTCGAGCACCAGCTGGCCGACGTTGTGGCGGTTGCCGACGTACTGCGGCCCCGGATTGCCCAGACCGACGATCAGCCAGGCGCCGTCGTCCGGCACCTGCGGACTACTCGGAGTCGGCGGCGCCCTGGCCCTCGGCCGGGCCGCCTTCGCCGGACTCGGTGTCCGGCACGATGTCGCCCTCGCCGGACTCGCCCTCGGCTGCCGCGGCAGCGCCCGCGGTGCCGGCCCCGAGGTCGGCCTCCGCCTCGGCCAGCTCGGCTTCGAGCTGCTCGGCGGTGGGTGCGGCGAGGATGTGTACGACGACGGCCTCCGGGTCGCCGGCGAGCTCGGTGCCGGCCGGCAGGACGACGTCCTTGGCGTGCACGGAGGCGCCGATCTCCAGCCCGTCGATGGAGACCTCGAACCCGGTCGGGATGTGGGTGGCTTCAGCGGCGACCGACAACGTCGTGAGCTGGTGGTCGACGAGCCCGCCGCCGATGACCTCGCCAGAGACCGTCACGGGCACCTCGACCGTGATCTTCTCGCCGCGGCGGACCAGGATCAGGTCGACGTGCTCGATCTCGCCACGAACCGGGTTGCGCTGGATCGACTTCGGCAGCGCGAGCTCACTGCCACCGTCGAGCTCCAGCGAGAGGAGCACGTTGGCGCCGTCGGTGCGCAACGCGTGCTCGAAGTCACGGCTGGGCAGCGAGATGTGGCGCGGGTCGGTCCCGTGCCCGTAGAGCACGGCCGGCACCTTGCCGGCCCGTCGGGTGCGCCGGGCGCCTCCCTTGCCGAACTCGGTGCGCGGCTCGGCGGTGATGCGGACCTCGGACACAGCGGAACTCCTCGGGCGGTGCAGGGCGGACGGGCGAGCGTAATGACCGACGTACGAGTCTAGGTGACGGCGCCGCGGACGAAAAACGGGCCGCAGCCCGAGCCACCGTCGCAGCCGCCGTCATGCCCGCGAGCTCAGGGCGCCGCTGGCGAGGCCGCAGGGAGCGCCGTGTGCATCAGGCACACAAGCGACCGAGAACGAAGCCAGCGGCGGCATGAGCCGCGGGATCAGGCGTTGCCGTCGAAGAGGGAGGTAACGGACCCGTCGGCGAAGACTTCGCTGATCGCGCGCGCGACCAGCGGCGCGATCGAGACGACGGTGAGCTTGTCGAACTGCTTGTCCGGCCCGATCGGCAGCGTGTTGGTGAGCACGACCTCACTGATGCGGCTGTTCTTCAGCCGGTCGATCGCGGGATCGGACAGGATGCCGTGCGTGGCCGCGACGACAACCGAAGCCGCGCCATCCTTGAACAGCGCCTCGGCCGCCTTGGTGATCGTGCCGGCGGTGTCGATCATGTCGTCGACGAGGATGCAGGTGCGGCCCTCGACCTCACCGACGACGCGGTTGGCGACGACCGAGTTGGCGACGGTCAGGTCGCGGGTCTTGTGGATGAAGGCCAGTGGCGTGCCACCCAGGCGCTCGGTCCAGCGTTCGGCCACCCGCACCCGGCCCGAGTCCGGCGCGACGACGGTGATGTTGGTCGTGTCGTAGTTCTTGGCCACGTGGTCGGCGAGCAGCGGCAGCGCGAACAGATGGTCGACCGGTCCGTCGAAGAAACCCTGGATCTGGCTGGTGTGCAGGTCGACGGTGAGGATGCGGTCGGCGCCGGCGGTGTTGTAGAGGTCGGCGACCAGCCGGGCGGTGATGGGCTCGCGGCCGCGGCTCTTCTTGTCCTGCCGGGCGTAGGGGTAGTAGGGAACGACGACCGTGATGCGCTTGGCCGACCCGCGCTTGAGCGCATCGCACATGACCAGCGTCTCCATCAGCCACTGGTTGACCGGCGCGGTCATCGACTGGATGACGAACGCGTCGCAGCCGCGGACCGACTCCTCGAAGCGGGTGTAGATCTCGCCGTCGGCGAAGTCGCGGCTGTCGGTGGGGCTGACCGTGATGCCGAGCTCGCTTGCGATCTCACCGGCGAGCTCCGGGTGCGCGCGGCCGGAGAAGAGCATGAGCGTCTTCTCGCCGGTGGTCTTGATGCCGGTCAACGGTTCCCCTTATGGCTGGTCGTCGGGCGTGGGAGGGGAAGTGGACTCCATTGTGCCGCCTGCACCCGCTCGTTGGGCCGCCTCGGCGGACTTCGTGCCGGCGCGGCGCCGGAAAACCCAGCCGAGGACGTTGCGCTGCCGCGCCCGCCCGATGCCGATCGCGCCTGCCGGCACGTCCTCGGTGATCGCGGAGCCGGCGGCGACGTAGGCGCCGGCGCCGACCTCGCGCGGCGCGACCAACATCGTGCCGGACCCGACGAAGGCAGCGTCGCCGATCGTCGTGTGGTGCTTGTCGACGCCGTCGTAGTTCACGAACACGGTGCCGGCACCGATGTTGGCGTTGGCGCCGATGGTGGCGTCCCCGACGTACGTCAGGTGCGGCACCTTCGTGTCCTCGCCGATCTCGGCCTTCTTGGTCTCGACGAACCCGCCGATCTTGCCGCGGGCACCGAGCCTGGTGCCGGGGCGCAGGTAGCTGTAGGGGCCGACGGTCGCGCCGGGTCCGATCTCCGCACCCTCGCAGGTGGCCTTCATGACGGTGGCGCCCTCGTCGACGAGGGTGTCCCGCAGCGTGCAGTCGGGTCCGACGACGGCGCCGCGGCGGATCAGCGTGTGACCGTGCAGCTGGGTGTTCTGGTGCAGCGTGACGTCGGGTTCGAGCCGCACGTTGACGCCCATCCACGTCGTCTGCGGGTCGGTGATCGTGACCCCTTCGCGCATCCAGTGCGCGACGATGCGGTCGCGCATGTGCCGGCGCGCGTCCGCGAGCTGTGCGCGATCGTTCACCCCTAGCGTCTCACGCCAGTCCGCTGCCACCACGCTGGCCACGACCTTGTTGTCGGCCACGAGCAGCCCGATGACGTCGGTCAGGTATTCCTCCTGCTGCGCGTTGTCGGCCGCGATGCGCTCGAGGGTGTCGCGCAGGATGGTCGCCTCGAACGCGTAGACCCCCGTGCAGATCTCGGCAATCTGTTTGACGCGTTCGTCCGCGTCCCGGTGCTCGACGATCCCGGTGACGTGCCCGTCGGTGTCGCGGGTGACCCGCCCGTAGTTCGCGGGATCGGGCATCACCGCGGTCAGCATCGTCGCGTCCGCCCGCGTCTCGGCGTGCCGGGCCAGCACCTCGGTCAGCGTCGGTGTCGTGAACAGCGGGGTGTCCCCGTGCATGACCAGGACGGTGCCGGTGAGGTCGGCGGCGGCTTCCAGCGCGAGCCGGGCCGCGTGGCCGGTGCCGCGCTGGTCCTCCTGCACGACGACCTGGGCGCCCGGTGCCGCGTCGTCAAGGAACTTCTCCACCTGCGGGCGCTCGTGCCCCAGCACGATCAGGGTTCGCTGTGCCTGCAGCGGCTCGATCGCGGCCAGCACGTGTCCGAGCAATGTCCGGCCGCACATCTTGTGCAGCACCTTGGGCGTCGCGGACTTCATCCGCCGTCCCTGCCCTGCCGCCAGCACCAGCACAGCCGCAGG
>DASTWK010000009.1:0-63025 GCA_035776655.1 Mycobacteriales bacterium | reverse complement strand
TTCACCGACACCGCCCACCGCCCCGCCCGCTGCAGCAGCGACGTGTCGACGTCCTGCCATCCAGAGGCGGTGTGTGCCCGGATCGGCGCCGCATGCAGGACCTGCTGATACGACCCGTCCGGCAGCGCGTATGTCGTTGAGGTCTCACTGCGCTCGGCGTCCACCCGCACCCTGGTGTTCTTCGCCTTCGCCAACTGCATCGCCGACGCCTCGTCCGTTGCCGACAAGTCGCCCGGATGCTCTCTCCCGTAGGGATCGCGCGAATCCGCCGGCTGGGCACCGGATACCGGGGCCGACGCGGCGGACGTCGGAGTCGCTGCCGCGGCCGGCGCTGCAAACGCGACGGGCACAGACCCTGCCAGCAGCACAGCAACCACGCCAACCCAGGAGATGGGTCGCTGCCGCGACGCCCACCGGTGGCGCCGTCGCCAGGACTGCGGGTTATCAGGACGCCGACAGTGAGCTGCGAACATGAAGAGTCCCCCGTCAGTGACCCGCCGCTAACCGTGGCGGGTCACGGCACCGTACCAGTCTCCGAGCGCCACTGATGGCTGAATCGCTAACCCTGAACCGGCCCGGGTTCTCCTTGGGACTGTCAGATTCTGTGTGTGTGAGCGGTCGTGACGGCCATTAATTCATTGCCTCGCTGATCCGCTCCCCGTAGTGCGTGCTCAACGTGTTCAGGATGCTCTTCCAACCGTTGATCTTGCCAGTGAGGTTCTCACGGTTCTTCCGCTTGTGTGTCGCGACGAGGTAGAGCACCTTCAGCGCGGCTTGCTCAGTCGGGAAGTGCCCTCGATGTCGCACTGCCCGGCGGAACCTGGCGTTGAGACTCTCGATCGCGTTCGTCGTGTAGACGATCGACCGAAGCTCTTTCGGGAACTCGAGGAATGGCACGAACTCGGGCCAGGAGTTCTCCCAGCTGGCGATCATCGCCGGGTAGGGTCGGTGATCTTCGAGATCGTGTCCCGGCTGACGTCGGTGTCATACATCTCGAACAAGTGCGACTGGATCTCGCCGGTGGTCAGCCCTTTCGCGTAGAGGCTGATGACGTTGCCGGCCAGTCCGTCGAGGCGTCGGGTGTATTTCGGAACAGTTGCAGGCTCGAAGGTGCTGTTGCGGTCGCGTGGGATACGCAGTTCGACGTCACCGATCTCGGTTGACACCGTCTTCGGATACGACCCGTTGCGGCTGTGCCCGGAGCCGCGGCCAGCCGGCTCGAACGGCTCGTAACCGAGGTGCTCGGCCATCTCGACCTCGAGCCCGGTCTGCAGCACTTGGCGGACCAGGCCGGTCAGCAGGCCATCCTCCCCGGTCAGCTGCACGCCCTCCGCGCGAGCGCGTTCGACCAAGGCCTCCGCCCAGTCACGCATCTGCGGCTCGTCGACGAGCTCAGCTCGACGAGCCGGCACCAAAGCCCCAGGCTCCGATGATCTTGCTGGTCTGATCGCCATGGCGGGATCCTGTTCCGCCCCCACCGTCAGGTGTGGGACCTCAGGTCACGCCACTTACACAAAGTTTCTGACAGACCCGACGAAGGACCTCAAGGCCGTGCAGAGCCTGCTCGGCCACTCGCAGATCTCGATCACCGCCGACACCTACACGTCGCTGTTCGAAGACACCGAACGCGAGGCTGCCGAAGCCGCCGCAGCACTCGTTCCACGGGCTACGAAAAGCGGTGTTCCCAATGTGTTCCCAAAAGCGGGGAACCACAGCGGTGAAACCTCGGCGGATGAAGCGGAAGGCCAGGTCAGAACGGGTGCGCCGCCAGGGACTCGAACCCCGAACCCGCGGATTAAGAGTCCGCTGCTCTGCCAGTTGAGCTAGCGGCGCGTGCCAGCAAGCCTAGCAGTGACGCCGGCACGGGTTCTCCCACGTCCCGTCGATCACCGTTCGGCGCGCAACCGCTGATAGGTGCGCGGCACGACACTGCGGAGCACCGGCGCGACCAGCGGCAGCTTGACCGCGTTGATCTCGATCCGAGGATCTCCTAGGCGACGGAGCACCAGCGACGAGACCTGTGCCTCGGTCCGCCGGGCGGCGCGTGGCGGCATGGCCAACCCGCCGTCGCGAACCGCCGCCAACCCCATCTCCGTCGGCACCCAGCCGGGGTAGATCACATGCAGCGACACGTCATCCCGCCGAGCCTCGTAGGCGAGGCTCTCGGTGGCCGCCGACAGCGCGGCCTTCGAGGCGCAGTAGTCACCGGCGCCCGGCCCTGGCGCCCGCGCATCGTCGGAGGACATGTTCGCCACCACTCCGTGCCGACGCGCACGCATGCCTGGCAGGACGGTCATCATCCCGGCGTACGGCGCGAAGAAGTTGACGTCCATCACAGCGCGGGTCGTCTCCACCGAGGGCATCTCGTGCCGGAAGACGCCCCCGACGCCGGCGATGTTGAGCAGGATGTCGATCCGGCCCTGCTCGCGCTCCACGTCACGCAGCAGAGCCATGTACGACGGGACATCAGCCAGGTCGCAGACGCGATAGCTGCAGCCGAGCGCGCGCAGCCGATCCTCACGGCGGGCCACGGCAATGACGCTCGCGCCGTGGCCGGCCAGGTCCAGCGCCAACCGCCGGCCCAAGCCGGACGACGCTCCAGTGACAACGGCGACCTGGTCGCGGTAGTCCATCGCAAGATCTTCGCGCAGTCCCGGTCCTGGCGGCAGCCGCCGGCTGCGAACGCGGCTACATCGATATCCGCGCCGCCGCTGTCAGGCCTTGGCCTGGAAGACGAGGTTGAACGGTGTCTCGGTCGCTCGCCGGAACGTCTTGAAGCCGGCGTCCTTGAAGACCTTACGCAACCGCTTCTCGCCGGCCTGCGCGCCGAGACCGAGGGCGACGTCCTGCGACAGCGATGCCGGAGTACACACGAACGTCGAGGCCCCATAGAACATCGCACCGACGGGGTTGATGTTGTCCTCGAGCTTGTCGTTCGCGAATGGCTCGACCAGGAGAACGCTGCCTCCGGGCTTGAGCGCCGAACGAGCATGCTCGGCCGCGCCAACCGGGTCACCCATGTCGTGCAGACAGTCGAAGAAGCAGATGAGGTCGTAGCTGCCGGCGTAGCCCTTGGCCGACGCCACCTCGAACCGCACACGGTCGGCGACCCCGGCCGAGGCCGCCTTCTTCGCCGCCTCGTCCACCGAGGGCTGGTGGTAGTCGAAGCCAGTGAACGTCGATTGCGGGTAGGCCTCCGCCATGACGATGGTCGACGCCCCGTGGCCACACCCCACGTCGGCGACGGCCGCGCCGGCCTTCAGCTTTTTCTCGACCCCCGTCATGGCAGGGATCCAGGCTGTCGTCAGATTCGCGCGATAGCCCGGACGGAAGAACCGTTCGGTACCGCTGAACAGTCGCGGGTGCTGCTCATGCCACCCGACACCGTTACCGGTCCTGAACGCATCCGAGATCTTGTCCTCAGCGGCCCACGCGGCGCCGAACACATCGAACGCGCCGCCGAGGAACGCCGGGCTGTCTTCGTCTGCCAGCGCGAAAGCGTGCTCGTCCGGCAGTGTGTAGCGCTTCGTTGTCGCGTCGTACTCGACGTAACCTGAGGCCACCTGGTTGCCGAGCCACTCGCGCACATAGCGCTCCGCCAGCCCGGCTCGACGCGCCACCTCTTGCGACGTCAGCGGCCCTGATCCGGCCATCGCCTTGTAGATGCCGAGCTTGTCGCCGATTGTCATAAGCAGCAACGTCATCGCAGCCGCCATGTCGGCAACGGCCTTTCCCATGAACTGCTCGAGCCTGGACTCGTCCACGGTCACCCCCCACCTGGACCCGGCGGCGCAGATCCACACCGCTACCGACCTCAGCCGACTCCCTCCGGTCGGATGAGGTCAAGAGCCGCATTGCGATATGTCTGGAACTCGGCGCGCTGCAGGCTGCGAGGTCTGAAGACGGGTTGAGCGACGGTTAGTGGCGGCGCACTCACACGGCGTCGTAGTCGACGACGACTTCCTCGGTCGTCGGGTGGGACTGGCAGGTCAGCACGAATCCTGCGTCGGTCTCCCACGGTTCCAACGCATAGTTGCGGTCCATCTCGACGGCGCCCTCGACGACCTTCGCACGGCAGGTCGCGCAGACACCGCCGCGGCACGAGTAGGGCAGGTCGAGACCGGCCAGCTCACCCGCTTCCAGGACAGTGTCGTCCGGGTGGCCCTCGATCTCGCTCTTGACGCCGTTGTAGATGATCGTGAGCCGGTTGCGTTGCCCTACCTGGTGCTGCACCCGCGGTGCCGGCGCCGCGACCGCGCCGAAGAGCTCCAGGTGCACATGGGTCGGATCGGCGCCCAGCTCCACCAACGTCTCGCGCGCCTCGAGCGTCATCGGTTCCGGCCCGCAGATGAAGACCTCGTCGTACGACGGCACGTCCAGCAGCGTTCGCGCGAGCTCGCGCAGCTTGGCGCCGGTCAGCCGGCCGTTGAACAGTGGCACGCTCTGCTGCTCGCGGCTGAACACGTGCGCGATCTGCAGCCGGTCGAGGTAGCGGTCCTTCAAGTCGGCGAGCGCCTCCCCGAAGATGACGGTGCTTGGCCCGCGGTTGCCATAGACCAGCGTGAACCGGCTGTTCGGTTCGCGCGCCAGGATCGAGCGGATCAACGAGATGACCGGCGTGATGCCGCTGCCGGCGGCGATGCCGAGATAGGACTTCTCGTTGCCCGCGTCGAGGGTGGTCGTGAACCGGCCGGCCGGTGTCATCACGTCCAGCACGTCACCCGGTCGCAGTGTCGTCGCGGCGTAGGCACCGAACACGCCGCCCGGGATGTGTTTGACCGCAACCCGCAGCTCGCCATCGTCCAGCCCGCTGCAGATGGAGTAGGACCGGCGCACCTCTTCGCTGTCGTCGTGGCGGAGGTCGGGGGGGAGCAGGGATGCGGGCAACCGGATGGTGAGGTGCTGCCCCGGCTCGAACTGGTACGCCGCCGCCAGCTCGGCCGGCACCTCGAAGGCCACCGACACCGTGTCCTCGGTCTCGCGGCGCACGTCGGACACCCGCAACGCGTGGAAGACGGGCATGTCAGAGCTGCTTGAAATAGTCGAACGGCTCCCGGCAGGACCGGCACCGCCACAACGCCTTGCACGGCGTGGAGCCGAACCCCGCCAGCTCTTCCACGTCGCTCGCTCCGCACTGCGGGCATCGCTCCGGCCGGCTCGGGTCGGCGTTGAGGTCCAGCAGCGGCAGCGTGTTGTGTGTCGGGGGTGCGATGCCGAAACCACGCAGCTTGTCCTGCGCCGCCTCGCTCATCCACGCCGTCGTCCACGCTGGTGAGAGCTGGGTCCGGACCTGCACCTCGTCGTACGCCGCCTCGAGCGCCGCGCGCACGTCCCGCGCGATGACGTCCGTCGCCGGGCAGCCGGAGTAGGTCGGGGTCAACGTCACCGACACGGTGCGCCCGTCGGCGGACTCTTCGACGGCACGCACCACGCCGAGGTCGACCACCGACAGCACGGGGATCTCCGGGTCCGGCACCGTCGCCAGCAGCTGCCAGGCCCGGCTCACCAGGACGCTCCGGGATGCGCGCGCGCCAACGACTGCATCTCCGCGAGCAGATAGCCGAGGTGTTCGGTGTGCCAGCCGTCGGCACTGGACCGCTGCGTCCACGCGTCCCGCGGCGGCAGCGGCAGCGTCGCCTCGACGAGCACCGGTTCGATCACGTCGTACCAGCCGGCGGTCGCCACCTCACCCCGGTAGGGCCACAACGCGTCCACGGCGGCGAGCGTCCGCCGGCGTGACTCGTCGGTCCCGTCGCCGAGCCGCACCAGCCACGACGAGGAGTGCCGCAGGTGGTAGGCGTTCTCCTTCACGGCCTTCTCGGCCACGCCGCGGACCGTCGCATCGTCCGCGGACAGCCAGTCGTGCCACACGTTGTGCAGCCAGGCGTCGGCGAACAGCTGCCGCACGATCGTGTGCGCGAAGTCGCCGTTGGGCAGCTCGCACAGCAGGGGGTTGCGAAACTCCTGCGGCTCGCGGAAATAGGCCAGCTGGTCCTCGTCGGTGTCGAGTGCTGCGGCGAAGTGCTGCAACAAACCGCGGGCTTGGCCGAGCAGGTCGAGCGCGATGTTGCCGAGTGCGACGTCCTCCTCCATCGTCGGCGCTTTGCTCATCCATTCGCTGAGCCGGTGGGACAGCACGAGGCAGCCGTCGGCGACCTTCAGCAGGTCCGAGCGCTCAGATGTTGCCGACGCCATCGGGGATCTCGTAGAAGGTCGGGTGGCGGTAGACCTTGTCCAGCGCCGGGTCGAACAGCTCGTCTTTGTCCGCCGGGTCGCTCGCGACGATCTGCGCCGACGGCACCACCCAGACGGAGACTCCTTCACCGCGTCGGGTGTAGACGTCGCGCGCGTTCTCGACCGCCATCTCGGCATCCACGGCGTGCACGCTGCCGACGTGCGCGTGGTGCAAGCCGTTGCGGGCGCGCACGAACACCTCCCACAGCGGCCACTGGGAGGCGGGGGTGCCGGTCATGCGGACCGTCGCGCCGCATGCTTGGCGGCGTGGGCCTCGGCGGCCGCGCGCACCCACGCGCCCTCGTCGTGCGCCCGTTGGCGGTGCGTGAGCCGCTGCGCGTTGCACGGCCCCGCTCCCCGCAGCACTGCCGCGAACTCCTCCCAGTCCGGCTCGCCGAAGCGGAAGTGTCCGGCCTCCTCGTCG
This sequence comes from Mycobacteriales bacterium, assembly GCA_035776655.1. Classification (GTDB taxonomy): domain Bacteria; phylum Actinomycetota; class Actinomycetes; order JAFAQI01; family JAFAQI01; genus DASTWK01. The sequence continues at coordinate 56,367 of DASTWK010000009.1, read as the reverse complement.
TAGCGCAGGTCGTGGTCCGGGACTCGCAGCCCGAGGAACTGCGCCTGCGGCACCGTCGCGTCAACGAACTTCTGCCGCAGCTCGTCGTTGCTGAATCGCTTGATCTTCCACGCCATCGACTGCTCGGAGTGGGTCGAGTCGGAGTCGTGCGGGCCGAACATCATCAGCGCCGGCCACCACCACCGGTCGAGCGCGTCTTGCGCCATGGCCCGTTGCGCGTCCGTTCCGCGGGAGAGCGTGAGCATGATCTCGAAACCCTGCCGCTGGTGGAACGACTCCTCCTTGCAGATGCGCACCATCGCGCGCGCATAGGGCCCGTAGGAACAACGGCACAGCGGCACTTGGTTCATGATGGCGGCGCCGTCCACCAGCCAGCCGATCGCGCCGATGTCGGCCCACGTCAGCGTCGGGTAGTTGAAGATGCTGCTGTATTTCGCTCGACCCTCCAGCAACTGGTCGACGAGCTCCTCGCGCGAGACGCCGAGGGTCTCCGCCGCCGCATAGAGATAGAGGCCGTGCCCGGCCTCGTCCTGGACTTTCGCCAGCAACACCGCCTTGCGCCGCAGCGACGGCGCACGGGTGATCCAGTTGCCCTCCGGCTGCATGCCGATGATCTCGCTGTGCGCGTGCTGGGAGATCTGCCGGATCAGCGTCCGGCGATAGGCCGGCGGCATCCAGTCGTTCGGCTCGATCTTCTCCTCGGCCGTGACCCGCTCGTCGAAGCGGGCGAGCTGCTGTCGGTCGTACGCCGGGTCGCGCCCCTCGTCCCGGTCGTCCAGCGCCTGCGAATACACCCATCGAATGTAACGCCCCAGCGCAGGATCGCCAATCTGGTGTCACATCCGGGTGGCCGGCGGGACGGCCGGGCGGACGAGGAGCAGGGCAGGCCGGGCTCGCGAGGGACTACGGTGATCAGGTCCGAGGTGTGCCGGGAAGTCTGGTCGGCAATCGACCGACCGTTCCGTGGAGAGGCCGCCCGTGCACGACGTCCAGGCGATCGTCGGGCTGATCGCGCTCGCGATCGCCGGTGCCGCGGTGGCGCACCGGCTGCGTACGCCGGCGCCGAGCCTGCTCGTCCTCGTCGGGCTCGCGGTCGGCTTCATCCCCGGCGTCCCGGACACGCGCGTCTCGCCCGAGCTCGTGACCATCGGCGTGCTGCCGCCGCTGCTGTTCGCGGCCGCCCAGCAAGTCTCGCTGCCGGACCTGCGCACCGTCTGGAAGCCGGTCGCGCTGCTCGCGTTCGGCCTGGTCGCGGTCACCGCCGCCGCGGTCGCCGGCCTCACCCATCTCGTCGACAGCTCGATCGGGATCGCGGCTGCCTTCACGCTCGGCGCCATCTTGGCCAGCACCGACCCGGTGGCCGTCACCGCGCTGTCGCGGCAGCTGCGGCTGCCCGAGCGGATCGGCACGTTGGTGCAGTCGGAGAGCTTGTTCAACGACGCCACGTCGCTGGTGCTGTTCCAGGTGTCCGTCACCGCGGTCACTGCCGGCGGCATGCACGCGGGCGGTGCGGTGCTGCGCTTCGTCCAGCTCGGCGGCGGCGGTGCGTTGCTCGGCGCCGCCGTCGGCGGTGTCGCCTCGCTGCTGCTGCGCCGAGGCGGCGACGCGACGGTGTTGGCCGCGCTGGCCTTGGTGACGCCGTACGTCGCGGCCGTGACCGCCGAAGCGTCGCACGTCAGTTCGGTCACCGCGGTCATCGTCGCCGGGCTGATGGTCGCCGAGCGGCGGGTGCACTCGCGCCAGCCGTCCGGCCGGCTGCAGGCGGCGGCCGTCTACGAGACCGTGGTCTTCGTGCTCGAGAACGCGATCTTCGCGGTGATCGGGCTCGAGCTCGCGACGTTCATCGGCAACCTCCCCAGCGGCGAGGGCGGTCGAGCGGCCGAGCTCGCCGTGCTCGTAACTGTCGTGCTGCTCGTCGTGCGCGGGATCTCGATGGCGGTTGCGGCATTCGTCGTCTCCCGCCGGGAGATCGCGCCCTCGCCGGACGCGTCCTACCGCCCCTGGCAGGCCGCGACGGTCGTCACCTGGGCCGGCGCCCGCGGCGTCGTTCCGCTCGCTGCCGCGTTGTCGATCCCGCTGACGGTCGACACCGGCGGCCCCTTCCCACACCGACCGTTGCTGCTGGTGGTCGCGACGGCCGCCGTGGTCGCCACGCTCGTCGTGCAAGGGACGACCCTGCAGCCGCTGGTCGAGCGGCTCGGCGTGGTCGGTGACCCCGGTCGGTTGGCCACCCAGCGCGACCGGGCCCGGCAGGCGATCACCGCCGCTGCCTTGTCCCATCTCGAGGACGCGGCGGCGGCGGTCGAGGCGTCTCAGGACGCGGTCGAGCGCGTCCGCAGGGAGCTGGAGCGACGCGCGGATGCGCTGCGCGGCAGGCTCGAAGCGGAAGAGCCGGCACCGCCCGTCACCGGCTCGTTCACCGACCTGCGGCTGCGGCTGCTCGAGGTGGAGGCGCGTGAGCTGTCCCGGTTGCGAACAGCGGGCGAGGTCAACGCCGAGGTCTTCCGGGAGCTGCAACGCCAGCTCGACCTGGAGGCGACCCGCCTGTCCGGGTGACGCGCGGATAACCGGTGGGAAGCGTGGCCGCCGGCATGGCAACCTCGAAGGACGATGCGCCGCTTGCCATTGCCCGACCCGGGCACTCCGGACACGCGCTCGCCGACCCGGTTCTTCCGCTGGCTGATCCGCGGCCAGCGCACGACGCTGGCGACGGGCGCGTTCTTCGGCGTCGCGTGGATGCTGGCCCAGGCGGTGGCGCCGCTGTTCGTCGGCCGAGCGCTCGACGCCGGGGTCGCGCACCGCGACACCGGCGCGCTCGTCGGCTGGACCGTCGCCCTGGCCGGTCTCGGCGTCGTGCAGGCCGCGGCCGGAGTGGGCCGGCACCGCCGCGCGGTCAGCAACTGGTTGACCGCTACCTACCGCTGCGACCAGTTGGTCGCCCGCGCCGCGGCCCGGCTCGGCGCCACACTCCCGAGCCGGGTCGCGCCCGGTGAGGTCGTCAACATGGTGACCAGCGACACCCGCCAGATCGGCAACGCGCTCGACATCACCGCCCGGTTGTCCGGCGCCGCCGTGTCGTTCGTGGTCGTCGCCCTGTTGTTGCTCCGGACCTCGGTCCTGCTCGGCCTGGTCGTGCTCATCGGCGTACCTCTGCTCATGGCCGCGGTCACCCCACTGGTCCGGCCACTCCACCGGCGGCAGGCTGCGCAACGGGCCGAGCTCGGCCGGCTCACCTCGCTCGGCACCGACACGATCAACGGGCTCCGCGTGCTACGCGGGATGGGCGGCGAGGCGACATTTCACGCTCGTTACGTCGCGCAGTCGCAACGGGTCCGCGCGGCGGGGGTCGCGACCGGCCAAGTCGTCTCGGTCGTCGACGCCCAGCAGGTGCTGCTGCCGGGGATCTTCGTCGTCGTCCTCACCTGGCTGGGCGCCCGGCTCGCGGTCAACGGCACGATCAGCGTCGGCGACCTCATCGCGTTCTACGGCTGGGCGGCCTTCCTCGTCCTGCCGTTGCGGACGTTCACGGAGGCCGCTGACAAGATGACGCGCGCGCACGTCGCCGCCGGGAGGGTGCTGCGGTTGCTGCGGGCCGCGCCCGTGCTCACCTGGGGCGAGCGCACCGACTGGCCGCGCGCGCCGATCGTCGACGTGACGTCCGGCCTCGTCGTGGGGCCGGCCGGTGTCACGGTCGTGGCCTGCACCGACTCCGACGATGGGGTGGCCCTCGCCGACCGCCTCGGGCGGTACGTCGACGCGCCGGTCAGCGTCGGCGGGGTCGACCTGTCGGAGCTCAGCGAGGACACGGTGCGTGAACACCTGCTCATCGTCGACGCACATGCCGGTCTGTTCGGTGGCCCGCTGCGCAGTGAGCTCGACCCGCGCGCCGTCCACGATGATGCCGCCATCGCCGCCGCACTCGAGGTCGCAGACGCAGTCGAGGTCGTCGACGGACTGCCCGAGGGGCTCGACACGGTGATCGGTGAGCGGGGCCGGTCGCTGTCCGGTGGCCAGCGCCAGCGCGTCGTGCTCGCCCGTGCCGTCCTCGCCGATCCGGACGTGCTCGTGCTCGTCGACCCGACTAGCGCGGTCGACGCGCACACCGAGGCGCGCATCGCCGACCGGCTGCGCACCGCGCGGCACGGCCGCGCCACCGTCGTCGTCTCGTCGAGCCCACTGCTGCTGCGCGCCGCCGACCATGCCGCGGTGGTCGTCGACGGCAAGGTCCTCGTGCAAGGCGAGCGGGCAGCCGTTGCCCACGACCCCGCGTTCCGGGCGGCCGTCAGCCGCAGCGGAGAACGGGTGGTGCGGGCATGACGATCCTGCCCGTCGCCTCCCGGAGCCGGCTACGTCGCGAGTGCGGCGAGCTCGTGAGTCGGCATCGCCGCGCGCTCACCTGGACCGTGCTGCTGCATCTCGCCGCCGCACTCGTCAGCGTCGTCCCACCGCGGATCCTCGGTGACCTCGTCGCCGCGGTTGGCGCCGGCACGACGACGTCCTACGTCGACCGCGCGGTGCTGGTCCTCCTCGTCGTCGTCCTCCTGCAGGCGGCGCTGACGCGGGCCGCCCGGCTGTCGGCCTACACCCTGGGCGAGCGGCTGCTGGCGCAGCTGCGCGAGGGGTTCGTCGGGCGGGTGCTCGCACTGCCGCTCGGCGTCGTCGAGCGGGTGACCGGCGGCGACCTGCTCAACCGCTCGACCGGCGACATCGATCGGCTCACCCGGTCGATGCAGCTGGCCGTGCCCGAAGTGCTCGTCGCCTCTGTTCGGGTGCTGGTGACGGTCGTTGCTGCGTTCGTCGTGGCCCCCCTCGTCGCGCTGCCGATGCTCATCGCGGTGCCGCCACTGCTGGTGGCCACCCGGTGGTACGCGCGCCGAGCGCCCGCCGGCTACCAACGCGAGATGCGCGCCTACGCCGCGATCACCGGAACGGTCGCCGACACCGCCGGTGGTGCGCGGACCGTCGATGCGATGCGGCTGCGTGACGTGCGAGTGCAACGCACCGACGATGACCTGACCGAGGCTTATGCGGCCGAGCGTTACACGTTGTTCTTGCGATCGGTGTGGTTCCCCGCGGTGGAGGCGACGTACGTCGTTCCGGTCGTCGCCTGCCTGCTCATTGGCGGGCTGTTGCACATCCACGGGACCGCGACGCTCGCCCAGGTGACGACGGTCGCGCTGTATGCGCAGCAGCTCGTCGACCCGATCGACCGGCTGATCATGTGGACTGACGAGCTGCAGCTTGGCGGGGCGTCACTGTCGCGACTGCTCGGCGCGGGCGAGGTCGCCGACGACCGCTTGGTGTCCGGGGTGCGGCCGGACGACGAGCGGTTCGATGTCGACGACGTGCGCTACGCCTACCGTGCCGGGCACGACGTCTTGCACGGGGTCACCTTGCACCTCGCGCCGGGGGAGAGGTTGGCAGTGGTCGGCCCGTCCGGGGCGGGCAAGTCCACCCTGGGGCGGTTGCTGGCGGGCATCCACCCTCCGCGGGCCGGTCGCGTCACCGTCGGCGGCGCCGACCTGGTCGGCCTGCCGCTGGAGGAGCTGCGGCGCGAGGTCGCGCTCGTGACCCAGGAGCACCATGTCTTTCTCGGGACGATCCGCGACAACGTGACGCTCGGCCGGCCGGATGCCAGCGACGCCGACGTCCGGCGGGCGCTCGAGGCCGTCGATGCAGACGAGTGGGTCGCGGCGCTGCCCGCCAGTCTCGACACCGCGGTGGGTGAGGGGAGCGGCGGTGACGACGGGCTCGCATTGACGGTTGCGCAGGCACAGCAGCTCGCGCTCGCGCGGATCGTTCTCGTCGACCCGCACACGTTGGTGCTCGACGAGGCGACGTCACTTCTCGACCCGCGCAGTGCACGGCACCTCGAGCGGTCGCTGGCCGCGGTGGTCGAAGGTCGCACCGTCGTCGCGATCGCCCACCGGCTGCACACCGCGCATGACGCCGACCGCGTCGCCGTGGTCGAGGACGGACGGATCAGCGAGCTCGGCAGCCACGACGAGCTGCTCGATCGCGGCGGCTCCTACGCCGCCCTGTGGTCGGCCTGGACCGACACCGGGGCTCCCGCCTGAGCGTGCGTCGCGGTGTGCGCTCAGATCAGCGGTGTGACGCGGGGGGCGATCTCGGTGGCGAGCACGATGACGGTGGAGGCGCGGACGACGGCGGGGGAGGCGACGACCTCGTCGATGACCCGTTGCAGATCGGCATTGGAGCGCGCGACCAGCCGGACCATGAGATCGGCATTGCCCGTGATGGTGTGCGCCTCGAGCACTTCCGGGATCGCCCGCAGGTGCTGCGCCACCGGTTGATGTCCCCCGATGCCGGCAACAGCGCCCTGCGCGATCTCCAGCGTCGCGAACGCGCTGACCGGGAAGCCGAGCGCCGCCGGGTCGAGCGAGGGCGCCCAGTCGGTGATGACGCCGCCCGCTTCGAGGCGGTCCAGGCGTGCCTGCACGGTGCCGCGGGCAACGCCGAGGCGCCGGGAGGCCTCGAGCACACCGACCCGCGGCTCGGCCGAGAACAGCTGCAGGATCCTGCGGTCCAGCTGATCCAGGTTGGACATGTTGCCCACTCTATAGCGATTTGATCGATACAGGTTGTGCATCGTGACCAGATGCCGCCGGCGTTGTTGTCCATCGTGAGGGGCCCCGGGCACGCTGCTCGCATGACGACCGCCGAGACCACCCCCGTCGCCCCCACCAGTGATCGGGACGAGTTCCCGGTCGAGGGCATCGACCACCTGCACTTCGTCGTCGGCAACGCCAAGCAGGCCGCCCACTACTACTCCACCGCGTTCGGCATGACCGTCACCGCCTATCGCGGCCCGGAGACCGGCGCCCGCGACACCGCGTCGTACGTCGTCGAGTCCGGCAGCGCGCGGTTCGTCCTGACCGGCGCGGTCCGCCCCGGCACCGACGCCGGCCGGCACGTCGCCGAGCACGGCGACGGGGTCTACGACGTCGCGCTGCGCGTCCCGGACGCCGCGGCGGCCTACGAGACGGCCATCGCGCGGGGGGCCAAGGGCACGCTCGAGCCGACCGTGCACGAGGACGAGTTCGGCAAGGTCGTGGTCGCGCAGATCGAGACCTATGGCGAGACCAAGCACTCGCTCGTGCAGCGCAGCGACTACTCCGGCGTCTTCCTGCCGTCGTTCGTCGGCCGTTCACCGATCGTCGAGCCACCGGCGAAGCGCTGGTTCCAGGCCATCGACCACGTCGTCGGCAACGTCGAGCTGGGGCACATGGACGAGTGGGTCGGGTTCTACAACCGGGTCATGGGCTTCACGAACATGAAGGAGTTCGTGGGCGACGACATCGCGACCGAATACTCCGCACTGATGTCCAAGGTCGTGGCCGACGGCAGTCGACGGGTGAAGTTCCCGCTCAACGAGCCGGCGATCGGCAAGAAGAAGAGCCAGATCGACGAATACCTCGAGTTCTACGGCGGGCCGGGGGTGCAGCACGTGGCGCTGGCCACCAACGACATCGTGCGCGCCGTGCGGGAGATGAAGCGCGCCGGCGTCGAGTTCCTCGAGACGCCGGACACCTACTACGACGAGCTCGGCTCCTGGGTCGGCGAGACCCGGGTGCCGCTCGACGAGCTGCGCGAGCTGCGGTTGCTCGCCGACCGGGACGAGGACGGCTACCTGCTGCAGATCTTCACCAAGCCGGTGCAGGACCGGCCCACCGTGTTCTTCGAGCTGATCGAGCGGCACGGGTCGATGGGCTTCGGCAAGGGCAACTTCAAGGCGCTGTTCGAGGCGATCGAGCGCGAGCAAGCCCGGCGCGGCAACCTCTGAGCGCGGCAACTGAGAAGGTGGCGGCATGACGCGGCCACAGTTGCGCTCGGCGATGGCATCGCTGCCGGCGTACGTTCCCGGACGCAAGATCCCGGGTGCCGTCGTGCTCGCGAGCAACGAGTCGCCCTTCGGCCTCCTGCCGAGCGTCGCGGCCGTTCTCGCCCAGCAGGCGGCGGGCGTCAGCCGCTATCCCGACATGGGTGCCAGCCGGCTGATCGAGGCGATCGCCGCGCATCATGACGTCACGCCGGAACAGGTCGCGGTGGGCGCCGGCAGCGTCGAGGTGTGCGGGCAGCTCGCCGGTGCAGCCGTCGACGCGGGGGACGAGGTCGTTTTCGGCTGGCGCGCGTTCGAGGCCTACCCCATCATCACGGCCGTCGCCGGCGGCACCGCGGTCAAGGTCCCGCTCACCGTCGACCACGTGCACGACGTGGACGCGATGGTGGCTGCCGTCACCAGCCGCACGCGGCTGGTGTTCCTGTGCAACCCCAACAACCCGACCGGCACGGCGGTCGGGCGGGCCGAGCTGCTGCGTCTCGTCGACGGCGTCCCCGAGCACGTCCTGGTGGTCATCGACGAGGCCTATCGCGAGTACGTCGACCCGGTGGCGGTCCCGGATGCCTTCGAGCTGTTCGGTGACCGGCCCAATGTCGTCGTGACCCGGACGTTTTCGAAGGCCTACGCGCTGGCCGGCTTGCGCGTCGGCTATTGCCTCGCCGCCCCGGAGGTCGCGGCGGCCGTCCGCAAGTGCCAGGTGCCGTTCAGCGTCACCGCGCTGGCGCAGGAGGCGGCGGTCGCAGCGTTGGGGGAGACCGAGGAGGTCATCCGGCGGGCGAAGCTGACGGTGGCGGAGCGCGAGCGGGTGCGTGGCGCGCTGCTCGGGCTGGGATTCGACGTGCCACCGTCGCAGGCCAACTTCGTCTGGCTGCCGCTGGGCGACCGGGCAGCGGCGTTCGCCGAGCACTGCCTCGCCGGCGGCGTCATCGTCCGGCCGTTCGCCGGCGAGGGAGTGCGGGTGACGATCGGCACCGACACCGAAAACGACCAGTTCCTGGCGTTGGCCCGCGCGTTCGTCCCCGGCTGATTCGCCGCCGGGCGCCGCCGGCGCCGGAGCTGGTTTCGTAGACTGGCGGCCTGATCCCCGATTTCCCAAGGGTTTTCCGTGCGCGCGTTGCTGCTCGAAAACGTCCACCCCGACGCGGTCGGCGTGCTGGAGTCCGCCGGTCTCGCCGTCGACGTCCTCGACCGCGCGCTGGGGGAGGCCGAGCTCGTCGAGGCACTGCGCGGGGTCGATCTGCTCGGCATCAGGTCGAAGACCGACGTCACCGCGGCCGTGATGGCCGAGGCGCCGAGCCTGGTCGCCGTCGGCGCGTTCTGCATCGGGACCAACCAGATCGACCTCGAGACGGCGAACCAGCGGGGCGTCGCGGTGTTCAACGCCCCGTTCTCCAACACCCGCAGCGTCGTCGAGCTCGCGATCGCCGAGATCATCGCGCTCACCCGACGGCTCACCGAGAAGAACACCGGCATGCATGCCGGGCAGTGGGACAAGTCGGCCACCGGAGCGCACGAGATCCGCGGTCGGCGGCTCGGCATCATCGGTTACGGCAACATCGGTGCCCAGCTGTCCGTGCTCGCCGAGTCGCTCGGCATGACGGTGTTCTTCTACGACACCGCTGACAAGCTGGCGCTCGGCAACGCCCGCCGCTGCGACAGCCTGGACGAGCTGCTCACCTCGGTCGACGTCGTCTCGCTGCACGTCGACGGCCGGCCCAGCAACCGCGACATCTTCGGCGCGGACCAGTTCACGAAGATGCGCCCGGGCAGCCTGTTCCTGAACTTGTCCCGAGGCTTCGTCGTCGACCACCAGGCGTTGCGCAGCCACATCGAGAGCGGTCATCTCGCCGGCGCAGCCGTCGACGTCTTCCCCCAGGAGCCGGCCGGCCGCGGTGACGAGTTCGTCAGCGAGCTGCGCGGCCTGCCCAACGTCATCCTCACACCGCACATCGGCGGCTCCACCGAAGAGGCGCAGCAGGACATCGGCCGCTATGTGGCCGGCAAGCTGCGCGACTTCGTCGTCGACGGCGCCACCACGATGAGCGTCAACCTGCCGCACCTGGCGCTGCCGCAGCGGCCGGACGGCCACCGCATCGCGCACCTGCACCACAACGTGCCCGGCGTCCTGGCCAACATCAACGGCCTGCTCGCCGACAACAAGGTCAACATCGAGGCCCAGCTCCTCGGCACCCGCGGTGATCTCGGTTACGTGCTCACCGACGTCTCCGTCGACTATCCGGAGGCTGTCCTCGACCAGCTCGCGGCGATGGACGAGACCGTCCGCGTCCGGCTGCTGTCGTGACCGCTGCGTGCCGACGGCTCGGTCGCCGATGACGCTCGAACAGCAGCTCGCCGATGTCGTCGGCGGGGACCACCTCCTCGTCGACCGTTCGGTCGTCGCCTCCTACGAGACCGACTGGACCGGCCGGTTCAGCGGCCGGGCCCGCTGCGTCGTCCGACCCGCCGACACCGAGCAGGTCGCCGCGGTCGTGCAGGCGTGTGCCGGTGCGCACGTGGCGATCTGCATCCAAGGTGGCAACACCGGGCTCGTGGGCGCCAGCGTCCCCGCGGATGACACGGTGCTGTTGTCGACCGTGCGGCTCGCCGACCTCGATCCGGTCGATCCCGTCTCTGCGCAGGTGACGGTCGGGGCCGGTGTCACGTTGTCGGCGCTGCAAGCGCACGTACGACGGGAGCAGCTCGACTTCGGCGTCGACTTCGCCGCCCGTGACTCGTGCACCCTCGGCGGCATGGTCGCCACCAACGCCGGCGGCGAGCGGGTGCTGCGCTATGGCACCACGCGGGCGCAGGTGCTCGGTGTCGAGGCGGTGCTGGCCGACGGCCGCACGGTCAGCCGGCTCGGTGGGTTGCCCAAGGACAACACCGGCTACGACATCGTGTCGCTGCTCGCCGGCAGCGAGGGCACGCTCGGCATCCTCACCAGGCTGCGGCTCCGCCTGGTCCCGCTCTACGCCGGTCGCGCGGTCGCGCTGATCGCGGTCGACGACACCGCCGCCGCGGTCGTGCTGGTGCAGACCCTGCGGGCCGCACTGCCGTCGCTGGAAGCGGCCGAGCTGTTCTTCGCCGACGGCCTGGCGCTGGTCCGCGAGAAGACCGGGCTGCCGGCACCGTTCGCGGTCGAGCACCCGGCGTACGTCCTCGTCGAGTGCGCGCAGCGTGGCGACCCCACCGACGAGCTGCTCGCCGCGTTGGAGGAGTCCGACGTCGTGCGGGACGCCACCGTCGCCGGCGACCCGCGCGGACGGCACGCCCTGTGGGCCTATCGCGAGTCGCACACCGAGTCGATCAACGCCGTAGGGGTGCCGGTGAAGCTCGACGTCGCAGTGCCGCTGTCGGCGCTCGCGTCGACCGTCGCCGCGCTTCCCGACGCCATCCGATCGGCCGCGCCGGCGGCACGGCCGATCTTGTTCGGCCACGTCAACGAAGGCAACCTGCACGTGAACGTCCTCGGCGCGCTCGACCGGGATGAGCAGGTGAGCGCGGCGGTGCTGGAGCTGGTCGCTTCCTACGGGGGCAGCATCAGCGCCGAACATGGAGTCGGTCGCGCCAAGCGCGACTGGCTGCACCTGTCGCGGTCGGTCGAGGAGATCGCCATGATGCAGGCCATCAAGGGGGCCCTCGACCCTCCCGCCCGGCTCAACCCCGGCGTCCTGCTCCCGGGCTGAGCGCCGGCCGGATCTCGCCCCGGACCTCCCCGAGGTCGATGACGTCGCCGTCAGGTCCTGGCGCGGTGCCCCGGATCACCACCTCGTCGCCATCGGCGAGGAACGCGGAGTTGCCGGTCAGCTCGATCAGTGAGCCGAGCTGGTCCGGCCGGTCGCCACTGACGGTGCCGGACGCGTAGAGGTCACCGGTGCGCACCGAGGCGCCGTTCACCGTGAGGTGCGCGAGCATCTGCGCCGGCGACCAGAACATCGAGGAGTACGGCGGGCGCGCCCGCACCTCGCCGTTGACCTCGAGCTCCAGATCGAGAGCCAGCCCCCACGGCTGTGTCTCGCGCAAGTAGGGCATCACGCCCGCCGCCGCCGAGCGAGCCGGCCGGCGGGCCGCCGGCAGCGCGGACAGCGGCACGACCCACGGCGAGATCGACGTCGCGAACGACTTGCCGAGGAACGGCCCGAGCGGCTGCGTCTCCCAGGCCTGGATGTCCCGGGCCGACCAGTCGTTCACCAGGCACACCCCGAACACGTGCTGGTCGAAGTCCTCCACCGGCACCGGCACACCCTGCACCGAACCGGCGCCCACCACGAATCCCACCTCGACCTCCACGTCGAGGCGCCGGCTGGGGCCGAACTCGGGGCGACCGCTGGGATCGCGGCGTTGCCCGCACGGCCGCCGTACGGGCGTGCCGGAAACGACGATCGTTCCGCTGCGGCCGTGGTAACCGATCGGCAGGTGGCGCCATGCCGGCGGCAGTGGGTCCTGCCCCGGACGCAGGATCCGGCCGAGGTTGGTCGCGTGCTGCTCGGAGGCGTAGAAGTCGACGAAGTCACCGACCGCGACCGGCAGCAGCATGGTGACGTCGTCGCGGTGGTGGAGTGCCGGCTCGAGGCGGTCCCGGCTCCCGGCTGTCGGCGAGTGCAGGTCGTCGATCAGCTCGGCCAGCCGCGCGCCCGTCGACCGCCAGACCGTTGCACCTTGCGCGAGGAACGCGTTGAGCGACGGTTGCCGCCACGCCGGGTCGCTCGCGAGCACGCCGAGCTCTGCCAGCAGGGCGAGCTCGACCACCCACTCGCCGGCGCGCGCCACGATCCGTGGGCCGTCGAAGCGACGCGACACCGCGACGCCCAGCGCCGGAGCAACACTCACCCGCCGGAGTGTGTCACCGCCGCGCCACCGTCACGCAACAGTCCGGGGCCGCACCATCGAGCGCAGCGGTCACCGACCGGTGCCCGCGCATCCCTTCGAGGATGCCGGTGATGAACGTGTCGTTGACGCCGCACACCAAGGCAGGCGCAACGTCGACGACCGCGTGGAAGGGGCAGTTGCGCAACCGCACGCACTCGCCGCCGCTGCGCTGCGGCTCGTAACCCACGTCGGCGAGCACCTCCTCGGCGGCGGCCAGCGTGGCTGCTGCCGACAGGCGACCGCCGGGCCGGCGCAGCTCGCCCAGGCGGCGGCCCTCCTCGCGGGCGATCGTCGCCGCCGCCCCGGCGGCATCGCCGGGTGACTCCGTGATCGCGCGGGCGAGGATGCGGGCCGCGACGTCGTAGCGGCGAGTCGGCACCGTCAGCTCCAGGTCGACCTCGGCGGCCCGATAACGCTTGGCCGGCCGGCCCGCTCCAGGACCCGAGCGCCCCATTGGCCGCGCGTAGTCGACGGTCAGCAGTCCGGCCTCCGCGAGCAGGTCGAGGTGGAACGCCGCCAGCCGGCGGCCGATGCCCGCCTCGGTCGCGACGGCGTCGCGTGTCATCGGCGCACCCGCCGACCGGACGAGGTCGAACACCCGACGGCGGGTCGGCTCGGCCAGCAGCTGGATCAGCTGCCAGTTCGCACCGCCGCCCGCCGTACCGCTTGACATCCACGCCATCCTGATCTATCACCAGTAGGTACTGTCGATAGTGGCTCCGGATGGGAGCCACGTCAAGGGGAGGACGTCGGATGCGACGGTTGAGCTTCAAGCCCGGCCTGCAGGTCTCGGGGCGGAAGTACAAAGGCCTGCGCGGCTTCGCCGGCAAGCCGTTCCACCCACCGCTGACCGACGTGCCGGTCGTGGCCTACATGTTCGCCGCAGTCTTCGACATCATCTCGATCGCGATGCCGAGCGGCCACGACGCGGTCGGCCGGCAGCTGTTCCTGGCCGCGACCTGGACGCTGTTCGGCGGTGCCGGCGTCTCGCTGCTCGCCGCGCTCACCGGCTGGGCCGACTGGCATCGTTCCAGCGAGCCGGGGACCCAGGCCCGCCGCACGATCAACGCGCATGCCCTCACGATGATCGCCGTCACGCTGCTCGTCCTCGCCGACGTCCTGTGGCGGACGGTCGGTCACTTCGACACCAGCAGCACGCCCATCGGCATCGTCATCTTGTCCGCCCTGTCCGCGGCACTCGTCGCGATGGGCGCCACTCTCGGTGGCACGCTCGTCTTCGACTACGGCTTCAACGTCGAGACCGCCGGCGACCATCCCGTCTGGCACAAGAACGAAGCGGACGTCTTCCCGGGGCAGTACCAGTGACGAGACCTCTGCGCGCGGTGGACAGCACCCGCGTCGACGTCGATGCGGCGGCGCGGGCGGTCACCGATCTCATGCTGGCGCTCGGCATGGACCCGACCGAGGGGTCGCTGGCGAAGACGCCGCAGCGGGTCGCTGCGGCCTACGCCGAGCTGCTCGAGCCGCGCGAGTTCGGCCTCACGACGTTCCCCAACGAGGAGGGGTACGACGAGCTCGTCGTCGCCCGCGACATTCCGTTCACGTCGCTGTGCGAGCACCACCTGCTGCCGTTCGTGGGCACCGCCTCCGTCGGCTACCTGCCCGGTGCCCGGATCCTCGGGCTGTCGAAGCTGGCGCGGGTGGTCGAACTGTTCGCCCGCCGCCCGCAGGTGCAGGAGCGGATGACCAAACAAGCGGCCAACTGGCTGGACCAACACCTGCACCCGCGTGGTGTGGGCGTGGTCATCCGCGCGGAGCACACCTGCATGACCCTGCGCGGCGTCCGCGCCCACGGGGCCACCACCGTCACCAGCGCTCTGCTCGGCACCCTGCGCGACGACCCGCGCAGCCGCACCGAGTTCCTGTCGTTGGCGACCTAGACCGGCACGCGCCCCGAACCGACCACCGCGGGCGTGCGTGTCATCATCAGGAGGGGGTCGCGGAAGGAGTTGCGACCATGGCCGCACAGCTCACGTCCACCACGGAGCGTTCGCTTCTCGCCACGGTGGAAGAAGCCCACGAGCGCGCGCTGGGGGCGCTCGACTCCGGCGAGGTCCTCGACGCCGTCGTCTGGCTGTCCGCCCATCTCGCCGCCGTGCACCGCGTGATCCAGCCGGCACTGCGTCGAATCCCCGGCGAAAGCGCCGCCCGGCAACGCCAACGCATGCTCGACCTGCAGCTCGAGCGGTTGTTGCGCATCGCCGAGCGCAGGTTCAGCGGCGACGCACAGGCCGCCGAGCTCAGCAGTGACAACCTCGAGCGCGGGCTGCGGACCGCGCTCACCGACCACGCCCACGCCGAGCACAGCCTCGTCGCCCACCTGGAGTCGGTGTTGTCGGCGGAGGAGCTCGCGGTGCTGTCTTCGGCGTACGCCGCCGCGTTGCAGCACGCGCCCACCCGCCCGCACCCGCACGCACCGCACTTCGGGCTGCTCGGCATGGCGGCGTTCCGCATCGACGCCTGGCGGGACAAGCTGCTCGACACGATGGACAGCCGGCACGTGCCGGCGCCGCGGGTCGAGCGGCACCCGAGCGCGCCGGGTCGCTGGGCGCGTTACCTGCTCGGCCAGATGGAGCGCTGAGCCCACCCGGGGTGCGCGGCCTCGGCCGCTGACAGCCCGCCGGTCGACCGGCAGGATGGGCCGATGCAGATCTTGCGGACGCCCGACGACCGGTTCCAGGCAGTGCCCGACTTCCCGTGGGAGCCGCGCTACGTCGAGGTCGCGGCCGGCGACGGCAGCAGTGCGGTGGTGCGGATCGCCTACGTGGAGGCAGGGCCGGCCGACGGGCCGGTCGTGCTCTGCCTGCACGGCGAGCCGACCTGGTCGTTCCTCTACCGGAAGGTGCTGCGCGTGCTCGCCGACGGCGGCTGCCGGGCGGTCGCGGTCGACCTCGTCGGCTTCGGCCGCTCGGACAAGCCGGCCGCGACCAGTGACTACACCTACGCCCGGCACGTCGAGTGGGTGCGCGCCGCCGTGTTCGACCGGCTCGACCTGCGCGGGGTCACGCTGCTGGCGCAGGACTGGGGCGGGCTGATCGGCCTGCGGTTGGTGGCGGAGAACCCGGACCGTTTCGCGCGCGTGGTGGCCGCCAACACCGGCCTGCCGGACGGCCGGCACGAGATGCCCGAGGTCTGGTGGATGTTCCGCGACGCCGTCGAGCGGGCGGAGCGGCTGGAGATCTCCCGCTTCATCGCCGCCGGCTGCCTGAAGCCGCCGGACGAGGAGGTGCTCGCGGCCTACGACGCCCCGTTCCCGGACGAGTCGTTCAAGGCGGGGGCGCGGGTGTTCCCGGCGTTGATCCCGACGACGCCGGACGACCCCGGCGGCGTGGCCAACCAGAAGGCCTGGCAGGTGCTGAGCAGCCTGGACCTGCCGTTCCTGTGCGCCTTCTCCGACGGTGACCCCATCACCGGCGCAATGGGGCCGGTGCTGGCGAAGACGATGCCCGGCGCGGCGGGCCGGGAGCACCCGACGATCCGCGGCGCCGGGCACTTCCTGCAGGAGGACGCGGGCGAGGAGCTGGGCCGGGTGGTGGTGGAGTTCGTCCGTGGCAGCTGACGGGAGGGCCGCAGTTTGCTCCGCGCCGGAGCGGCTGCGGGTGCCGCCCCGGGGGTAGCAGAGTCTCGTGATCCTGGGTGTGACGACGGCACTGGCGGCCGGCGGATGCTTCGCGGCCGCCGGTGTGCTGCAGCAACGGGTCGCCGCCACCCGCCCCCGGGACGAGTCGTTGTCGCTGCGCCTCATCGGCAAGCTGGCGCGCGAGCGAGTCTGGCTGGCCGGCATCGGCCTCGCCGTCCTGTCCTACCTCTTCCAGGCGTTGGCGCTGTCGGATGCGCCGTTGTCGGTGGTGCAGCCGCTGCTGATCTCCGAGGTGCTGTTCGCGATCCCGATCTCGGTCCGGCTGCACGGCATGCGGTTGCGCGCCCGCGAGTGGATGGGCGTCGCCGCCGTGGCCGGCGGCCTGGCGATGGCCATCGTGCTGGCCAATCCCCGGCCGGGGCACCCGATCGCCTCGATCATGTCCTGGCTGCCGGTCATCGTGATCCTGGGTGTGCTCACCCTCGTCGGCGTCGCCGTCGGACGCCGTCGCCGCGGCCCGCAACGCGCGGCGGCGTACGCCTTCGCGGCCGCCATCATCATGGGCCTCGAGGCGGCGTTCATGGACGCCACCACCCGCCGCTTCGAAGGCGGCGTCGTCAACGGCTTCACCTCCTGGGAGCCCTACGCGATGGCCGTGTGCAGCCTGACCGGGTTGCTGTTGATCCAGAGCGCGTTCCAGGCCGGGCCACTGGCAGCGAGCATGCCGGTGGCCGACGGGGTCGAGCCGCTCGTGGCGATCGGTGTCGGGCTGGCGCTGTTCGGCGACAAGATCTCCTCGTCGACCGTGCACCTCGTCTTCGCGGCGCTCGGCATCGCGATCCTGCTCGTCGGAGTCGTGCTGCTCGACACCTCACCCGTCGTACAACGGGTCAATCAGCAGGAGGACAAGCAACAGCAACGGACTCGCGACACCGAGCGCAACGACACCGGTGCGGTGACCGCCACGACCTGACCAGGGCTAGCTCACGCGATGACCGTTGCTGGTGTAGCGATAGCAGTTGCACGACGGGTTGTAGGCGATGTCCTTCACCACCGCCATGCCGTCGTGCTTGCTGGCGCTGAACGAGGAGGCGAACGTCGCGATCGGCTGGAAGGACGACCCGACGGCGTCGATCGCGGCGAGCGCGGTCTGCTCGTTGAGCGGCCCCTGCACGCGTCCCAGCACGCGCTGCAGGAAGAAGTAGAACTCGCAGAACCCGAGCTCGCTGGATTTCTGGTTGCTGTTCTGCGGTGCCTGCCCGGCCTTCGTCATGATCTGCAGGCAGAGCTTGCCGTCGGCGGGGAGCTTGCTGTCCGGGTAGTCGCTGGACGACAGGTCGAGGGACGGCATCCAACCCACGCCGAGCGCACCGATCTGCTGCGCCTTCGGCAGCTCCGGCGCCAGCGTGGAGAACCCGCTCGTCGAGTTGAGCCCGTACCGCGGGGTGTAGTGCTGAGTGTCGGCGTCGCGCATCCAGAGCAGCACGAGCGTGCCGGCGCCGTTGATGCCGGCCGGTCCGTCCAGCAGCAGCACGTGGTCGATGCCTTGCTGGTGGAACCGCAGCACCGCGCTGTTGATGGACGCGCCGGTCGCGCCGAGCCCGGCATCGCTCTGCGGCACCGCGACGTACTCGACCGGGACATTGTCGAACCCGAGCGCGGACAGTGCCGGCCGGGCCGCATGCTGCACGCCGTAGGTGAACGCGGGGTCGTCCCAGGTCGCGATGCCGACCTTGGCGCCTGAGCTGAAGTAGTGCTGCCGGGCCAGCCCGTCGATGGTGATGCGCATGCTGCGGTCAATCGCCGGCGACGACAGGACGAGGAGGCTCGGGAACTTCCGATAGAGGGGCATCGTGCCTTCGGCGACCGCGCCCGTGTCGATGGCGAGGGCGTGCGCGTTCGCCGCGCACTGGTCCAGCAGCACGCTGGCCTGCGGCTGCATGACGAAGACCTTGTGGTCGTTGGTCCAGGTGCTGCACGCCGACTGGTAGGTCTGCTGAGTGTCCTGGTTGGGGTTCAGCTCCTGGAAGATCGGCCGGACCTTACGGCCGCCGACGCCGCCGTGGCGGTTGACGTAGTCGATGATCGCCAGCTGCTGCGCCTTCTGGTCGCCCGGGCTGATCCCGGCGGCACCCAGACCGCTGTCCGCCGCCGCCACCGCCTGGCTCGCGTAGAACGCGCCGATGTCGATCGTTGTCGGGGTCACGCCGGGACCGTCGGTGGCGGTCGGCACCGAGGTCCCGGTGCCGCCCCGGCGCTGTACGCCGGTGGGGGCCGATCCGGCGCCGGGCGTGCCGGCCCGCGCAGCCTGGCCCGGGTTCGTGATCGCGCCAGGTCCGCCGATGCCGGGCGCGCCGGATGTTCCGGGAGCCGTCGCGCCGGGCGCCGTCGCCCCCGGCAGCGGGCTGCTGCCCGTCCCCACGGACAGGTCGCTGCCCGCAGGCACACCCGCCACGTTCTGCACCGTCGACCCGCAGCCGGCCGCCAACGCGGCGACGGTCGCCATCACGACCGGCGACCAGCGCCGTGCGGCGGAGCGGCGGGTCATGGCGTTCTCCTCGGAGCGGCGGTCACCCAACCATTCGCGATGGCGAGCCGCAGTCCTGTCCGTCACAGCGGGAAGGTTCGGCTCGTGTAGCGGAAGCCCTTGTTCGCCACCCAGGCGAACAGGCGGCCGCTGGCCGGGCCGAGATGACCGCCCCACAACCGCTCGTGCCCGCCGACCGTCGTGGCGGCGACGAACCGGTCCCCGATCCGGGCCACCGCGCGCAGCACGGCCGAACCGGCCGCGTCCCCGCCGGTCGAGTGCAGGATCGCGTCGAACAACGCGAAGGCGTCGCACGACTGGCTGACGGTGGCGAGGTCGGTGCCGGAGGTCGGCCGGATGCCCTGGCGTTGCAGGCGAGCCAGGCAGGCCCGGCCGGTGCTGGTCGCCGGCGCCTGACGGAGGTCTTGGGTGTCCAGGGCGGGCAGCCACCCCAGCCCGCGGGCATTGGCCAGCTGCGCCGCCGGCGCGTTGAGGGCCAACGCCTCTGGCACCGCGAGCGAGGACAACGCATAGCCAGGATGCCACTGCTGCTGGTTGGCCACCTCGGAGAAAGCCAGCACCAGATTGGCCTCTGCTCCCTGCGAGACGAACATGACGCGGTCGACCCTGGCCTGGCGGAACTGCAGCACCGCGCTGGACATCTGCGACGTCTGCGTGCCGAAATCCTGGATGGACTGGAAGCACTGCGTGCTGAAGGTCGATGCCAGGGTGAGGTGTGCTCGCCGCAACGCCGGCAGCAGGCCGCTGCGATAGATGCGTTGATCGACGGGACAGTTCTCGACCACGACTCCGATGCGGTTGCGCGGCTGCAGCCAGCCGGAGCCGGCCAGGTGTCCGACCACCGCCGCCTCGCGGTCCTCGCCGACCAACGTGGTCGGTGTGATGAAGAGGGGATACCGCTGCGCGTCCTGGCGGTCCGGACCGGCGAAGTCGCCGGAGATGAGCGGGACGCCGGCTTTCGCAAGACAGGCCAGCAGCTGCTCGCTGAAGTACTGGGTGTTGCTCAGCACGGCAGCGACGTGGTGGTCCTGCGTGAAGGCGGCGCACGCGGCGGCGATCTGCGCCTCGTAGTTGGAGTTGTAGGAGTGCAGCTCGGCGTAGACCGGCTGGATGTGGCGTCCGCCGATCCCGCCACTCGCGTTGTAACTGTCGACGAACGCGTGCATGACCTTGGACAGCGAGAAGGTGTTGCCGTTGTTGATGCCGGCGGCGGCGGCGCCGTCGTTGACCGCGTAGAGAACGCCCAGCGCGATTGGCGCGTGCACCGGCCGAGCCGTTGCTGGGATGGGCGGGCCGCCGCGCACGGTTCCGGCCCCGGCGGGTGGTGCCCCATCGCTCCCGGGATGAGCGCCGGCGGGTGCAGCAGGTGCGACGGCCGCGGGTGCGTTGCCAGCCGGTGTGGGTTGTCCGGGCGACCCCGCCGGCTCGACGCCCCTGGGTGCCGAGCCCAGCGAGAGCCCGGCCGATCCGGGCGCCGTGCTGAGCTGCCCGGCGACCGACGAGGTCTGCACCGTGCTGCCGCAGCCGACGATCAATGCCAAGACGGCAGCCGTCGCACCACCGATCAGCACGGGCGTTCGTCGGCGGCGGTCGGCCTGCCGTGCGGCCGCCGTCCGGCTGCCGGGCCCACGCTCTGGCGCTGTCACGACCGAAGGATTCGCCCTCACCCGGCGCGAGTCCTCGTCGGCGGCCACGATGTCGCGGTGCCCATCTGGTCCGTGGTGACGAAGAGGCATGCGGCCCCGATGCCGCGTTGTGCGCGCGCACCAGCCCGACCGGCAGGAGTCGTCGAATCGCACGTCGCGGTCGCACTGCGGGTCCGCCTAGCGTCGACGACGTGACGGAGACCGTCGAGCCCGAGGTGGCGCCCACGGCGCGGTCGCGTTCGGCCGTTGCTGCCCCGACCGCCGCGGTGGCGGTCGAGCTGGTGCACTCGGAAGCCGACGCCCGGGCCGCGGTCGAGGTCCTGGCGCTCGTGTGGCCGCGTGCGGACCAGAAGGAGCCGCTGCCGCCCGAGCTGGCCTGGGTGTTCGCGCATTCCGGCAACTACGTCTCGCTCGCCCGCAGCAACGGCGAGGTGATCGGCGCCGCCATCGGCTTCCGCGGCGACGACGAGGACGGCATCCACCTGCACAGTCACATCGCGGGTGTCCGCCCGGACTGGCAAGGCTCGAACGTCGGCTTCGCGCTCAAGCAGCACCAGCGACGCTGGGCGCTCGACCGTGGCCTCACCCGCATCACGTGGACGTTCGACCCGTTGGTCGCTCGCAACGCCTACTTCAACGTCACCAAGCTCGGCGCCGAGCTGACCCGCTATTACGTGGACTTCTACGGTCCGATGGATGACGGCATCAACGTCGGTGACGAGACCGACCGGTGCCTGGTCACCTGGCGGCTCGACGCGAACCGGGCCCGGCAGGCGGCCGAGGGTGTCTCGGCTCCCGTCGACGTCACCGCGCTGCGTGCGGCGGGAGCGGTGGAGGTGCTGTGCCTCGGCGCGGCGGACGCCCCGGTGCGGACGGCAGACAGCGGCTCGGTCCGGCTCGTCCAGCTGCCTCGCGACATCGTCGCCGTCCGGCAGTCAGCGCCCGACCTGGCGCGGGCGTGGCGGCTGGCGCTGCGCGAGGTGCTGGTCGCGGCCTTCGCCGACGGGCTCGAGGTGGTCGGCGTCACGCGTGACTCTTGCTACGTCCTCGCCGCACCCGCCGGCTGACCTCCGGGCTCAGCCGCGGCGGCGGGCGATCCGCGCCGACACCGCCAGCCCCAACACGCAGTACGCCGACACGACGGCGAACGCCAACGCCGGGTTGACGTCGTACCGCCCGCTCAACCCGCCTCGCACCACGTCGGCCATGTAGGTCACCGGCAGCGCTCGGTGGATGTCCTGCAACACCTCCGGCAACCGGCCGAGCGGGAAGTTGATCGGCGAGAACAGCAGCAGCGCGATCGACACGAAGCCCGACACCTGACCGGTCGCGGCCGGCGGCAGCGAGACCGCGAGCGCATAGCCGACCGCGGCTGCCGTCAACGCGACCAGGGCGATCGCCGGCACCACCCACACGCTCAGCCGCAGATGCGCGTGGAAGCGCAGGTTCGCCAACACGAGCGTCACCACCGTGCCGGGCAGCTGCACCAACAGCCAGAACGCGACGTCGGCGAGCATCGGCGCCAACCGCGGCACCGGCAGGGCGGCGATGTAGGCGAACCGGCCGTCCAGCCGCGCCTGCGCTGTCTCCTGCGGCACCACCGTCAGTCCCAGCAGGATCAAGCTGAGAGTCGGCGCTCCGGTTGCGAAGAACAACGCGACCGTCGGGCTGATCTGCGGGACCAGGAACGCGAAGCCATAGATGACGCCGACGCCGAGCGCGACCTGGATGAGGATGAGCAGCGGCAACAGCCCCCGCATCCGCAGCAGCTGCCAGCGCAGCAGCAGCCCGAAGCTGCGCACGGCGTCACCGGTGCTGGTGCGCGCGGTCATGCCGACGTCAGCTCGCGCTCGTGTGCCGGCCGCACCCACGTCGCATAGACGTCCTCGAGTGACGCGGGACTGATCGAGAACTCCGTGAGCTCACCGGCGTCCTGCCGCTGCTGTGCCCACGCGACCGTCGCGGCCACGTCGGTGAGCTGCACGTGCGCGACGTAGCGATGACCGCTGCCCACCACCGACGTCGCCGTCGGTGGGAAGTCCGGTGCCGGCCGGCCCGGATCGGTGGTGCACTCGAGCCGCAGCGGCGCACCGAGCGAGCTCTTCAACCGTGCCGGCGTCCCGGCCGCGAGCACCTGACCGGCAGCGACGATCGCCAGCCGATCCACACACCGCTCCGCCTCGAGGACGTTGTGCGTGACGAGCAGCACCGCGGCGCCGTCGTCGGCGAGGGTCCGGATCTGCGTCCACAGCGCGCGTCGCCGGAGCGGGTCGACGTCGTTGGTCGGCTCGTCGAGGACGACGACCCGGCCTGGCACGACGGCGGCCATGCAGAACCCGGTGAGCCGGGCCATGCCGCCGGACATCGGCACGGCTCGGTCCGCGATCTCACCGAGGTCGAGCGCGTCGAGGAGCTGGCGAGCCCGGCGGCGTACGTGGCCACGGTCACCGCCGCGGATGCGGCCGACGATCTCCGTCGCCTGCCGGGCCGTCAGTCCCATCACCGGCGCCGCGGCCTGCGGTTGATAGCTGCACAGGCGCCGAGCCAGATCGGGTGCGGCGACGACGTCGTGCCCGTCGATCCGGATGTCGCCCGAGTCGGGCCGCAGCACCCCGAGCACCTGGCTGACCAGCGTGGTCTTGCCCGCACCGTTGGGCCCCAACAGGCCGAAGACCTCGCCGGCGGCGACGGTCAGGCTGACGTCGTCGTTGGCGCGAACGCCGCCGCGATAGGTCTTCGTGACGTGCTCGACCTCGAGGAGCATCGGGTCACCTCTCCAGGTTCTCGCCGCCGCGGATGATGCGGTCGTCGATGCGCTCGAGCACGTCGTCGGGGCCCCGGACGGTGCCGAAGATGCGGATCTTGTCGATGGCGGCGTCGGCGAGCTCGGGGGTGACCGAACCCTGGATGCGCAACACCCCGACCACGAAGAGCGTGAGCGGCCGTCGGGTGGCGCGCGCCGCCTCCAGCTCGCTGCGCATGAGCAGCTGGTAACCGATCCGCGCGTCGGTGCGGGTGACCCGGCGGACCGCGTCGTCGTGCACGTCGAGGATCGAGCGGATGCCGCTGCGGATGAGATCGGTGCGGCTGGCGAACAAGCCCTCGGCCACGAGCACGTCGATCTTGCCGAGCTCTGCCGCCGGCAGATTGACGCAGACCTTCTCGGTCTCCACCGGCCCCCGCCTCCCTTCCGATCCCCGCCAGGCGCCCACTGGAATCCAGGAGGAGCATGACAGGAGTCAGGACGGAGCGCAAGTGCCGACCGGGCCGGCTGGCCGCTCCCGGCGATCCGCCCCTGGGCCGGCCGGCGATGCCACCATGGGCGGGTGCCCAGCAAGGTGTCGGACCGGCCC
Organism: Mycobacteriales bacterium; assembly: GCA_035776655.1. Classification (GTDB taxonomy): domain Bacteria; phylum Actinomycetota; class Actinomycetes; order JAFAQI01; family JAFAQI01; genus DASTWK01. The sequence continues at coordinate 32,489 of DASTWK010000009.1, read as the reverse complement.
GTTCTCGACGAGGCCGCGCGTCCCACGCTGCGCACGCTGATCGAGCGGCTGCACCCGGCGGTGCTCGACGTCGTGGCCGCGCCCCACGGGCTCGACCTGGAGGTCGGCGACCCGGTCATCCTCGATCCGTCCGAACCGCTCGCGGTGCCGCAGCGCGGCGTGGTGCTCGCGATCGGGGTCGACACCGAGCGCAGCCGCGTCGCGCTCCTGCGTGAGCTGGCCGACGGCGACGCGGCCGCCGCCGTGTTCAAGCACCACGGCCCGATGCCGACGCCGGTCATCACGGCCGCGGAGGAGACCGGAGTCGCGGTGCTGCTCGCGCCACCCGCGCTGTCGTGGGGACAGCTCTACACACTGCTGCTCACGGCCGGCAGTGCGGCGTCGGGCGCGGGTACGCAGGTGCCGGAGGCGCCGCTGGGTGACCTCTTCGCCCTCGCCAACGCCGTCGCTGCCGTGGTCGGCGGTGCCACGACGATCGAGGATCCGAGCAACCGGGTGCTCGCCTACTCCAACCTCGGCCACCGCATCGACCCGGCCCGGCAGGAGACGATCCTCGGCCGTCAGGTGCCGAGCGCCTGGATCCAGCGGCTGCACGACGCAGGTGTCTTCCGCCGGCTGTGGCACACCGACGAGGTCGTGCGCATCGCCGACTTCGTGGCCGACGACGCCGAATACCTCCCGCGCATCGCCGTCGCCGTCCGCGCCGGCGGTGAGCTGATCGGCAGCATCTGGGTGATCGAGGGGGACCAGCCCCTGGACGCCGAGGCGGAGCAGACCCTGCGGGAGGCGGCGGGAATCGCCGCGCTGCACCTGCTGCGGCACCGGGCCGCCGCCGACGGTGAGCGGCAACGTCGTGCCGAGGCACTGCTGGCGCTGCTCGAGGGCAGCGACCGCGGCGAGCTGAGCCGGGACGCGCTCGGGTTCGACGCCGGAGCCCCGCTGGTGGTGGCCGCGTTCGACGTCGGTCCGGTCGACGGCGCGTCTTCGGTGGCGGCGGCCCAACGGGTGGCTGATCTCGTCGCCGTCTACTGCGAGTCCTACCGCCGTCAGGCCGCTTGCGCGGCGGCCCGCGGCCGGGTCTACGCGTTGGTGCCGGTGGAGGCCGACGGCGACAGCGCGGCGGTGTCCCTCGCCACGGCGATCGTCGAGCGAGCGGCGCAGGCGCTGCGGATCGACCTGCGGGCCGGCGTCGGCTCCGTGGTGACCGGCCTCGACGCCGTCGTACGGTCCCGCCGCGACGCCGACGAGGTGCTCGCGGTCCTCGGCAGCCACCCGCCGCGGGAGGTCGCGACGATCGCGAGCATGCGCTCGCAGGTGATCCTGCACCGGTTGCGCCAGCACGCCGCCAAGGACCCGGAGCTGCTTGCCGGTCGGGTCGCCGCGTTGGCCGAGCAGGACGCCGGCAAGGGCACCGCCTGGGTGCAGACGCTGCGCGCCTACTTCGATGCTTTCGGCGACATGGCCGCGGCCGCGGCGGCGGTCAACGTGCACCCCAACACGTTCCGCTATCGGCTGCGGCGGATCACCGAGGTGTTCGGGCTCGACCTCACCGATCCCGACGAGCGCCTGGTCGCCGAGCTGCAGCTGCGGTTCCTCGACCCGGGCGCCTGACCCATAGGGGCAGGAGGCGAGCGCCGCGCGGCGAACCTTGCGGTCACCGCCTGTGTGGCGGGTTACAGCGAACCCGACGTCAGTTGGTACCGCTGTACGACGACGGACGCCACCCGTTCCGCCCACGATGGGCTCGACCGCTCCGCCAGAGGACGACCAGCGCGAGGAGGTGCCGTGCGGCCTGGAATCCGCACGACCGTGCATGTCGCGCTGACCGCGGTCGTGGCGGTGCTGCTCGGCGGGTGCGGTCTGACCCACCTGCAGGATCTGAACTTCCGCGTGGACGACCGGCTGCACTTCACCAGCCCCGAGAACCGCGCCACCGTCCACCAGCCCCTCACCGTCTCCTGGACGATGCGCGATTTCCGTATCGCCGCTCAGGGCAGCGAGCCGGCCAGCGACGGCGCCGGCTACTTCGCGATCTTCGTTGATCGGGCGCCGATCCGACCGGAGCAGACGATGAAGGCGGTCGCTCATGGCGACCGGTTCTGCGAACAGAGCCCGCGGTGCCCGGACACTGCCTATCTGGCCCAGCGCCAGGTCTACACGACCACCAAGACGACGTTCCGGCTGCCGCAGATCCCGAACCTCGTCGGGTCGCAGGAGAAGCTGCAGCTCCATTCGATCACCGTCGTCCTCATGGACACAGCCGGTCACCGCATCGGTGAGAGCGCGTGGGAGCTCGACGTCCGCATCCCGAAGGTGGGCTTCTCGTGACCGAGCTCCGCGACCGCGACCGGCTCAGCGGCGACGAGCCGACGGCGGTCATCCCGACGATCCCGCCGCAGCTCGATCCGACTGCGGCCGTCGCCGAGATCGAGCAGACGCGTGAGGCGCTCCGTGAGGAGGCGCGGGCCAAGCTCGGCGTGGTGGGCGACGAGAACACCGCGAGCTTCCGGGCGGTGGTCCGCAAATACGGGTTGAGCTACTACCCCGTGATCGCGCTCGGGCTGCTGTTCGTCGCGGACGGCTTCCAGAGCTATGCGTTCACCGTGCTGACGCCGGAGATCAGCCGGTCGCTGGGCATCTCCATCGGAGCGATCGCCGCGGCGCGGGCGCTGCAGGGGCTCGCGGTGGCGGTCGCGCCGTTGCCGATCGCCGCGCTGACCCAGAACCGGGCCCGCCGCGCGCTGCTGTGCATCCTCACCGGCATCGCGTGGAGCCTGCTCACGCTGTTCACCGGGTTCGTCACGTCGCTACTGGGGCTCATCGGCATCCTCTGTGTCGATGGGCTGACCACCGGCAGCGTGACGGCGCTGCACGCGCCGCTCGTCGTCGACAGCTACCACCCCGAGGCTCGGGTGCGGGCGCTGTCGATCTACAACGCCATCGGCACGTTCGGCAACGTGGCGGCACCCGGGCTCGTCGGCCTCCTGGCGAGCATCGCCGGGTTCACCTGGCGCGGTGTCTTCCTCTGCCTGGGGCTTGCGTCGGTGGTCATGACGCTGCTGGCGACCCGCCTGCGTGACCCGGGCTTCGGCAAGTGGGACACCGAGCAGCTCCGCGCCGCGGTGCACGAGGCGCACGGCGAGTCGGCCGACCTGGGGGCCGAGGACGTGGCCCTGGGCTTCTGGGAGATCTGTCGCCGGATGCTGCTGATCCCGACGAACCGTCGGGTCTTCGCCGGCTTCGCCGTCTTCGGCATCCTGACCGTTCCGCTCGGGACGTTCGTGTCGTTCTTCCTCGACGAGAGGTGGAACCTCGGCCCCGGCGAGCGCGGCGCGTTCTTCGCGTTCTACGCCGGCTGCGGTGTCATCGCCCTGTTGTTGTACGGCGGGCGCGGCGAGAAGCAGTTCCGGGCATCCCCGTCGCGGGTGCTGGCGGCGTCGGGATACCTGCTGGCGCTCGGCGTCATCCTCGTCGCGGCCGGCGGTGCGATGCCGGCGTTCTGGCCGATGATCGTGATGTTCGGCGTGGCCGGCGCGTGCATTGCGCTGCTGCTGCCACTGCTGACGATCGCCTTGCTGTCGATCATCCCGTCGAACATGCGCCCGCACGCGCAGGCCCTGGTCGGCATCTTCCAGGCGATCGGCGGCCTGGCCGGGGCCCTGCTGCTCGGCGGCATCCAGAGCCAGTACGGCGTGGTCGGGACGATGATCGCCATCGCGATCCCCGGCGTGCTCGGCTCGTTCATCATCGCGAGCGCCGGGCGACTGATCGAGTCCGACCTCGACCGGATGATCGACGAGGTGCTCGAGGACGAGGAGATCAAGCGGATCCAGTCCTCCGGCGGGCACCTGCCGATGCTCGCGGCCCGCGGAGTGGACTTCTCCTACGGGCAGCTGCAGGTGCTCTTCGACGTCGACTTCACCGTCGACGACGGCGAGATGGTCGCGCTGCTCGGCGTGAACGGCGCGGGCAAGTCGACACTGCTCAAGGTCATCTCTGGCATCGGCCTGCCGAGCCGCGGCAGCGTCCGTTACCGCGGCCAGGAGATCACCTACCTCGATGCCGAACGCCGGCTCAAGCTCGGCATCACGCAGATCCCCGGCGGGCGCGCCGTCTTCGGCCCGATGACGGTGGTGGAGAACCTGCGCAGCTACGGCTACACGATGGCCCGCGACAAGGGTGCCGTCGACCGGGCGATCGACACCTGTTTCGACGCCTTCCCGCGGCTGCACCAGCGGCGCAACTCCCTCGCGTCGACGTTGTCCGGCGGTGAGCAACAGATGCTCGGCCTGTCCAAGGCGCTGATGCTGCGGCCGCGGTTGTTGCTGATCGACGAGCTCTCGCTCGGGCTCGCCCCGGTCATCGTCGGCCAACTGCTCGACATGGTCCGGCGCATCAACGCCGACGGCACCGCGGTCGTGCTGGTCGAGCAGTCCGTCAACATCGCGCTCAACCTCGTGGAGCACGCGTACTTCATGGAGAAGGGCGAGATGCGGTTCGACGGTCGTGCCGACGAGCTGCTCGCCCGCGACGACCTGCTGCGCGCGGTGTTCCTGCAGGGCGCCGGCGCGGGCGCAGAGTCATGAGCGCCCGCACCGAGACGTTCGCGCACCGACTCGGCGGCCGGCGGTTGCCGGTGCCGTCGCGGCGCAGCCTGGTCCAGCTGGGCATCTTCGTCGCCGCCGTGGTGGTCGCCAAGGTCGTGACGGCGACGCTCGATGCGCACGGGGTCATCCAGGCATCGACCCCGCTGCCGGTGATCCTGCTGGGAACGATCATCGGGTTGACCTATGGCCTGCTCGCCGTCGGCCTCGTGTTGATCTATCGCACCAACCGCATCATCAACTTCGCGCACGGACAGATCGGCGCGTTCGGGTCGGCGTTCTTCGGCCTCGCCGCAGTGAAGTGGCACATCCCCTACTGGGTGGCCTTCCCGCTTGCCCTCGGTGTCTCCGGGCTGACCGGCGCCGCCGCCGAGACCGGCGCCGTCCGGCGGCTGCGCAATGCCCCGCGGCTCATGAGCATCGTCGTCACCCTGGGCATCGGGCAGTTCCTCGTCGTCTTCGCCGCTGTCATCAACAGCCAGGCCTCGGCCGGGTCCCTCTATCCGCAGCCGTCGTGGTTGCCGGTGTTCAACGTCGGCGCACTGCGGGTCACCCAGGCCTACTCCGGCATGCTCTTCCTCTCGCCGATCGTCGTGCTCGCCATCGCGCTGTTCCTCAAGCGCAGCCGGTTCGGTCTCGCGATCCGGGCCGCCGCCGCCAACCCCGAAGCCGCGCGGATGTCCGGGATCTTCGCCAGCCGCATGTCGTCGCTGGCCTGGGCGATCGCGGGAGCGCTGTCGGCGTTCACCGCCATCCTCACCGCGCCCACCCAGGGCTTCATCAGCGGTGACAGCTTCGGTCCCGCCCTGCTGCTGCGCGCGATGACTGCGGCGGTCATCGGGCGCATGCAGAGCCTGCCGCTGGCACTCGCCGGAGGTGTCGGCCTCGGCATCCTCGAGCAGCTCCTGCTCTGGAACTACCCCCGGTCCGGTCTGGTCGAGGTGACGCTGTTCGTCATCATCCTGGTCGCGTTGCTCGTGCAGCGGCAGCGTGCCGGCCGGGACGAGGAGAAAGGCAGCTGGGCCGCGGTGCAGGGATTGCGCCCGATCCCGCAGAAGCTGCGCGATCTCTGGGCCGTACGGGTCATGTCACCGGCCATCGGCATCGCGTTCATCGCGATCCTCGCGGCGCTGCCGCTCGTCATCACCAACAGCCTGTCGGTGACCATCACCGGCATCATCGGCTTCGCCATCGTCGGGCTCTCGGTCGGCGTGCTGACCGGGCTCGGGGGCCAGCTCACACTCGGCCAGTTCGCGGTGGCCGCTGTCGGCGCGGTGGTGTCGTTCCAGGTGTCCAGCCGGATCGGTGACTTCCCGCTGGCGTTGCTCTATGCCGGTCTCGGCGCCGGGATCGTCTCCGTGGTCATCGGCCTGCCAGCCTTGCGCATCCGCGGGCTGATGCTCACCGTGACGACGCTCGGCTTCGCGCTCGCCACCCCCGCCTGGCTGCTCGCCCAGCCGTGGATGCTCGGCGAGGGGCAGGACCCGGGCAAGCCGACCGGGTGGCCGCTCGGCGGCCCGCTGGACACGGGGCACAAGTACTACTACTTCGCCCTCACGTTGTTCGTCCTCGTGCTGCTGCTCGCGCGCAACATCCGTCGAAGCGGCTTCGGCCGGCTGCTGGTGGCGATCCGCGACAACGAGGACAACGCGCGCGCGTTCACCGTCAAGGCGAGCGTGGTGAAACTCCAGGGCTATCTGGTCGCCGGCTTCATCGCCGGCATCGGCGGCGCCACCTACGGGCACTCGCTGTCCAGCATCGGCGTCAGCACGTTCCCCGCCAGTGCCAGCATCTCGGTCGTCGTCATGACCGTGCTCGGCGGTGTCTCCGCCCTCGCCGGACCCATCATCGGCGCCGCGTGGATCATCGGCATCCCACTGCTCAACATCGGCAACATCGCGCTGGCCGCGACCTACCTCGGGGCCACCGGCTTGATCCTGTGGAAGCCCGGCGGCCTCATCCAGTTCATCGAACCGCTGCGGGACGCGGTCGTGAAGCTGATCGCGCGTCGGCACGGCATCGACCCGGAGCCGCTGTTCGCCGGCGAGGACATCGACACGTCCGCGCCGGCTGCGTCCTCCCTCGCGGCGGTCCAGGTGCGCGACCGAGGCCCGATCCCCGCCCAGCGCAAACCGACGACGGGCGTGACGCTGCTCGAGGCCCGAGAGCTGAACAAACGATTCGGCGGCATCACCGCCGTGCGTGACGTGTCCTTCACCGTTCGGGCCGGTGAGACCGTGGGACTCATCGGCCCCAACGGCGCCGGTAAGACGACGACCTTCGAGCTGCTCGGCGGCTTCACCCGCGCGAACACCGGACGGGTGCTGTTCGACCGCCGTGACATCTCGTTCCTCGGTCCCGAGGAACGGGCGAAGCTCGGCCTGATCCGGTCGTTCCAGGACGCCGCGCTGTTCCCGACGATGACCGTCAAGGAGACGGTCATGCTCGCCTTCGAGCGGGTGCAGCCGACCCGCTTCCTCAGCTCCACGCTCGGCGTGACGCTCGGCGAGCGGAGCAAGGAGCGGCGGGCCCGGGCGCTGGTGTCGGCGATGGGGCTCGACCGCTACCGCGACAAGCAGATCCAGGAGCTGTCCACCGGCACCCGCCGCATCACCGAGATCGCCTGCCTGGTTGCGCTGGAGCCGGTCTGCCTGCTGCTCGACGAGCCGTCGTCCGGCATCGCCCAGCGCGAGACCGAGGCGCTCGGGCAGCTGCTCGTCGACCTCAAGAACCAGCTCGGCTTGACGCTCGTCATCATCGAGCACGACATCCCGCTCATCATGGGCATCTCCGACCGCATCATCGCGATGGCCGACGGCGCGGTGATCGCGCACGGCACTCCCGACGTGGTCCGCAACGATCCTGGTGTCGTCGACGCCTACCTCGGCGGCAGCATCACCGCGATCGAGCGCTCCGGCGGCGTCCCGGCCGCGTTGACTGCGCCTCCCACCGCCGTAGCGGCGGCCCGCACGCCGCTGCTCAACGGCTCGGCAGAGCTTGCCACGACGCTGACCAAGGTGCGCGGGCTGGGGGAGACCCGGGTGCGCCAGCTGCTGGCCGAGTTCGGTACGCCGGAAGCCGTCCGGCTGGCGACCGAAGCCGACCTGCGCCGCGTCAACGGCGTCGGCCCCGGCCTCGCCAAGCGCATCCGCGACACCCTCGACGCCGACCAGCGCGCCCGGCTCTGACCTTCGCCGTCAGCCCGCCCGGTGCCGGCGGTCGACACGCCAGCGCAGCCCGCTGTCGCCGCACGACCACAGGCGCCGGGTGCCGGTCAGGGGCGGATGGTCTCCACGGAGGTGGTGAACTCCTCGAGCACGTCGAGCAGCACGTCGACCCCGAGCCCCGGGCCCGTGGGCACGCGGATGTGTCCGTCCTCGAGGACGAACGGCGCGGTGATGTCCTTGGCGTAGAAGCGATCCGACGCCGAGACGTCGCCGGGCAGCGTGAACTCTGGGCACGCCGCCAGTGCCGCGTTCGCGCCGCGGCCGATGCCGGTCTCGAGCATCCCGCCGCACCAGACCGGGACGCCGTTCGCGGCCGCGACGGCCGCGATCTTCCGCGCCTCGAGATAACCGCCGACCCGGCCCGGCTTGATGTTGATGATCTGGCAGGCGCCCAGCGCGATCGCATCCGCCGCCGACCGCGCCGACGTCACCGACTCGTCGAGGCACACCGGCGTCTTTATCCGTCGGCCGAGCTCGGCGTGGCCGCGCAGGTCGTCCTCGGCCAGCGGCTGCTCGATCAGCAGCAGGTCGAACGGGTCGAGCTTGGCCAGCTGCCGGGCGTCGCCGAGGGTGTAGGCGGTGTTGGCGTCCACCTGCAGCAACAGGTCGTCGCCGAACCGCTCGCGCACGGCGCGGACCGGCTCGACGTCCCAGCCCGGCTCGATCTTCAGCTTGATGCGGACGTAGCCGGCGTCGAGATAGCCACCGACCACGTCGAGCAGCGCCTCGACCGACGGCATGATCCCGACCGAGACGCCCGACGGCACCCGGTCTCGGGTCGCGCCGAAGAACGTCGCCAACGACTGCCCCGCCTGGCGCAGCTCGGCGTCGAGCAACGCCATCTCCACGGCGGCTTTGGCCATCGGATGACCCTTGATCGGCTCCAGCAGCGGCGCCACCTGCCCGGCTGTCACCTCACCGGTCGCGAACAGCCGGGGGAGCAGGAACCGGCGCACGACGTCCGCGGCCGCGTCGGCGTACTCGTAGGAGTACAGCGGCTCGTTCATCGCCACGCACTCTCCCCAGCCCTCACCTTCCGGGGTGAGCACGCGGATCAGCAGCGCGTCCTTGTGGGTCTCGGTGCCGAACGAGGTGCGGAACGGCGCGACGTAGGGCATGTCGATGCGGCGCAGCTCGACCGCGGTCACCTTCACGACCGCACCGTAACCGCGCCCGTGCCGCGCGGTCGTCATGCTCGCGGACGACGAAGCGCGGCCCGGTTCGTGCCCTGCGACGATGCCCCGACGACGCGCCAACCGGCAGGCTGAGGGCATCCGAACCGATCGTCGAGCGGCAGGACCAGCGACGGGCATGGCGAAAACTGCACCGGTGAGACGCAGCGTGGGCTGGCGCCGCGCGGCGCTGCTGTGCGGCGGTCTTGCGGTGCCGCTCGGTTGGCTGCTCAGCGCACCCGCACAGGCCCAGCCGCTCGCCACTGACCGCACGGTCACGGTCACGGTCGCGGACACGGTCGAGGCGTGGTACGCCGCCAGCCCGATCGACCTCTGCACGACCCCGCTGGGCTGCACGCCGCCCGTCTCGCCCTATCCCGCCGACACGTTGCACGTCGGCGTCGCCGGCGGCCAGGAGACCGCCCGCACCTACGTCCTGCCCGACCTGTCGGCCCTCGCCGGAGCCACCGGTGCCACCGGCACGATGACGCTGCCGGTCGCCACCGGCGGTCAGGACGGCACCTCGTCGCCGGAGACGGCGAAGATCGAGGCGTGCCTGACCACCAAGCCCGTCACCGACGGCACGGACGGGTCGACGGCCCCGCCGCCCGCCGTCGACTGCACGACGAAGGTGCCGGCGAGATATGACGCCAAGCACTCCGCCTTCACCGTCGACCTGACGCCCTTCCTGGCGAGCTGGAGCGCCGGTGCGCCTCCGTTCGGGATCGCGCTGTTGCCGGACCTGTCCAGCGCCGGACCCACCGACGCCTGGCATGTCACCTTCAACGACCGCAAGCGCGCGCAGACCGCGCACATCAGCTCCCGGCTCACCTACTCCCCGGTGACCCAGCAGCCGGCCGGTCACGTCGGCGCCGGCCCGTCGGCGCCGGCGGCCCCGTCCGCACCGGCACCCGCCCCGGCCCCGCCGGCCGTGCCCACCGTGCCGATGCCGCCGGTCGCCACCAACACCGACGTCGCACCCAGTGCGGCACCACCGGTCGTCGCCGCCACCCAGCCACCGACCGCCGTCGCGCAGCGTCCGGTGGCGCTGTCATCGGGTTTCCAATACCCCTTGGCGTTCCTGATGCCGCTCGCGCTGCTCGCGGGTGCCCTGTTCTTCACCCGCCTGTTCACTCGCGATGCGACGCCGCGGTTCGCCGCCCGCGGCCGGGTGCGATGACGGCTGACCTGGCGTCCGGCCGCGAGCTGCTCGACGATCTGGCCGAGCTCGTCGGCAGCGAGTCGCCGTCCGCCGACGTTGCCGCTCTCGCCCGGTGCGCGGACGTGGTCGACACCCTCGGCCGGCGGCGCATCGGCGCCACCGCTGAGCGCATCCACGTCGGCGACCGCGTGCACCTGCGGTGGCAGCTCGGCCGGCCGCGGGTCGTGCTGCTCGGCCACTTCGACACCGTGTGGCCGGTCGGCACTCTCGCCCGCTGGCCGTTCGAAGTCGACGGCGACCGCGTGACCGGGCCGGGCACGTTCGACATGAAGGCCGGGCTGGTGCAGCTGTTCGCGGCCTTGCAGTCCCTCACCGACCTCGACGGCGTCGCGGTCCTCACCACCAGCGACGAGGAAATCGGCTCGACCACCTCCCAGCAGCTGATCGAGGACACCTGCCGCGACGCCCGCGCCGTCCTCGTCCTCGAACCGAGTGCCGACGGCGCGGTGAAGATCGCCCGGAAGGGCGTCGGCATGTTCACCCTCGAGATCACCGGCCGCGCCGCGCACGCCGGGCTGGAGCCCGAGAACGGGATCAACGCCACGATCGAGGCCGCGCACCAGGTGCTCGCCGCCGCGGCGCTCGGCCGCCCTGCGAGCGGTACGACGGTGACGCCCACCGTCGTCACGGCCGGCACGACGGCCAACACCGTGCCCGCCGCCGCCCGTGTCGCCGTCGACGTTCGCGCCGCGTCGGCGGCCGAGATGCAGCGGGTCGAGTCCGCGTTGCAGTCATTGACGCCGCAGCTGCCCGGTGCCGGCGTCAAGCTCGTCACTCACTCCGTCCGGTTGCCGCTCGAATCCGAGATGTCGGCAGACCTGTTCGGCCGGGCCCAGCGGCATGCGTCCGATCTGGGGTTGCCTGCTCTCGCGGGAGTGGCCGTCGGTGGCGGGTCGGACGGCAACCTGACCGCTGCCCTCGGCGTACCGACCCTCGACGGCCTCGGCGCGGTCGGCGGCAACGCCCACGCCGAGGGGGAGTGGGTGTCGGTCGCATCGATGCCCCAGCGCACGGCACTCGTCGCCGCGCTCGTTCGTGACCTGTTGGAGGAGACGCGATGAGTAACGTCACGGTGATGGGCGACCCCACCGACACGCTGCAGTCCCGGCGGCGGTTCCGCCGGTCCGGCCCGGCCAGCCTCGACACCGACGGCCGCCGGTCCCGGCTGCGCGCGGTGACCGACCCCGCATCGCTGATCCCGACCTACGTCGGCGTGCTCATCGCCCTCGTCGGTTTCGGCCTGATCGCCTACGCCTGGGCGCGAGTCGCGGGTCTGGTCGACGTGTGGCGGCAGATGCCCTACCTGCTCTCAGCCGGCCTGCCCGGGCTCGGACTGGTGATGACCGGGCTCGTCACCATCAACGTCAGCGCCCGCCGGCAGGACTCCGCCGCCCGGGCGCGGCAGATGGACACGCTGACCGAGGCGCTGCGCGACCTGCAGCGGTCGCTGGACCAGTGAGCGGCCGCGAGTCGGAGAGTGCGGGCCGGGCGGACGAGCTGACCTCGGGGCACCGCTCCGACGACCGCGTCACCATCACCGTGCCGGCATGGGTGGCGTCGTGGCGGGATCCGGGAGTGCAGGCGCTCGCCGTGCTCGCCGGGCTGGCCGCCGCCGGTTTCGTGATGCTCGGCCTGGCCTGGCGGGGAGCCGCCCGCACCGTCTATGTCCCGCTGCAGTCGCCGTGGGTGCTCTCCGGCGGCCTCGCCGGACTTGCGCTTCTCGGCATGGCGCTGGGGGCGTGGAGCATCCATCTCGGTCGGCGCAGCGACGCCGAGCACCGTGCGGTCGTGGAGGACGTGGTGCGCGAGGCGGCCGAGCTCGCGGAGGAGCTGCGGACCGGCCGCAAGCAGTTCCCGGGCCGCTCCCGCTAGCTTCCCGCCGGCCCGGCTAGTTGCCGGGACGGCCGAGGTCGGAGCGGAAGACCCGAAGCCAGTTCTCGCCCAGGACCTTGCGGATGTCGTGCTCCCGCCAGCCTCGGCGGACCAGCTCCTCGGTCACCAGCGGCAGCCCGGCCGGACCATCGAGGCCCGGGATCACGGTGCACCCGTCCAGCCCCTCGAACTCGGCGGTCGACGTCGCTGGTGGCGTGAGCTGCTCGTAGACCTCCTTCACGAAGTCCGGTCCCAGCCCGACGTGGTCGATGCCGACGGTGGAGGCGATGTGCTCGACGTGGTCGACCAGCCGCTCGATCGACGGGTTGGCCGGGTCGATGAAGCCGTAGAAGAAGTTCACGCCGACGACGCCGCCGAGGGCGGCAATTCCCTTCAGCCGCTCGTCGGTGAGGTTGCGGTGGTGCGGGCACAGCGCGTGCGCCGACGAATGGCTGGCGACGACCGGCCGCGTCGCCAGCTCGAGCACGTGATCGGTGCCGGCGGCCGACAGGTGCGAGACGTCGAGCAACATTCCGAGCTGCTCCATGAGGTGCAGCGCCTCGACCCCGGCCCGGGTCAGCCGGCTGCCGGCGCCGTCCTCGGCCGAGCCGTCGGCGAGCGCGGTGCGGCCGAAGTGGGTGAACGACGCCATCCGCACGCCCAGCCGCGACAACGTGTGCAACAGCTCGACGTCGGTGCCCACCGCTTCGCAGCCCTCGAGCGCCAGCACCAGCGCGATGCGTCCCGACCCCAGGGCCGCGTCGACGTCCGGGCCCGTCCGGCACAGCGCCACCGCGTCCGCGTTCGCCTCGGCCACCCGATGCGCCGCCTCGACCATCCGCAGTGTCTGCCGCAGCGCGCCCTCCGGGCGGAAGTCGTCGTCGATGAACACGGGCAGCACCTGCACGTCGACGCCGCCCGCACGCAGCTGGGGGAGCCAGTGGTCACGGAAGTACGCCGCCTGCCGGTCCGGCGACCGGTGGCTGACCAGCATGAGCAGGTCGTTGTGGGTGTCGGCGACGACCGCGTCCTCGTGCAGCGTGCGGGGGTCCATGGGGGAAGGGTGCCAGCCCATGCGCCTGCGGCGGGATGTGACCGCCGACAAAGGAAAGCGCCGGGCTTGTCGCGTCCGCACGAGGCGCCCGGCCGCGGCGGCTCGGACACTGCTGGCATGCCGGCCACTCTCGTCATCCGCGGCGGCACCGTCGTCGACGGCACCGGTGCCCCCGGCCGCCGTTGCGACGTGGCCGTCGACGGCGACCGCGTCGTCGCCGTCGGCGAGGTGCCTGACTCCGTCGACGCACAGGTGCTCGACGCGACCGACCTGGTGGTCAGTCCCGGCTTCATCAACGTGCTCAGCCACGCCTGGGGCAGCCTGCAGAGCGACCCCACCGGCGCGTGTGACCTGCTCCAAGGGGTCACCACCGAAGTCTTCGGCGAGGCGTTCTCCCTCGGCCCCTGCGACGACCGGCAGCTCGAGGCGCTGAAGTTCTGGGACGACCTGCTGGAGAACGGTCGGGTCGTGTTCCCTCGGCTGTCGGAGGGGCTCGACCACCTCGAGAGCATCGGTGTAGCCCCCAACATCGCGAGCTTCGTGGGCGGGGAGAACCTGCGCGTCCTCGGCGCCGGCTTCGACGACCGGCCGTTGACGCCTGCCGAGCTCGACCGGTTGTGCGGCCTGCTCGCCGAGGAGATGCAGGAGGGTGCCCTCGGTGTGGGCACCGCGTTGATCTATCCGCCGGGAAGCTACGCGCGCACCGACGAGCTGCTCGCCCTGTGCCGGGTCATCGGCCGCCACGACGGCATGTACATCTCGCACTTGCGCAGCGAAGGCGACCGGTTCCTGGAATGCCTCGACGAGCTGATCCAACTCGGTCGCGACGGCCACTGCCGAGCGGAGGCCTACCACCTCAAGGCCGCCGGGGAGAGCAACTGGCACAAGATGAAGCTCGCGATCGAGCGCATCGAACAGGCCCGGGAGTCGGGTCAGCCGGTCACCGCCGACATGTACCCCTACACCGCCGGCGGCACTGCGCTCGCCGCCGCCATCCCGTCTCGCTTCCACGACGGAGGCCCGGAGGCGCTGCTACGACGCCTGGGTGACCCGGCACAGCGACGCGAGATGGCCGCCGAGATGTGCCGGCCATCGGAGCAGTTCGAGAACCTCTTCCTCGGTGCCGGCAGCGGCAGCGGCATCCTGTTCCTCGACGACCTCGCCGATGGCACGCCAGCGCGGGGTAAGCGGCTGACCGACCTGGCGAGCGACCTCGGGCTCGACCCGGCCGACGCACTGCTCGAGATCGTCGCCCGCGCCCCCGGCACGGGCACGGCGTACTTCCTCATGGACGAGGACAACGTGCGCCTCGGCTTGCAGCAGCCGTGGGTGTCGATCGGCTCGGACGCAGCGGCTCATCAGGCGATCCCGCCGTTCACCGACGGCGCCACGCACCCGCGCTCCTACGGGACGTTCGCGCGCGTGCTCGGCCACTACTGCCGCGAGGAGGGACTGTTCACCCTCGAAGAGGCGGTACGACGGATGAGCAGCCTGCCCGCGGACAACCTGGGGCTGCGCGACCGGGGACGGCTGGTGCCGGGAGCCTTCGCCGACATCGCAGTCTTCGATCCGCGCACGGTGCGCGACGTCGCGACGTACGACGACCCGCACCGCTATGCGCTCGGCATCCACCACGTGGTCGTCAACGGCAGGGTTGTCGTTGCCGGCGGCGAACTGACCCACGAGACGCCCGGGCGCCGACTGCGCCGCGGGGCCTGAAAGGACCGCCATGACGGCCAGCAATGTGCAGGACAAGCTCACCGAGCTCGCGACCGCCCTCGACGTGCCCGGCGTGGCGGTCGGGGTGCTGGTCGACGGCGAGGAGCACTACGCCTTCCATGGCGTGACCAGCGTCGAGAACCCGCTGCCGGTCGACGAGAACACGCTGTTCCAGTTCGGCTCGACCGGCAAGACCTTCACCGCGACGGCCATGATGCGCCTCGTCGAGCAGGGCAAGGTCGACCTCGACGCGCCGGTGCGCACCTACGTCCCCGAGCTCAAGCTCAAGGACGAGGACGTCGCGCAGCGGGTGACCGTGTTGCAGCTCTTCAACCACACCGCTGGTTGGGAGGGCGACATGATGGACAACACCGGCGAGGGCGACGACGCGCTGGAGAAGTACGTCGCACGCATGGAGCGGCTCGAGCAGTCCAGCCCGCTCGGCGCCACCGTCTCCTACAACAACGCCTCGCTCTCGCTCGCCGGTCGGGTCATCGAGAAGGTCACCGGCAAGACCTACGAGCAGGCGGTGAAGGAGCTGCTGTTCGAGCCGCTCGGGCTGGACCAGACGTTCTTCTTCATGACCGAGATCATGACCCGCCGATTCGCGGTCGGGCACCGCCGCGAAGAGGACGGCACGATCACGATCGCCCGGCCGTGGGCCCTGCCCCGGGGCGGCGCGCCGGCCGGCGGCATGTCCGCGACGGCGCGCGACCAGATCGCGTGGGCGAAGTTCCACCTCGGGGACGGCACCGCACCCGACGGCACCCGGCTGCTGAGCAAGGAGCTGCTCGACCGGATGAAGCAGCCGACCGCCGACATGCGCGGCAGTGCGCTCGGTGACTACGTCGGCATCAGCTGGCTGATGCGCGACATCGACGGGGTGCGGGTCGTCGGTCACGGCGGCACCACCAACGGACAGCACTCGGAGTTCGTCACGGTGCCCGAACGCGGATTCGCGCTCGTCTCGCTGACCAACTGCGGCCCCAACGGGCCGGAGCTGAACGACGCCTTGCAGAAGTGGGCATTCGAGCACTACCTCGGCCTCATCGACAAGGAGCCCGAGCCGATCTCGCTGACTGCCGAGCAGCTCGCGCCCTACACCGGCCGCTACGAGACGATCGCCGCCACCGTCGAGATCACGATCGACGGCGGGCGGTTGCTCGCCAATGTGCAGATCAAGCCCGAGATGGCCGCGGTGCTGCGCGAGAGCGGCGAGGACGTGCCCGAGGAGCAGCCGCCGGTCCCGCTGGCATTGCTGTCGGAGGACGGCGACAACTACGTTGTGCCGGAGGGTCCCGGCAAGGGCATGAAGGGTTACTTCGCCCGCGGGGCCGACGGCACGGTCGACGGGGTGCACGTGGGTGGCCGGCTCGCCACCAGGGTCGCCGTCGTCCCCAGCCCCGCGGCAGCCACGGACGACGCGATCCTGCGCGCATGACGGTCACGGCGCCGAGCACCCGCCTCGACGAGACGCTCAGCCGCGTCGAGGCGGAGCTCGCGCGCTGGCACGTGCCGGGGCTGGAGCTCGCTGTCGTCGCCGACGGAGGGACCGTGTTCGCCGGTGGCTTCGGCGGGTGCGGCGTCGACGACCCCGCACCGGTCGCGGCATCGACGCTGTTCCACCACGGGTCGTGCGGCAAGGCCTACACCGGCCTGCTCGCCACGCTGCTCGCCGAGGAGGGCCGGCTCGACCTGGACGAGCCGGTTCGGCGGCAGGTGCCCGAGCTGCGGTTGCCGGACCCGTTCATCGCCGATCGGGTCACGGTGCGCGATCTGCTCAGCCACCGCTCCGGCCTGGGCCGGCACGACCTCGCGTGGATCTTCAACCCGTCGTGGTCGCGCGCCGAGCTGATCGCGCGGATGGAGCACCTGCCGCTCACCGGCGACCTGCGGGCGACGTGGTCCTACAGCAACTTGGGTTATGCGCTCGCCGGCGAGGTGATCGGCCGGGTCACCGGCAGCTCGTGGGAGGAGCAGCTGCGCCGGCGGGTGTTCGACGTCCTCGGCATGAGGCGATCGACCAACCAGGTCCAGGACCTCATCGCCGACGCTGACGCCGCCCGGCCGCACATCGTGCGCGATGGCACTGCTCGGCGCACACTCCATCGCATCCTCGACGCGGCCGCTCCGGCCGGCGAGGTCATCTCGTGTGCCGACGACTCGCTGCGGTGGCTGCACGCGCAGCTCGGTGACGGACCGCTGTCGGCCGACGCGGTGCGGTCGACCCAGCAGCCCCAGATGCTGCTGCCGCCGGGCGTCACACCGTTCCCCGAGTTCGACTTCGTCGGCTACGGCTTCGGGTGGATCAGTGGCACCTATCGCGGCCGTCCGCTCGTCTGGCACAACGGCGGCGTCGACGGCTTCACCACCTACACCGTGCTGCTGCCCGCCCAGCGGATCGGGCTGCTCGCCAGCGCGAACGTGTTCCCGACCGACCTGCCGTTCGCGACCGTGCTGGCACTTGCGGATGCTCTGATCTGCGAGGTCAGCGAGCCGTCCTGGTTCGACCGCCTGCACCCCGACCAGGCGGCGAAGGGCGACGGAGCGGCTGCCCCGGCGCCGCCCGCACCGCGCTCGGCCGCCGGGCCGGTCGCGGCCCCGCCGCCGTCGCACGAGCTCGCGGCGTACGCCGGGCGCTTCCGCCACCTCGGCTTCGGCGACCTGCGGGTCGGGGTCGCCGAGGGCGAGCTGACGGCGCGTCTGGGCGAGTTCGACGTCGAGGCTCGCCACCGGCACTACGACACGTGGGACCTGCACTACGACCCGCTCGACGTTGACCTGACGATGACGTTCGAGACGGGTGCGGACGGTTGCGTGGTCGGCGTGTCGGCGTTGCTCGACGACGGCAGTGGACCGTTGCGGTTCGGCCGGGTCGAGTCGGAGGAGTAGCGGTGCTGACCCGGGGGCGGCGCGCCGCGGGGCTGGCCGTGCTGGCGGCCGCCGTCACCGCCTGCGGCTCGACCGTCCAGGCGATCGCGCCGGTGACCGCCGGCACGGAGAACTTGTCGGCCACGGCACCCGCCGCCGCACCAACCGGCGACGCCGGACTGGCCGGGCCGGCCGTCCCGACCGCCCCCTCGACCCGCGGCGACGCCGGCAACCCCGATCTCGCCCCCACCTCCGGAGCCACCACCGATGGCGCCCGCGGTGGCGGTGCGCTGCCGGCTGCGGGCGGACCGAGCTCGGGCGGCGGCACCGTCCCCCTCCACCAGGGTGTCGGCGTCACGCCGACCGCGCTCTACGTCGGCGTCACCTACACGACCAACGGTGACGCCGCCAATGCCGCGGTAGGGGCGGCAGGCGTCACTCACGGCGACGAGAAGGCAGACATCGCCGCCGTCGTCGCGGACATCAACGCCCACGGTGGCGTGGCGGGACGCAAGCTCGTCGCCGTCTACCACCCCTACGACGCGAAATCGACCGCGCCGTACGCAACCCAGGACCAGGCGGCGTGCGCCGACTTCACCCAGGACCACCACGTGTTCGCCGTGCTGGGCGCCGGCTACACCGACGACTTCACCAACTGCGTCACCAGGGCCGGCGCACTGCACATCGACCAGGGCGAGATCATCTATCCGGACAACGGGTTCTTCCGCCAGCATCCCGACTACTTCAACATCGGCACGCTCAGCCAGGACCGGATGATGGCCGCCGAAGCCGCGGCACTGGTGCGGATGGACTACTTCCACGGGTGGAACACGGCGACCGGTCAGCCGGGCGCGGGGCGGGCGAAGGTCGGCATCATCAGCTTCGACATCCCGGAGTGGGAGCGTCCGCTGACGCACGTCCTGTTGCCGGCGCTGGCGCAGGCCGGGCACCCCGTGGCGGCGCAGGACATCTACCGCGTGCCCAATCCCGGCGGCACCGCCGACACCGGACGCATCGCCGCCGGCATCCAGAGCGCGACGTTGCGGTTCCGCCAGGACGGCGTGACGCACGTCATCATCCTCGACACCACCGGGGGGCTCACGCTGTTCTTCACCGGGGCCGCTCGCAGCCAGCGTTACTTCCCGCGGCTGGGCGCCAACTCGGCCACCGGCATGCAGGCGTTGTTCGACTCCGGCGTCATCACCAACAACCAGCTCGCCGGTGCGGTCGGGCTCGGGTGGTTGCCGATCCTCGACCTGCCGGCTGCGCAAGGCGACAAATACGCCACCTCCGCCACCAGGCACTGCCTGCAGGTCATCAAGCAGCGCACCGGCCAGACCTTCGACAGCACCAACGCCGCCAGCCTCGCGCTCGGCTACTGCGACCAGCTCTACCTGCTCCGGGCTGCCGTCGACCGGGCCGGGCCGGTGCTCGACCAGGACACCGGCCGGGCCGCGCTGGAGGCGATCGGCAGCGGCTTCACCGCGGCCGACCTGCCAGCGTTCTTCCTCTCACCCACCCACCACGACTCAGCCCGCCTCGGCTACGACCTGCGGTGGAACACCCAGTGCCAGTGCGCGCAGTACGTCGGTGGCGCCCACGTCATCCCATGAGCCACCGTCCGCCACTCCGGAGGTCCGGATGAACCGGGCGCGCCTATTCGTGTTCGCCGCTGCGTCAGGAGTCGCCGTCCTCGCGGCCGGCTGCGGCACGACCGTGACCGGCGTCACCGGCGCGTCCGGCGTGGCCGGGACGGCGAGCGAAGGGTCGCTGGCGGGGCCGGCCGCGACGGCGCCCGCTGACAGTGGTCTGCTGGCTCCTGCGGCGCCCGGTGGAGCCGGCGGTGGCAGTGCCGGCAGCGGCGGCGTCGGCACCACCGGTGGCAGCGGCAGCACCGGTCCGGTCGGGGGAGCGGGCCGACCCGCGGCCGGGTCGGCGGGCGCGGGTGGCGCCGGGAGCGGCGCCGGCCTGCCGACCGGCGTACCAGGCAAGGGTGTCACCGCGACCCGCATCTACGTCGGCATCACCTACACGACGAAGGGTGATGCCGCCAACGCGGCGTTGGGCGCCTCCTCGATCACCGAGGGCGACCAGCGGGCCGACGCGCAAGCCGTCATCGACGACATCAACGCCCACGGTGGGGTGGCCGGGCGCAAGCTGACTCCGGTTTGGTACGCCTACGACGTCACCGACAACCGGCCCTACGCCGTCCAGGACGCGGCGGCTTGTGCCAAGTTCAACCAGGACAGCCACATCTTCGCTGCCCTCGGCAACGGCCTGTCGGACAACTACGTCGCCTGCAACACGAAGGCGGGCGCGATCGACCTGGGCGCGGAGATCATCGGCCCCGACCAGGCCTACTTCCGTCAGTTCCCCTACTACTTCGATTACGGCACCTTGAGCCAGGACCGCATGATGGCCGACGAAGTCCGGGTGCTGCAGCGGCTGCACTACTTCACCGGGTGGAGCGCCGTCACCGGAGGACCCGCCTCGACACCGGTGAAGCTCGGCATCATCGGCTACGACACGCCGAACTGGACGACGCCGCTTCGGCACGTGATGCTGCCGGCGTTGGCCCGCGCGGGTCATCCGGTCGCGACCGCCGACGTCCAGCTGATCCAGTACCCCCAGGACAACTCCCAGATCGCTCCCGCCGTTGCGCAGATCCAGAGCGCGGTGCTGAAGTTCCGGCAGGACAACGTCTCCCACGTCATCGTGCTCGACGCCAATGGCTCGATGATGCTCCAGCTGTTGCAGAACGCACGCGGGCAGCGTTACTACCCGCGGTTCGGGGTCAACACGGCCACCGGCATCGAAGCGCTGGCCACCACCGGTGCTGTCAGCACCAAGCAGTTCAACGGCGCGGTGGGGCTCGGCTGGTCGCCGACGCTGGACCTGCCGAGCGGCAAGGACGACCAATACCTGGGACCGGCCACGACGTACTGCATCAAGACGGTGGAGAAGCGCACCGGCCAGCACTTCGACAGCACCAATGCGGCCGCGATCGCCCTTGGCTACTGCGACGGGCTCTACCTGCTGCGTGACGTCATCAACCGCGCCGGGTCCGTGCTCAACCAGCAGACGGCACGCGCCTCCCTCGAAGCACTGGGGGCCGCGTTCAAGCCGGCCAGCATGGCGGCGGCCTACTTCTCACCGTCCCGGCACGACGGGCTGCAAGTCGGCTACGACCTGGTGTGGAACAACGCCTGCTCGTGCACGAGATACGTCGGCCAACACAACATCCCGTGAGCAGGTGAGCATGCGCGTCTTCATCTCGGTCGACATGGAAGGGGTCGCCGGCGTCGCGACGATCGACCAGATCATCCGCGGCGGCAGTGGCTATCCCCGTGCCCAGGAGCTGATGACGGCCGAGGCCAACGCCGCCATTCGGGGTGCGTTCGCCGGCGGCGCGACCGAGGTGCTGCTCAACGACAGCCACGGCACGATGGACAACCTCCTGCACGCTCAGCTGGACCCGCGGGCGCGACTGGTGTTCGGCGCACCGCGGGCGTCGTGCATGGTGCAGGGCATCACCCGCGAGGACGCGCTCGCGGTCTTCATCGGCTACCACGCCGGCGCCGGCGCCGAGGGTGTGCTCTCGCACACGTTCTCGTCCAACTTCACCGAGCTCCGGGTCAACGGCGCACCGATGACCGAGGCCGAGGTCAATGGCTGGTACGCCGGGGGGTTGGGTGTCCCCGTCGGTGTCGTCAGCGGCGACGACCGCATCTGCGAAGTGGCGCAGAAGGCTTTCCCCGGCGTTGCGGTCGTGGAGACCAAACGTGCGTTGGGCTGGTCGGCCACGGACTCGTTGCCGCCGGAGACCGCGTGTGCGTCGATCGAGGCGACCGTCGCGGCGGCCGTGACCGGGCTGGGCGATCTCGTGGTGCCGGCGGTGCCCGATCAGCTCACGCTGGAGGTGGACTTCGCCAGCGTGCTCGGCGCTGACCTGGCCGGGGTGGTTCCCGGGACGCAGCGGTTGTCCGCCCGCACGTTGCGGCGCGAGGTCGCCGACACCGACGAGCTGCTGCGGGCGATCATGTCTTGGTACTACCTCGCGGCGCTCGCCGCGCAGCAGACCTCGGCGGTCGTCTTCCGTCGCTGATTCGGGTGCGCCGAGCCGCGCAGACCCGGCCGCGCCGCTTCTGGCTCTCAGCCGCGAGCGCAGGCGCCGCTCTGACATCGCAACAACGTTGACATTGACATCAGGATGATGTCAGGATGCCGTCATGCAGGTGGAGCTGTTCCTCGAGGCGCTGCGGGCCGATCTGACCGCCGCTGCCTCTCTGGGCGACGAACAGACTCAGGCCGCGGCGGAGCGGGTCGCCGCCGCGCTGCAGCCGGCGGTGAAGATGCGGGTGCTGGACCTGCTCGGCCAGGTGGCGCTCGACGTCTCCGGTCAGCTGCCCGAGGCGCGCCTCGAGGTGCGGTTGGTCGGCGCAGACCCGGAGCTGGTCGTCGTCGCCGAGCCGCCGACTCGGGCCGAGCTCCGCGACGAGCACGATGACTCGCCGGGTGAGGCCGACCCGGAAGCCCGGATCTCGCTGCGCCTGCCCAGCCGGCTCAAGGCGCGGATCGATGCCGCCGCCGACCGCGACGGCGTGTCCACCAACACCTGGATCAGCCGCGCCCTCGCGGCGGCCGTCACCTCCCCCCGCCACCCCCACGACTTCGGCCGCGAGGCCTTCCACGGTCGCCGCCGGCTGCGCGGCTACGGCCAGAGCTGACCACTGCTGAGGAGTACGCCGATGCCGACGATGCACACCTTCGAGACCCCGGGCCCCGTCCACCTGCGAGTCGTCAACATGTGCGGCCGGGTCAGCGTCCGCGCCGGCGACCGCGACCACACGGACGTCGAAGTCACCGGCGTCCCCAGCGACGACGGCGAGGTCTCGGTGGAGCACCGCGACCACGGCGGCCGCCACGTCGTCAGCGTCACCGTGCCACGGCCCCGGCGCAGGTTCCTCGGGCTCGTAACGGATGACTATGTCGTCGAGGTCAGCGTTCCGACCGGGACGTCCGTCCACGTCGTCACCGCCTCTGCCGACATCGACTTGAGCGGACCCCTGGCCGACGTGGAGGTCAAGTCGGCCAGCGGGGACGTGCGCGTCGACCGGTGCACGACGGCGCGGCTGACCGTCGTTTCCGGCGACATCGTCGTCGAGCGAGTCGAAGATGGATGTACGGCGGGCAGTGTCTCGGGCGACATCGAGTTGGGTCATGCCACCGGCGACGTGACCGCGCGGACGGTCTCGGGTGACCTGCAGGTCAGGTGCGCCGACGACGGTGTGCTCACCGTCCGCACGGTCTCCGGTGACGTCGCGATCGGGGTCCTGCGCGGATCGGCGGTGGCGGTCGACGTCGGCAGCGCCAGTGGTGACCTGCAATCGGAGTTCGAGCTGTCGTCGACACCGGATCCGGACGAGTCGGATCGTCCCCTCGTGGACGTGCGCGTGCAGACAGTCAGCGGCGACGTCCGGCTCACCCGCGCCGGCGACGTCGCCGGCGCCGCCTAGGCGTCAGTTGACCAACAGGCGGGAGGGGCGGCTCGCCGTGTGCCACAGCCGGTTGCGCGCGATCACTCCCTCGGTCTCGGTGACCATCTCGCCGCCGGTGCCGAGGTTGACGTCGAACTTCGGCGCCGCCGACGACGCGACCTCGACGCGCAGCCGATGCCCTGCCGGCAGCCGAACGCAGGTGTCCCACATCACGATCTCGACTTCGTAGACCTCGCCCGGAACCACCGGCCGCTCCCGGTCGAAGCCGTCGCGATAGCGCAACCGCGCCATGCCGTCGCAGAGTCGCTGGGCGAACTCGTTCGGGTGCACGTCGACCAACTTGGCCATCACGTCGGTGTCGGCGGCTGACGTCTCGACGTGTGCCACCAGCCGGACCGGGCCGATCAGCTCGAGGGGCTCGGCCAGGGGATCGCTGGTGAACACCAGCACGTCACCGCGGGTCTCGACTCCGGCATAGTCGTCCGGACCGCCGATCTGGGCGCTGCTGGCGTCCGTGATGAACGGCACCGGCCGGTCCGGGTCGTGCACCCACTCGTCCGGCGGCTCGTCGCCGTCGACCGCTGTCGTCACCAACCGTCCGTCGCCGTACCGGCTGTTGGCGCGTCCACCGCTGGACAGGTGGAACACGTGGGATGCGGCACTGGACGGCGGCCATTGCTGCTCGTCGCGCCACTCGTTGGCGCCCAGCACGAAGATGCGGACCGGCGCCGGCGCCGGGTCGGGCTGCTCCCCTTTGAGGTGCTCGTCGAGGAACGCGAGCAGGTACGCGTCGAGGTCGATGAGCGCGCCCGGGCCGAAGTCGACCTCTCCGAGCGTGCGCGTCGTGTTGACCGCGTGCCCCCACGGACCCATGAGCAGCCGCTGTCCACGCCGCCCCGCGCGGTGCAGCGCGGCGAAGTTGGCCGGGGTGCCGATCTCCTCGTCGTCGTACCAGCCGGAGATGTTCAGCACCGGCACGTCGATCTCGGTGATGCGGTGCTGGTAGCGGACCGGCTCCCACCACTCGTCCAGCGTTCGATGCTGGAGCTGCTCACGCCAGTTGGCAGAGACGAAGCCGGCCGCCTCGTCCATCGTCAGCACCGGCCGATGCCGATAGACGGCCCTCCAGTCGACGTCGTCGCGGTGCTGCGGCATCCGCGCGTCCACGAGCCGGAACCAGTTGATGTGCATCGGCCCCGGCAGCCCGCTCGGGTCCTCCACGAACGGGTCGCTCGGGCTGACGAGGGTCACCATCGCGCGCAACGCGGGTGGCTGTTCGAGTGCGGCCAGCCATTGGATCCGACCGCCGTAGCTGCCGCCGTAGGTGGCCACGTCGCCCGTGCACCAGCCCTGCTCGGCTGCCCACGCGATGACGTCGGCGCCGTCGCGACCGTCGTTGCGGTACGGCGCGAACACTCCGTCGGAGTCGCCTCGTCCGCGGACGTCGACGAACACCGCGACGTAGCCGTGGTTGGCGAGCACCGCCATCCGCTTCGACTGCATCTCGCCGGTCTTGCCGTACGGCGTGCGCATGACCACGGCCGGTGCCGGCAGCTCCGCCGGCAGAGTCAGGTCAGCGGACAGCGTGATGCCGTCGCGCATCGGCACGCGGACGTTGAACCGGCGGGTGAGGTCAACCACGGGACAGGACGTTACCCACGGCTGCGCGGGCACGGCCGCCGTGGTCGACACTTCCGCCCCTGCGCCAACGCCGGAAAACCGGTGGCCGGACGAGGGGTTGCACCGTTACACCTGTAGCCGTGATTGCCATCGAGTGGCTCGACCAGCCAACCGCCGCGGAGCTGTCGCCCGTCGCGGCGCTGCTGAGCGACTGGTGGCGCGAGGTCATCCCGGGCGAGCCCGACATCCCGGCTGCGGAGCTTTCCGCCGAGGTCAACGACAGCCCAGATCACCACGAGGTTGCGATAGCCGTCGCCCGAGCCGGCTGCGAGGTCGTCGGGACGGCCCAGCTGTTGATCGAGCATCTGCGCGGGCGAGAGTCGCTCGCCACTCTCGACCATTTCGTCGTCGCCCCGGCGCACCGCCGCTCGCGATTGGGCCGCACGCTGCTCGATGCGGTCTCGGCCCGCACCCTCGCTGCCGGGCGCAAGCGCCTGTCCGGCTACACCTCGACCGCCGATCCGGCGGCTTCGGCGTTCGCCGCGAGCACCGGAGCGGAGACGGGTCTCGTCGACCAGCAGAACCGCGCCGCCGTGGCCGACGTGGACCGTGAGCTGTTGCAGGCGTGGGTCAGCCGGGTCTCGCAGCGGGCCGCGGGATATGAGCTGGTGTGCCTCGACGGTGTGGTGCCGGACGAGCTCCTCGCACCGCTCGCGGAGCTCACGCACGTCATGAACACCGCTCCGCACCGTGACTCGCTCGAGGACCTCATCGTCAGCCCCGAGCAGGCCCGGGAACGCCAGCAGGCCCTGGCGGACCAGGGCTGGACCATCTGGACCGTCTGTGCGCAGGCCCCGGGTGGTGAGCTCGTCGGTTTCACCGAGCTGGCGTTCGCACCGCACCGACCCTGGCTGGCATTCCAGGGCGACACCGGCGTGCTGCCGGCTCACCGGGGCCGCGGTCTCGGCCGCTGGTTGAAGGCCACCACTGCGTTGCGGATGCTTGCCGAGCGGCCCGAGGTCAGCCACATCGAGACGTTCAACGCCGGCGTCAACGCGCCGATGCTCGGCATCAACCGGGCGATGGGCTTCCGCACCGTCGCGGAGTGGCAGGAGTGGGAGCTCACGCTCTGATTGTCGGCGGGTACACATCCGCCGGACCGGGTTAGGCGGCACGGACGAGGCTTGCGCCGGCGCCTCGCCGTACGGTCGCCTCGATGTCTCCGCGCCCTCCGCACCGACCCTGCCGCCGCCGACCCGGCCGCCCTCGCCGCCGGCTCGGGCGCGCCGCTGCCGGGCTGCTCGCGGTGGTGACGGTGGCCGCGTGCGGTTCGACCGTGCAAGGTGCCGCCATGACCGCCGGCACCGCGAGCCTCGGCTCCGACCCCGGGCTTGCGTCGGCGCCGACGACGGCTTCGATCGCCGGCGGCACGGTCGGCCGCACTGTCCCCGGTGCCGCGGTGGGCGGCCGCGGCGGCACCCTCACCACCGCCCCGGCCGGCGGCGGTGCCTCCAGCGCGCCCCGCGTCGCCGGCGCACCGTCTGCCGGCGCCCGGCCGGTCGGGGCGGCCGCACCCAACCTTGCGAGCGGCCCGGGCGTGACCCCCAGCACGGTGACCGTGGGCATGGCCTATTCGCCCAACGCCGCACAAGAGCAGGAGGCTCTCGGCAACACCGCCGCGACCTCCGGCGACATCAAGGCCGACACCGAGGCGATCGTCCACGACATCAACCAGCACGGCGGTGTCGCCGGGCGCAGGCTGGCCGTCGTCTTCCACCCCATCGATGCCACCTCGACCCAGACGCAGGCGCAGATCGTGCAGGCTGCCTGCGCCGACTTCACGCAGGACCACCACGTCCTGATCGGGATGCCGCTGACCGATCCCACCTTCTCCAGCTGCATGCAGAAGGCCGGCGCGCTCGTCGCCAACGGCAGCCTCGCCGGCATGACGACCCACGACTTCGCGCGGTTCCCGAACTACTACGACGTGCAGATGCTCGCCACCGACCACATCGCGCTCAACTGGGTCGACGCGCTCGTCCGCAACCACTACTTCACCGGCTGGAACACCACGGCAGGAGCGCCCGGCAACGCACCGGTCAAGGTCGGCATCCTCGCGCCGGACAAGTCGGACTGGGCCTGGACCGTGCCGCACGTGCTCGTTCCGAGTCTGCGGCAGGCGGGGGTACACGTCGATCCCGGCGACGTCGAGATCTGGCACTTCCCGGACTCGACCACCGGCAACGGCCAGGCGGTCGCGCAGATCCAGAGCGCGGTGCTGAAGTTCCGGTCCGACGGTGTGACCCACGTCCTGCTCGCCGAGCAGAACAGCTCGGCCTTCTTCGCCTCCGCCGCAGAGTCCCAGCACTACCGGCCGCGTTACGGCATCAACTCCGCCTCCGGAATCCAGGTCTATGCCGGCTCCCTGGTGCCCTACGCCCAGCTCAACGGCGCCGTCGGTGTTGGCTGGTCACCGGCGCTCGACCTGCCCGCGGCGATGAGTGCCGAGCGCACCTACGCCGGCCCCGGCCGGGCCCGCTGCATGAAGGTCTACCAGCGGGCCGGGATCGGCTTCGACTCCACCAACGCGACCGCGATCGGGCTGCTGATCTGTGACCTCTACTACTCCGTCCAGGCGGTCCTCAACAGCCTGCCTCCCGGCAGCCCGATCAACGCGACGACCTACCTGCACGGTCTGGAGGCGCTGCGCGGCGGGTTCCCGATCGCCGGACTGCCGTCGGCGCTGTTCGGACCTGACCGGCACTATCCGGTGACCCGCGGCTGGACGTTGCGCTACTTCCCCGACTGCAAGTGCACCCACTACGTCGGCGCGCCGTTCACCTTGCGCTGAGCGCAGGCGCCGGGCTCGGTCAGTGGCGCCCGGCGGTGAACAGCGTCACCGCATCCGGCAGCGCAGCTGGGCAGAGCATGTCGACGTCGATGAGCTGACTGCCGGTGGTGGCGACGTACTGCGCCATCACCGCCGGCCGCCCGCCCAAGCCGCTCGCGCACCACGCGCCCACTTGGTGGTAGTCGGTGATCGTCGTCGCCAGCCACACCGGCGTCCGCGGGTCGACCCCGCCGGTGATCTGCTGCCACATCGGCTGCGACGAGTAGATGCCGGCCGTCACGTGATGCGCCTCGAGCGCCCGCACCGCGCCCGAGATCACTGCGATGTTGGTGGCCGGGTCGGCCCAGTGGTTGACGACTTCGACGTCGAGCCACAACACCGCGGTGTGCAGGCCGGCGGCGCGGGCCCGGGCCAGCCCGTCGACGGCTGCCTTGCGTCCGTACGCCGTCGGGTCGCCGACCCGCGGCGCGTCGATGTTGAGGTACGCCGCATAGCCGGTGTGGCTCTTGGCGTAGGCGACCTGGTCGGCCAGGCACGGATTCGTGGTGAACGGGCGGCCGTTGTTGACACCCACCGCGACGAAGCCGGTCTGCAGGTCGGGCAAGCCGCCATTGCCGCACTGTGGCCAGGACACGTCGATGCCCCACGACGTGGACAGCCGGGTCGCGGACGGGGCAACCGCGTCCTGCGTGGCGCGCTGCACCGCGCGGTGCGGTCGCGGGTGAGCGTGCCCCGCCCGGGACCCGATCTTCGGAACGGCGACCATGGCCGGCGTCGCCGCGGGTCGCGCGGCAGCCGAGGGCGGCTTCGCTGCAGCGGACGGGGTCGGATCGGCCACCGACACGGCGGTGACTGCCGCGGCGAGCGTCAACAACGCACCCGCGCCAACGACCCGCGCGGCGAGGCGATGGTCGGACCGACCGGCGCGTGGCGTGCGCCGCGAAGCCTCGCCCCGCAGCCGCATGCATCCTCCACCGTCGTCGCTCGCGCCGCCTCGCAGCACCAGTCTAAGAACGTGGCGGCTGCCGAACGCTCGGTGCGGTCAGTGCGCGGGTTAGGCGCCGACCTTCGGTGTCGCTCGAGCACCGAAGTGCACGTACGGTGAGCCATCGGCCAGCCGGAAGAACACCACCGGCGTCCACGACGGGTCGTCTGGTTGCTTCGCGACGAACAGGTCCTCGCGCACCGGCAACGCATCGAGCGCCGGTTCTTCGTCGTTGCCGAGCGCCTCGGACAACGCGCCGGTCGCCTTCATCTGCAGTGTCAAGTGGTCGTCGACCGCTTCGATCCTGAGCTCGACGCTCTCCCGCACATAGCGGCCGACGTACTGCTCCAGGTCCAACACCGGCGGCTGCGCCGGCGGTTCGAGCCGCGGCGGCATCGCGATGCCCGCCAGCTCGGCGAGGATCTCGGTGTAGAGGTCGTGGAACAGGTCGCGGGTGTGCCCGCCATTGGTCAGCAGGGCGATGGAGAGGTCGGCGCCGGGCACCACCCGCAGGAACGCACTCTGCCCGATCGTCCCGCCATCGTGGCCGTAGACCGGCTGGCCGTCCCAGGTCATGAGGATCCAACCCAGCCCCCAGTGCGAGCCGAGCGTGAACTGGTCCGGCACCTCGACCTGCGGCTCGCGCATCGCGATCGCGCTCTCCGCGGACAGCACCCGCGTGCCGTCCGCGGCCACGCCGTCGTTCTGGTGCAGCTGTGCAAACGTGAGCACGTCGCGGGCGGTGGCATGGATGAGCCCGGCTGGCCCCGCCGAGCGGAAGATGCCCCACACCGGGGCCACCATCAGTTCCCCGCCGGGCGGCGTGATGTGTCCGGTGGCCGCGCTGTGCAGCAGCGCCTCCTCGGGCAGCGTCCCCGCGGTCGCCAACCCGAGGGGGGCGAAGATCCGTTCGCGCAGCACGGCGTCCCAGGTCTGCCCGCGCACGACCTCGATCAGCCGGCCGAGGATCGAATAGCCCGAGTTGCAGTAGGACATCGTCGCGCCGAGCGGGTGGTTCTGCTTGAGATCGGCGCAGGCCGCGACGTACTTCTCCAGGCAGTCGTCACCGCGACCGGTGTCGAGGAACAGGTCACCGTCGATGCCGCTGGTGTGCGAGAGCAGGTGGCGCAGGGTCACCGTGCGGGTGACCTCGGCGTCCGCGACCTTGAACTCCGGCAGGTGCGACACGATCGGCTCGTCCAGGCCGATCAACCCCTCGTCGACGAGCTGCATCGCCAACGTCGCCGTCCACACCTTGGTGATGGAGCCGATCTGGAACAGCGAGTCGGTCGTGGCCGGCACGCCGGTGCGGATGTTGAGGACGCCGTACGCCGCCTCGGCGGTCTCCTCGCCCTGCCGGATCGCGAGGCTCGCGCCCGGCACGCCGTGCTTGTCCGCGAGCAGCGCGAGCCGCTCCTGCCACTGCTGCTGGTCGAGCGCCATCGGTCCTCCTGTCAGCGGTCGCTCCAGCATGTCGCGAGGCGCCGGGCCGGGCGTCGTACGCCGCACCCAAATCCACCCCGCCGTTCGGTGCAGCGCAACGATTGCGCCGCCGCGGCGCTTGGCCGTCGGTTACGACGCCTGGCTGGCGACAGCGGCCGTCACGCGGTCGGCAGCCAGCCCGGCCCGCACATAGAGCGCGTGGGTGCGCTCGACGACAGCCGGCCAACTCATCTCGACGAGCGTTTCCGGGTGCACCGGATCGAGCGCTGCGGTGCCGTGTGCGAGCTCGACCAGCGTGCGCACCATCGCCGCGTCGCTGTCGACGAGCAGCCCGCCCTTGCCGGCCCCGACGAACTCGGCCAGCCCGGTGCCCGCCCGGCCCAGCACCGGCAGCCCGGCGACCGCGGCCTCGAGCGCCGCGATGCCGAACGACTCCAACGTTGCCGGCGCCAGGTAGACATCCGCCGACGCGAGCCGGCGAGCGATCTCGACCCGTGGCAGGTGTCCGGTCAACGTGACCAGGTGCTCCAGGCGGTGCCGGCGCAGGTAGCGACGCATCGGCTCGGCCTCCGGCCCGTCGCCGATGATGACCGCGGAGAAGTCGGTGTGGGCGGGAACGGCGGCGGCGACTTCGCGGATCATCCGCAGCAGTGCGATCGGGCGCTTGCGCGGCGCCAACCGCATGACGCTCGCGACCCGGAGTCGGCCGGGCGCCGCATGATGCGGCTGCCGCGGCCAAGCGGACACGTCGACGCCGTTCGAGATGACCTGGACGTCGAGGGAGCGAACCGCTGCCCGGCGTACCGCGTCTGCGGCCGCTGCGCTCACCGCCGACCACTGCACCGGCCACCGACTCCAGCCCACCGTCGCGTCGGCAGCGCGGTAGAGCGCCGTGTAACGGCGCCACAACGAGTGCACCGTCACCACCGTCGGCACCTCGGCCACCGCGGCGGAGGCGAACACCAGTGGTGACACGGTGGAGCAGTGCGCGTGTACGACGTCGTAGCCGGCGTCGGCCCCGCGTCTGCGCTGGTCACGGGTGAACCGCGCCTTGGCCAGTAGGCCGGCATCATTGGCCGGACGCAGCAACAACCCCGCGCTGTCGGCGGGAAGAGCGTCGCCGGCGCGAGTCAGCGTCAAGACGTCGACCTCGTGACCGGCTGCACGTTGCGCGCGGGCCAGGTCGTGCACGTGGAGCTCGATCCCACCGCGTCTGGGAAGGTAGGTGTCCGTGACGTGGAGGACGCGCATGGTGCCTCACACATTAGTCGCCTTCCACGCTCATCCCGACGACGAAGCACTGCTCACCGGCGGCACGTTCGCGCGTGCCGCCGCAGCCGGACATCGCGTCGTCCTCGTCGTCGCCACGACCGGCGGGCTGGGTCTGACCGCCGGCGCGCCGGATGCGGCCGCCCTTGCCGAACGCCGCATCGCGGAGCTGCACCGAGCCGCGCGGTTGCTCGGGGTGGCCCGGACCGTGCTGCTCGGCTACGGCGACTCCGGTTTCCGGCAACCCGCCGAACCACCCCCTGGATCCTTCTGCGCGGTGCCGGTCGAGGAAGCGGCCGCGCGGCTGGCAGTGGTTCTCGCCGAGGAGCGCGCGGACGTGCTGACCGTGTACGACGCGCGCGGTGGCTATGGGCATCGCGACCACGTCCGGGTGCGCGCGGTCGGCCTGGCCGCGGCGGCAGCCGCCGCGACTCCCGTCGTCCTGGCCGCGACGGTCGACCGTGAGGCGTTGCAACGGGGCGTCCGGCTGCTCACCCGCGTGGGCATCCGTCCCGGCGGCATGACTCCAGCCGCGCTGGCGGAGAGCTTCTCACCACGGCGCGAGCTCACGCACGAGATCGACGTGCGGCCGTGGGTGCGGGTGAAGCAAGCGGCGCTGCTCGCCCACGCGTCGCAGACCGGCGGGGGCGACGACGTCCGCACGGTGCGGCTGTTGGGGCGGCTGCCGCGCCCGCTCGCGCGGATCGTGCTCGGACGGGAGTGGTTCGTCCAGGAAAGTCTCACCCCGCGCCGGGAATATCTGGATGACCCATTTGCGACCCTGCCCGCGCGGTTACCCTAGAAATGTGCTGCGGCGGAGTCTGCGCTGGTGCACCGGCGCAGCGTCCATGGCCGGTGCGGTCGCCCTTCTCGTCATCGTCCTGCCGCGCCTCACGGGCGCCGGCTGGGATGCGACCAGCGATCGCGTCGAGGGCATCCCGCTCCCGCTGGCCGGGCAGCTGATCCTCGTCTGGGCGGCCGGGCTGTGGGCGCACACGTTCGTGCTGCAGGCGTCGCTGCCCGGCTTGGGCACCCGTCGCGCCTTCGCCTTGAACCTCGGCGGCAGCAGCGTGTCCAACGTG
>DASTWK010000008.1:0-14278 GCA_035776655.1 Mycobacteriales bacterium | reverse complement strand
GGCCTTCCAGACCTACCTGTTGGGCGTCATCGACCGGCTGGTCGCGGCCTACGACGTTCGCGAGTTCAAGTTCGACTTCATGGCGTGGGTCGACTGCGCCGGCCACGACTACGCCGACTACGAGGACGCGTTCGTCTCGCTGGTCCGCACGATGCAGCAACGACACCCGTCGGTCACGTTCGAGCTCGACGAGACCAACGACCAGCGTGCGGGGCCGTTCGAGTCGGCGGCGCTGGGGCCGTCGTGGTTCGACAACGCGCACCTGCACGGCAGCACCGCGGTCGCGAAGCTGCTTCACGACGTGTGGAGCGCGGCGCCGTGGGTGCCGACCGCGTCGGTCGGCGTCGGCGCGTTCGACGGCACGCTGACGGGACCCTATGCGGGCGTGGCCGGCGCAGTCGACCCACGCCATGAAGTCGAACTTGAACTCGCGAACGTCGTAGGCCGCGACCAGCCGGTCGATGACGCCCAACAGGTAGGTCTGGAAGGCCGGGTTGGTCGCATCCCAGACGCCCAGCCCCGCGTCGTCCTGCACCTGCGCGGTGGCGTCACCGATCGGTGCGCAGGCCCAGTCCGGATGCGCGGCGTAGGTCTGCGACGCGCCGTTGAACTCCAGCGGCGACATCCACAGGCCGAGCTGCAGGCCGGCCTGGTGCAGGTAGCTGACGAAGTCGGGGACGCCGTCGCCGTTGGTGTCCGGGAACCGCGCCGGGTCGAAGTTCCAGTCGCCGCTCTCGCCCCCGGCACCGCCCTGCCATTGGTCGTCCAGCATGAACGTCTCGAGGCCGAGGCTCTTCGCGACATCGACCTGCGTGCGCAGGTTGGCGTCACTCATCCCGTCGCCGTGGCTCCACGGATGGAAGGTGTTGAGGCCGACCGAGCGGGCGAAGGCCGGCTGCGCGGCGCCGACGAAGTCACGCGTGAACGCTGCCGCGGCCTCGTCCGCGCCGCCGCTGTAGACGCCGAGGAACGCGGTGCCGAGGTCGAGGGACTCGAGCGGACGCACGAGCCGAGCGCGCACCGGCACCGGGTCGGCGGGGTTGTCGAGCCGGTTGTAGTTCGGCGGTGACGTCTGCAGCGGCCCCCAGTCGAACAGGTCGTGCGCCCAGTCGACCCCGACGTAGCTGCGCCCGGTGCTGTCGCGACCGGCGCGGCTCATCGACCCACCACGGCGCTGCGAGACGAGGAAGAAGCCGCTGTCGTTGCCGACCCGCAGCACCTCGCCCTCGGCGTCGAACGCGCCGGTCTCCGTGCTCACGTGCCGGTAGTCGTCGCGCCAGTCCGAGCCGCCGTTGTAGGCCTGCACCTCGGCCGGGCCGGCGGCGTCCTTCGCCGTGATCTGGTCGAGGGTGTACGACGACACGCGCACGGGCGCCGGGCTTCGGTCGACGAGCGTGCTCGTCGTCTCCAGCACCGACGAGCCCGGGTGGAGGACCACGAGCCGGTCCAGCTCGACGCCGGCGGGCGCGGTGGGCGTCGCGATCAGCACGTATCGGAAGAGCAGCGCCCGGCCGGTGCCGGACGCCGGACGGCCGGGCAGCGCCGGTGGCGTGGTCGGGGTGACCGACAGGAGCGACCAGCCAAGGGTCGACGTGGTCGGGACTCCGTCGACGTTCACGGCGAAGTCGTCACCGGCGCCCGCCCAGGACCCGCCGGCCCCGACGAGACCGGTCGTGCGCACACCGCCGGCGAGCGACCACGTGCGCGCGACGAGCCCATTGGCGAGCGACGCGGTCGTGGCGTCGGCTGTCGCGACGACGTCGCCCGCGCCGCGCGGCTGGGGACGATCCGCCCTGGCCGCGACGGCCACGCCGGGCGCGAGGAGCGCGACGGCGGTGCTCAGGGCAACCAGGCGGCGACGCACAGCGACAGGAGTTCGGCGTCGCGGGAGCGAATCCCTCCCGCATGCCCCGACCCGTCGTGCGCCACCGTCTCGTGCAGAGCCTCGTCGCCCTCGCTGCTGGTCTCACTCTCGCGACCGCCGGACCGGTCCTCGCCGACGGTCCGCACGGTGGCACGCCCGGCCCGAAGCCGCCGGCGGGGTTCTGGGTCGCCGGCGACCTGCACGTGCACACGATCTACGGCCACGACACCTGCATCACACCGACGTCCGCCTGGGACCCGTCCTCGCCCAGCCGGGACGCCCGCACCTCGTGCGCCGACGCCTACACGGTCAGCTTCACGCCGGCCCAACGGCTGGACGAGGCGTTGTCCCGGGGCCTGGACTTCGTCGCGCTGACCGACCACAACAACGTGGTCAACCAGACCGACCCGCAGGTGCTCGCGTGGGAAGCCGCGCACCCGAGCTTCGTCGTGGTTCCGGGATACGAGAACTCCCAGCCCGGTCACGTGCAGATGCTCGGCGCCCGGTCGTGTTACGGCAACGCCGGCGCGATCCCCGGCGCGACGATCGAGTGCGACCGCGACGTCACCGACCAGAGCGCCGCCGGTGAGACCGCCATGGCCGACGGCTTGCGCGCGGACGGTGGGGTCTTCCAGATCAACCACCCGAGCGACATGAACTGGCTGAGCCGGTTCGGGCACAGCGTCGTGCCGGACACCGTGGAGGTGTGGAACATCGGCCCGTGGGCGTTCCAGCACCCGTTCCCAGCGAGCAACGACAACGATTTCTCACTGCGCTGGTACGACGGGTTCCTGCGCGCCGGTGACCACGTCGGCGTCACCGGCGGCAGTGACAGCCACTGGGTGCTGACCGACTCGATCCAGGGTGTCGGCGACCCGACGACGTGGGTGTTCGTGCGCAACCGCTCGGTGCAGGCGGTGCTGGACGGGCTGCGCGCCCACCGCACTTTCGTGTCGGCGTTGCCGCCGGCCGAGCACGGCCCGCAGTTGTTCCTCGAAGCCGACCGCAACGGTGACGGAGCCTTCGAGGCGATCGCCGGATCCGAGACGACACCCGACGCCGCCTTCCGGGTCCGCACCGCCGGTGCCGTGCCGGGCAGCATCGTGCGGCTCGTCACCGACGCCGGCTCGGTCGAGGAGTCACTGCCGGTCAGCGGCACGATGTCGTTCCGCCTCGGTCAGGACGGGGTGCCGGCGGCGGCGCAGTTCGTCCGGGCCGAGCTGCTGGCGCCGGACGCGAAGGCAGCGCGGCAGGCCGGGTGTGATCCGGTGGTGGGCAGCCAGACCACGCTGTGCCGCAACGACCTGCTGATGGAAGCGTTGAGCTCGCCGCTGTTCCTCGACTGAGCGAGCGGCCGCCGGGTGCGGGGTCAGCCGACGCCGAGCCGCCGCGCGGCGAGCGCGGCACCGAGCAGCTGCAGGCCGCGCGCCGTCGACGGATCGAGTCCGGTCAGCTCGACGACGCGACGCAGCCGGTAGTCCAACGTGTTGGGGTGCACGTGCAGCGCCGCTGCGGTGCGCCGCCGGTCGAGGTCGTGGGCGAGATAGACCTCGAGCGTGCGCGGCAGGTCCGGGTTGCGGTCGATCGGGTCGAGCAGCGCGCGCAACGCCGACTGCGCATCGCTCGGGCGGGTGAGCTGATATTCGAGCAGCACGTCCCGGAGGAGATAGCCACCCGGCGGCAGGTCGAGACGGCGCGCCAGCGTGACGATGTCCTGGGCTTGCGCGGCCGCGACCGGGATCGCCGCGGTCGTGGTGGCGATCGAGCCACCGACGCAGACCTCGGCGCCGGCCGCATCCCGCAGCTTGACGACCAGTTCCGTCAGGCCGGCGGCCGCTTCGTTGACCGTGGTCGGGGTCGACGGCAGCAAGGCGGACCCGCCGGTCGGGTCGAGCAACGTCAGCACGGGCCCGTCGGCCAGGTCGCTCAACGTGCTCTGCAACCGGCGTACTTTCCGGCGCGCCGCGATCGGCCCGCCGACGCCGGGCTCCGCCTCGTCCGGGTGCGGCGCAACCCGCAGCGACAACACCAGGTAGGCCGGCGCGATGTGCATGCCGAGGCGCGCGGCCAGCGGCTCAGCGGGCTCACCGGTCAGCAACGCCGACGCCAGCGCGCGTCGGGCGTCGTGCTCCTCGCCGTAGATGATCTGCTGCTCTTCCAGGTAGGCCGCGGCGACGGCCGCGCTCACCTGTTGCACGTAGTTGAGCACTCGATAGGCAGCCGCGATCAGCACGTCGGTCTCGTCGGGCTGCGCGTCGTCGACCAGCGCTTGCCAGCCCAGTCGCCCGCCGACGTGGTAGGCGGTCAGCACCGCATCCAGCGGCACGCGCTCCTCGGCCCGGCGCGCGGCGGAGACGCGGATCTCGACCAGCTCGTCGTTGCTGAGCTCGCGCCCTTCGCGCAGCGAGGCGAAGAACAGCCGCAGGTTCGCCGCGGTGATGTCGAGAATCTCGCCGTCCAGCTGCTCGCGCGGCAGGTGCGCATAGAGCGGGATCTCGGCCACGAACGTGTCGATCATCTGCCGGGCCAGCGCCGGCACCCGCCGCTCCACCCGAGCGTAGAGAGGTGCGTCCGGCGGTGGCATCCGGCCATTGTGCTCCGTCACAACGACCGAGGAGAAGTCCGGACTTGGCCGGAGATGGTTGCGGCCGGAGGGAAGGGCCGGTCTGCGCCCCGTCGTACCTTTCCCGGTCATGCGGGCAGTGACGATGAGCGGGTTCGGTGACGTGGACGTTCTGCAGTGGGGTGCCGCGCCGGACGTGGTGGCGGGCGCCGGCGAAGTGCTGGTCGAGGTGGTGGCGAGCGCGGTCAACCGTGCGGACCTGTTGCAGCGACAGGGCTTCTACCCGCCACCCGCCGGTGCGTCGGAGATCCTGGGGCTCGAGTGCAGTGGCCGCATCGCGGCCGTCGGTGCCGGGGTCGAGCGGTGGGCGGTGGGTGACGACGTGTGCGCCCTCCTCGCCGGCGGCGGGTACGCCGAGCAGGTCGCCGTGCCGGCCGGCCAGTGCATGTCCGTGCCGGCCGGAGTCGACCTGGTGACGGCCGCCGGACTGCCGGAGGTCGCGTGCACTGTGTGGTCCAACCTCGTCGGCGCAGCCCGGTTGCGGGCGGGCGAGTCGGTGCTGGTGCACGGCGGCACCAGCGGCATCGGCTCGCTGGCACTGCAGGTGGCCAAGGCGCTGGGCGCGGGGCCCGTCATCGCGACCGCGGGCAGCGCCGCGAAGCTCGAGCGCTGCGGCGAGCTCGGTGCCGACGCAGCCGTCGACTACCACGCGGAGGACTTCGTCGCGGCGGCACTGCGCGCCACCGACGGTCGCGGTGTCGACGTGGTGCTCGACATCGTGGGCGCTGCCTATCTCGCCCGCAACGTCGAGGTGCTCGCGAACGACGGCCGGCTCGTCGTGATCGGCCTGCAGGGCGGCACCCGCGCCGAGATCGACCTCAACGCGTTGCTGCGCAAGCGTGGATCGTTGCTCGCGACGTCGCTGCGGGCCCGGCCACTGGACCAGAAGGCCGCGATCTGCCGAGCGGTGGAGGACGGCCTGTGGCCGCTGATCGCCGCGGGAAGGGTGCAGCCGGTGGTCGCGGCGGCGTACCCGATGAACCGGGTCGCCGACGCCCACCGTCTGGTCGCGTCCTCCGCCCACACCGGCAAGGTCCTCCTGACCGTGCCGACCCGGTGAGCCCTGAGGCCGCGCCCGTGCTGCGGGTCGTTCGGCCGCGCCCGCCCAGTGAGTCCTCTGGCCGCGCCCGTGCTGCGGGTCGTTCGGCCGCGCCCGCCTAGTGGATCGATCGTTGTCCCCTGTACCCCCCGGCCGGCCCTGGTCCGGCGGGTAGCGGGGACACCGTCTGATCACCCACGGCCCGCCGACCCGGCTACGACGACCCGCGGGGACACCGTCTGATCACCAATGGCCCGCCGACCCGGCTACGACCGGCAGCGCCGGCCGCTGTCCACTCAAGGGTGAGGCTGTCCCTCCCCTCCACAAGCGCCGTTCGTGCGACCGGCGGCGGCCGGTAGGCCCCGATCGTGCACGGATGCGCCAACAGCTGCTCTCCGCGCTGGACCGAAACGGCGGCGTGCTCAGTCGGGCACAGGCGCTGGCGGTGGCTCCCGCTCATGTGCTCGACCGCGCGGTGCAGGCGAAGGCCGTCGTACGCGTGTTCCCTCGCGTCTACGTCCGAGCCGACAGTGCGGCCGACTGTGCCGTCCTCGATCAGGCAGCCATCGTTTACGGCGGACCGGCCAGCGCGCTCAGCCACAGCACTGCGCTGCGCCTGTGGCTTCCCGACCTGGACCTCCCTGTGAAGCCGCGGCATCTGACGACGCCGCCGGAGCCTCACCTCCGCGGCACCGCCGAACTACTGGTGCATCGCCGCAAGAACTTCGCCGGCTCCTGGCGCTATCGAGCCGGCGCGCTCCGGCTTCCGGCTGTCCCGATCGAGCAGGCCCTCGTCGAGAGTCGCGGGCAGCTCCCGCCGCCGCAGTGGCGGGCCGCGGCTATCGAAGCGGTCTCCCGTCGGCTCACCACCGGGCGGCGTCTGTTGCGGTGCGTGTTCCGGCAGCCGACTGCAGCTGGCGCCGCCGAGATGCAGGCGCTGTTCTCCCTGCTCGCGCACGGCTGCCGGAGCGAACTCGAGCTCTGGGGACACCGCGTCGTGTTCGACCACCCGATGCTGCCGGCCGCCACGCTGCAGCATCGGGTGGTCACGCCTGCAGGGGCGTACGAGCTCGACCGGGCCTACCTCGAGGAGATGGTGGCGGTCGAACTGGACGGCGCTGCATTCCACGGCTCGCGCCGGCAGCGGGAACGAGACATACGGCGGGACGCGGCGCTCGCCGCCGCCGGTTGGCTGGTCGTGCGGTTCACGCACGAGCGGTTGCACCGCGATCCAACGGGCTGTCGGCTCGAGCTGGCCGCGATCCTGGCCGCTCGCCGCCGCCAGTTCGGGCTCACTGCGTGACTTCACGATCAGGTCGTGGCGCCTGACTTCCCGATCATCTCGTGGCGCTGACTCCGCGATCAGGTCGTGGCCCCTCTACCTGCCATCGGCCACCGGACGGGCAGGTAGTGCGCACAACGATCGATCATTCGCAGTGGCCCTCGAGGCGGGGTCGACGACAGCAGTGACCGGCGGCGGCAGTGAGCGGCGGCGGCAGTGATGCCTGCCGGGGTTGCCAGAGCGCCGTTCGGTGCGGCCTACTAGCGGGTAACAGCCGGGGACGTCATCAACCGTGGGAGATGCAGCGTGGCCACCAAGCAGGTCAGTGAGAAGGAAGCCCGTCAGGTCGCCGAGGCCGCACGGGAGGCGGAGTGGAAGCTGCCGAGCTTCGGCAAGGAGCTGTTCCTGGGCAACTTCCGGCTCGACCTGATCCACCCGCAGCCGAAGCTTCCGGCCGAGGCGACGGAGAAGGGTGAGAGGTTCCTCGCTGAGCTGCGCACGTTCCTCGAGAACAAGGTCGACCCGCTGCAGATCGAGCGCGATGCCCGCATCCCGGATGACGTCGTCGAGGGTTTGAAGGAGCTGGGCGCGCTGGGGATGAAGATCCCCACGGAGTACGGCGGCCTCGGGCTGTCGCAGGTCTACTACAACAAGGCCCTCGCCCTCGCCGGCGTCTGGCATGCCGCGTTGTCGACGCTGCTGTCCGCGCACCAGTCGATCGGCCTGCCGCAACCGTTGATGCTCTTCGGCTCGGAGGAGCAGAAGAAGGAGTGGCTGCCGAAGGTCGCCCGCACCCACGTGAGCGCGTTCCTGCTCACCGAGCCCGACGTCGGCTCCGACCCGGCGCGGCTCTCGGCTACTGCCGTGCCCACCGAGGACGGTCGGGGCTATGTCATCAACGGCAAGAAGTTGTGGGCCACCAACGGCGCCATCGCCGACGTGGTCGTCATCATGGCTGTGGTCCCCAAGAGCGAGACCAGCCGCGGCGGCATCAGCGCGTTCATCGTCCCCTACGACAGCGACGGCATCAGTGTCGAGCGGCGCAACGCCTTCATGGGCCTGCGCGGCATCGAGAACAGCGTCACGGTGTTCAAGGACGTCTTCGTGCCGAAGGAGAACCTCATCGGCAAGGAAGGCGCCGGCCTCAAGATCGCCCTGACCACCCTCAACACCGGCCGGCTCTCGCTGCCCGCTATCTGCGCGAGTCAGGCGAAGTACGCGCTGAAGATCGCGCGCGAGTGGGGCAACGAGCGCATCCAGTGGGGTGTGCCGGTCGGCAAGCACGACGCGGTCGCGCAGAAGACGGCGTTCCTCGCCGGCACGGCGTTCGGCCTCGAGGCGATGCTCGACGTCTCCAGCCGGCTCGCGGACGAGAAGCGCAACGACATCCGGATCGAGGCGGCGCTGGCGAAGCTCTACGGTTCCGAGCTGGGCTGGCGCGCGATGGACGAGCTCGTCCAGATCCGCGGCGGTCGCGGCTACGAAACCGCCGAGTCGCTGAAGGCGCGCGGCGAGAAGCCGATCCCGGTCGAGCAGATGCTGCGCGACATGCGGATCAACCGCGTCTTCGAGGGCTCCACCGAGATCATGCATCTGCTGATCGCGCGCGAGGCCGTCGACCAGCACCTCGCCGTCGCCGGCGACATCATCGAGCCGGATGTGCCGCTGTCGGACAAGGCGAAGACGGCCGCGAAGGCCGGCGGCTTCTACGCCAAGTGGCTGCCCAAGCTCGCCGTCGGCCAGGGCACCAGCCCCACGTCGTACGACGAGTTCGGCGACCTCGCCCCCCACTTGCGGTTCGCCGAGCGCAACTGTCGCAAGCTGGCTCGCTCCACCTTCTACGGCATGAGCCGTTGGCAAGGCCGACTGGAGAAGAAGCAATCGTTCCTCGGCCGCATCGTCGACATCGGCGCCGAGCTCTACGCGATCGCCAGCGCGTGCGTCTACGCGCAGACGTTGCAGAGCGAGGACCCGGCCAACGCGCGACAGTACGTCGAGCTCGCCGACCTGTTCTGCGTGCAGGCACGGCGGCGGGTGGATCGGCTCTTCCACGACCTGTGGTTCAACGACGACGCCGACAACTACGCGGCGGCGATGAAGGTGCTCGAGGGTCGCTACACGTTCTTCGAGCGCGACCTCGCCGACCCGGCCGGGGAAGGCCCACAGCTCGGCTCGAGCTGACCCCACACCAGCACGGCCTCCACCACCGCGCCAGCGTGCCGCGAGGGCGCGTGTCGGCGCATCTCATTTGTCGTGGACGATGGAGCCATGACCGATGGACCTCAACGACCGGAAGGCCTGCGCATCGTGACCCTCGGCCCCGACGGCGCCCCGACCGATGAGCCGCACCCCGCGCCGACCGGCATGGAGGACGAGGAGCAGAGCTCGCTCACCGACATGGTCGAGCAACCGGCGAAGGTCATGCGGATCGGCACGATGATCAAGCAATTGCTCGAGGAGGTGCGGGCAGCACCGCTGGACGAGGCGAGCCGGTCACGGCTGCGCGAGATCTACGACAACTCGATCACCGAGCTGTCCAGCGGGCTCGCCCCCGAGCTGCGGGAAGAGCTGCAGCGGCTGTCCTTGCCGTTCAGCGAGGACGCGACCCCGAGCGACGCGGAGCTGCGGATCGCCCAGGCCCAGCTCGTCTGCTGGCTCGAGGGGCTGTTCCACGGCATCCAGACGGCGCTGTTCGCACAGCAGATGGCGGCCCGGGCTCAGCTCGAGGAGATGCGCCGGCGCGCGCTGCCGGTCGGCCCCGGCTCCCCGGCCGGCAACCCGCAGACCTCTGGCCCCTACCTGTGAGCGCCCTGTTCGCGGCCGCGGCGCTGCCGCGGTTCTCCGGCGACCGACACGACTTCCGAGTCGTCAACGACTTCGCGCGCGACACGTCGTGGCTGCACGGGTTCATGAAGTTCTGGGCGCAAGACGGCATCTTCCTGCTCGCGCTCGCACTCCTCGTCGCGTGGTGGCTGGGGCGGCGAGCCAACTCCCCGCGCAAAGTCGCGACCGCGGTGTGGGGTGCGCTCGCCGCCCTCGTCGCCGTCGCGCTCGTGCAGCCGATCGCCAACGCCGTGGACGAACGCCGACCGTTCGTGACGATGCCGCACGTGCTCACCCTCATCCACCACGCCAACGACGTGGGGTTCCCGTCCGACCACGCCACGGCAGCCGGGGCAGTCGCGGTGACGCTGCTGTTCGTGTCGTGGGAGCTCGGTCTGGTCACGGTCCTGGCCGCGTTCCTCATCGCGTTCAGCCGCATCTATGTCGGCGTGCACTTCCCGCAGGACGTGGGTGCGGGGCTGGTGCTGGGTGCCCTGGTGGCACTGATCGGGCTCGCCGTGCTCGTGCCGCTTCTCACCCGCATCGCCGAGCGGCTGACCCGGACGCCGCTGCGCCCGCTGCTGGTCAGCAACCGGGCGGTCAGCTCACCGGGCTGAGCACGTCGCGGCCGAGGTGCGGCTGCAGCGCCTTGGGCACTCGCACCGAGCCGTCCGCCTGCTGGTGGAACTCCAAGAGGCAGGCGATCGTCCGCGAGACCGCGCACAGTGTCCCGTTGAGCGTGGCGACCGGCGCCGGCCCACTGTCGGTGCGATAGCGGATGCCCAACCGCCGGGCCTGGAACGTCGTGCAGTTCGACGTACTGGTCAGCTCGCGATAGCGCCCTTGCGCCGGGAACCAGGCCTCGCAGTCGAACTTGCGCGCCGCGCTCGACCCCAGGTCGCCGGCGGCGATGTCCAGCACCTGGAACGGCAGCTCCAGAGCGGTGAGGAACTCCTTCTCCCACTCCAGCAGCCGTCGATGCTCCGCGCGGGCCTGCTCCGGCGGGCAGAACGAGAACATCTCGACCTTGTCGAACCAGTGCACCCGCACCAGCCCTTTGGTGTCGACGCCATAGGACCCGGCCTCGCGACGGAAGCACGACGAGAACCCGGCGTACCGTCGCGGCAGCCCCTCCGCATCGAGGATCTCCTCGGCGTGCATCGCCGCCAGCGCCACCTCGCTGGTGCCGACGAGGTAGAGGTCGTCGGCCTCGATCCGGTAGACCTCGGTCGCGTGGGCGCCGAGGAAGCCGGTGCCTTCCATCGCCTCCGGCCGCACCAGCGCGGGTGCGATGACAGGCGTGAACCCGGCCGCCGTCGCCTGCTGCATCGCCAGGTTGACCAGCGCCAGCTCGAGCAGCGCACCGACACCGGTGAGGAAATAGAACCGCGCCCCGCTGACCTTCGCGCCGCGCTCGAGGTCGAAGGCGCCGATGCCGAGGCCGACCTCGACGTGGTCACGGAGGGGGAAGTCGTACGCCGGGATCTCGCCCACCGTCTCGATCACGACCGAGTCGTCCTCGCCGCCCTCCGGCACCTCCGGCTCGAC
Organism: Mycobacteriales bacterium; assembly: GCA_035776655.1. GTDB lineage: Bacteria > Actinomycetota > Actinomycetes > JAFAQI01 > JAFAQI01 > DASTWK01. The sequence goes on along the minus strand of DASTWK010000008.1, from coordinate 3,099 downwards.
CAGGTTGGGCAGGGCGTAGGCCAGCGCGCGCAGCCGCTCCTCGGCCTCGCTCTGGGCTGCCTCCGCGGCCTTGACCTCGTCCTTCAGCTCCTTCGCCCGGGCGATCAGCGCCGGCCGCTCGTCGGGGGGCGCGCTCTGGATGGCCTTGCTCGCGGTGTTGGACTCCGCTCGCAGCTGGTCGGCCCGGGTGACCACCGACCGGCGCTGCTCCTCGGCGGCCAGCAGTTCGTCGACCAGGCCGACGTCGCCGCCCCGGATCAGCTGGCTGCGCCGGAACGCCTCCGGGTCGTCGCGCAGAGCCCTGAGGTCGATCACGTCACGAGGCTACCGACGCGCAGCGAGACCCGGTGACGCTGAACCGACCCGCGCGCGGGCTACGTCGAAATTCACCACGACGGCGCGCGAGATTCTGTCGGCATCACCGTTGTGCCAGTGACGTCGGTTTCCACCCCGGAAGCCCACCGAAAGGAGCGGAACTTGAAGCGTCTCGTCATCGCTGGTGCACTCGTCGCGGGGTCGTCCGCATTCGCCGTCATCGCGCCGCTGGCGCACGCCGACGACACCACGTCGCCGTGCCCGAGCGGCACAATCGCCCAGGTTTCCGTGCACGGGAACCTCAACGGCACCCCGGTCGACCAGGACATCTGCCTGCCTCCCGCGCAGTGAGCTGACGTCGCCTCTGGCGATTGGCGGGAGCCCCCGGTGCTGGGACCGGGGGCTCCCGCTGTTTTCCGCCCGGGTGTTGCCGCTCTCGCCCCACGCACGACGCAGCCGGGGCGCGGCCGGCGGGATGTCTCAGCTCTCGCCGCGGCGGATGCGCTCCACCCACGCGTGCGCGTCGCTGAAGTCGAGGTCGCCGGTGCCCCGCCGCTCCTCCGGCGCCACTCCGTCGGCCCTCGGGTAGGAGCCCAGGAACCGCACGTCGGCGCACTCGCGCCGGATCGCCGCAAGCGTCTCCGCCACCCGCGCCTGCGCGACGTGCCCTTCGGCGTCGATGGAGAAGTAGTAGCGGCCCAACCCGACGCCGGTGGGCCGGGACTCGATGCGGGTGAGGTTCACGCCACGAACGGCGAACTCGGTGAGCAGCTCCAGCAGCGCACCCGGATGGTCGTCGGCGATGAATGCCATCACGGTCGTGCGGTCGGCCCCGGTCGGTGGTGGTGGCGGAGCGGGTCGAGTGACGAGGACGAAGCGCGTCACCGCCCCCGCGGTGTCGGCGATGTCGTCGGCGAGAACGTCGAGCGCGTAACGACTGGCTGCGATCGGCGCCGCCACCGCCGCGTCGGCTGACCCGGCGGCGACCGCGCGAGCACCGTCGGCTGTGCTCGGTGCGGCGACGAACCGCGCCGCCGGCAGCTCCCGACGCAACCACTGCCGCACCTGCGCCTCGGCGTGCGGCATGGTCGTCACGGTCGCGACCGACGTCAGCGCGGTCCCCGGCCGAGCCATCAAGGCAAACGTCACCGGCAGCAGGATCTCCCGCACGATGTGCAGCGGGTCGCCAGTGGCGAGCTCGTCGAGCGTCTCGGCGACGGAGCCCTCGACGGAGTTCTCGAGCGGTACGACGGCGCCGTTGACCTCTCCTCGGCGTACGGCATCCAGCGCGTCGGCAACGGACACGCACGGCAGGTGCTCGGTGGAGTCGGCCGCCGGCAACGAGCGCAGCGCGGTCTCGCAGAACGTCCCCTCGGGGCCGAGGTAGGCGTAGCGCGCCGGCGGCAGCCCCGGCATCTCAGCTCTGCTTGCCGGCAGCCGGGCCGCGCATCGCCAGCTCGATGGCCTGCTGCTCCTCCGGTGACAGGGACTGCTCGCTGGTGCCGCGCTTGACACCCTTGGCATAGGTCCGAGCCTCGCTGCGGCCGTGGATCGAGGTGACGATCAGCCCGTCCCCGGCGTCGTCGAGCAGAGCCGCGGTGAACGACAACCGCCCGCCCATGTCACCGAAGGCGTCGTAGCGCACGACCGCCACGTGGCGCAGCGCGTCGGCCATGTCCTGCCGCAAGGTGTCGAGCTGCTCCCGCGTCCGCGCGACCTCGGCGCGGAGGGTGGCGGTCTGCTCGGCGGTGTCGCGCGCAACGTCGAGCACCGTCTGCTTGCCTTCGCCCTCGACGGCGCGGAAGCCGCGGCGCAGCCGGCGCAGCCGTAGGTGTGCGGACAGCCCCGTCACCAACGCGAGGAACGCCCCGCCCGCGGCGCCCAGCGTGATCTCGTCGAGCAGCGGACGGTCGAGCGGCAGCACGAGGCTGCAGCCTAATCGCCACCGCGGCCGCGCGTTGGCGGTCACCACTAGGGTCGAGCCGTGGACCGCACGGAACTGCGCACGTTGCTCGATGCGGTCGCCGCGGGCACGACGACGGTCGAGGACGCGCAGGCGGCGCTGTCGACCGCGCCCCTGCAGGGGTTCACCGACCTCGGTTTCGCTCGGCTGGACTCCCACCGCGCGATCCGCACCGGTGACCCGGAAGTCGTCTATGCGGCCGGCAAGACCACCGACCAGGTGCTCGCGCTGCTCCGGGCGTTGCACGAGCAGTCGGCTCAGCGACCTGCGATCGCGACCCGACTGACTGCGGAGATGGTTTCCGCGGTGCGCGAGGCCTTCCCCGGCGCGCAGCTGGACCCCACGGCGCGCTGCGTGGCGCTGGGGACGTTGCCGGCCACGGCCGGTCGGGTGGCGGTCGTCTCGGCCGGCACCAGCGACGAGCCGGTCGCGGCAGAGGCTGCCTTCGTCGCCCGGGCATTCGGCGCCGATGTCCAGCAGGTGCGAGACGTCGGCGTCGCCGGCATCCACCGGCTGCTGGCCGAGCTGCCGGTGCTCGACGGCGCGGACTGCGCGATCGTCGTCGCCGGGATGGAGGGTGCGCTGCCCAGCGTCGTCGGCGGCCTCGTCGGCACCCCGCTGGTGGCGGTGCCGACGAGTGTCGGGTACGGCGCGTCGTTCCACGGCCTCGCGGCGCTGCTGGCGATGCTCAACTCCTGCGCGCCCGGCATCACTGTCGTCAACATCGACAACGGTTTCGGCGCGGGAGTGTTCGCCGCCCGCGTCGCCCGCCGGTGCTCCCGGCCGTGATCGACCGGGACCGCGCGATCGGCCCATCGTGA
>DASTWK010000007.1:0-3860 GCA_035776655.1 Mycobacteriales bacterium | reverse complement strand
ACGTTGCGCAGGAACGTCACGTCGTATCGGCTGGCCAGCAACCAGCGGCGCAGGATGTCGAACGCAACCGCGCTGCGCGCGTGGCCGACGTGCGGAGCGGACTGCACCGTCGGGCCGCAGACGTAGATGCTGACCCGACCGGGCTCGACCGGGACGAACTCGCGCAGCGAGCGCGTCTTCGTGTCGTAGAGCCGCAGCGTCACGCCGCCAGCCTAAGGGCGCGGCCGGGGCGGGCACCGAGCGCGCAGCCGGTCGATCGTCGGCGGGTGCGCAACCGCCTCAGCGGCGGATGACGAGGGCAGTGGCGATGGCGGCGAGACCTTCGCCGCGGCCGGTGAGTCCCAGGCCGTCGGTGGTGGTGGCCGCCAACGACACGGGAGCGCCGACCGCGGCGGACATGGCGGCCTCGGCCTCCAGCCGCCGTGGGGCCAGCTTGGGACGTTCGCCGACGACCTGCACGGCGACGTTTGCGACCGTCCAGCCTTCGGCGCCCAGTCGGCGAGCGGTCTCGGCGAGCAGGTCGGCTCCGGACGCGCCGGCCCAGCGGGGGTCATCGGTGCCGAACTGCGCGCCGAGGTCGCCGAGTCCGGCCGCGGACAACAGCGCGTCGCAAGCCGCATGGGCCGCGACGTCACCGTCGGAGTGACCGGCGAGACCGTTCTCGCCCTCCCAGGTGAGGCAGCCGAGGGCCAACGGTCGGGGGTCGCTCGCGAACGGGTGGACGTCGACGCCGATGCCGACCCGTGGAACGTCGGGGAGGCTGCGGTGGAGCGGGACGACGTCGTACCCGCCGTTGTCGTGACCGCCGCCACGCCCGGCCCCTCCTGAGCCCGGATCGCGGTCCGGTGCGGTCATGCCTCCGCCACGCGCCGCGCGGCCGGCTCCTCGACCGGGTGGGCGAAGACGAGCCGTCCGTTGGCGGTGGTGACGACGCTGGTGACGCGTACGGCGACATCGCGGCCGACGAGTTTGCGGGCGCGTTCGACGACGACCATCGTGCCGTCATCGAGGTAGCCGACTGCCTGCCCCGGCTCCCGGCCGGGCTTGATCAGCTGGACCGTGACGTCCTCGCCGGCGATGACCGGCGGGCGCAGGGCCAGCGACAACGCGTGGAGGTTGAGCACGGGCGCGCCGGCGACGGACGCGGCCTTCGCGAGGTTGGTGTCCAGGGTCAGCAGCGCCCGGCCGGAGTCCAGGCACATCCGCAGCAGCTTGCCGTCGACGTCGGGCACCTCGGGATGTTCGTCACCGACGGCGGTGAGATCGACGGCGTGCTCGCGCTGCAGCGACTGCAGCACCTCGAGGCCGCGGCGGCCGCGCGAGCGGCGCAGCGGGTCAGCGGAGTCGGCGAGACCTTGCAGCTCGTCGAGGACCGGCTGCGCGACGACCATGCGGCCGTTGAGGAATCCGGCTCGGACGACGTCGATGATGCGGCCGTCGATCGCCACCGAGCTGTCGACGACCATCGGCAAGGCGGACGCGGCCAGGTCGCGCGGCGCGACCCCGGCCCGGCCGCCGAACATCGCCAGGACGCCGTCGCGCTTGGACGCGCCGATGCGGAAGCCGAGGTATCCGAGCACCGCGACGACGATGCCGAACAGCGGCATCGCGATCAGCGGGTCCGGCACGAAGAACAGCGGCCAGGCGATGCCGGCGCCGGTCAGGACGCCGCAGACCAGCCCGAGCGCGCCGGCGACGAGGGTGTCGGCCGACACCTCGCGCAGCACGACCTCCGTGCGGTCCGCGGTGGCCGCGACCGTCCGCCCGAACACGCCGCCGACGACGTAGCCGATGCCCGAGCCGATGATGATCGCGACGGCGAGCCCGTTGAACGGCCCGACCACGCTGCCGTGCCCGTTGTCGGTGAAGAACTGCGCGGTTTCATAGCCGAGGCCGGCGAAGAAGATGACCGTGAACAGCCGGAGCACCTCGATGAGCCCGGTGGGCATGCGCTGCCCCCGAGGCGGTCTGCTCACCGGCTCAGCCTATGCGTAATCGCCGTGGTTCTCCCTGAAGGAGAACGCCGTCAGCGGCGGCCCCAACCCGGGATCCCGGCGGATCAGGGCGTCGCTGACAAGGCCGCACCGAGCGCCGTGGCCGTTGGGCCACAAGCGAGGGAGAACGCTGTCAGCGGCGGCCTGAACGCCGGGATCAGCCGGTGAGGACCTCGTCGAGAAGCAGCTCGGCCTTGTCCTCATTCGTCCCTTCAGCGAGAGCGAGCTCGCTGACGAGGATCTGCCGTGCCTTGGCCAGCATGCGCTTCTCGCCGGCGGACAGGCCGCGCTCGCGGTCGCGCCGCCACAGGTCGCGCACGACCTCGGCGACCTTGTTGACGTCGCCGCTGGCGATCTTCTCGACGTTGGCCTTGTAACGCCGGGACCAGTTCGTCGGCTCCTCGGTGTGGGGCGCCTTGAGGATCTCGAAGACCCGCTCGAGCCCGTCCTGTCCGACGACGTCACGAACGCCGACGTACTCGGCGTTGTCCGCCGGAACCCGAACCGTCAGGTCGCCCTGGGCGACCTTCAGGACGAGGTACATTTTCTCCTCGCCCTTGATGACGCGGGTCTCGATGGCCTCGATGAGTGCAGCCCCGTGGTGGGGGTAGACGACAGTCTCGCCGACCTCGAACGTCATGCGCCTTGCTCCCCTTCCGCCAATGCCAGGGTAGCACGCAGCAGCCCGCGCCGGAGCGGGTGCTCCGAACAAAACCGCAGGTCAAAGGCCTAATTGCACCCCGGAAGGGTCTTGACAACCAGGCCGTTGTCGTGCCTCGCGCGTACGCAGGACCCTGCGCCCGTACCCGGAAGACACGGCGTGCGGCGCAGCGAAGTCGCTGCGCCGGCGCACGGAAGTCACTTCGTCGACGGCACGGCCGGGGCGTAGACGTGCCAGCGGCGGCGCCGCCACCGGCCGGCAGCGGCACCCGTCGGCGTACAGGGGTTTTGTGGGGTGCCGGGCACGCGCATACTGAGCGCGTGCCGGACGAAGCTCCGTGGACCGACCCGGTCGTCATCCCCGACGACCTGCGCGAGCTGCAGCCGGACATCGATGCCTATCACCGTGAGCTGCGCCAGGCCGCGCGCCGGCGGCGGGTGCAGCGGGTCACCGGCACGCGTGCCTGGCAACGGCTCGCCTGGCCGACGCTGGTGACGACGGCGGCGCTGGCACTCGGCGCGGTGGTCTTCGCGGTGCTGACGTTCGGCCAGCCTCGATCCGAGCGCGGTCCGGCGCAGCAGCCGGTCGCGATGAATGCCGCCGCCGCCTCCGGAACGGTCGGTGGTCTGCTGCCCAACGTCGTCGTCGACTCCGCCCTGGCGCCGGTGTCGATCCGGGCGCTGCGCCCGGCACTCGTCGCGCTGGTGCCGCTGCACTGCGGCTGCACGCAGCTGCTGTCCGATCTCGCCGGGCAGGCGAGCGAGGCGCAGGTGCCGCTGGTGGTCGTCGCACCCGCCGCGCAGGACGCCGAGGTGGCGGCGCTGGCCGGGCAGTTGCATCGCGGACGGGTGGTGCCGGTGTTCGACGACACCGGTGAGCTGGCCCGAACCTACGCGGCCACCGGGGTGACCGCCCTCGTGGTCGCGCCGGATGCGACGGTGTCCTACATCCAGCACGGCGTCGCCCCCGGCCAGCATCTGCTGGAGCTGCCGCTCCAACAGATGGTCGTCAACTCGTCCGGATGACGGCGGCTTCCGGCCTGGCGGTGCGGCCGCCGGCCGGTCGCACGATCACGGGGCTGGTGCTGGCGACGCACCCGTTGCCGAGCGTCGCTGTCACTGCGTTCTTCACCGCCACCGCACTGGCGGCCGGGGTGGGCGCTCGCGCTGCGGTGCTCGCCGCCGCAGTGCTGGTCGGGCAGGCCT
>DASTWK010000006.1:0-8856 GCA_035776655.1 Mycobacteriales bacterium | reverse complement strand
ATCCATCGGTCGATCTAGCGTAAGAGCGTGCGCAGGACGTGGGCGGTGATCGGCGCCGCCGCCGTGCTCACCGCGACGGGCTGTGGCGGCAAGGTCGGCCCGACGACGGCCGGATCGGCGGGTGGCGCTTCGTCGCATCACGCGTCGGCCGCCGTCGTACTGCCCGCGGCAGCGCGCTCCACGCCGCTCGCCGCGACGACCGGCGCCACCCGGTTCGTGGAACATCTGCGTGGCGTGCACGATGCCCGTCAGGTGGTGAGCGTCATCGCCTCGGGCTATGGCACGACGGTCGCCACGGTCCGCGCGTTCGCCAAGACCAGCACCGGCTGGCGGCAGCTGTTCGGGCCGTGGCCGGCGCGCATCGGCTGGAACGGTTTCGCTCCGCGCGGCGCCAAGCGGGAGGGAGACGGGCGGACGCCGACCGGGTCGTTCCACGTGCCGTTCATGTTCGGGGTCGCGCCCGACCCGGGCGTGCGCTTCCGCTATCGGCCGGCGTTGTCGACCAGCCGCTGGGACGACGACGCGTCGAGCCGCAACTACAACCGGTGGGTCGACATTCGCCGCGCAGATCCCGGCCGCGATCCCGAGCACATGCGGGTGCTGCCCAGCTATCGGTACGGCGCGGTGATCGGCTACAACCTCGCGCGAACACCCAGTCTGGGCAGCGCCATCTTCTTCCACGTCACCGACGGCACGTCCACGGCCGGATGCGTCGCCGTCGGTCGGGCCCGGGTGGTGAAGGTGTTGCGGTGGCTCCGCCCGACACGGCACCCACGGTTCATCATGGGCACCCGCTCGGCCGTCACCCGCTGACCGGATCGCCGTCCTCGGCGCCGGCGCCGCCGGCCCGGGCGCGCCAGCGCGGCAGCACCGGCCACAAGGTCCGGGACCGCACGCAGCCCCACCAGATGCCGGCACCGTAGGCGGCGTCGTCGGCCACGGCGCCGGCGGCCCACTCCAGCGGATGGATCCCCCGCGGCCGACGCCGCCGCCACTCCACCACGAGTGGGCCCGCGAGCGCGACCAGCAACGGCAACCGCAGCGAGCGGCGGCGCCAGGCGGCCACCACGAGCACCGGCCACCACAACGGCACCGCCCAGCGGGCGAGCGCCAGCAGCGTGCGAGCGGGCGCTTCCGCCGCGAAGTCGCGGGCAACCTCGGCCGGGATGCGGCCCTCTCGCGCGTGCCGCGCCAACCGCACCGGCGCGACCAGCCCGACCAGCGCCGGCCCGGCCAGCCGGGGCCCATGCCGTCGCGCGAGGGGCCCCGCACTGGAGCCGTAGCGGAAGATGCGGGTGAACCACTGCCACCAGCTCACCGGCTCCAGGTGCGCGACGGCGAGCGACGGGTCGTAGCGGACGGTCCAGCCGGCATCGGTGAGACGCCAGCAGAGGTCGACGTCCTCGCCGAAACGCAGCTGCTCGTCGAAGCCACCGACCGCTTCCAAGGCCGCCCGGCGGGCGACCAGCACGGTGCTGGGCACGAAGGTGAGCCGGCCGCCCGGGCGCACCGCGGCCGGGTCCGGCCCGAGATCGAGGGGCGGGCGGGCAGCGGTGAACCGAGCCAGCACGGAGTCGTGGCCACTGGCCGGGGGCGCCGGACGCACCCGTGGCGCGACGGCGGCCACCGTCGGGTCGGCGAGCTGCCGGGCCAACTCCTGCAAGGCTTCCGCGGAAACGTCGACGTCACTGTCGACGAACGCGACGACCTCGCCAGTCGTGGCGGCCAGGCCGGCGTTGCGGGCGGCGGCGGGACCGCGGCTCTGCGGCCGGCGCACCAACCGCGCGCCGTGCCGGTCGGTCACGACGCGTACGGCGGCGGCGTTTGCGGATCCGTCGTCCACGACGGTCACGCGGTCGCCCAGTGCGAGGGCGTGCAAGCACCTGTCGAGCCCGTCGGCTCGGTCCCGCACCGGGATGACGACCTCGAGCTCGACGGTGCGGCGGGCGGCACCCGGCTGGGGCGGTTGGTCCGGGCCGTCCGCCTGCGCGCCGGGCGGGAACGGGTGGGCGAGCCCGGCAGCCAGCAGCCGGCGGGCCAGGGCAGCGTCGGCCGCGTCGGCGACCACGCGCCCGTCCAGCAGCTGCCGGGCGCGTTCGGCGCCCGCCGGGGTCAACCGGAGCAGCCGCCACGGTGTGCCGCCGCACAACACCGCGCCCTCCTCGACCGCGCGCAGGCTGCGGTCGGGCCGGAGCCGGAACCCCGGCGGCAGCGGGGGCATGCTCACACCGACAGGCCGCCGTCGACGGGGACGGCGGCGCCGGTCAGCCCGCTGCTGTCCGGCCCGGCGAGCCAGACGATCGCCGCCGCTATCTCGTCCGGGTCGAGCAGGCGGCGGTGCGGCTGCTGCGCGGCGAATGCCTGCGGGTCGGGCAGGTCGTAGATGTCGGCGGAGGCTGCTAGCGCAGCGGTCGCGGTGGAGCCCGGGCTGACGGCCGTAGCCGTGACGCCGGTGCCGGCGAGCTCGGCCGCCAGCGCGCGGATGAAGCCGGTGACGCCGGCCTTGGCCGCGCAGTAGGCGGCCAGCCGCTCCAGCCCGCGCGTCGCCGCGGCGGACGCCACGGCGACGAATCGGCCGCTGCGTGGCTCCGGCCGGGCCAGCAACGCCGGGACCGCGACACGGGCGAGGTTGAGGACACCGCCGAGGTCGATGTCGAGCACGGCCCGCTCGGTGCGCGGGTCGGTCTGCCAGTGCGGCGCGCCTCCCCCGACCACACCGGCGACGGCGAGGGCCGCGTCGAGCCCGCCGTAGGTGGTGACGGCCAGGTCAACCGCCTGGCGCAACGCGTTGATGTCGCGAACGTCGGCAATGAACGGTGTCACCGCTCCCGGACCCGGCAGGCTCCGCAACGCCTCGAGCTCGGCTCGAGTCGCGAGGGCGTAGGGAATCGCGGGGTCGTCCGCGCACAGGTCGACGGCGACGACCGACCAGCCGTCGGCGATGAGCCGGCGTACCGTCGCGGCACCGATCCCCCGCGCCGCACCGGTGACGAGCGCGACTCGGCTCATGCCGGACGACGGCCGATGGCGACCGCCACCGGGCCGGCTCGACGGCCCGCATGGGAATGGCCGGCGAGCACCGGCGGGCGGGCTCCGGTGCCGGCCAGCAGCGCCGCCTCGCCGTGGCCGTGCACGCACTCCGGGTCGGGGCCATCGAGCGGAATGCCGGTGAAGAACTTCGCCGCCATGCAACCGCCGCGGCAGGCGTCGAACGAGCCGCACGAGGTGCACGCGCCGGCCGAGCCCGGCTCGCGGAGCTCGGTGAACAGTGCGGACTCCCGCCAGACCGCAGTGAACCCACCGGACGCGCGCACGGAGCCGGCCTTGAACTGCTCGTGCAGCACGAACGGGCAGGCATAGACGTCGCCGACGGGGTCGATGAGGCAAACGACCCGGCCGGCCCCGCAGAGGTTGAGCCCCGGCAACGGCTCGCCGAGCGCCGACAGGTGGAAGAACGAGTCACCGGTCAGCACCGTGGGGTGGTCCAGCAGCCATCGATACAGCGAGCGCTGCTGCGCGTCGGTCACGTGCAGCTGGTCCCACACCTCGGCGCCACGTCCGGACGGACGCAGCCGGGTCAGCCGCAGCTGCGCGCCGAAACGTTTCGTGAGCGCGAGAAAATCGTCGAGCTGGTCGACGTTGTCGCGCGTGACGACGACCGAGACCTTGAACTCGCCGAACTCCGCATCAGCCAGTCGTTGCATCGCGGTCAGCGCGACGTCGTACGAGCCTTCGCCGCGGACCGCGTCGTTGGTGGCGGCGTCCGCGCCGTCGAGGGAAATCTGCACGTCGACGTAATCGCTGGTGGCGAGCCGGCGAGCGATCTCCGGTGTGATGCGCGAGCCGTTGGTGGAGAACTTGACGCCGACCTTGTGGTCGACGCAGTAGTCGAGCAGGTCCCAGAAGTCCGGACGCAGCGTCGGCTCGCCGCCGCCGATGTTGACGTAGAACACCTGCATGGCAGCCAGCTCTTCGACGACAGCGAACAGCTCGTCGGTCGACAGCTCGCGTGGGTCCCGCCGGCCGCTGGACGACAGGCAGTGCACGCAGGCGAGGTTGCACCCGTAGGTGAGCTCCCAGGTCAGGCAGATCGGTGCGTCCAGCCCGTGGCTCAACCGGTCAGTGATGTTCACGCAGGATCTCCGACTCGACGAGGCGGGCGAGCGCGACCCGGTAGGCCGGCCACTGCGCAGCCGGGATCCCGGCGGCTGCGAGTGCCTCGTCCACGTCGTCGTGCTGGTCCAGCGACCGCACCACCGTCACGAGCTTGTCGTCGTTGAGAAACGTCAGCCGACGGTTGCCGTAGTGATAGGCCAACGCCCCGAACTTCTCGTCGCGCAATCCCACCTGCGGATGCAGGGTGTACGACGTCATCGCGAGCAGTTGGGGCCTAGTAGACGCCGCACATGCCGTCGATCGAGATCTCCTCGACGAGCAGGTCGGCGAGCACGTCGGCGTCGGCGACGACGGACGGGTCGTCGACAGTCTCGGCAGTGTCGGACGGCGCCGCGGCGGCGGGCGGGGTCATGCGATCTCCTCGAGGTGCGTGATGCGCCGATCGTCGCACACGGCGCCTGCCGAGGCGGGTCAGGCGGTGGCGGCGGGGTGGGAGATCAGCCGGGCAAACACAACCGTGTTGTCGCGGTAGTGGCCGGTGCCGGCGTCGAACGTGCCCCCGCAGGTGATCAGTCGCAACTCGGCGCGGTTGCTGGTGTTGCCGTAGACCGCCACGGTCGGGAAGTGGTCCTTGGGATATTGCGCCACCGCATAGACGCGGAACGTCGCGGTGCTGCCGTCCCGGCGCGGCACCCGCACCAGATCCCCACGGTGCAGCTGGCCGAGGCGCCAGAAGACTGCCGGACCGGAGGTGGAGTCGACGTGCCCGGCGATGACGGCCGCACCGAGTTGACCGGGTGCCGGGCCGAGGTCATACCAGCCGGCGACGTCGAAGCTGCTCGGCACTTCCAGGGCGCCGGCGGAGGTGCGGCCGAGCCGCACGAGGTCGTGCAGGTCGATGCCGATCGCCGGGATCGCGAGGCCGGTCGGCGCGGACCAGGTGAGCACCGGCCCGAACGGCTGTCGTGGCTGCCGGTGGTGGGGGTGCGCCGGCGGCGTAGCCGGGACGTCGACCGGAGCGCTGGTCGCGGCGGTCGGCTCCGGCGCGGGCGGATGCTGTTGAGTCACGCCGACGTCGATGACGCCGGCGGCCAGCACCGTGAGCGCGGCGGAGGCCACCGCGAGCCGTAGCCCGCGCTGGCCTCCGCCCGCCGTCACTGTCGTCGTCAGCTCTGCGTGCGCCGGCGGTAGGCAACAGCACCCGTGCCGGCTGCGGCGAGCGCGAGCGCGCCGCCGAGGCCGATCAGCGCCGGGGAGGTGCCGGTGGAACCCCCGCCGACGCCGGTGGCGGCGCCGCCGGAAGGAGCCGCGACGAGGACGCCACAGACGTTGGGGTCGGTCGCCTCGGTCGGCAGGCTCTTGTCCAGGTCGCTCTTGGTCTTGCCGTCGTACTTGCCGTCGTGGTTGTAGTCGTTGCCGTGTACGACGACGACCGCTTCACTGTTGAGGATCGCCTTCGCGACGGCAGGAGAGACATGGATGCTGCCGCGCGAGTAGTCGATGGTCCCGCCGGGAGCGGTGCTGTAACGGTCGACGGCGAGCGTGCTCTTCGGGCTGGTGTCGCCGCTCGTCGTCAGTGACACCGTCACCGGGCCGTAGGCCGGGCCACCTTCGGTCGTGTTGATGTGGCCATTGTGGTCGGTGTCGGCCGCCGCGGTCGGGCACTCGTGCAGCGCGTCGGCGCCGAAGTGGATGTGCGCGGCGTGCGGGTTGTTGGCCAGGATGTTGTGCACGTCGACGGTGACGTCGAGGCGGTCGCCGGTCACGGTGACCGTGGCGGTGCCCGACGCGTGGGACTCGTTGAGCGGAACCGGCTTGAGCTGCGCGGTCGCGCTGCCGTTGCCGGCGAACGCCACGCCAGTTGCCGCGAACGACAGTGGCACGGCCAGCACGAGTGGAGCGAGTCGGGTCACGGAACGCATGCGAACCTCCAGGAAGAGTGCAGTGCGGCTCGGATGCCGCCCTCACCTACCGTTCGCAGTCCGCGCCATTCCGGATCGACCCCCCTGTCGGAAGGCAGCGGCCGAGTCAGCTGCGGCCGACGACGCCGGACCGGTGCGCACCCTGGGCAACGGCGCCAGGCGCGGCCCGGATGGCAGGATCGCCGGCATGTCCTCCGGTCCCTTGCAAGGCATGCGTGTTGTCGAGGTGGCGGGCATCGGCCCGGCGCCGCTGGGCTGCATGGTGCTGTCCGACCTCGGTGCAGAGGTGCTGCGGGTGGACCGACCGACCGGACCCGGGCTGTCGATGGTGCCCTTCCGCCAGGACACCCTGGCGCGCGGACGCCGCTCGGTCGCTGTCGATCTCAAGAGCGCCGAGGGACCGGAGGTCGTCCGCCGACTGGCCGACCGCGCCGACGTGTTGGTCGAAGCGTTCCGGCCCGGCGTAGCCGAACGGCTGGGCATCGGTCCGGACGAGCTGCGGCGCCGCAACCCTCGACTGGTCTATGCGCGCATGACCGGGTGGGGGCAGGACGGGCCGCTCGCGCAGCGAGCCGGCCACGACATCGACTACGCCTCGATCGTCGGCGCGATCGGAGCCATCGGGGAACCCGGGCGCAAGCCGGTGCCTCCCATCAACCTGCTCGCCGACTTCGGCGGCGGGTCGATGTTCCTCGTGGCCGGCGTCCTCGCTGCGCTGATCGAGCGCGCGAGCAGCGGTCAAGGGCAAGTCGTCGACGTCGCCATGGTCGACGGCGTCGCCACGCTCACCGCGATGGTGCACAGCCACCTCGCGGCCGGCATCTGGCAGGACCGGCGCGGTGTCAACCTGCTCGACGGCGGCGCGCCGTTCTACGACACCTATGAGTGCGCGGACGGGCAGTACGTCGCGGTCGGCGCGCTCGAGCGGCAGTTCTTCGCCGAACTGATCCGCGTCCTCGACCTCCAAGACCAGGCCCCGCCACAGCACGACATCCACCGGTGGCCCGAGATGCGGGCGCTGTTCGCGCAGAAGTTCCGAACCAAGACCCGGGACGAATGGGCTGCGCTGTTCGACGGCGTGGACGCCTGCGTCGCGCCCGTGATGGGACTGACCGAGGCCATCGACCATCCGCACGTGAAGCACCGGCAGACTCTGCTCGACCTCGACGGTGTGACGCAGCCGGCGCCGGCTCCGCGCTTCGACCGAACCCCTGGCGCGATCCAGCGGCCGCCGCGCCAGCCCGGCGAAGACACCGCGGACACCCTGCGCGACTGGGGCTTCGACACCGCGGACATCGCGCGGCTGCTCGCCGACGAAGTGATCGCGCAGCCGACGGAGCCGGAGCGCGGCGTCTATGGCGCGCACTGAATGAGTGCCGGCATGACGGAGTGGGACGCCGAGCTCGCCGAGCTGATGCGACGGCGCGAGCTCGCCGCGCGCATGGGCGGCGAGGAGCGGGTCGAGCGTCAGCACCGCGCCGGCCGGCTCACGGTGCGCGAGCGCATCGACCGTCTGCTTGATCCCGGCAGCTGGCGGGAGACCGGTGCGCTCACCGGCACCGCGTCGTACGACGAAGCGGGCAACCTGATCGACCTCACTCCGACCAACTTCGTCACCGGGACCGGCCGGATCGCCGGTCAGCGGGTGGTCGTCGCGGGTGACGACTTCACGGTCCGCGGCGGCGCCGCCGATGCGTCGATCCTGGAGAAGCAGGTGATCGCCGAGCGCATGGCCGGCGAGCTGCGGATCCCGCTCGTGCGTCTGATCGACGGCACCGGCGGCGGCGGGAGCGTGAAGTCGCTGGAAGACCACGGCCGTACCTACGTGCCGTTCAATCCCGGCTGGGACCAGGTCGTGGCGAACCTCGGCCGCATTCCGGTCCTCTCCTGTGCGCTCGGCCCGGTGGCCGGTCTCGGCGCGGCGCGGCTCGTCTCCAGCCACGTGGCGATCGGCGTCCGTCGCCTCGCGCAGGTCTTCGTCGCCGGGCCCGCGGTGGTCGAGGCGGGAATGGGCGAGGACGTCGACAAGGAGGCGCTCGGCGGCATCGACGTCGTCGCCCGCGCCGGCACCATCGACCTCGTGGTGGCCGACGAGGCGGCCGCCTTCGCTGCGGTGCGCACGGTGCTGAGCTATCTGCCGCCGAACTCGGCGACACTGCCTCCGCGCCAAGTGGGTGCCGACGACCCGCACCGGCGGGACGAAGGCCTGCGGGACCTCGTCCCGCACGACCGGCGGCGGCCCTACGACGTCCGACACCTGCTCGAGACCGTCTTCGACCAGGGCTCGGTGCTCGAGCTGGGGCGCACGTTCGCGCCGTCAACCGTCACCGCCCTCGCCCGCCTGGACGGTTGGCCGGTGGCGGTGCTCGCCAGCGACCCCCGGGTGTACGGCGGGGGCATGACCGCGACCGGCGCGGACAAGATGGCGCGGTTCGTCGACTTGGCCGAGACCTTCCGCCTGCCGGTCGTGCACCTCGTCGACCAGCCGGGCTTCGTCATCGGCTCGGCCGCCGAGCGGGCCGGAACGATCCGCCACGGGGCGCGTGCGCTGGCCGCCGTCTACCAGTGCACGGTGCCGTGGGCGTCGGTGCTCGTGCGTCGCGTCTTCGGCGTCGCCGGTGCCGGGCACCGGCCGCACCATCGCTACACCTACCGGGTGGCGTGGCCGTCCGGCGACTGGGGATCGCTGCCGATCGAGGGCGGGCTGGAGGTCGCGTTCAAACGCATGCTGGCCGAAGCCGGTGACGAGGCGCAGGCGCTCAAGGACGAGATCGCAGCGCGGCTGGAGGCGGTGCGTTCGCCGTTCCGGACGGCTGAG
>DASTWK010000005.1:0-12942 GCA_035776655.1 Mycobacteriales bacterium | reverse complement strand
ACCGATAGGTCTGCATGACCCCCTTGCTCTTGCCCGTCGTGCCGCCGGTGTAGGTGAGGCCGGTGACCTCCTCAGGGTCGACCACCGGCGCCTGCAACGGCTTGGCCTCGAAAGTCTTCGCCAGCTCGATGAGGTCGACACCGACCTCGGACGGCCCGAGGGACAGCAGCGTCTTCAGGCCGGGCACGCGGTCACGCAGCTCGGCCGCCCGCTCCTCGAAGCCAGTGGGGTCGAAGACGAGCGTCTCGACGCCCGCGTCCTCGAGCACATAGGCCTGGTCGTCGACCGACCCCATCGGGTGCAGTGACGTGCTCCGGCACGGCGTGAGCATGTTGGCGCCCATGGTGAACAGGACCTCGGGTCGGTTCTTGCTGAGCATCGCGATCGGGTGGTGCTCGCCGATGCCCAGCGAGGCATAGGCCTGCACGTAGCGGCTCATCTCCGCCGCGACCTGTGCCGCGGTCAGGACCTCGTCGCCGAGGTAGACCGCGGGCTTGTCGGCATGCCGGCTCAGTGCCGCGACCAGCAGGTCGGGCATGAACGCAGGCCGGTGCAGGTCGGCAGGCCGATCGGACGTCATGGACATGGCAGCCCTCCGCAGTGGTCCCCGGCGACGATATCTGAAAGGGTGTCAGAAATGTTCGGGACCGGCAGGTGGCGCTCGTGGTCACGTTGAGCCTGGGGCTGCCGAACTTCGGTCAGTGGTACGGCGACGATCCGCGTGCGCTGGTCGACCTGGGGCGCGCCGCCGACGACGCCGGTGTGGACCGTGTCGTGGTCACCGATCACGTCGTGATGGGCGAGGACCTGTCGGCGTACGTCTGGGGGCGCTTCCCGACACCGCCGGACGGGCCGTGGTTGGAGCCGTTGACGGTGCTCACCGCGATCGCCGGCGTGACCTCGCGGGTGCGCCTGGCCACCGGGATCCTCATCGCGCCGCTGCGACCGGCGACGGTGCTGGCGAAGACCGTCGCGACCCTGGACGCGCTCTCCGGCGGCCGGGTCGATCTGGGCGTGGGGGTCGGATGGCAGGAGGCGGAGTACGCCGCCGGCGGTCTGGACTTCTCCGCGCGTGGCCGGATGCTGGAGGACACGGTGGGGGCGTGCCGGGCCCTGTGGTCGCGGCTGCCGGCGTCGTACTCGTCGACGACCGTCACCTTCGAACGCGTCCATTGCGTGCCGCAGCCGGTGCAGCAGCGGCTGCCGGTGTGGTTCAGCGGGACCCTGACCAAGCGCACCGTGCGCCGCGTCGTCGAGCTCGGGGACGGGTGGATCCCCATCATGGGCGCCTCGCTCGAGGACATCCGGGAGGGCGCGGCGCGCCTGCGGGAGGCCGCGGAGCGTCCGCTGGAGGTGCAGGCACCGGTGCAGGTGCGTCGCGGCGGGGACGGCAGGTGCGACCTCACCGCCACGATGGCGGAGGTGCCGGTCCTGGCGACTGCCGGCGTCACGAACGTGTACCTCAATGCCGCGTCGTTCGCGCCGTCACCGCGGGAGGCCGCGGAGCTGCTGCCCGCTGTTGTGCGCGCGTTCCGGGTGGTCAGCCGATGACGGTCGGTGCAGAGCTGCGGGAACTGGCCGAGCGATACGCGGCGGCGGTCGATCGCGCCGATGCGGCGGCCGTCGCCCAGCTGTTCACGCCGGACGGCGAGCTGGTGCTGTTCATGCAGCCAGGAGCCGCGGAGCCCACCGGCATACGCCGGGGGCGAGCCGAGATCGAGACCGCGCTCGGCGCGCTGTCCAGCTATCGCGCCACCCACCACACGATCAGCAGCCACGTCGTGACGTCGGTCGACGGTGACACGGCGACGGCCGAGACGCGCTGCGCCGCCCACCACGTCGAGACGGAGGGCGACGGGTGGCGCGACCGGGTGCTCTACGCGACGTACACCGACACCTGCCGGCGCACCGAAGCGGGCTGGCAGTTCGTGCGGCGGCAGCTGCGGGTGCAGTGGGTCAGCCTGCTCCCGGTCGACGGATGAGCCACTGGCCCTCCCGCACGCTGCTCTCTCGCCAGACCGTCAGCGCCAGTCCGGGTGCAGGCTGCGGTCGAGGACGAGCTTGAGCCCGGAGATGCTCTGGCCGTTGAGCTCGGAGGCTTCCGGTGCGGTCGCGAGCCAGGCCACCGCGGCGGCGGGTGCGCTCGGCGGGGCGCCCTGGTAGTGCCCGGTGAGGCCGAGCCGGTCACTGTTCGCGCGCATCCGCTCGGTGAGGACGTGGCCCGGGTCGACGTTGACGGCCACGATTCCCCGGTCCCCGAGCTCGACCGCGAGGTGTCCGGCGAGCCGGTGGAACGCGGCCTTGGACGCGGCGTAGGCGTAGCCCCACCCGCCCCTGCCGACGGGCGCGGTGGGGTCGTGGCTCGCGGCGTAGGAGGTGACGCCGATGACCCGTCCGCCGCCTTGGTCGAGCATCGCCGGCAGCGCGGCCTGCACGAGCACGAGCTGGGCGACGGCGTTGGCCTGCAGCTTGGTGGTGAGGAGCTGCGGGTCGGTGTCGAGGACGGGCAGCATGCTGCCCGCGCCGGTGTGCACGGCGTTGAGCACGAGGACGTCGAGACGGCCCCACGTGCCGAGAGTGGTGGCAACGGCTTTACGCAGCGAGTCGTGGTCGAGCAGGTCGGCGACGACCGGGAGGGCCTGGCCGCCGCGCTCGCGCACTTCCGCCGCCGTACGTTCCAGTGACCCTTCGATCGGCGCTCCCGAGCCGGAGTCGGAGTCATCGACGCCGGCACCCTCGTGCAACGTGCGGGCGGTGACCGCGACGCGGAAGCCGTGCTCGGCGAGGGCATGTGCGCAGGCACGGCCGATGCCGCGGCTGGCGCCGGTCACGAGGGCGACCGGCGGGTGCGTGGTCATCCGGCGACTCTAGGCGTGCAGCTTCCCCCACACCGAGACGTGACTGGTGCTGCCGCTGCTGAACGGCTCGCGCTGCCAGCCGCCCCAGCGCTCCCGCAGGGCCAGGCCGGCCAGCTGGGCCATCAGGTCGAGCTCGGCTGGCCAGACGTAGCGGAACGGCACCGACTGGTTGTGCCAGCCGATGGCGTCCTTCCAGTAGTGGTGGGACGTGAGGGCCTGGGTCGCGACGTCGTACTCGTCGAAGCCGAGCTTCGTGGGGCTGACCTGGAACGGGCGGATGGTCTCGCCGTGCGGCAGGCGTTGCAGGTCCGGCACCATCACCTCGACGACGAAGCAGCCGCCGGTCTCGAGGTGGGCGGCTGCGTTGCGGAAGCAGCTCACCTGCGCCTCTTGGGTGGTCAGGTTCATGATCGTGTTGAACACCAGGTAGGCGACCCGGAAGGTCCCTTCGACGGTGGTCGTGGCGAAGTCGCCGTGGGTGAGGGCGATGTCACCGGCGCCCGGCTCGGCGCCCCGTTCTGTGCCCGGCTCCACTCGCAGCTCCGCTCGCAGCTTCGCGCGCAGCTGGGCGAGCATGTCGGCAGACAGATCGATGCCGTGCACGGGAACGCCGCGGCGGCTCAGCGGCAACGCGATCCGGCCGGTGCCCACGCCGAGCTCCAGCGCCCTGCCGTCGCCGGCGAGGTCGGCGAGGAAGTCGACGGCGGGATCGACGACCGCCGGCTCGAACATCTCCGCGAGGTCGTCGTCGTACTGCTTCGCCGCTTCACCCGCGAAGTGGTCCTCGGTCATGCCGGCACTCTGCCATCGCGAGCAGATCCACTGCTCCTGCTTTTCACGGCCCCAGCCGGCAGTCGGCAGCTCCGGCTCGGGCAGCTCGGCCGGGTCGACCATGGCCAGCAACGCAGCTGACCACGCATCGGCCCGACTTCGCGATCCCACGGCTCCCGGTTGCCGCTACGGTGCGCGGATGGAGCAACGGGTCAGCCTGATCACGCTCGGCGTGAGCGACGTACGCCGGGCCCGCGCGTTCTACGAGGCGCTCGGCTGGACCGGTCAAGAGATCGAAGAGACCGTGTTCTTCCAGATCGGCGGGAGCGGGCTCGTGCTGTGGGGCCGGGAGAAGCTCGCCGCGGACGCCAGGGTGGGCGACGACGGCACGGGCGAATTCGGTGGCGTCGCGCTCGCTTACAACGCGCGCAGCCGAGGCGAGGTCGACGACGTCCTGCGGGAGGCAGTGGCCGCCGGCGCAGCCGTCACCCGTCCGGCAGCCGAGACGTTCTACGGCGGCTACGCCGGCTACTTCCGGGACCTCGACGGACACCTGTGGGAGGTGGCGCACAACCCCGGCTTCCCGATCGGCCCCGACGGGTCGATCACGATCCCGGACCTCGCCGGCTGACGCTCAGGCCGTGGGACAGCGGCGCAGCGTCTTGCCGTCAGCGGTGCGGAACGTCTCGTGCGACGACTCGCGGCTGCCGCAGAACGGGCAGTCCGGGTCCGGGTCGACCTCGGGATAAGGGCCGTCGTACCTGCCCACGCTCGGGGGGCCGAAGAATCGAAGCGTGAGCCGGTTCCAGCCACGCAGGCTGCGCGGTGCCGGCGACCCGTCCTCCGCGCGCGACCGGGCGGGCTTGTCGTTCACGCCTGGCACAACGCCGGCCGGTGGCCGAACATGCCCGCATCGGATCAGCGCAGGTGTGACCTCCGCGACATCGGTGCGGCATAGTCGAGCGGCGACCTGGCGGAGGGGCGGGACGGGGATGGCGACGATGCGGGCCTACCGGCTGCTCGACTGGCAGCGGCCGGGCTTCGACGAGGTGCCGCGCCGGGAACCCACGCCGGGTGAGGTGCTGGTCCGGGTCGGCGGCGTCGGGCTGTGCCATTCCGACGTGCTGTTCCTCGACTCCCCGGCCGGCGTGCTGCCCTATGACGTGCCGTTCACGCTCGGGCACGAGATCGCCGGCTGGGTCGAGACGTGCGGCGACGGCATCACCGACCTGGCCGAGGGCGACGCGGTCGCGGTCGCGTGCATGTCACCGTGCGGCGAGTGCCGCTGGTGCCGGCGGGGCGCCGACAACTACTGCGTGCACAACTGGAAGGGGCGTGGGTTCGGCGTCGATGGCGGCCTCGCGTCGCACCTCGTCGTACGCCGCCGCGAGCTGGTGCCGCTCGGAACGCTCGACCCGCGCGTCGTCGCGCCGCTCACGGACGCCGGCGCGACGTCGTACCACGCCGTGCAGCGGGTGCGCCGCTGCTTGTACGACGACTCGACCGCCGTCGTGATCGGCGTCGGCGGCCTCGGCGCCTATGCCGTGCAGTGGCTCAAGCTGCAGACTTCGGCCCGCGTCGTGGCCGTGGAAGCGCGCGAGGAGCGGGTCGCGGCGGCCAAGCGGCTGGGTGCGGACGAGGTGGTACTCGCCGGCGACGGGCTGTCGCGACGGCTCCGCGAGGTGGTCGGGCCGGACGGAGCGGACGGCGTCCTCGACTTCGTCGGCACCGACCAGACGATGAACGCCGCCGTGCGCAACGCCGCCACCGCGGGCGCGGTCGCCATCGTCGGTCAAGGCTTCGGGTCCGTGCAGCTGCGCTGGGGGCAGCCGGCGCATGACGTGGACGTGTTCATCCCGCAGGGCGCCACGATTGCCGAGCTGCACGAGGTGGTGGAGCTCGCCCAGACCCGCGGCGTCGTCGTCGAGATCGAGCAGTTCGGCTTCGACGAGACGCCGCGGGCCTACGAGCGGCTGCGGGCCGGCACCCTCAACGGGCGAGCCGTGGTCGTGCCCACCTCCTAGCTCGCTCAGGAAGCGGCGGAGGAGTAGCCCATCGGCATGAGGATGCTCTTGAGCTCGCAGAACGCGTTCAGCCCCTCGGGCCCGTCCTCGCGACCGATGCCCGAGCACTTGTAGCCGCCGAACGGTGAACCCATGTCGAAGGCGTACCAGTTGATGCCGTAGGTGCCGGTGCGGATCTGCTTGGCGATGTCGTAGCCGCGGTCGATGTCCTGGGTCCACACCGACCCAGCGAGGCCGTAGTCGCTGTCGTTGGCGATGTCGACCGCCTGCTCGACGGTGTCGTAGGGGATGACGGACAGGACGGGGCCGAAGATCTCCTCCTGCGCGATCGTCATCTTGCTGTCGACGTCGGCGAACACCGTCGGCTCGACGTACCAGCCCGTGTCCAGTCCCTTGGGCCGGCCGCCGCCGGTGACGAGCCGGGCGCCTTCGGCCTTGCCCTTGTCGATGTAGCTCTCCACCCGGTCGCGCTGGCGCTCGGCGACGAGCGGGCCGAGCTGGGTCGACGGGTCGAGCGGGTCACCGACGCTCATGCCGGCGGCTGCCGCGGCGATCGCCTCGGTCACCTCGTCGTAGCGCGAGCGCGGGGCGATGATCCGGGTCTGGGCGACGCACGCCTGGCCGCTGTTCATCAAACCCGAGAACGCGAGCATGCCGGCCATCGAGGGCACGTCGACGTCCTCGAGCACGATCGCCGCGCTCTTGCCACCCAGCTCCAACGAGACCCGCTTGAGCCGCTCGGTCGCGAGCGAGCCGACGCGTCGACCCGCGGCGGTCGACCCGGTGAACGACACCTTGTCCACGCCCGGGTGAGTGACCAGATATTCACTCACCTCCCGGTCCGCGGGCAGCACCGACAGGACCCCCTCGGGCAGACCGGCCTCGGTGAACAGCTGACCGAGCCACAGGGCGTCGATCGGGGTTTCCGGCGCAGGCTTGAGGATGACGGTGCAGCCGGCGAGCAGCGCCGGCACCACCTTGTTGATCGCGATGAACAGCGGCACGTTCCACGGGATGATCGCAGCGACGACACCGACCGGCTCCCGACGCACCTTCGTCTCACCGAACATGCCGGTGCGCGTCTCTTCCCAGGGGAAGGTCGCGGCGAGCTTCCCGTAGAAGTCGAGCACGGCCTGCGCGGGCGTCCACATCATCATCTGCACCGTCATCGTGGGTGCACCCATCTCGGACGTGATGATGCCGCCGACCTCGTCGATGCGACTGGTGAGCAGCTCGGTGAACCTCGCGATCACCTTGGCCCGCTCTTCCGGGGGTGTGGTGGGCCAGGGTCCACGGTCGAACGCGTGCCGTGCGGCGGCAACGGCCGCGTCGACATCTGCCTCCAGCGCCTCGGGCACCGAACCCACCACGTCGAGAGTCGCCGGCGAGCGGACCTCGAAGCGCTGGCCACTGGACGGGGCGACCCACTCGCCGCCGATGAGGATCTTGTCGTAGTCGGTCATCCGCTGTCCTCTCGTGCTGCTCGGCCGCACCCGCGACCCGTAGTCGATGCATTATGTGACGCCCCGTCAGATTTGTCGTCGGCGAGTTCGGAGAAAGATCGACGTTCGCCTCGCACGAACCATGCGGGGTCGTTACGTTCGCCTCATGACGAAGCTTCTGAGCGGCGCAGCGCTCGCCCTTGCCGGCACCCTCAGCCTCGTCGGCTGTGGCGGAAGCGGCAGCTCCAGCACGCCGGCATCCCCGGCCGGCACGAGCTCGACGACCCCCGCGAGCACCGCCACGGCGCCTGCCGATCCGGCCGCCGCGAAGGCGCAGATCACGTCGGTGTGGGTGAAGTTCTTCAACAGCGGAACATCCCGGGCCGAGGCGGCCGGAGTGCTCGAGGACGGCGACCAGCTGGGCGCGGCGCTGAAGCTGGCGGCGAAGGAGGACAAAGCATCGCATCTCAACCGGAAGGCCAAGGTGCAGCTGATCCGCTTCATCAGCCCGACCACCGCGAGCGTCACCTGGACGCTGCTCAACGGCAAGACGCCGTTGCTGCCCAATGCCAGCGGCCAGGCGGTGCTGGTCGCGGGGCAATGGAAGGTCAGCAAGCTGACCTTCTGCACCCTGGTCGAGCTCGGCAACAACAACAAGCCGGTGCCCGGCTGCTCCTGAGCCGGAGCCTGGCCATCGGCGTCATCTGACGCCGCGTCATATATTCACCCGGTGCCGGGGGTCGACGAGGTCGCGGACAAGCTCGCGATCCAGGAACTGATCGCGCGCTATCCGATCCTCCTGGACGGCGGCGCTTTCGACCGGCTGGGCGAGTTGTTCACGCCGGACGCCCGCATCGACTTCAGCGCGTTCGGCGGACCGGTGGGGTCGCCGGCGGAGATCGTGCGGTTCCTCACCGACGCGCTCGGCGTCTTCCGCCGCACCCAGCACATGATGGGGCTGCCGGCGATCACCCTCGACGGCAATCGCGCCACGGCCCGCACCTCATGCAACAACCCGATGGTCATCGACAACCCCGATGGCTCGACGGCGGTGTGGCTGATCGGGCTGTGGTACGACGACGACTTCGTCCGTACACCGGACGGATGGCGGTTCAGCGGCCGCCGGCAGGAGCGCTGCTACAGCATCGTCGGCCTGCCGGACACCGCGCTCGGCGGCGATCGGTGAGCTTCGTCCGCGTCGAGAGGCCGGCCGACGGAGTCGCGCTCGTCACGCTGGACCGACCGGAGCGCATGAACGCCATGGCGTTCGACGTCATGATCCCGCTGCGCGACACGCTGCGCGCGGTGAGCAGCGACAACGACATCCGCGTCGTCCTCCTC
This sequence comes from Mycobacteriales bacterium, assembly GCA_035776655.1. GTDB lineage: Bacteria > Actinomycetota > Actinomycetes > JAFAQI01 > JAFAQI01 > DASTWK01. The sequence continues at coordinate 4,506 of DASTWK010000005.1, read as the reverse complement.
ACCGGCGCCGGCACCGCCTTCTGCTCCGGCGCCGACCTGGAGGATCCGGGCCGGGTGCCGGGCATCGAAGGGCTGACGCTCTCGACGATCGCGCTGCGTTCGATGGAACTGCTCGACGACGTCATCCTCACGATCCGGCGGATGCACCAGCCGGTCATCGCCGCCGTCAACGGACCGGCGATCGGCGGCGGCTTCTGCTTGGCGTTGGCGTGTGACATCCGGCTCGCGGCCGAGGCCGCTTACTTCCGCGCCGCCGGCATCAACAACGGCCTGACGGCCAGCGAGCTCGGTCTCAGCTACCTGCTCCCACGCGCCGTCGGCTCGGCCCGGGCGGCCGAGATCATGCTCACCGGCCGCGACGTGACCGCCGACGAGGCGCTGCTCATCGGGCTCGTCACCCGCGTCGTCGAAACCGACGAGCTGCTGGACGACTGCATCGACGTCGCGCGGCGCATCATCGGGTTCAGCCGCCCGGGCACCGAGCTCACCAAACGCATGCTGTGGGCGAGTCTCGACGCGGGTTCGTTGGCGGCACACCTCGACCACGAGGGCATCGCCCAGCTCTACGTGCGGCTGACCACGCGGAACTTCGAGGAGGCGGTCGCGGCACGCAAGGAGAAGCGGCCGCCCCAGTTCACCGACTGACCCGACCGCTCGCTAGAAAGGCTGGCGTGGACGCCGACACCCGACAGGCCTCGCAGGACCTCGCCGACGAGCTGCGCCGCATCATCGCGCGGCTGGCGGTGGTCCGCCCGCCCGCCGACGACTTGCGCCGCGCGGCGGAGGCCGCCGCATCCTTCGCCGACCACCTCGAGACGCTGCCGGAGCGCACCCGCTCCTGGGAGATCAGCGAAGCCGGTCTGCAGCCACGCGACTTCATCGCGTTCAGCCCGGTCAGTGGCCGCAGCAACCCGATGGCGCCGCCGCTGCAGCTACGGGTGGTCAACGGGCCGCCACGCCAGGATGTCGACGTCGAGCACTACGTCGCCGGCGACGTGACGTTCGGCCCGGCCTACGAGGGACCGCCCGGACACGTCCACGGCGGCATGCTCGCGGCGATGTTCGACGAGCTGCTCGGATTCGCGCAGCTCGGTCCGGGCTTCACGGCGTACCTGCACGTCAACTACCGCCAGCCGACACCGTTGAACCGGCCGTTGGCGGTCAGCGCGTGGGTGGATCGTGTGGAGGGGCGCAAGCGGTTCATCCGCGGCGAGTGCCACCTCGACGGCACGCTGTTGACGGACGCCGAGGGGTTGTTCGTCGGGCCGCGGGACGACGAGGACTACCTCGCCCGGCTCGGTCAGTTGTGACCGAGGCCCGGTTCACCGGCCGGGTCGCGCTGGTCACCGGCGCGGCCTCCGGCATCGGTCGCTCCGTGGCGTTGCGGCTGGCCGCCGAGGGCGCCGACGTGTTCGCGGTGGACGTGAACGAGCCGGGGTTGGCCGACACCGCGGCAGCCGCTGCTCGCGAGTTGGTGACCCACCGCGCCGACGTCAGCCAGGCGGCGCAGTGCGTGGCCGCCGTGGCGGAGTGTGTGCGGCGTTTCGGCCGACTCGACATCCTCGGCAACATCGCCGGGATTGCGCGAGCCGAGCACTTCGCCGAGGTGAGCGAGTCGGACTACCGGCAGATGATGGGCGTCAACGTCGACGGCTACTTCTTCCTGTGCCAGGCGGCGATCCCCCACCTGCTCACCGACCGCGGCGATGGCAGCGCCGGCGTGATCGTCAACATCGCGTCCAACGCCGGGTTGATGGGGCAGGCGTTCACCGTCGTCTACAGCATGACCAAGGGTGCGGTCGTGCAGCTGACGAAGTCGCTCGCGATGGAGTTCATGAAATCGCCGTTGCGGGTGGTCGGGATCGCACCGGGCGGTGTCGAGACCGGGCTGGTGCACGGCTACCAGATGCCCGGCGACGTGGACTTCGATCTCGTCGGCCGCTACATGGGCTTTCGTGGGCTGGCCCAGCCGGAGGACATCGCGCACCTGTTCGCGTTCCTGTGCTCCGACGAGGCGCGCAACATCCACGGCACGGTCGTGTCCAGCGACGGCGGCATGACCGCCGGCTGAGCCGGTCGGCTCCGGTCATCGGTAACCTGCGCCGCATGCCGCTGTTCTCGTTCGAGGGCAAGACGCCAGATGTTCATCCCGATGCCTGGGTCGCGCCGACCGCGACAGTCGTCGGCGACGTGACCATCGAGGCCGGGGCCTCGATCTGGTACGGCGTCGTGCTGCGCGCCGACTACGCGCCGATCGTCGTCCGCGCCGGTGCCAACGTCCAGGACGGCGCGGTCGTGCACGCCGCCGAGCCGTGTGAGATCGGTGCCGGCGCGACCATCGCGCACTGCGTCGTCATGCACGGCGCCTCGGTCGGCACCGAGGCGCTGGTGGGGAACAACGCGACCGTGCAGGACGGCGCGCGCATCGGCGACCGGGCCATGGTCGCTGCCGGCGCGCTCGTCCCACCGAACACCGTCGTGGAGCCGGAGACGTTGTTCCGCGGAACCGCCGGCAAATCGGCCGGTGAGCTGTCCGCGGGCGCCCGGTTCTGGATCGAGACCAACCCCAGCGCCTACCAGGATCTGGCGAGGCGGCACGCCACCGGCACCCAGCCGCTGGACTGACCGCCTCGCCACCGTCCGGACAGCCCGGTCAACGGCCGGACGTTCCGGCCACGACCGCTTCGACGCTCAACTGCGCCACACCCGTGGAGCAGGCCGACCGGTCGCGTCCGAACGCGACATAGGTGGCAGCGGTGTTGCCCGGGGGATAGACCCGCAGGCCGCTCGTCGCGGTCGGTCGGCAACGCCGGTCGGGATAGTTCATGACATTCACCATCTGCACGACCGCCGCGGCATGGCCGCCGGGCGCCAGCACCACCGCCTGCGCCGGGTGCTGCGCGCTGCGGGTCGCGGCCGCGCCCACCTGATGGCCGTTGCCCGGCGCCACGTAGGAGACGCCGGGGTAGCCGGACAGCCGGCAGCGGGCGGTGCCGGTGTTGGTGAAGACCAGCGGTGCGTACACGCTGCCGGCGGCGCCCTCAGCCGGGCCGAGCCGCACCGACAGGTCACCGGTGCGGCAGGTCGGCGTCGACGAGACCGCGGACCCGGACTGCGGCTGGGCCGCGACCGCCCGAACCTCGTCCGTAGGGGTGCCGGCCGAGGCATGGCGGGCCGAGCCGGCGGCGGACGGGCCCGACGAGCTCCCGCAGCCGGCGACCACTGCGAGCAAGGACACCGGAATGACGATCGACCTGATGCGCATCTCTGCCTCCAACGTCAAGGTCGAGCAGGAGACGCGCGACGAGGCGGATCGGTTGTCAGCCTCCGGCGGCTTGCCGGCGATAGCGAGCGGTCGACACCTCGGGATCGGTGTCGATCTTCGGGATGACGTGCTGGCCGAGCAGCTCGATCGTCTTGATGGTGTCCTCGATCGGCGCCGGGCCGATCCCGAAGACCAGCTGGTCGATGCCGGTCTCCTCCCACTTCTTGCACTGCTTGAGCGCGTCGTCCGGGTCGCCCATCACGATGCCGCCGAACTCCGCCGCCATCGCGGCCGACTCGAGGTCCGGCTCCGGCAGCGTCTCCGGCCACTTGGGCATCCACTCCGGCGCCGGGAACGTGTCGTGATAGCGATACACGTTCGACACCAGGTAGTTGGGCCGCGAGTGCACGTAGGACTCGTACGCCTTCTGCCGGTCCTCCGCGACGTACGCCGCGATGCAGCTCATGATGTTGTCGTTGACGAACGCGCCAACCGGTTCGGCGTCGGCGATGCCGTCCTTGTAGGACTTGCGCAGCTTCTCGACCTTGTCCCAGCGGTCCAAGGAGAACCCGAGCACGCCGAGACCCATCCGGCCCGCCATCTCGTACGACGGCGGGTTGCCGGCGGCGTACCACATCGCCGGGTGCGCGGGGCCGTACGGCCGCGGCAGGATCTTGCGCGGCGGCAGCGACCAGAACTTGCCCTGGTAGCCCTCGTAGGTCTCCTGGGTGAACATCTTCGGGAACTCCCGGATGACGTCCTCCCAGATCTCCTTCGTGGCGTTCGTGTCAGTGATGCCGAGGTGGTTGAGGAAGCCGAGGATCTCGTGCGAGCCGGCGCCGCGACCGGTGCCGAACTCGACCCGGCCCTTCGACACGTGGTCGAGGTAGGTGACGCGCTCGGCGAGCTTCGCCGGGTGGTTCACGGCCGGCAGCGGGTTGAAGATGCCGCCGCCGATGTGGATGCGCTCGGTGCGCGCCGCGAGGTAGCCCGCGACGACATCGTTGGCCGACAGGTGGGAGTACTCGTCGAGGAAGTGGTGCTCGGTGATCCAGACGAACTTGAAGCCCGCCTTGTCGGCGGCGATGACCGCCTCGAGGTCCTCGAAGATCGCGTGGTGCTCGGCCTCGGGGTCCTGCTCGCGCCGGTGGTTGGGCACGTAGTTCTGGATGAACAGACCGAACTCCATCACGACTCCCTGTGTTCTTCCGCTGGGCGGACTTTAGAACAAGTTCTACTTA
>DASTWK010000004.1:0-26037 GCA_035776655.1 Mycobacteriales bacterium | reverse complement strand
GAGTGGCTCACGCGTGCCGTCGGGGTGGTCGAGCATGACGATGACGTTCTTGAGGGTGTCCGCCGCGGTCCAGCCCTCGGGGCGCGCGTGCTCCGCGTTGAGCAGGTCGACGAGCGTCTCGATGGTCGGGGTGTCCGGCGTGTCGAGCAGCTGGGACGCCGGGTGCAACGACGGGTCCGGCGCCGCCTGACCCTGCCCGGCGCCCGGGGCGGCGATCTCGACCGCTTCGGTGTTGGCGGTGTAGTCACACGACGCGCACTGCACGAACGTGTCCTCGCCGAACTCCGCCGGGGCGAGGAACTCCTCGCTCGCCGAGCCGCCCATGGCACCCGAGACCGCGAACGCGATGCGGTAGTCGAGGCCGAGGCGATCGAAGATGCGCTGGTAGGCGAGCCGGTGCGCGTCGTACGACGCCTGCAGCCCGTCGTCGTCGAGGTCGAAGGAGTAGGAGTCCTTCATCACGAACTCGCGGCCACGCAACAGGCCGGCCCGCGGCCGTGCTTCGTCGCGATATTTCGTCTGGATCTGGTAGAGCGTGACCGGGTAGTCGCGGTAGGACGACAGCTCGCTTTTCACCAGAGTGGTGAACAGCTCCTCGTGCGTCGGTCCGAGCAGGTAGTCGGCGCCCTTGCGGTCGTGCAGCCGGAACAGCGTGTCGCCGTACTCGGTCCAGCGGCCGCTCGCCTCGTAGAGCTCCCGCGGCAACAGCGCGGGGAACAGCACCTCCTGCCCCCCGATGCGGTCCATCTCCTCACGGACGATCTGGGCGACCTTGTCGAGGATGCGCTTGCCGAGGGGCAGCCAGGTGTAGATGCCCGGTGCGGTGCGGCGGATGTAGCCGGCGCGGACCAGCAGCCGGTGCGACGGCACCTCGGCGTCCGCCGGATCCTCGCGAAGGGTGCGAAGGAACAACTGCGACATCCGGGTGGCCACGGCGGCCAGGCTACCGACGTCGCGAGCACACCGACCACGCCATTACGGACGCAGCGGGTCCGCTCCTGCCGTGCCCGCCGGTCCGTCAGCGGGTGACCGGATTGTCGCGGTAGAGCAGACAGGCGACGTCCTGCTGGTCGACCCGGTAGAGCGGAGGATCGACACAGTCGTCGCGAAACTCCACGTCCACACCACCGGACGACCGCCGCACATCGCGCACGCCGGACCACAGCGGCTCATCGGGATCGTCGGCCTTGATCCGGTCGAGCAGCTCCGCCACCTCGCCGGAGCTGTGCCCGCCGCCGGTAGGCACGGTCGCGGTCAAGGCCGGTTGGTCGAGGGCGCTGACGTCGCCGACGACGCGACGCGACTGGTCGAGCCCGTCGTCCGGGTGGGCCAGCCAGTGACGCTCGAGCAGGTCCCGCAGGTCGCGGCTCTCCCAGCCGCAGATCTCGAATGCCTTCGGGCAGCGCGGGTGGAACGAGCAACCGAGGGGCGGTCGAGCGGCATCCGGCACCTCGCCGCGCGGCAGGTCCCGCGGCACGCTCTTGGCCGGGTCCGGCTCGGGGACGGCACGCAGCAGCGACTGGGTGTAGGGGTGCTTGGGATCGGCGTAGATCTCCTCGGCGGGGCCGTACTCGACGATCCGCCCGAGGTACATGATCGCGATGGTGTCGCAGAAGAACTTCGCGGTGGCGAGGTCATGGGTGACGTAGACGTAGGTGAGGTTCATCTCCTGCTTCAGCTCGAGCATGAGCTGAAGGATCTTCGCGCGCACGCTCATGTCGAGCATGGACACCGGTTCGTCGGCGACGAGCAACCGCGGGTTCAGGATGATCGCGCGGGCGATGACGGCGCGCTGCTTCTGCCCGCCGGACAGGTCGCTGGGGTACTTGTGCAGGAACTGGTCGACCGGCGCCAACCCCACCGTCTCGAACGCTTGGGCCACCCGCCGACGGATCTGGTCCTCGTCGTCGGTGATGCCGTGGATGCGCAAGGGATGCCCCACCGCCGTCAGCAGGTCCATCGCCGGGTTCAACGATGCGTTGGGGTCCTGGAACACCATCTGCATCCGTTGCCGCAGCGGCCGCAACTGCGACTCGCGCAGGTCGGTGATGTCGACACCCTCGAAGCGCACCCGCCCGCCAGTGATCGGAATCGTCCGCAGGATGGCGCGGCCGAGCGTCGTCTTGCCGCTGCCGGACTCACCGACGACGCCGAGCACCTCGCCCCGGCGCAGCGCGAATGACACTCCGTCGACTGCCTTCACCGCGCCACTGCTGCGGCCGGTGAAACGCTGGAGCAGCCCGCCACGCAATGCGAAGTGCACGTGCAGGTCGTCGACCCGCAGCAGCTCGTGCCGGTCCGCCTCCGTGGCGGGCGCCGCGAGATCAGGCTTCGTCGGCGACACGGATCGCCTCCCGTTCGAGTGGCTGCGTCCCCCCGGGCGGGATGAGCTCCTCCGGTCCGTGCAGCCAGCAGTCGACCTGCTGGTTGAGCTCGGTGGTGACGGTCGGTGGATGACGCATCGGGCAGACCTGCATCGCGTCCGGACAGCGCGGGTGGAAGCGACAACCCGGCGGCGGGTTGACGAGGTCCGGCGGGGCGCCCGGGATGTAGTGCAGTCGCGTGGTCGACAAGCTGATCGTGGAGGCCAGCAGCTCACGCGTGTAGGGATGCGCCGGCCGGGCGAAGACCGCGCGCGCATCGCCGGCCTCGGCGATGCGCCCGGCGTACATCACGGCCACCCGCTCGCACGACTCGGCGATGATGCCGAGGTTGTGCGTGATGAGCAGGATCGCGGTGTCGAAGTTGCGCTTGATGTCGCTGAGGATGGAGAGGATCTGCGCCTCGACGAGCACGTCCAACGCGGTCGTCGGTTCGTCCGCGACGACGAACTTCGGATTGAGGACGAGCGCAAGAGCGATCATGATGCGCTGGCGCATGCCGCCGGAGAACTCGTGCGGGTAGTTCGTGAACCGGGTCGGTGGGATGCCCATCGCGCCGAGCGTCTCGATCGCGCGCCGCCGCATCTGCGTCTTCGACAGGTCCGGCTCGTGCGTGCGCAGTGTCTCCAGAAAATGATCCGAGATTCGCATGAGCGGATTGAGCCGGGTCATCGGCTCCTGGAAGATCAGGCCGAGCTGCGGACCTCGGAGCGCGCGCAACTCCCGGCGAGACAGCGTGGTGAGGTCGCGGCCCTCGAACAGCACCGAACCCGCGGTCTTGGCCGCGTCCGGCAACAATCCGAGCACTCCACGCCCGAGCGTCGACTTGCCGCACCCGGACTCGCCCACGAGACCGAGCGTCTCGCCCCGCCGCAGGTCGAACGACACGCCGTCGACCGCGCGAACCGCGCCTCGCGCGGTGCCGTACCAGACCTTCAAGTCCCGCACCGACAGGACGGGCTGCTCAGTCACGGGGTCCCCGCTGCTCGGTCGGCGCCTCGGTGGCGAGCTCGATCTCGGTGTTGGTGATCTTCACGGGGAGCAACTGGCGACGGCGCAGCACCGGGTTGAGCATGTCGTTGAGACTCTCGCCGACCAGAGTGAGGCCGGTCACCAGCAGCACGATCGCGAGCCCGGGGAACACCGACGTCCACCAGATGCCGCCGCTCGCCTCGCCCAGGGCGCGCTGCAGGTCGTAGCCCCACTCGGCCGCCTCCGTCGGCTGGACCCCGTAGCCGAGGAAACCGAGCCCCGCCAGGGTGAGCAGCGCGTCCGCCGCGTTGAGCGTTGCGATGACCGGCACGTTCTGCACCACGTTGCCGAAGACGTAGCGCGCGATGACCGTGCGGGGCTTCGCGCCGAGGACACGGGCCGCTTCGACGTAAGGCTCTTCCCGCACGCTGATGACGCTGTTGCGGATGACCCGGAAGTACTGCGGTATGTAGATCACGGTGATCGATATGGCGGCCGACATGATGCCGCTGAAGCTCGCGCCGAAGAAGTCGAACTTCCCGCGCAGCAGGAACGCGATGAGGATCGCCAGCAACAGCGACGGGAACGCGAACATCGCGTCCATGACCAGGACGACGAAGCGGTCGAACGGTCCCCCGTAGTAGCCGGAGAACAGGCCGAGCGGAACGCCGATGACCATCGAGATGACCACAGCGATGACGACCACCTCGAGCGCCGTCCGCGAGCCGTAGACGATGTGGCTGAAGACATCCGTCGACATGATGTTGGTGCCGAACCAGTGCTGCGGTGACGGCGGTGCGCTCTGCGGGAAGCGATGCCCGTGACTGTCCTGGTACTGGTCGAAGGAGTACGGCGAGATCCACGGCGCGAAGATGGCGAAGACCACGAACATCAGGACGAGCACGCTGCCGATGTAGAGCACCCACTTGGGCAGGCCCCGCGCCTGCGCGACCGGTGCGATCGCGCGCCGAAGCCCGGTGAACCGGCCGCGGCGCACCGCCAGCGGCGTCTCGGTGACCCCACCGCCCGGTGCCATGAACTCGCTCGTCACGAGTACCTCACCCGGGGATCGATGAGTGCGGTGACGATGTCGATGAGCAGGCTGAGCCCCACCACGATCAGCGCGAAGACCGTCGTGATGCCCTGGACGGCGACATAGTCGCGCTCGTTGAGGAAGTGGATGAGGGCCTGACCGATGCCGGGCCAGTTGAACGTCGTCTCGGTGAGAACGGCGCCGGACATCAGCAGGGCGGCCTGAAGGCCCACGACGGTGACCACCGGCACCAGCGCGTTGCGGAAGCCGTGCCGCAGCACGATGCGGGTCTCACCGATGCCCCGGGCTCGGGCCGCTTCGATGTAGTCGTGCTTGAGCGTCTGGATGATGTTGACCCGCACCAGCCGGATGAACACACCGCAGACCAGCAGGCCGAGTGTCAACGCCGGCAGCACGAGGTGTTCCGCGACGTTGCCGAAGTCGCTCCACTGACCGTTGATGGCGGCGTCGAGCAGGTAGATGTTGGTGTGCGGGCGCGCGCTGATGTCCAGGTTGACCAGCGGGTCGGCCTGCCCGGAGCTGGGCAGCCAGCCGAGCTTCGCGGAGAACAGCAGCTGGAAGAGGATGCCCACCCAGAAGACCGGTGCGGCGTAGGTGAGGATGCCGAACAATCTCCCACCGACGTCGAGGGGGGTGTCGCGGAAGCGGCCGATGAGTACGCCGAGCCCGAGCCCCACGACGAGCGCGAACAGCAGCGCGGCGACCGTCAGCTCGAGCGTCGCCGCCCCTTCGTGGGTCACGATCTGCCCGACGCTGCGGCTGGTGCTCGTCGGCTGGCCGAAGTCCCCGTGGAGCACGCCACCGAGATATTCGCCGTACTGCACGATGACGGGCTTGTCGAAACCGAGCTCGTGCCGCTTCTGCTCGATGACGGACTGGGGCACGTGCCCGCCCAGCGCCGCCTGCACCGGATCACCCGGTGCCACCCGCATGAGCACGAAGACGACGGTGAGCAGGATCACCACCATCGGGATGACGAGCAGGATCCTCGTCAGGAGGTAACGCGGCAGCGATCCGCTCGAGCGGGCCATGGCAGAGGCACCCTATCCGGGGATGCGTGAGCCGGTGCCGGAATCGCATCCGGCACCGGCTCACGTGTCGTCAGGACTTGCCGAGAACCCAGAACCGGAAGATGTAGTCCGGCGTCAGGGTCGACTGCAGGCCGTTGATCGTTCCGTTGGTGATGGCGATCTGCTGTCCCTGCCAATAGGGGATCACCGGTGCGTCCGCCACGGTGGCTTCCTGGATCTTCTTGAAGTCAGCGATCCGCTTGTTCTGGTCGGTGGTGCCCTGCTCGTCGTCGATGAGCCGGTCGACCTGCGGATTGCTGTAGTGGTTGTTCAGGAACGACGCGGACCCGAAGAACGAGCTGAGGTAGTCGTCGGTGTCCGGGTAGTCCGGGAACCAGCCGAGCTGGTAGGCCGGGCACTTGTCGGCGAGGCAGTTGCCCGTGTATTGCTCCCACTCGGTCGACTGCAAGTCGATCTTGAACAGGTTGCTGCCCTCGAGCTCACGCTTGATCTCGGTGTATTCGTCGCTGGACAGTGCGCCGTAGTGGCTCGGCGTCCACCAGATCTGCAAGTTGACCGGCGTCTTCACGCCCGCCTTCTGCAGTTCCGCCTTGGCCTTAGCCGGGTCAGGGCTGGCACCGAACTCGGTCTTGTAGACGTCCTCCTGGCCCGCGAGCCCCTTCGGGACCATTGAGTAGAGGGGCTGGACGGTGTTCTTGTAGACGTTGGTCGCGATGGACTGGCGGTCGATGAGGTAGGCCACCGCGCGCCGGATCGCCCGCTTCTGCGCGTCGTTGCTGCCGGGCATCGTCTTGAGGTTGAAGACGAGGTAGCGGATCGCACCTCCGGGGCCGCTGACCACGTTGATGCCGCTCTTGCCCTTGAGCTGGTCGATCGCCGTGGGGCTGAGGCCCGGGTAGACGACGTCGACCTTGCCCTGCTGCACATCCAGCTTGAGCGCGTTCTCGTCCTGGTAGTACTGAATGACGAGCCCGCTGTTGTTCAGGTGCAGGTCGCCGCCGTAGTGCGGGTTCGGCACGAACTGCGCCACCTGGCTGGGCTGGTAGCTCTTCAGCTCGTAGGGGCCGGACCCGACGATCTTGTCGTCGGCGATCTTCTTGTCGGCCGGGAACACGTTGTGGTCGACGATCGCGCCGGCACCGGTTGCGATGAACTGGTTCCACAGCGCGTTGGCGTGCTGCAGGTGGAAGACGACCGTCGTGGCGTTCGGGGCGTCGACCGTGAAGTCCTTGATCTTCTTCGGGTTGGACGTGTCGCTGCCGCCGGCCTGCAGGAGTGCAGCCGGACCGCTCGGGTCGTTGATCTTCAGGACCCGCTCGAAGGAGAACTTCACGTCCTCAGCGGTCACCGCGTCGCCGTTGGAGAACTTCTGACCCGGCTTCAGCGTGCAGGTCCAGGTCTTGAAGTCCTTGGACGGGTTGCAGGACTGCGCTGCGTCCGGCACGGTCTTCTCCGTGCTCGGATCGACGCGCAACAGTGTCTGGTAGACGTTGTAGACGACGTTCCAGCTGGGCAGGTCGTAGGACCCGGCCGGGTCGAACGAGACCGGCTTGTCCGTGCTGCCCCAGATGATGGTCTTGCCGTTGGCGCTGCTTCCGTTGTTGCCGCTGGTCTGCGAACCGCCACTGCTGCTGCCGCCGCAGGCCGCAAGGCCCACGAGGGCGGCCGCGGAGACGGCAGCGAGACCGGCTCGTCGCATTGCCTTCTGGCGCGCGAAGCGCGACGCCTGACGCATAGAGCGCTCCTCCCGATCGGGTGTCAGGCGCAGTCAATCCGAACCGGGCCGATCCGGCAACGATCAAGACCGCCCGCGACCGGATCGTTACCGACTCGTGCGGCGCCGCCGCTGCGCGGGCGCCGTCAGAACAGGACGGACATGAACGTGCCGACCTCGCGGAAACCCACCCGTTCGTAGGCCCGGCGCGCGGGCACGTTGAAGTCGTTGACGTACAGGCTCACCGCCGGAGCGATCGAGGCCAGGCATTCGACCACGACCGCGGCCATGCCGGCCACGGACAACCCCCGGCCGCGCAGCGACGGGTCCACCCAGACGCCTTGCACCTGGCAGTTGGTCGCCGTCGCAGCGCTGACGTCGGCCTTGAACACGACGCGTCCGTCGGCGAACCGGGCGAAGGACCGCCCGGAGTGAACGAGCTCGGACACGCGGGCGCGGTAGAGGGCGCCGCCGTCGCCGGCGACCGGTGAGACACCGACTTCTTCCGTGAACATCGCGATGCTCGCCGGCAACAGGATGTCGATCTCCTCGGGGCGCACCCGTCGTACGTCGGGGTCGGGGTCGATCGCGGGCGGCCGGTCCACGACCATCAGTGGCTGGCAGGGCCGCACCTCGCGCGCCGGCCCCCAACCCGCCTCGAGGTGCCGCCACAGCGGCGTGACGAGGGCGGCCGGACCGACGATCGACGAACAGCGTCGGCCCTGTCGCCGCGCCCGCTCGGCGAACGCGCTCAACGCGCGGTCGTCACCGTCGATGGGCACCAGGTTGGCGCCCGCGTAGGCCAGGCCGGTCAATTCGCCTTCGCTGTAGTGACCCCACATCTCGGCGGCCAGCCGCCAGGGTTGCAGCCCCACGGCCTCGACCCGGGACTGGATGAAGACGTTGGCGACCGGATCGCGGTTGAGCACGTCGAGGACGGCCGGCAGGTCGCGGTCGTCGAGCACGCGCACCGGGCTCGACCTCAGCACGTGTGCCCCCATACCCCCGACGTCCCGGCTCAGGACACGGCGACCGACGGTACGCCGGAGGCGGCTCCGGCGGTGTCCATCTCCTCGGCGAGCCGCATCGCCTCCTCGACGAGCGTCTCGACGATCTGCGCCTCGGGCACCGTCTTGATGACCTCGCCCTTGACGAAGATCTGTCCCTTGCCGTTGCCGGAGGCGACGCCGAGGTCGGCCTCGCGCGCCTCGCCCGGGCCGTTGACGACGCAGCCCATCACCGCCACGCGGAGCGGCACGGTCATGCCCTCGAGCCCGGCCTGCACCTTCTCGGCGAGGGTGTAGACGTCGACCTGCGCCCGGCCGCAGGACGGGCAGGAGACGATCTCCAACCGGCGTTGCCGCAGGCCGAGCGACTCGAGGATCGCGATGCCGACCTTCACCTCCTCCACCGGCGGCGCCGACAGCGAGACGCGGATCGTGTCACCGATGCCTTCGGCCAGCAGCGCGCCGAACGCGACGGCAGACTTGACCGTGCCCTGGAACGCGGGGCCGGCCTCGGTCACGCCGAGGTGCAACGGGTAGTCGCAGCGCTCGGCCAGCAGCCGGTAGGCCTGGATCATCACGACCGGGTCGTGATGCTTCACCGAGATCTTGATGTCGCGGAAGTCGTGCTCTTCGAACAACGAGCACTCCCACAGGGCGCTCTCCACCAGCGCCTCCGGACTGGCCTTGCCGTACTTGGCGAGGATGCGCTTGTCGAGGCTGCCGGCGTTGACCCCGATGCGGATCGGGATGCCGGCCTCCTTGGCGTGCCGGGCGACGGCCTCGACGCTCTGGTCGAACTCGCGGATGTTGCCGGGATTGACCCGCACGGCGGCGCAGCCGGCGTCGATCGCCGCGAAGATGTAGCGCTGCTGGAAGTGGATGTCGGCGATCACCGGGATCTGCGAGTGCTTCGCGATCTCGGGCAGCGCATCGGCGTCGTCCTGGCTCGGGCAGGCGACCCGCACGATCTGGCATCCCGCCGCTGTCAGTTCGGCGATCTGCTGCAGGGTGGCGTTGACGTCGGCGGTGACCGTCGTCGTCATCGACTGCACGGTCACGGGCGCGTCGCCGCCGACCTTGACGCCGCCGACGTCGATCTGACGGCTCGCGCGGCGCTTGGCCAGGGCCGGCGGGGGCAGTGCCGGCATTCCCAGATCTGTTGTCGCGGTCATTCGCCTGTCTCCACCATCGGACTTCTCACCTGCTCGAATGCGGTGTCACCTAACGCCGGCACCCGAATCACCGAACTCACTGGATCTTGATCGGGTTGACGATGTCGGCGTAGATCAACAGCAGCGACAGCCCGACGAACGCGGCCACCACCGCATAGGTCACGGGCATGATCTTCATCAGGTCGACCCGGCCCGGATCGGGCCGGCGGAACCAGCGGTAGACCCGCCGCCGTCCCTCTTCGTAGCCGACGATCGCGATGTGACCGCCGTCGAGCGGCAGCAGCGGCAACAGGTTGAACACGCCGACGAAGAAGTTCACCTGCGCCACGATCAGCATGAGGTTCGCGATGCGTTCTCCCACCGACGCCTGCGCCTGCGCGATCTGCCCACTGACCCGGCCGATGCCGACGACGCTGGCGGCGCCGTTGTCGCGCGGCTTGTTCTCCAGGATCAGCGACACCTCGTGGGGTAGATCCCCGAGCGCGCTGATGGTGGACGTGAAGAACGTGCCGATGGTGGTGAACGTGCGCGGCACGGCCGCCGCCACGCCGACCGGCGCCGGCACCACCTTGGGATAGAAGCCCACCTTGCCGACCTGCTGGCCCTTGTCCCGGATGCCGACCGGGGTCAGCGGCACCTGCACGTCGCGGCCGTCCCGGCGGACGGTCAACGTGACCTGGCGACCGGGACTCGCCTCCAGCCGGCTACGCAGCTGCCCATAGCTGCTGACGGCGTGACCGTCGATTGCCTCGATCTGGTCGCCGGAGTGCAGCTTGCCCAGTGCCGGCGCCCTCGGGTCGCTCGGCGTGCAGGCGGACCGGTGTGGGTCGGTGATGATGCAGCCGATCGTGCTGTCGACGGTCAGCGTCGTGTGCGGCTTCAACGGGTCGCCCGTGGTGGCGATGACACCGTAGAGGACGAAGATGGCGATGAGGAAGTGGATGATCGACCCCGCCGCCAGCACGACGACCCGCTGCCGCGCCGGTTGCCGGTAGAACGCGCGGTTCTCGTCGCCCGGGTCGACCTCCTCGAGGGGGGTCATCCCGACGATCTTCACGAAGCCGCCGGCCGGAATGGCCTTCACGCCGTACTCCGTCTCACCCCGGCGGGTGGACCACAGCGTTGGCCCGAATCCGACGAAGAACCGGGTCGCCTTCATGCCGTAGTGCTTCGCGGTCGCGAAGTGCCCGAACTCGTGCAGCATCACCGAAACGAGCAGCGCGACGGCGAAGGCGAGGACACCGAGGGCGTAGCTCATGCCCGGCTCACCGCCACCGCGACCAGCTCGCGGGCACGGTGCCGGGCCCACTCCTCGGCGGCGAGCACGTCGTCGACGGTGAGGTCCGCCTCCTGCGCGCCGGAGTGCTCTCCCACGACGGCGGCGACCGTGTCGACGATGCCGAGGAACGGCAGCCGCCCGGCGACGAACGCCGCGACCGCTTCTTCGTTGGCGGCGTTGAAGACGGCCGGCGTGGTGCCGCCGCGCCGGCCGGAGTCACGAGCCAGCTGTACGGCGGGGAACGCTGCGTCGTCCAACGGCTCGAACTGCCAGCTGCCGGGACGGGTCCAGTCGACCGGGTGCGCCGCGTGCGGCACCCGGTCCGGCCAGGCCAGACCGAGCGCGATCGGCAGGTGCATGTCGGGTGGGCTCGCCTGCGCGAGCGTCGAGCCGTCGACGAACTCCACCATCGAGTGCACGACCGACTGCGGGTGCACGACGACGTCGATGGCGTCGTAGGGCAGGTCGAACAGCCAGTGCGCCTCGATCACCTCCAGACCCTTGTTGACGAGAGTCGCGGAGTTGATGGTGACGACCGGGCCCATGTCCCAGGTGGGATGCGCGAGCGCCTGCGCGGGCGTGACACCGGTCAGCTCGTCGCGGCGCCGGCCGCGGAACGGCCCGCCGCTCGCGGTGAGCACGAGCCTGCGCACCTCGTTGCGCCCGCCGCTGCGCAGGCACTGGGCCAACGCCGAGTGCTCGGAGTCGACCGGCACGATCTGGCCGGGACGCGCGCGACCGGCGACCACCGGACCGCCGGCGACCAGCGACTCCTTGTTGGCCAGCGCGAGCGTGTGCCCGGCATCCAAGGCGGCCAGCGTCGGCGCGAGCCCGATCGAGCCGGTCATGCCGTTGAGCACCAGGTCGGCGGTCGGCCAGCCGGCCAGCTCGGTGGCGGCGTCCGGACCGATCAGCAGCTTGGGCAGCGCGAACTCCCCGCGCGCGAAGCCACGCCGCTGCGCGGCGGCGTAGAGCGCGAGCTGCAGGTCTTCGGCGGCACCCGCCCGGGCCACCGCCACCGCCTCCACGCCGAACTCCAACGCCTGCTCGGCCAGGAGCTGCGGCCGCTCACCACCGGCGGCCAGACCCACGATGCGGAAACGGTCCGGGTTGACCCGCACGAGGTCGAGCGCCTGCGTGCCGATCGACCCGGTGGAGCCGAGCAGCACGATGTTGCGGGTCACCCGTCCATTGTCACCCACTCGCCGGCCGGGTGCCGCCGCGTGCGGGCTCAGAGCAGGATCGCGACCTCCGGGCTGCGGTGGTGCGGGTCCCGCAGCGTGGGCTGAACGCAGGTGGAGTCGTCGAAGGACACCGCGATCCGGCCGTCCGGCAGCAGCGCGACACTGGAGTAGTCGAAGCGATAGCCGGCCGACCCGGTGACGTCGTTCCTGGTGGAGATGTCTCCCTTGCCGACGAGGTAGGTCGCGGCCAGCCGGGGCTTGGGACGGTGGATGTCCACCCGGAAGACGACGTCGTGCCCACGGCCCTTGCGGTCGTCGAACCGGGCCGAGACCACGGCTTGGCCGAGCCGCCCGTTGGCGACCACGTCGTACAGGTCGGACGCTTCGAGCGCCACCCCGGCCCCCGCCGGCGGCCGCAAGGTGGTCCGGCTCCAGTGCACCCCGCCGTCCCGCGAGGTGGCGAGCAGCAACGCAGTGCCGCCGGCCACCGGGACGACTTCGGTCAGGTAGCCGCGTGAGTCCTGCCGCACGGTGCCGGTGAAGGTTCCGGCGACGTCGACGCACTGCCAGGTCGCGGTGCTGGGGACCAGCCGGGCCACCGGGCAGGCCTGTTGGCCGGTGAGGTCCTCGCTGTTGGCGAACCGCAGCACCCCACCGCCGCTCAACGGCAACGTGTGGGTGCCCGGATGCGGCTGCCACCAGTCGGCGTCGGGATTGCGCACGACCGGGATGCGGAAGCGCCCGGTCGGTGCCTGACTCTCGTCGTAGTAGGGGAACGAGGCGTGGCTGTAGTCCAAGCCGTCGGGGCTCAACGTGTCGACGTCCTTGGTGACTCCCCCGCCGGTGACGTCGAGCAGCTGCGGGGTGCGCGTCCCGTCGAGCGTCACCGGCCCACGGGCATAGGTCAGCCACGGCCGGTCGTAGAACGGCGTCTTCACGACGACGTCGGCGACGTCCCAGGTGTGGGTCTGGGGCGTGTAGCGATAGGCCTGCAGGTGGTCTCCGCTGTAGGCGTCCCAGGTCACGCCGTAGACCTCGCCGGCCGGCCCGACGACGGTCGCGCCCTCGCCGCCGGCGATCGCGGCACCGTTGTCGTTCTGGTCCGGGATGTCGAACCTGACCTGGTACCACGTCTTGCCGGCATCGTCGGTGTACCAGGGGTAGGTCCCGCCCGACTCCACGAGCCGGCCGCCGGGGGTCGCGCTGACGTAGGTCTCGCAGCAGTTCCCCCCGGCCGGCGACATCCGCCAGCGGGCGAGGCCGATGCGGTGCCCGTGCCGGTCGAAGACCGGGTACGCCGATTCACGCACCGGCACCACCACCGCGTGCGGCGTCGCGCCACTGGTCGGCATCGGCGGCACCGGGCCGGCCAGCGCGGTGGTGGATCCGAGGGCGGCGGCGAGCAGGCAACCGGCTGCGACGAGTCGGCGACGGGACATAGCGCCTGGTTCGACACGAACCACCGTCTCACCTGCTCCGGCAGTGGGACGCTGCTGCGATGAGCAGCAGCTGGCGCAACTGGGCAGGCAACCAGCAGGCGGCCGCGCAGTCGGTCGAGCACCCGCGGGACGTCGAAGAGGTGGCACTGCTGGTCAAGCGTGCCGCCACGGCCGGGCAGCGGGTCAAAGCCGTGGGATCTGGACACTCCTTCACCGCCGCCGCCGTCACCGATGGCACGTTGGTGCACCTCGACCGCATGACCTCCGTCCTCGCCGTCGACCGAGCGCGGGGGTTGGTGACGGTGCAGGCCGGCATCCCGCTGCACCGGCTCAACCGCGAGCTCGACCAGCTCGGGCTGGCGATGACGAACCTCGGCGACATCGACCGGCAGACGATCGCGGGTGCGACGTCGACCGGCACCCACGGCACCGGCCACGCGCTGGGTGGTCTCGCGACCCAGATCGCCGGCTTGGAGCTCGTGCTCGCCGACGGCTCGGTCGTCAGCTGTTCGGCGCGGGAGCGGCCGGAGCTGTTCTCCTGCGCCCGAGTCGGGCTGGGCGCCCTCGGCGTGGTGACGGCGGTGACGTTGCAGTGCGAGCCCGCGTTCGTCCTGCACGCCGACGAGCGGCCGATGCCGTTGGCCGAGGTGATGGACGGGCTCGACGAGCTGGCCGACGGCAACGAGCACTTCGAGTTCTACTGGTTCCCGCACACCGACCTCGCACTGACCAAGCGCAACAACCGGTTGCCGGCGGAGGAAGCACCGCGCCCGTTGCCGCGGCTGCGGGAGTGGTTCGAGGACGAGCTGCTGGCCAACACGCTGTTCAACGTCGTGTGCGGGCTCGGCCGGGCCCGCCCGGCACTGGTGCCTCGGCTGAACACGACGGCGGCACGGTTGCTAAGTGCGCGGTCGTTCTCCGCGCCGTCGTACCAGGTCTTCACGTCACCGCGGCGGGTGCGGTTCGTGGAGATGGAGTACGCCGTCCCGCGCGCGGTGTTGCCGGACGCCGTGCGGGCGGTGCAGCGGGTCATCGACCGGGACGGGCTGCGCATCTCGTTCCCGATCGAGGTGCGGGTGGCGGCCGCCGACGACATCCCGCTGTCGACCGCGGAGGGACGCGACACCGGCTACGTCGCGATCCATCGCTATCGCGGGGAGGAGTTCGAAGGCTACTTCCGTGCCGTGGAGGCGGAGTTGCGCGAGCTGGGTGGGCGGCCGCACTGGGGCAAGATGCACTGGCGTGCGCACGCGGAACTGCGGCCGGTCTATCCGCGGTTCGACGAGTTCCTCGCGGTGCGCGACGAGGTCGACCCGGACCGGCTCTTCACCAACGACTACCTGAGGACGGTGCTCGGGTCGTGACGACGACGTACGACGTGCCGACACCCGCACTGGTCGTGGACCGGGCCGCGCTGGAGCACAACCTCGCGACGATGGCGTCGGCGCTGCCGGGTCGTCGGCTGCGTCCACACGTCAAGGCGCACAAGAGCACCGGACTGGCGCGGCTGCAGGCCCGGGTCGGTCACCGCAGCTTCACCTGCGCCACGATCCGCGAGGTCGAAGGCATGGCCGCGGCCGGGCTGGGTGAGGACCTGTTGCTGGCCAACGAGGTGCTCGACATGCGGCGGCTCCGAGCCGTCGTCGAGGCAGGCGCGCGGGTGACGGTCGCGGTCGACAGTGAACCGGTCGTTCGCGCGGCGGCCGCCGCCGGTGTGCCCGAGGTGGTCATCGACGTCAACGTGGGGTTGCCGCGCTGTGGCTGCGCACCCGAAGAGGCCGGTCGGCTGGCGCAGTTCGCGCGTTCGGCGGGACTGAGCGTGCGCGGCGTCATGGGCTACGAGGGGCACGTGATGGTCGTGCCGGACGTGGCCGAGCGGACGAAGCAGGCCGAGGAGTGCATGCAACGACTGCTGACCGCGCACGCGCAGGTCGGCGGCGACGTCGTGTCGGCCGGCGGGACCGGCACCTACGCCGTGAACACCTGGGCCAACGAGATCCAGGCGGGTTCCTATGTGCTCATGGACACCGCTTACGGCGCACTGGAGGACCTGCCGTTCCGGCAGGCGTTGGTCGTGCTCGGCACGGTGATCTCGCGCACTCCCCCGGCCGGCGGCATCCCCGACTGGGCCGTCGTCGACGTCGGGCTGAAGTCGCTGGGCATGGACCATGGCAACCCGACGATCCCGGGCGGAGTGGTGTGGTTCTGCTCCGACGAGCACGTGACGTGGCAGCCGGACGACTTCGACGCGGTGCAGCTCGGCGACCGGGTGCGGGTGGTGCCGGCGCACATCGACCCGACGGTGGCCTTGCACGAGCGGATGTGGCTGGTCGACGGCGACCTCGTCGTCGAGGAGCTCCCGGTGGACCTGCGCGGCTGGTGACGGTCGGGCCGGAGGTGCGTGCGGTGAACCACTCGGGCGGTCGCAGGCGAATACTGGAGGAGAACGTCACCGCCCGAGAGGCCATCCGCTGACCGATCACGTCGACCCGCAGTCCGCGCCCGCCGCCGGCACTCCGGTGGGCCGCCGGGTGGTGCTCGGCCTGCTGGGGCTGGGCGCGGCCGGTGTCGCCGCCGGCCCGTGGTTGTCGGAGGTCAGCGGCCGCATCGCCGGGGCACTCTCCAGCCAGGATCCGACCGGGCTGTCGGCGCTGATCCCGGGTGCGGGCTGGCGCTACTACACGGTCACCAGCGGCTTTCCCTACAAGCCACCGGCGGCCTACCGGCTCGCGGTCACCGGCAACGTGGGGCGCGAGCTGACGTTGACCGTGGACGACCTGCGGGCGATGCCCCGGGCGGAGCTGACCGCCGACTTCCAGTGCGTGACCGGCTGGCGGGTGCCGAACGTCCGCTGGGAGGGGGTGCGCCTGTCGCAGCTGCTCGACCGCGCGTCCGCCGACAGCGACCAGAAGGCCGTCCAGTTCGTGTCCTACGACGGGACCTACACCGAGTCGCTGACGATGCAGCAGGCTCGACGCAGCGACGTGCTGGTGGTCGACCGGCTCGACGGCAAGCCGATCGAACGGGACCACGGCGGCCCGGTGCGGTTGCTGGTGGCGCCGATGTACGGCTACAAGTCCTGCAAGTGGCTGTCGGAGATCCGGGTCGTCGACCAGCTGATCCCGGGCTACTGGGAGCGGCTGGGCTACGACCAGAACGCGTGGGTCGGCCGGTCCAACGGCCGCACCGACGCACCAACGGCATGACCGCGAAGCCCCCGGCGTTGCTGCCGGGACGGCCGCGGCGGTCGGCCGAGACGCCCCGGCCGGACCGGTTGCCGCGGTTCACGCCGGCGGAGCGATGGGTGCACCGCAGCACGGGCCTGCTCGTCGCGGTGCTGACCGTCACCGGAGCCGGGCTGTACTACGAGCCGCTGGCACTGCTGTTCTCGCGCCGTCCGCTGGTCGAAGGCGCCCACATCGTCGCCGGGCTGCTGCTGCCGGTGCCGATCCTCGTCGGGCTGGCGCTGTCGCCGGCGCTGCGGGCCGACGTGCACCTGATGAATCGGCTGAGCCGAGTGGACTGGGAGTGGCTGCGTCGTCCCGAGCGGCGGGTCGCTCGGCTGGCGGTGGGCAAGTTCAACGGCGGCCAGAAGCTCGCGGCCGCTGTCATGGCCGGCGCCGGGCTGGTGCTGTTCGCGACCGGCCTGTTGCTGATCGCGCCCGCTCGGATCAACCTGCCGGTCGGGGTTCGACAGGGGGCGACGATCGTCCACGACCTGTTCACCTTCGGCCTGCTCGCGCTGCTGGCTGGGCACCTCTGGATGGCCTGGCGCCACCCCGAGGCACGTGCCGCGATGCGCACCGGCTGGGTCGATCGCCGCTACGCCCAACAGCAGCACGCGGCCTGGGTCGCGGACCAGCGCTGACCGCCGGCGCCGGCCCTGCCGTCAGGAGCGGTAGATCCAGACCGAGATGCCGACGTAGAGCTTCGCGTTCATCCGGTCCATGGCCGGCACGGTGATCCGCACGCACCCGTGACTCGCCGGGTAGGACGGCACCTCGGTCTCGCCGTGGATGGCGTAGCCGCTGTAGTTGAAGTACGCCGGCCGGTAGAGCTCGCCGAGGGGCGCGTGCACCCAGCCGTCGCGCTTGTAGACGACGCCGAAGTGCCCGGTCGGCGTCACCGCCCGCTGGGTCGAGCCGTCGGAGCCGGTGTAGGTGTAACCGCCCCCGGTGGAGCTGTCGAGGATGCGGACGATGCGCCCCTTGACCGCGTAGTAGAGCACCTGTCGGGTGAGGTCCACCTCGACCCCTGCGGTGCTCGCATCTGCCGGGTGGCGCAGCTTGGGCCGGCGCGGGTCCGTCAGCGCCTTCCACACCTTCAGCCCGACGACACCGTCCCGGGCGAGGCCCTGCACCTTTTGGAAGGCGACCACCGCGTGCTGGGTGTCGAAGCCGAACGTGCCGTTCACCGCGCCCACGTCGTACCGGAGCTTCTGCAGCCGCCGCTGCAGTGCCGTCACGTCCGAGCCGGACATGCCGCTGTGCAGGGTCCGCTGCACGGCCTGCACGCGGCCGACGGCGCTCGTCGCACTCAGGTGGCCGTCGTCGTGCGGCCGCCGGACCCGGTAGGCGTAGTGGCCGGTGGCGGGCAAGGTGACCGTGAACGTGTAGTGGCCACGACGATCGGTGCTCGCGCGGGCGACCCGGTGCCAGCTGCCGTCGACGCGCTGCTGCAGCCGCACCTCCCGGTCAGCGGCCGGCGCCGGACGCACCCGACCCCGCAACGCTGTCTTGGTCAGTATCGGCGCGACGTCGGGAGTGCGGAAGATGACCAGCGGGGTCACGGCCAGGCGCACCCGCTGGGTGGTCGTGCCCAGGTAGGCAGGCGCGTCGTCGAACACCACGCGGTAGGTCGCAGTCGAGGCCGGCGAGACGGTCCAGTGGACGCGCCCGGTGGACGAGGTGGTGCGGGCATCCTGCACCGGCTGCCAGGCGGTGGTGTGCGGCGCGGCGCGCTGCAGATGCGCGGTGACGCCGCTGACGGGTTGACCGGCCGCAGTGAGCAGGGCACGCACGGCGGCGCCGTTCGGGAACACGACCCAAGGGTGCGACAGCGTGATGGTGCCGCTGGTCGGCACCTGCAGGGTGAACGACTGGTCGGTCTGCGCACTCGTGCTGTTGGAGTAGGTCAACGTCAGTGGTCCGCTGGCGGCGTCGGCCGGCACGACCACGTCGACCTCGGTGTCGGTCGGCGGCTGCGCCGGGTTCACCGACGCAGCGCTGCCGGTGAACCGCACCTGGGTGACGGTCGCGAGCCCGGAGGGAGCGGTGATGGCGAGTGTGCTGCCCACCGGTGCCGAGCTCGGCGCGAGGGTGACCGTGACCGAAGCGGTGTCGGCGGCGGCCGGAGCTGCCGCCAGCGTGATGCCGATCGCCGCGCTCACGGCGCCCGCGAGCGTGCGCAGCGCCACCCCGCCCATCGAAACCCCCATCTCCTGGCCCCCGTGCGGGTGCGCAGCCTCACCAGGTTAGACGTCGCAGCAGGCGAAAGGTTGCCTGACCACGCGGCGTGTGGGCGCCGTCCGGTCAGCCGTGCGGCGCGGCGGCGAGCTGGCCGCAGGCCCCGTCGATCTCCCGTCCGCGAGTGTCGCGGACGGTGGTGGGGACGCCGGCGGCGCGCAGGATGCGGACGAAGCGGTCCTCGTCCACGGTGCGCGAGGCCGTCCACGCCGAGCCCGGGGTGGGGTTGAGTGGGATCAGGTTGACGTGGGCGAGCCGCCCCCGCAGCAGCTCGGCCAGCAGGTGCGCGCGTTCCGGTTGGTCGTTGACGTCGCGGATGAGCGCGTACTCGATCGAGATCCGGCGCCCCGTGCTGGCGGCGTACCTCCACCCGGCCTCGAGCACTTCGGCGACCTTCCAGCGGGTGTTGACCGGGACGAGGGTGTCGCGCAGCTCGTCGTCGGGGGCGTGCAGGGAGATCGCGAGCGTGACCTGCAACTGCTCTGCCGTGAGCCGGTCGATGGCCGGCACCAGGCCGACCGTCGACACCGTGAGGTGCCGTTGCGAGAGACCGAGGCCGTCCGGCGCGGGGGCGACCAGCCGACGTACGGCCCCCAGCACGGCGTTGTAGTTGGCGAGCGGCTCGCCCATCCCCATGAACACCACGTTGCCGACGCGACCGGGACCGCCGGCGACGTCGCCGCGGGCAGCCGCGCGGGCCCCGGCCACCACCTGCTCGACGATCTCGCCGGTGGACAGGTTGCGGGTCAGGCCGGCCTGGCCGGTGGCGCAGAACGGGCAGGCCATGCCGCAGCCGGCCTGGGAGGAGACACACATCGTGATGCGCTCCGGATAACGCATCAGCACCGACTCCACCAGCGCGCCGTCGAACAACCGCCACAGCGTCTTGCGAGTCGCGCCCTGATCGCACTCCACCGTGCGCACCGGGGTGAGCAGCGCCGGCAGCAGTGCCGCGCCCAGCCGCTCGCGGCTGCTCGCCGGCAGGTCCGTCATGGCCGCGGGATCGTCGGTGAGCCGGGAGAAATAGTGCCGGGACAGCTGGTCGGCCCGATAGGGCGGCTCGCCCAAAGCCGCCACCGCCGCCCGCCGCTCCGCCGGCTCGAGGTCGGCGAGGTGTCGCGGCGGCTTGCCGCGGCGCGGCGCGTCGAACACCAGCGGCAGTGCGGTCACAGGGAGGCCTTCGACAGTTCAGTGGACGGGGACGAACGCCGCCAGCAGCAGCCACGCGACGGGCGCCGACGGCAGCAACGAATCGAGGCGGTCCATCACGCCGCCGTGCCCAGGCAACAACGTGCTCATGTCCTTTATGCCGATGTCGCGTTTGATCATCGACTCGCCCAGGTCGCCGAGGGTCGCCGTGCACACACTCGCGAGACCGAACAGCACGCCCTGCCACCAGTGCCCGTGCAGCAGCAACGAGACCAGCAGGGCGCCGCACAGGGCGCAGGCCAGGGTCGACCCGGCGAAGCCCTCCCATGACTTCTTCGGGCTGATGACCGGTGCCATGAGGTGCTTGCCGAACAGCACGCCGAAGGCATAGCCGCCGACGTCACTCGCGACCACGGTCGCGATGAACGTCGTCACGCGGCGGTCGCCGTCGGTGGGCGCCAGCATCAGTGCGGCGAACCCGGCGAGGAACCCGACATAGGCCAGGCACAGCAGACCCGCACCCAAGTCGGCGAGCAAGCCCTGCGCGCCTTCCGCGAGCCGCCAGACGACGACGGCCACCGCGGTCAGCAACATCGCGACGGTCATCGCCTCGCGTCCGCTCCAGTAGCCCATCGCGAGGATGACGCAGGTGCCGACGACCAGCGGCAGCAACGGCGCGTGCATGCCCTTCTGCCGCAGCGCGCCGACCAGCTCCCACATCCCGGTGACGACGGCGAGCGCGATGATCGCGAGCGTGACCGGCTTGAACGTGTAGAGCGTGCCGAGCAGGAGCGCACCCAGCCCGAGGCCGACCCCGAGCGCCACCGGCAGGTTGCGCCCCGCGCGGCCGGGTGACGGCGGTGCGGCGGTGTCGGCCGCTTCTCGTGTCGTGCTCAAACCTCGAGCAGCTCGGCTTCCTTGTGCTTGAGCGCCTCGTCGACGTGCTCGACGTAGGTGTGGGTGAGCTTCTCCAGCTCCTTCTCCGCGCGGGCGACGTCGTCCTCGCCGACCTCGCCGTCGCGGGCGAGCTTGTCGAGCGTCTCCTTGGCGTGCCGGCGGATGTTGCGGATCGACACGCGGCCCTCCTCCGCCTTGTGCCGAGCGACCTTGATGAGCTCCTTGCGACGCTCTTCGGTCAGCTGGGGAAACACGACCCGGATGACGTTGCCGTCGTTGGTGGGGTTGACGCCGAGGTCACTGTCACGGATCGCGCGCTCCACCGCGCCCAGCTGGGACTTGTCGTACGGCGTGATGACGGCCATCCGCGGTTCCGGAACGTGAAACGACGCCAGTTGGTTCACGGGTGTCGGGACGCCGTAGTAGTCGACGACGATCTTCTGGAACATCTGCGGCGAGGCGCGGCCGGTGCGCACGCTGGCGAGGTCGTCTCGCAGCACGTGCACGGCCTTCTCCATCTTCTCCTCGGCCTCGAGCATCGTCTCGTCGATCACGTCGTCTCCTCGTGCCCCGGCTCGTCGGCGCGGCCGGTGCCCTCCGCGCGGCCGGGGTCGCTCGACACCAGCGTGCCGATCCTCTCACCGCGAACAGCCCGCGCGATGTTGCCGTCGGTGAGCAGGTTGAACACGACGATCGGCAAGCGGTTGTCCATGCAAAGGCTGATGGCGGTGGCGTCGGCCACCTTCAGCCCCCGCCGGATGACGTCGCTGTAGTCGAGCGCGTCGAACATCACCGCGGCCGGGTCGACCTTCGGGTCGGCGTCGTAGACCCCGTCGACGGTCTTGGCCATCAGCAGCACCTGCGCGCCGACCTCCAGCGCCCGCTGCGCCGCGCAGGTGTCGGTGGAGAAGAACGGTGCACCGAGGCCGGCCCCGAAGATGACGACCCGCCCTTTCTCCAGGTGGCGGATCGCCCGGCGCGGCACGTAGGGTTCGGCGACCTGACCCATCGTGATGGCGGTCTGCACGCGGGTGTCGATCCCCGCCTTCTCCAGGAAGTCCTGCAGAGCCAGACAGTTGATGACCGTGCCGAGCATGCCCATGTAGTCGGCTCGCGGCCGGTCGACCCCGCGCTGGGCCAGCAACGCCCCGCGGAACATGTTGCCGCCACCGACGACGACCCCGACCTGCACGCCGGTGCGTACGACGTCGGCGATCTGCCGGGCGATGTCGGACACGACGACGGGGTCGATGCCGAGCTTCCCGCTCTGGGGCTCACCGGGTGCGGCGTCGCCGGCACCGGCGAACGCCTCACCGGACAGCTTGAGCAGGACCCGGTTCCACTGGGAGGGCTGCGAGGTCACCGCGGCAGTCTCCTCCAGTCGTGTCGTCAGGTGGTGCAAGTCAGCCCGCCGCTCGGCGGAGCAGCGGCGCCCGCAAGCGCCGTGCCGGGTCAGGCACCCACCTCGAACCGGGCAAACCGCTTGAGGGTCACGCCCGCCTCGTCGAGCACCTGCTTGACCGTCTTCTTGTTGTCGCGCACGTAGGGCTGGTCGAGCAGCACGACCTCCTTGAAGAACCCGGTCACGCGGCCTTCGACGATCTTCGGCAGGGCCTGCTCGGGCTTGCCCTCCTCGCGCGCGGTCGCCTCCGCGATCCGCCGCTCGTTGGCGACGGTGTCGGCCGGGACGTCGTCGCGGGTGAGGTACTGCGCACGCAGCGAGGCGATCTGCATGGCGGCGCCTCGCGCCGCCTCGACGTCATCGCCCTCGAACTCGACGAGCACGCCGATCTGGGCCGGCAGGTCGCTGGCCCGCTTGTGCATGTAGGCCGCGACCTGACCGTCGAAGACGACGACCTTGCCGAGCTCGAGCTTCTCCCCGATGACGGCCGACAGCGCCTCGATGTTCTCCGCGACGGTCTTGCCGTCGGCGAGGGACTCGGCGAGCAGCGCGTCCCGATCGGCGGGCTTGGCCGCCGCCGCGTGCGCGACGATGTCGCTGGCGAGCTGGAGGAACTCGGCGTTCTTGGCGACGAAGTCGGTCTCGCAGTTCAGCTCGATCATCGCGCCCTCGGCGGCGGCGACGAGACCGTTGCTCGCGGTGCGCTCGGCACCGCGCTTGGCCATCTTGGCCGCACCCTTCACCCGCAGGATCTCGGTGGCCTTGTCGAAGTCGCCGTCGGCCTCCTCCAGCGCCTTCTTGGCGTCCATCATCCCGGCGCCGGTCGCGTCGCGGAGCTTCTTCACATCGGCAGCACTGATGGCCATGTCAGTTCTCTTTCGTGTCGAGAGGTACGGCGGCGTACCTCACGTCGTTCGGTCGGTCAGCGGCGCGCGACGCGGCCGTCAGGACTGCGCCGGGGCGTCACCCGAGGGAGTCGCGTCCGTCGCGGGCGGGGTGGATTCGCTGCCGGCAGCGGCAGCGGCGTTCTGGCCTTCGAGCAGCTCGCGCTCCCAGTCGGCCAGCGGCTCGTCGGCGCCCAGTGCTCCGGGCTCCGGCTTGTCTTCCCCCGCGGCGGCGCCGGCACGGGCGATGAGGCCCTCGGCGACCGCGTCGGCGATCACCCGCGTGAGGGTGGCGACGGAGCGGATCGCGTCGTCGTTGCCCGGGATCGGGTAGTCGACCTCGTCCGGGTCGCAGTTGGTGTCGAGGATCGCGATCACCGGGATGTTGAGCTTGCGCGCCTCGGCGACGGCGATGTGCTCCTTCTTGGTGTCGACCACCCAGATCGCGCTGGGGGTCTTCTGCATGTCGCGGATGCCGCCGAGCGTGCGCTCGAGCTTCTCCTTCTCCCGCGACAGGTGCAGCGCCTCCTTCTTCGTCGTCACGTGCGCGCCGCCGGTCTGCTCGAGGACCTCGAGCTCCTTGAGCCGCTGCAGCCGCTTGTAGACGGTGGAGAAGTTCGTGAGCATGCCGCCGAGCCAGCGCTGGTTGACATAGGGCATGCCGACGCGGGTGGCCTGCTCTGCGATCGCGTCCTGCGCCTGCTTCTTCGTGCCGACGAACATGATGGAACCGCCGTGGGCGACGGTCTCCTTGACGAAGTCGTAGGCGCGGTCGATGTAGGACAGCGACTGCTGCAGGTCGATGATGTAGATGCCGTTGCGCTCGGTGAAGATGAACCGCTTCATCTTCGGGTTCCACCGACGGGTCTGGTGCCCGAAGTGGACGCCGCTCTCGAGCAGCTGGCGCATCGTGACGACGGCCATGGTGGTGCTCCTCTCGCGCTCCGCCGCCGGCCTCCGGCCGACCCGGTGCGCACCGGTTGTCCGCGGCGGCCGGGCGGCCGTCGCGCCTGACGCCCTCGACGCGCCGGGACCCTGCCGAGATGCACAGGGACCGGCCGGCACGCCCCGCCCGTGGCGGGCGGTGTGAGGACGTGCGAAGTCGGCTCGCGAACGAGCCGCTGCGCACAGTGTACGGGTGATCCACAACCGCCGGCGGTGGCGGCTGTCGCGGCCGTCCCGGGCGCAGCCTCGGCAGATGAGCCGGTTCTGGTGGTCCGTCCCCCTCCTCGCCGTCGTCCTGCTCACCGCACCAGCACCCGTGGCCGCCTCGGCCGGCGACGCGACCGGTGGCTGGACGTGGCCGTTGCCGCCACCGCACGAGGTCGTCGCGCGCTTCGACCCGCCGAGCCAGCGCTGGCTGCCCGGTCACCGGGGGGTGGACCTGGCCGGCAGTGACGGGGAGCCGGTGCGCGCCGCCGGTGCCGGCGTGGTCGCGTTCGCCGGTCGGGTCGCCGGCGTCGGGGTGGTGTCGGTCCGGCACCCGGACGGGCTGCTCACGACCTACGAGCCGGTGCGGCCCACCGTCAGTGCGGGCGAGCAGGTCCGGCGCGGGCAGCGGATCGGGCGGCTGACCGCGGCCGGCAGCCACTGCGCCCCGCGCGTGTGCCTGCACTGGGGGCTGCGCCGCGACGCCACCTACCTCGACCCGCTGGCGCTGGTGGGGCGGGGTGCGGTGCGGCTGCTTCCGGTGTACGGCGCCGCGCCGCCACCGGGGCGCTGGACCGGGCCCGCCCTGGGCGGTGTGAGCGTGGCCGTCACCGCGGTGCTGCTGCGCCGCCGGAGGCTCAGAGCGCTTTGGGCCAGCCGACCAGCAGATAGGCGTTGTAGGCCAGGCTCGCCACCACCACCGGCACCGCCCCCGCCGCCAGCCACCGCCACGGCACCGTGACCAGCCACCGGGACAGCGGCACCAGCAGCGGGAAGCAGACGAAGAGCAACCGCGGCTTGACGTAGAAGTAGCCGCGCTCCCCCACCGCGAGCGCGGCAGCGGCAACGGCGTAGGTCATGGGTGCCGCCGGGAGGCGGCGGCGCCATGCCACCACGACGAGGGCGACGGCCGCGGCCACCGCCACCGCCGAGACGACCTCCGGCAGCCGATGGGCGGTGCGGCCACCGGTGAACAGCTCCCCGTAGTGCTGCAGCGCCGACCACCCGCCGTCGAAGCCACTGCGCCAGACGGTCCGTTCCAGCCAGAACCAACCGTCGACGCGCCCCGTGACGGCCGCCACGTGCGCCAGCGAGATGACCAGTCCGACCGGCGCGAGCAGGGCGGCCACCACCGCGCGGGGCAGGACCGGCCGAGGCGGGTGGTCGGCGGTCCGCGCGCTGCGGTCCGCCTCGATGCGCCAGCGGTGGCGATGGTGCAACGCCACCGCGACCCACAGCGCCAACAGCAGTGGCCCGGCAGTGGGTCGAGTCAGCCCGGCGAGGATGACGGCCGCGGCGGCGGTCAGCCACCGCTCGCGCTGCAGTGCGAGCAGGCAGCCGGCGGCGGCGGCGACGAACAGCGCCTCCGAGTAGGCCATGTCGAGCACGACGCTGGAAGGCAGGACCGCCCAGACCGCGACCAGCAGGACAGCCCCGGCATCACCGGCCAGCGGCCGCGCCCACTCGGCGATGAGGACGGCGGCCGCGGCCCCCGCGACCGCCGTCACGACCAGCGCCGCACCCAGGTAGGGCACTCCGAGCACCGCGACCGCGCGGACCAGCAGCGGGTAGAGCGGGAAGAACGCCAGTGACGTCAGGTGCGTGTAGACGCCGTCAGGCCCGATCGGGGGCGGCGGCCCGTAGCCGTGGTGGGCGATGCCGAGATACCAGACGCCGTCGGACTTGCCCAGGGCCGCGCCGACCCGCGCCCCCAGGCCTCCCGGCGCGCCGTGGTGCACCGCAGCCGCGGCGACGACCGCACCGAGCGTGGCCAGGCGGACGGCGAGGTGGACGAGCAGCGCGGTGAGCAGCGTGCGGCGGCGGCCCCAGGACATCGCCGCGACCGGAGCCGCACTCG
>DASTWK010000003.1:0-2759 GCA_035776655.1 Mycobacteriales bacterium | reverse complement strand
GCCGCGTGTTCGACATCGGCGTCCGTTACTCCGAGCGTGAGGTCAACACGTTCCTGCGCGCCTTCCACCCTGACACGGCTGCGCTGCGCCGATACCTCGTCGACGAGGGCTTCCTCAGCCGCGAGCACAACGTCTATTGGCGCACCGGCGGCACCGTCGACCTGCGCTGACCGCCAACCTGCTCGGACTGCCGACCTGCTCTGACTGTCCGGGCCGCGTGCCAACCTGAGCTGGGCGCCGGCCCTACATTGACTGTCCGACCTGTGCTGTCTGCGGACCGTGCGCTGTGCCCCACGCCGGTTCAGTCGGCGGCGCGCGACACCAACAGCCGGCGCAACGAGTCGAGGCGTTCGGGGTGGGCATGGCCGGCGTCCACCCACTCGTCGAGTCCGCACACGTCGGGGTCGAGATGGTCGCAGTCGCCCGGGCACTCGGCCGTTCCGCCGACGAGGTCGGGGAAGCAGCGCACCAGCCGCTCGCGATCGACGTGCGCCAGCCCGAACGACCGCACACCCGGTGTGTCCACCACCCAGCCACCATCCGGCAGCGGCAGCGCGATCGCGGCGGTGGTCGTGTGCATGCCCTTGCCGGTCGCCGCGCTGACCAGCCCGACCCGCTGGCCCGCATCCGGTACCAACGCGTTGACCAACGTGGACTTGCCGACGCCGGAGGTGCCGACGAACACCGTGACCCGGTCGTCCAGCCGCTCCCGCAATGCCGCGACCGCTGATGCGCGGTGCTCCTTGTCCGCCGTCAGCACCGGCAGGCCGACGTCCCGATAGATCTCGAGCAGCCCGTCCGGCGACGCGAGGTCGGTCTTGGTCACCAGCAGCAGCGGCTCGACTCCCGCGTCGTACGACGCCACCAGGCACCGGTCGACCAGTCGCGGTTGTGGCGGCGGATCGGTGGTCGCGCACACGACGACCAGCTGCTCGGCGTTCGCGACCAGCACCCGTTCGATCGGGTCGTCGTCATCGGCGGTACGACGCAGTGCTGACCGCCGGTCGGCGATGCGCACGAGCCGCGCCAACGAGTCCGGCGTGCCCGACACGTCGCCCACGATGTCGACCTCGTCGCCGACGACGACTCCACGCCGGCCGAGCTCACGCGCCCGCATCGCCACGACGACCGTGCCATCGGCGAGAAGGCAGCCATAGCGGCCCCGGTCGACGGTGACGACCCGCCCGGGCACCGCGTCGTCATGCGCCGGACGCAACCGGCTGCGTGGCCGCGACCCGCGACCCGCGCGCCCCAGCCGGTCCTCGTCGTCGACCGGGCGGCGGCTCAGCGCGTCCTCACCGGGCGACTCCGGTCGCGGTCGCGGTGTCCACCGGTGCCGCCAGCATCGCGAGCCAGTCGTCGACGAACCGCGGATAGGTCTTGGCGGTCGTCGCGATGTTCTCCACCAGCACACCAGGCACGACCAGCCCCAGCACCGCCGCGGCCATCGCCAGCCGGTGGTCGTCGTAGGTCCGGAACACCGCGCCACGCAACGGCCGCGGCCGGATCCGCAGCCCGTCCGGTTCCTCGCTCACCTCCGCACCGAGCCGGCCCAGCTCACACGCCAGCGCCGCCAACCGGTCGGTCTCGTGCCCGCGCAGATAGCCGATCCCCGTCAATCGCGACGGTCCGCTCGCCACCGCCGCAATCGCCGCCACCACCGGCGTCAGCTCGCCCGCATCGCGCAGGTCGACGTCGATGCCGCCGACCGTTCCCGACCCGGTCACGGTGAGGGCGTCGTCGGAGCGGTACGACGTGGCACCGAACTGCTCCATCAGCCCGGGCAGCCACGCACCCGGTTGGCAACTGTCCCGCGGCCAACCCGTCACCGACACGCTGCCCCCGGTCACCACCGCTGCCGCGAGGAACGGCGCCGCGCTCGACAGGTCCGGCTCCACGACTTCGTCCCGGGCGGCCACCGGCCCGGGGGGCACCGCCCACCTGCCCGGCACGCCGTCGTCCACGGCCACCCCCCGTGCGCGCAGCATCCGCACCGACATCGCCAGGTGCGGCGCGTTGGGCACCGACCGCTCGCCGACGTGCTCGACACGTACACCGTGCTCCCAGCACGCGCCGGTCAACATCAGCGCGCTGACGATCTGGCTGGACGTCGAGGCGTCCACCCGTGCG
This sequence comes from Mycobacteriales bacterium, assembly GCA_035776655.1. Classification (GTDB taxonomy): domain Bacteria; phylum Actinomycetota; class Actinomycetes; order JAFAQI01; family JAFAQI01; genus DASTWK01. The sequence continues at coordinate 629 of DASTWK010000003.1, read as the reverse complement.
GTGCCCCCGCGCAAGCCGCCACCGCCGACCACGTCGAACGGCAGCGCCCCGCGATCGGCGTCGTCGATCTCGGCCCCCAGCTGCCGTAACGCCGACAGCAGTTCCCCGACCGGCCGCTCGCGGGCCCGGGCGTCGCCGTCGAAGCGCACCCGTCCCCGCGACAACGTCGCGACCGGCGGCACGAACCGCATCACGGTTCCGGCCAGGCCGACATCGACGGCGGCGTCACCGTGCAACGGCTGCGGCGTCACCCGCCAGTCGGCGCCCTCGTCGTCGACCGAGACCCCGAGCGCCCGCAGCGCCGCTGCCATCAGTTCCGTGTCGCGGCTGCGCAACGGCGCGCGGACCAGCCCCGGCCCGTCCGCCAGCGCCGCCAGCACCAGCGCGCGATTCGTCACCGACTTCGACCCCGGACCGGTGACGGTCGCCCGCACCGGCGCGGCCGCACGCGGCGCCGCCCACGCCGCCCGCACGTCGCCGTCACTCACGCGTCGCATGTTCCCACCCGCGCGCGTGCGGCAGAATGGAGCAGCCGGCGCACCCCGTTCGGGGAGCTGCTGTCCTGCCCCGACCGGAAGGGTCCACCGCGAATGGTGCGCAGTCGCGCGGCGGTCGTCGTCGCCACCGCG
>DASTWK010000002.1:0-43620 GCA_035776655.1 Mycobacteriales bacterium | reverse complement strand
CGGCGGCGGCGCGTTTGCGGTCAGCATGGAAAATCTGGGTGCCAACGCCGCACTTACCGCGGCGAGCGCGCTGCTGGTCGACTATGTGATGACCGTTGCGGTGTCGGTGGTCGCCGGCGTCGTCGCCATCACCAGCGCGCTGCCGGGCACGTCCGGCTACGCGGTCGAGATGTCCGTTGCCGCCGTGGCGTTGCTGATGGTGGCCAACCTTCGCGGACTCAAGGAGTCGGGACGTGCATTCGCGATCCCGACCTATGCGTTCGTCACGCTGACATTTCTCATGGTCGTCGTGGGTGCCGCGAAAGGATTCACCGGCCATCTGCCGGACGCCTCGACCGCCGGGGAGACGCTGCATCGGACCGCGCACGTGGGCGGCGCATTCACGTTGCTGCTCACGCTGCGCGCGTTTGCCTCCGGATGCACGGCGCTGACCGGCGTCGAAGCCATCAGCAACGGTGTACCGGCATTCCGCAAGCCCAAGTCGCACAACGCTGCCGCCACGCTGACGGTCATGGGGCTGCTCGCGGTGTCGATGTTCGCCGGCATCACGGTGCTCGCGCTGCACATGCACGCTCGCGCTCGGATCGACGGCAATCCCTCGGTCATCTCCCAGATCGCCGCGGGCGTGTTCGGCGGCCACGCGGTCCTGTTCTTCCTCTACCAGGCGGCGACGGCTGGCATCCTGATCCTTGCCGCCAACACTGCCTTCAACGGGTTCCCGGTCCTGTCGTCGATCCTTGCCCAGTCCAGCTATCTGCCGCGGCAGTTGCACAACCGTGGCGACAAGCTCGTGTTCAGCAACGGGATCCTGCTGCTCGGCGGGTTTGCGATTGCCTTGATCGTCGGCTTCGACGCCAACATCGACAAGCTGATCCAGCTCTACATCATTGGCGTGTTCACGTCTTTCACGCTGAGCCAAGCCGGGATGGTGCGGCACTGGAACAAGCTGCTGGCCGACGGCACCGCTGCACGGCGCCGGCTGTTGATGGCGCGGACGATCAACCTTGTGGGTGCCTGCCTCACCGGGCTCGTACTGGTCGTCGTCCTTTACACGAAGGTCCAACACGGCGCCTGGTTGGCGATCGCTGCGATGGCCGTGCTGTTCGTGATCATGCGAGCCATACGTCGCCATTACGACACGGTCCGCGTTGAGCTTGCCGTCAACGGTGCCGTCGGCCAGGCGCTACCGGCGCGCAACCACGGGGTCATCCTCGTGTCCAAGCTGCATCTTCCGGCCCTGCGGGCGATCGCTTACGCGAGAGGCACCCGTCCGTCGACTCTTGAGGCGTTGACTGTGCGCCTTGACGACGAAGAGACCGAACGGCTCGAGCGGGAGTGGTTGCAGCACGACATCGATGTCCCGCTTGTGGTTCTCGACTCGCCCTACCGGGAAATGACTGGGCCGGTCGTCGACTACCTCCGGCGGCTGCGCCGGCAGAGTCCGCGCGATGTCGTGACCGTCTTCATCCCGGAATACGTCGTCGGCCGCTGGTGGGAGCACGCGTTGCACAACCAGAACGCACTGCGGCTCAAGGCGCGCCTGTTGTTCGAACCAGGGGTCATGGTGACGAGCGTGCCCTGGCAGCTGCGGTCGACGCAGAACGGCGCGTCGCCCAACGGTCAGGTGGGGCTTGGCAGCCAGGAGACGTGGCCGACGAGGAGTGCATAACCAACGAAGGCCACGGTGTCCATCAACGTGTGCGCGATGAACAGTGGAGTCGTACGCCGCCAGCGCTGGTAGAGCCGGCCGAAGATCAGCCCCATGACGAAGTTGCCGGCGAACCCGCCGAGTCCCTGGTAGAGGTGATAGCTGCCACGGATCAGCGCGCTGACGCCGAGAGCGCGGTTATCCGTCCAGCCGAGCTGACGGAGCCGATGCAACAGATAGCCGGCGACGAGGGTCTCTTCCAGCAGCGCGTTCTGCGCCGCGCTCAGCACGAGGATCGGGAACCGCCACCACACATGTGGCAGGTCTTCGGCAACGACGGTGAGGTTCGCCCCAGACGCATGGGCAAGCAGGTAGAAGCCGAGCCCGGCACCACCGACGACGGCCGCGAGCGAGGCACCGCGGAGGGCGTCATACCAAGGCTTTCGGCCGTCCAGACCGATGACGTGACGGCTCTCCCCGGCTCGCCCGAGGAAATAGAGCGCGAGCAGCACCGGCATGACACCGACAACGAGATCGAAGAGCTGGAAGTAGAGGTCGATCCACGGATGACCCGGGGCGTGCGAGACGTTGAGGGCGGTCGCCTGCTTGGACAGGGGCACGCCGCTGTTGAGGTCGGAGATGAGGTCGAGCAGTGCCCGCAGGCCCGAGGCGCCGAGGCTCAGGGCGAAGACGAGCCAGACCTCTTGCACCACCAACCGTCGTGGCAAGGGTTGTGGTGTGGCGATAGCAGCGTCAGTCGTCACCAGGTCTCGCGATGGCGAGGCGGTTGCGGCCACCGGCCTTGGCGGCGTAGAGCGCCTCGTCCGCTCGACGATAGAGGGCGTCGGCGTCCTCGCCGTCCCACTGGGCAAGGCCACATGACGCGGTGATGTCGCCGGGCAGTGCGGCAAGCAGTCGTTGCCCGATGATCTGCGCCCCGTCGCTGTCGGTCTCGGGGAACAGGATGGCGAACTCCTCGCCACCCAGCCTGGCCAGCAGATCGGTCTCCCTGATGTGGGCACCCAAGGCCTCGGCGGTTCGTCTGAGCGCTTCATCGCCGGCGAGGTGACCGTGCTGGTCGTTGAAGTCCTTGAAGTGGTCGAGGTCGAGGATCGCGAGGCACAACGGCGTGCGGTTGCGCCCGGCACGCGCCATCTCGAGGGTCAACCGCTCGAGCCAGACCCGCCGGTTGGCCACGCCGGTCAGGTCATCGGTGCGGGCCTGCGCCTCGAGCTGTCGCCGTAGCTCGTCACGTTCGATCGCGAGGCCGGCCTCCGTCGCCAGGACAGCGACCAGTCCGAGCAATCCGGCGTCTGCGGCCGTGATCCGTTCCTTGAGCGCGAGCGCCAGCACACCGACCGAATGGCCCGCTGACGTCACCGGAAGCGCGGCGCACCGGTAGTCAGCGTTGAGCTGGACCCGGCCGGAATCGAAGGCCGACCGCATGATCGACGCCTCGTCCAGCGGCAACTCCACCCTTGCGGACGCTGCCTCGTGCTGAGCCACGGTGACGAGATTGCCGTCGTCGTCAGGGTGGAGAAACCGGCTCAGGGGTGAGTCGATCAGGCGCGCGGACCAACGGCAGAGCTCCGCTGCCGGGTCATCCGCGACGAGGATCGCGCGGCTGGCCTGACCGAGTTGCGCCAGCATCTTGTCGGCGGCGACCCGTTGCGTGAACACCGCGAGGTCTTCGAGTCGGGCGGCAGCCACCGTCACCAACGGCTGGAGCACCGCAGCGTCCCGCGCGGACAGCGCGTTCCTCGTGGTGCTGATCACGCTGAGCGCCGTCGTGACGTCGTGGGTCCGACGCATCGGTACGACGACGATCGACCGGGCCCCGACCGCGCGACCGATCAGGTGGTTGACGCGTTCGTCGTGGCTGATGTCTGCACTGAGCTGCGGCCGACCGGTGGCGACGGCCCACCCCGCGAGCGACTGCTCCCGGGGAACGCGAGCGCCTACCGATGCCGCCATGACACCGCAGCCGTGGCTGACGACGAGCTCGTCGCCGTCGACGTGCTCGATACCCGCACCATCCGCGCCGACGACCCAGGCAGCCATCTCGATCAACAGCTGACAGAGCGCCGACTGGTCCGCCGCCGCCGTACCGATGCGTTGGATGGCTGACAACAGCCGTTTCACATCCGCGTCGACCGGCAGGGAGTCCCACGACAGCGCAGGGTCGAGCGGTTCTTGATCGGTCACCGTCGACCCCCGCTAGGTCCCAGCCGCCGGCCTTCCACTGGCGGCCTGGAGTTGCGGGCATTGTGCCGCATAACGCTTGACGCCGCGACAATCCTGTCGTTCGCAATAGTTGCGTGCTCTACCATCGACCTATGACCGGACGGCAGCTCCTTCCCGAGCCGCGCTGACTTCGCGACACATCAGCGCGGCGAGCCCTCCTGCGAGGGCTTTTTTCGTGTCCGGGAATGAGAGTGAAAGGCTGGGACTCGTGAACGAACCGGTCATCGACGCGCCGTCGGAGCCCGCCGGCTTCGACCCGCACAGCGTCGTGGACAAGTGGCTGCCCGTGTGGGATCGATTGCGGCTGTTCGAGCCGCGCGATGACGACAGCCGCGAGCGGCGCTACATCGTCGACATGTTCAGCTACCCGTCCGGCGACCTGCACATGGGTCATGCCGAGGCATTCGCGATGGGCGACGTGATCGCGCGCTACCAGCGGTTCCGCGGCTATGACGTGATGCATCCGATCGGTTGGGACTCGTTCGGGCTGCCGGCAGAGAACGCTGCGCTGAAGCGGGACATGGACCCGCGTGAGTGGACCTATGCCAACATCGAGACCCAGTCCGAAGGCTTCAAGCGGCTGGGCATGTCGTTCGACTGGCGCACCAGGCTGCACACCTCGGACGCCGACTACTACCGCTGGACCCAGTGGTTGTTCCTGCGGATGTTCGAGCGCGGGCTGGCCTACCGGAAGGCGGCGCCGGTCAACTGGTGCCCCGTCGACCAGACCGTCCTGGCCAACGAGCAGGTCATCGCCGGTAAGTGCGAGCGCTGCGGCAGCGATGTGACGAAGAAGAACCTGACCCAGTGGTTCTTCCGCATCACCTCCTATGCCGAGCGGCTGTTGGACGACATGGCTGAGCTGGAAGGCAAGTGGCCGGACCGCGTGCTGACGATGCAGCGCAACTGGATCGGTCGCTCTACCGGCGCCTACGTCGATTTCCGCATCGAAGGGCACGACGAGCCGATCCGTGTGTTCACGACGCGACCCGACACGTTGTTCGGCGCGACGTTCTTCGTCGTTGCCGCTGACTCCCCCCTGGCCGCCGAAATCTGCGGCCCCGAGCAGCGCGACGCGTTCACCGCCTACGTCGAACAGGTACGCCGGCTGTCGGACACCGACCGGCTGTCAGAAGGCCGCAACAAGACCGGGGTGTTCCTGGGCCGTTACGCGACCAACCCGGTCAACGGTGAGCAGATCCCCGTCTATGCCGCCGACTATGTCCTGGCCGACTACGGCACCGGCGCCATCATGGCCGTGCCGGCGCACGACCAACGCGACCTGGACTTCGCCCGCACGTTCGGGCTGCCGGTGCGGGTGGTCGTCGAGACCGGTGAGCCGGACCCGAACGAGACCGGCGTCGCGACCGCCGGCGACGGTGCGCTGGTCAACAGCGGTCGATATGACGGGATGAGCAAGGCCGATGCCATCGCGGCGATCGCCGCGGACCTGCGCGCCGACGGGCACGGTGAGGCGGCGGTCACCTACCGGCTGCGGGACTGGCTGCTGTCTCGGCAGCGGTACTGGGGCTGCCCGATCCCGATCGTGCACTGCAGCGGCTGCGGCGAGGTCGCGGTGCCCGACGACCAGCTGCCCGTGCAGCTGCCGATCACCGGCTACGAGCTGCGGCCGGAGGGCGGGCGGTCGCCGCTGGAGAGCGCGCACGAGTGGGTGGCGGTGGCCTGCCCGAAGTGCGGGGGGCCGGCGACGCGCGACACCGACACCATGGACACGTTCGTCGACTCGTCCTGGTACTACCTGCGCTATCCCTCGTCCGGCGACGACACACAGGCTTTCGACCTGGAGAAGACGAAGCGCTGGTTGCCGGTCGACGAGTACGTCGGCGGTGTCGAGCACGCGATCCTGCACCTGCTGTACTCGCGGTTCTTCGTCAAGGTCCTGCACGATATGGGTCTGCTGGACTTCACCGAACCGTTCCGACGGTTGACCAACCAGGGCCAGGTCATCATGGCCGGCTCGTCGATGTCGAAGTCGAAGGGCAACCTGGTCAACCTGCAGGAGGAGATCGGCAAGTACGGCCCGGACGCCGTGCGGCTGACGATGCTGTTCGCCGGTCCGCCGGAGGACGACATCGACTGGGCGGACGTGTCCCCGACGGGTTCGGTGAAGTGGCTGGCCCGGGTGTGGCGGGTCGGCGCGGACGTCGGCGGTGCCGGCATCGGCAGCGATCCCGCAACCGGCGATCCGGCGCTGCGCCGCGCCGTGCACAAGCTGATCGCCGACGCCACCGAGCAGTGCGAGCAGAAGCGTTACAACGTCGCGATCGCGCGGCTGATGGAGCTGACGTCAGCACTGCGCAAGGCGGTCGACGGTGGAGCGCTGGGCGATGCCGCCGGTGTGGCCGCGGTCCGGGAGGGGGCGGAAGCGCTGGCGGCGATGCTGAGCGTGTTCGCTCCGTTCGCGGCGGAGGAGGTGTGGGAACTGCTGGGCAACGCGCCGTCGGTCGTCAGCGCCGGCTGGCCGACGTTCGACCCGGCACTTCTCGTCGAGGACACCGTGACCTGTGTGGTGCAGGTCGCCGGCAAGCTGCGGGACAAGTTCGAGGTGCCGGTGGGGATCGGAGCCGACGACCTGCGCGAGCGGGCGTTGGCCCGTGAGGCGGTGCAGCGAGCGCTGGCCGACCGGCCGGTCCGGACCGTCATCGTCCGTGCTCCGAAGTTGGTCAACGTCGTCCCCGGCTGAGCCGCGCCGCACCGCCGGCGGCAACGGGCCGGTCCACAACGACCGGCCGCCGCTGCCGCGGTCCACAGCCGGTGGCGACACCACGGGGGTTGCGCCGCCGGCTGCCTAACGTCGCGGGATGCCGCGCTCCGACCCCGCCGTCGCTGCAGCCAGCCGGCTCGCCGGGCTGGCGCTGACGCGCCCCATCGGCGGATGGGTGCCGCCGGACCTGCCGCTGGCCGCCCCGACCGACCGAGCGGACGAGCCCGCGGCCGAGTGGGTGACGCAGCCGCCGGCCGTCGGGCTCCCGAGGGAGCGGCCGGGACAGGCCGAGCTGGGGTACGCCGCAGCAGCGCCCGGGCCGGCATCCGTTGCCGGCCGGCATTCGGTTCCGGCTCCGGCGGCGGGGTCGCTCCCGGCCCCGGCCCCAGCGGCGGTTCCGGTGTGGCTGGCAGGCGTCGTCGACCGGTTGCCGTTGTCGCTGCGCGGCGCCGTGGTGGCGCCCAGCCCGATGGCGCTGCTCACGCTCGCGGCCGTCTGTGCGGCCTGTGTGGCAGTGACCGCCTACACGCTGCTGCACCCGAAGGCCGCTCTTCCGCCGGTCAGCCCGGCTCCGCTGCCGCTGCCCACTGCAGCGGCCACGCCCGGCACGGTGGGCGCGGAGGTCGTGGTCGACGTCGGCGGGCGGGTGCGCCGACCGGGCTTGGTGACGCTGCCACCGGGAGCTCGGGTGGCGGATGCGATCCGCGCCGCCGGCGGCGTGCTGCGCCATCGCGACCTGGCGAGCGTCAACCTCGCGGCCCGCGTGACCGACGGCCAGCTGTTGGTCGTCGGCGGCCACGCCGCCGCGGCCGCTGCCGCCGGCGCCGCCGGCACGAGCGCGACCGGTGGCGCACCGGCACCCGTCGACCTCAACACCGCCACGGTCGACCAGCTCGACACGTTGCCCGGCATCGGTCCAGTGCTCGCGCAGCGCATCGTCGACTGGCGCGGTGCGCACGGCGGCTTTCGTCGGGTCGAGGACCTGCAGGAGGTCTCCGGCATCGGTGCGAGCACTTACGCCGACCTGGCTCCGCTCGTCACGGTGTGACCGCAGGCAACCCAGGCGACGGAGCGGCTGCGGCCGCTCGCGACCGGCGGCAGGTCGACCTGCGGCTGGTCCTGCCGGCGTCGGCCGCATGGGCGGCAGCGGCCGCGCTCCCCGCCATACCCGCCGACCTTCGCTGGCCACTGGTCGCCGCCGGCCTCGCCGCGACGCTGGTGGCGGCCGCCCGCCGCCACCTCGCCGCCATTGCTGCCGCGGTCGGGCTGGCCGCGGGTGCTGCGGCGGTCACTGTGCAACTGGCCGCGCTCGACCGCGGCGCGGTGGCGACGCTCGCGCGCGCGCACGCCGACGTCGAGCTGACCGTGCGGCTGGTGCGAGACCCGGCGCTCGTGACGGCGAAGAGGAGCGGGCGGCATCTGGTCGTGGCGGACGCCACTGTCACCCACGTCCGACGTGACCACGGCCCGCAGCTCGCGGACCGCGCGCCGGTCGTGCTGTTCGCCGTCGGCAGCGGATGGCTCGGCCTGCTGCCCGGCCAGCAGCTGCGTGTCCACGCGCGGCTGGCGCCGCCGCGCGCTGGCGACGACGTTGCCGCCGTCGGGTTCAGCTATGGCCCGCCGCGACGGCTCGGTCGGCCCCCGCCTTGGCAACGGTGGGCCGGGCACATCCGCGATGGCCTGCGCACCGCCTGCGGCTCGCTGTCTGCCGATGAACGCGGGCTCGTTCCCGGCCTGGTGCTCGGTGACGTCTCGGCGATGCCGCCGGCCCTGACCGCCGCCTTCCGCGCCACCGGGCTCACGCATCTCAACGCCGTCAGCGGGGCGAACGTCGCCATCGTCTTGGGCGCGGTGCTCGCAGCCGTGCGCCGAGTGGGGCTCGGGCGCCGCGGCCGCACCGTGGTGGCGGCGGTTGCGCTGACCGGCTTCGCAGTGCTGGTCCGGCCGTCGCCGAGCGTGTTGCGGGCCTCGGTGATGGGTGCCGTGGCGCTCCTCGCGATGCTCATCGGCCGTCGTGCCGCACCGCTGCCCGCCCTGGCCGGCGCGGTGCTGACCTTGGTGGTGCTCGACCCGTTCCTGGCCCGGACGCCGGGGTTCGCGATGTCCGTGCTCGCGACCGCTGCAATCGTGACGATCGCGCCGGCGTGGACCGAGCGGCTGGCCCGCCACCTGCCGCGCCCCGTAGCCGCTGCCGTGGCGGTCCCGGCCGCGGCGCAGCTGGCCTGCACGCCCGTCATCGTCGCGGCGTTCGGTCAGCTGACGCCCTACGCGGTGCTGGCCAACCTGCTCGCCGCACCGGCGGTCGCTCCCGCGACGCTCGCCGGCATCGCCTGCGCGCTGGTCGCCGTGGTGACTCCGGCAGCTGCGGCGCTGTTGGCGCACTTTGCCGGCTGGCCGGCGGGATGGCTGGCGGTCGTGGCCCGGACGCTGTCCGAAGCGCCGGGTGCCGGACTGCACGCACCCGCGGGCATCCGCGGCTTGACGCTGCTGACGGCCGTGACGGCTGGCTCCTGGCTGGTGGGGCGGACGGTACGACGGCGCCGTCGCCGCGCCCTCCGCGACGCAGCGGCCATGGGATGCTGAGCCGGTGCGGGCCGTGACTCTCGTCGTCGGCGACGAGGAGCTTCTCGTCGGCCGGGCGGTGCAGCGGGCGATCCAGGCCGCCACCCAGAGCAGTCCGGACGTCGAGGTGGCCGACGTCGACGCCGGGGAGCTGACCGCGGCCGAGCTCGCCGAGATGACGTCGCCGTCGCTGTTCGGCGAGGCGCGGGCCGTGGTCGTGCGTGCTGCGCAGGACGCGAGCAAGGAGCTGGCGGCGGCGCTGATCGCCCTCGCCGAGGCGGGTGACGACGACGTCGTGCTGGTCGTCGTGCACTCGGGTGTCGCGAAGGGAAAGGCGCTGGTCGACGCGATCAAGGGGGCCGGCGCGACCGTCGTGCCGGCGGCCAAGGTGAAGACGGCACGCGACCGGGAGCAGTTCGTCGCCGAGGAGGTGGCGGCCGCCGGCGGGCGCATCGACCGGGTCGCCGCGAGCGAGCTGGTGGCCGCCATCGGCGCCGACCTGCGTGAGCTCGCCACCGCGTGTCAGCAGCTGGTCAGCGACATCGGCGGCCGGCTGACGACCGAGCACGTGCACGCCTACTACCGCGGCCGGGCGGAGTCGACGGGGTTCGCGGTCGCCGACCGGGCGGTCGAGGGGGACGCGGCCGCGGCGCTGGAGACGTTGCGATGGGCCTTCGCGACGGGTGTCGACCCGGTCCTCGTGAGCGCGGCGCTGGCGGCCAACCTGCGCACGATCGCGCTGGTCGGCGCAGCCGGCCGCGGGTCGCCCGACGCGCTGGCGGGGCCGCTGGGCATGCCGCCATGGAAGATCCGCCGGGCGCAGGGGTGGCTCAAACGCTGGCACCCGGAGGCACTGGTGGAGGCGGTGCAGGCAGTCGCCGCGGCCGACGCCGGCATCCAGGGGGCCGGCGACGACGCCGCGTTCGCGGCCGAGGCGGCGGTCCTCGCCGTCGCCGGGTGCGCGGCGAGCTGAGCGTGGTCCAGTCTTCCACCGCGCCGCCGCGGGCCGCGGCCGCCGACAAGCCGCCGCTGTACTGGCGGCTGCTGCGCCTGCACGCGGTCCGGCCCAACGGCTGGCAACGGGTGCTGCTCGTCGAGGGCGTGCTGCTCGTCTCGTTGGTGCTCGTGCTGGCGGACGCGGCGTCGGCGTGGACGTTGCTGGTGCTGCCCGCCGTCTCGGCGGTGGTCGTCAAGGTGCACGACGTGCTGGCCCGGATGCTGCGTAGATGACGAACGGGGCAGATGACGAACGGCGCCGCCACCTTTCGGTGACGACGCCGCCGCGAAGCTCGTCGTACGGGCGCGAAGCGCGTCGTACGGCAGAAACGCAGTGCTAGAGGCTGCGCACCCGCTGCGCCATCGCCGACTTGCGGTTGGCGGCCTGGTTCTTGTGGATCACGCCCTTGCTCGCGGCCTTGTCCAGCAGTCGCGACGCGGTGCGCAGGGCGGTGTTGGCGGTGTCCGAGTCACCCACGGCGGCAGCCTCACGGAAGCGGCGCACGGCGGTCTTCAGCTCGGACTTGACCGCCTTGTTGCGCACGCGCCGGCGCTCGTTCTGCCCGATGCGCTTGATCTGGCTCTTGATGTTGGCCACGCGGGATCTACCTCAGGTCTCACTGGTTGCGGAATCAGCCATCAAGACTAGCAGCCGCCGCACCCACCAGGCGAACTCGATGATCATGGGCCGCGCCCGAGGGCACCCACCCATGCGACCATGGGACGTGTCCACCGGCCCGCGCACCGACCCCGCGCGCATCCGCAACTTCTGCATCATCGCCCACATCGACCACGGCAAGTCGACGCTGGCCGACCGGATGCTCGACCTCACCGGGCTCGTCGAGGCGCGGAACATGCGCGCGCAATACCTCGACAAGATGGACATCGAGCGCGAGCGCGGCATCACGATCAAGGCGCAGAACGTCCGCCTGCCGTGGGCCGTGGACGGTGTGGACTACGTCCTCGACCTGATCGACACCCCGGGGCACGTCGACTTCTCCTACGAGGTGTCCCGCTCGCTCGCCGCCTGTGAGGGCGCGATCCTGCTCGTCGACGCGGCGCAGGGCATCGAGGCGCAGACCCTGGCGAACCTCTACCTGGCCATCGAGAACGACCTGCACATCATCCCGGTGCTCAACAAGATCGACCTGCCCGCCGCGCAGCCGGAGAAGTACGCCGAAGAGCTCGCCCACATCATCGGCTGCGAGGCCGACAGCGTGCTGCGGGTCAGCGCCAAGACCGGCGAGGGCGTGCGCGCGCTGCTCGACGAGATCGTCCGGCAGGTGCCGGCGCCGGTCGGCGACCCGGCCGCTCCACCGCGGGCGATGATCTTCGACTCCGTCTACGACCAGTACCGCGGCGTCATCACCTATGTCCGGGTCATCGACGGCCGGCTCACCACGCGCGACCGGATGCTGATGATGTCGACCGGCGCCACCCACGAGACGCTCGAGGTCGGGGTCATCTCACCGGAGCCGACGCCGACCGGCTCGCTCGGCGTCGGCGAGGTCGGCTACGTCATCCCGGGCGTGAAAGAGGTCCGGCAGGCGCGCGTCGGCGACACGATCACGAGCGCGTCCAAGCCTGCGCAGGACATGCTCGGCGGTTATCGGCACCCCAAGCCGATGGTCTATTCCGGCCTCTATCCGATCGACGGGTCGGACTACCCGGTGCTGCGCGACGCGCTCGACAAGCTGCAGCTCAACGACGCGGCGCTGGTCTACGAGCCGGAGACCTCGGTCGCGCTGGGCTTCGGCTTCCGCTGCGGCTTCCTCGGCCTGCTGCACATGGAGATCGTGCGCGAGCGGCTGGAGCGCGAGTTCGACCTCGCGCTGATCTCGACCGCGCCCAACGTCGTCTATCGCGTGGTGATGGAGGACGGCACCGAGCACACCGTCACCAACCCAGCGGACTGGCCCGGCGGAAAGATCGAGCGGGTCTTCGAGCCGGTCGTCGACGCGATGGTGCTGCTCCCGAGTGACTACGTCGGCTCGGTGATGGAGCTCTGCCAGCAGCGGCGCGGCACGCTCAAGGGGATGGACTACCTCTCGCAGGACCGGGTCGAGCTGAAGTACGTGCTGCCGCTCGCGGAGATCATCTTCGACTTCTTCGACCAGCTGAAGTCGCGCACCCGCGGCTACGCGTCGCTCGACTACGAGCCGGCCGGGGAGCAGGAGTCGGCACTGGTGAAGGTCGACATCCTGCTGCAGGGCGAGCCGGTCGACGCCTTCAGCGCGATCGTGCACAAGGACAAGGCCTATGCCTACGGCACCGCGATGGCCTCGAAGCTGCGCGAGCTCATCCCGCGCCAGCAGTTCGAGGTGCCGATCCAGGCCGCGATCGGTTCGCGGGTCATCGCGCGGGAGAACATCCGCGCGATCCGCAAGGACGTGCTCGCCAAGTGCTACGGCGGTGACATCACCCGCAAGCGCAAGCTGCTGGAGAAGCAGAAGGAAGGCAAGCGGCGGATGAAGATGGTCGGCCGGGTCGAGGTGCCGCAGGAGGCGTTCATCGCCGCGCTGTCGACCACGCCGAAGGAATCCTGACCCGCGCGTTCCCCCCATTTCGGAGAGTTCCCGGCGATGATCACGACTCCGGCTCGGCCTGTCGCGGGCGAGCACCTGCCGAAGTCGCGGGTGGAGGGCGTCGATGCCGTCGACCCTGCCTGAAGGGGAGCCGCCGCCCGCCGACGGCGCGTTGCCCGAGCCGGCGTTGACGGACGCAGCGGATCGGCCGTTCGGCGTCTACCTGCACGTGCCGTTCTGCTCGACGCGGTGCGGCTACTGCGACTTCAACACCTACACGGCCGACGAGCTCGGGCCCGGGGTGAGCCGCGCGTCGTACGTCGACACCCTCATCCGGGAGCTCGACCTGGCCGTCGACGTCCTGGGCGCCGCACGCCGACCGGCCGCGACGGTGTTCGTCGGGGGTGGTACGCCGACGTTGCTGCCGGCGGGCGACCTCGTCCGCTTGCTCGACGCGGTCCGGGACCGCTTCGGGTTGCAGCCGGACGCCGAGGTGACGACGGAGTCGAACCCCGATTCGGTCGACCGGGAGGCGTTGGCGCGGTTGCGCGACGCCGGCTTCACGCGGATCTCGTTCGGCATGCAGTCCGCCCGCCCGCACGTGCTGCGCGTGCTCGACCGGCAGCACACGCCGGGCCGGGCGGAGCAGGTCGTGGCCGAGGCTCATGCCGCGGGGTTCGACCACGTCAACGTCGACCTCATCTACGGCACGCCCGGAGAGAGCGACGACGACTGGCAGGCCTCCCTCGACGCCGCCATCGCGACGGGAGCCGACCACGTGTCGGCGTACGCGCTGATCGTGGAGGACGGCACGCGCCTCGCGGCGCGGATCGGTCGCGGCGAGCTGCCGATGCCGGACGACGACGTGCTGGCCGACCGCTACCTGATGGCGGAGGAGTCGTTGCGCCGCAACGGTTTTGGCTGGTACGAGGTGTCGAACTGGGCCCGGACCGATGCCGCCCGAGCCAGGCACAACCTCCTCTACTGGACCGGCGGCGACTGGTGGGGCGCCGGGCCGGGCGCGCACAGCCATGTCGCCAGCACGACGGCAGCGGTGCGGTGGTGGAACGTCAAGCATCCGGCGGCGTATGCCGCCCGACTGCACGCCGGCGTGTCGCCCGCACACGCGCGGGAGGAGCTCGACCCAGCGACCCGCCGCATGGAAGACGTGATGCTGCGACTGCGGTTGCGCGAAGGGCTTCCGCTCGACGTGCTGGACCGCGAGGGCCGCAACCGCGCTGGGCAAGCCTGCCGCGACGGGCTGCTGGAGCCCAGCGCCTACGAGGCGGGTCGCGCCGTCCTCACCCTGCGCGGCCGACTGCTCGCCGACGCCGTGGTCCGCGACCTGCTGGGCTGACCCGACCGAGCCGCGGCTATGTCGGCCGAGACGGAGGACGGCGAACGGCGTCAGTCATCGGCGGCGTCGCCGAGGTGATCGGACTTCATGTCGACACCGGAGCCGGCGGCCGGGACGCGGGCGCGGCTGTCGTCCGGGCCGTTGTCGTCGAGCGGCGGCACGTGCCCGCCACCGCCGGTCACCTGCGCATTGGCGAGCCCCGGTGGCTGCTGCGGGTCGCGCTCCTGGCGATCATCGGTATCGGTCTGGGTTTCGGCCGCGGTGGCGGGGTCGTGGTTGCTCATGTCCCTCGTCGTACCCGCTCGAGGGCTCTCCGTCGTCGGGCCGCTCGGTGGAATGGCCGGCGCGCGGGGGACGTTTTCCGGACATGGGAATCTTCCGGCTCAACCACGCCGTGCTCTACGTCCGCGACCTCGCCGAGACTGTCGAGTTCTACACGACCGTCCTCGGCTTCCAGCGCCTCGACGAGATGACCCCGGACGGCTTCGCCGGAGCGGCATTCCTGCGCGCGCCGGGATCGACCAACGACCATGACCTGGGCCTGTTCGAGGTCGGCGCTGCCGCCGGCCCGTCCGGCGCCGGCCGCACCACCGTCGGGCTCTATCACCTCGCCTGGGAGCTCGACACGCTCGACGAGCTCGAGGCAACCGCGCAGCGGCTGGCGGCGGCAGGCGCGCTCGTCGGCGCGTCCGACCACGGCACCACCAAGAGCCTCTACGGCCGCGATCCCAACGGCCTCGAGTTCGAGATCGTCTGGATCATCCCGGCCGATCTGCTCGACGAGGAGGCGCTGGCCAAGCGCAAGCGGATCTCGCCGCTCGACCTGGCCAAGGAGAAGGCGCGGTACGGCGGGCAGACCCGCGGCGGGATCGGCATTTCCGTTCCCGCCTGAGGGCACGCTGGTGGGCATGGCCCCTCGCCCGGCACGTCCGCTGCGGGTCCTGCTTCCGATGCTCGCCGCCTTCGCGCTGCTGGCGCCGACGGCCGGATGGGCCGGCAGCGCCGTCGACGACGCAGTGGCCGCCTGGAGGGCCAACGGGCCGGGCGTCTACGTGGCCCCCGCCGCGCACGGGCAGCCGCTCAGCAGTGGTGATGCCCAGCGTCTCGACCAGGCGATCAAGACCGCCTCGACGCCGATCTATGCCGCCGCGCTGGGGGAGACGTCCCCGGGTCAGGCCGATGCCGACCTCACCGAGCTGATCGACCGGCTGCATCGCGACGGCACCTACGTCGTCATCGGCACCCGAGGGTTCCTCGCCCGCTCCGACGTGCCCGGGGTCGAGGGGCAGACCGACCAGCTCGAGCGACAGGCGACCGAAGCCCGGCCGGGCAGCGCCCTCGGCCAGCTGACCGAGTTCGTGCACCTCGTCGACGCCGCCGCGGGCAGCGCCGGCGCCGCCGGGTCGTCGGGTTCCGGCAGCGGCAGCGGCAACGGCAACGGTGGCGGCATCAGCCCCTGGATTCCGGTCGTCATCGTCGTCGGCCTCGGTGCGCTGCTCGTCGGCGGTCTCCGCCGCGGCCGGCGCCGCCAGGAGCAGCAGGACGAAGCGGCTTTCGCCGACGTGCGGGCGGCGGCCGAGGAGGACGTCACCGCGCTGGGCGAGGAGCTGCAGGCGCTCGACGTACCACCGGCCGCCGCTGCCGCGGCGGTCACCGACTATCGCGCCGGCCTCGATGCCTATGACCGGGCCAAGCAGCTGCTGGCCCGGGCCCGCCACCCGCAGGAGCTCGCGACGGTCACCAGCGCACTCGAGGAAGGCCGCTGGCACCTCGCCTGCGTGCGTGCGCGGCTGGCTGGGCGACCGCTGCCGGAGCGTCGCCCGCCGTGCTTCTTCAACCCGCGGCACGGGCCGAGCGTCGAGGATGTCGAGTGGTCGCCGCCGGGCGGCGAACCGCGCCGGGTGCCGGTCTGCGCCGCCGACGCCGACCGCCTCGCCCGCGGCGACGACCCGGACGCGCGCCTGGTCAGCGCCGGTGGCCGGATGGTGCCCTACTGGGCCGGTCCGGCCTCCTACGGGCCCTACGCCGGTGGGTTCTTCGGCGGCTGGGGTGGCGGGTCGTTCCTGTCCGGCTTGCTGCTCGGTGAGCTCATCGGCGGGCCGATGCTGGGCGGAGGCTGGGGTTGGGGTGGATACGGCGCCTACGACGCCGGCTACGAGGCGGGGTACGACGCGGGGCAGGACCCGGGCGGCGACTTCGCCGCCGGATTCGACGATCCCGGCGGCGGCTGGGGCGGCGGCGACTGGGGCGGCGGGGACCCTGGTGGCGGCGACTGGGGCGGCGGCGGCGACTGGTGAGCTCCCTCCCACCTCGGAGCGGCGCCGACCATGATCGCGCCGGTTCTGTCCGTTGTGGTGGTCAGGGACGCTCCGAAGTGGCGGTCAGGGGCGTCAGGGGCGCAACGGGACTGAGTGCGGCGGCGGGCCGAGCGGGCGGCCGCCGTAGATGACGTGCCCGCTCGCGTCCTGGTAGGTCATCCACGCCTTGGCACCGCGCTGGTCGACGCCTGGCTTGCTGTAGTCGCAGACGCCGGCGGGGAAGACCTTCTCCAGTCGGGACCACTGCGCCGCCGTGAACGTCACCGGATAGTCGGACTTGCGCAGCGGCTTGAACTGGCACTGCAGCGTGTCGTCGGCCAGCGGGCCGTCGGCGCCGATCCGCGGCGTCCCGTATGCCGCCACCGTCTCGTCGCAGACCTCGCTCGGCAGGTTGGTGCCGTGCCCGTCGGTGCATCGCGGCGCCACCGTGCCGGGCTTGTCCTGGATGATCTTCGCGGCCAGCGGCACGTTGCGGTGGTCGGCATGCACCCGCGCCAGCCAACCGTCCAGCGCATAGACGGCGTCATCGGCGTAGTTGACGTCACCGATCAGTGGCACCTGGCCGCGCCAGAGCACCTGGTTGGCCGCGGTGCCGAAGTTGCGCAGCAGGCGCGCGCGCATCGCGTAGGTGCGGTAGACGTCATGGAACGCACCGGGATCCGGGCCACGTAGATCGATGATGGCGACCTTGTCGAGGTTGTTGGCGCTGTCGACCGCCCCGGACGTGTAGACCCGGTTCAGCCCGATGAGGTCGGGGTAGTTGCGCTGCGGCGACACATCCCCGTTGATGTCGAGCCCGCCGAGGTGGGTGTTGAGGTCGACGAACTGCGCGGGGGAGACGAACCCGTCGCGCAGTCCCTGCAGTCCGTACTGGATGCCGGCGTTGCCGAACGGCCGGTTCGCAAAGCCGTCCGGACGCTTGCCGAACACGTTGACCATGTAGTCCTGCAACGTGCACTTCACGCCGTGCGGGTTGGTCTTCGGGTCATAGACCTTGTCCGCCGGCACGCCCGGGCAGGATCGGCTCGGGTCACCACTGTTGGGGATCGCGGTGGTGAACGTCACCGGGTTGCCGATGTTGGGGTGGTCGAGGACGGCGCTGATCGCCGCGGGATCCCAAACCGTGCCGGGATCCCACCGGGACGGGTCCTGGAAATACTTGAGCAGGATCGTGTAGTCGACGTACTGCATCGCCGACGACCACGCGTCCGTGAAGCTGCACTGCGGGCTGATGCCTTGGTAGAGACCCGGATAGGCGTTGGCGACCTGTTGCTGCACCAGCGAGCCGCCGGAGCAGCCGCTGCCGATCGTCCACTCGACGGTGCCGTAGTGGTCGATGACGTATTCCTTCGTCATCACCAGCGACTCGGCCTGCGTCACGATGTTGCAGTTGTGTCCGGCGTTGTCGAGCGCGTTGGACATGACGACGAACCCGCCGCCGAGGATCTTCTGGTCCATCACGTCCGGTGCGCTGCCGCTCTCGTACGCCGTGTCGCAGCTCGCGCCGTGAGTGATGACCAGCCGGTGGTTGAACTGCCGTTGCGGTGCCCATGCCCGCCACTTCTTGCCGGGTTGCCACAGCGTCGCGATCGCGTATTGGTCGCGGTCGATGTAGCCCGTCTCCTCGCGGACGATGAACGGCACGGTGACGCCGTCGGTCGTGGTCGTGGTCGCGATCTCAGCGGCCGGTGGCGGGTTGGTCGGGTCGTAGGTCTGGAACGCGCTTGCGGTGCCGATGCCGCTGGCGCCGCCACTCGCGACTTGGGTGCCCACCGGCAGGTAGGAGTAGGAGAAGGTCGGCTTCTGGTCGCAGGTCTTGCTCTTGCTGCCGTTGGTGCACGTCCACGGCTTGATCTGCGGGCCGGAGAAAACCGGGCCACCCTGAGGGTGGTTGGTGACCACCAGCCGCGCGCCCGGCCCGTCCGGCAGCGTCGCGGTCACGACGTTGCGCCCCAGCCGCAGGCCGCTGAGCAGGCCGAGGCCGTGCCCGTCGGAGTGCCGGCGGAACGACGTGGTGACGTCGCGGCCGTTGAGGTGCACCTGCAGCGCTGCGACGTGCTCGCCGCGCGGCACCCGTAGCCGGACGAGCACGTCCCCGCCGGACACGAGGTCCGCGCGGTTGGACACCGTGCTGATCGTGACGGCAGTGGCGCCGCTGCCGGAGGCGAGGGAGCTGCCGGTGAGCACGCTGGCGACGAGCGCGAGCGGCAGGCCGAGGAGGACGGGGCGCAACGACGGCCGCACGGACATGACGCTCCCGGGGGTGGGCGAGCCTGGCTGGCAGAACACGATTCGGCGCAGTGGCGCGATCTCCTGCCCGCCCGCCCACGCCGTATCATTGGCACTCAGGACAGGTGAGTGCCAGCGCGGGTGAAGTCGGAGGTGAGCGGCCATGCCGGACGATCGCCGCCTCGACGTGCT
The DNA here is from genome assembly GCA_035776655.1 of Mycobacteriales bacterium. Lineage (GTDB taxonomy): Bacteria > Actinomycetota > Actinomycetes > JAFAQI01 > JAFAQI01 > DASTWK01. Next base: position 24,824 of record DASTWK010000002.1, on the reverse strand, counting down.
GCGCGCCATCATCGAGGACTACGTCTCGACCAACGAGCCGGTCGGGTCGAAGTCGCTCGTCGAGCGGCACCAGCTCGGGGTCTCGTCGGCGACGATCCGCAACGACATGGCAGCGCTGGAGGAGGAGGGCTACCTCGCGCAGCCGCACACCAGCGCCGGTCGGGTCCCGACCGACAAGGGCTACCGGCTGTTCGTCGATCGGCTGTCCACCGCGAAGCCGCTGACGCCGGCGGAGCGCAAGGCGATCGAGTCGTTCCTGCGCGGTGCCGTCGATCTCGACGACGTCGTGCACCGCACGGTCCGGTTGCTGGCCCAGCTGACCCATCAAGTCGCGGTCGTCCAGTACCCGTCGCTGACCCGGTCGTCGGTGCGGCACCTGGAGTTCGTGCACATCTCCGACACCCGGTTGCTGATCGTGCTCATCACCGACACCGGCCGGGTGGAGCAGCGCCAGCTCGACCTGCCCGGTCCGCTCTCGGACGAGGCGGTCGCCGACCTGCGTGGCCGCTTCAACAGCCGCATCGCCGGCAGCCGGCTCGCCGACGCACCGCAGCTGCTCGCCGACCTGCCCGACACCGTGCCGGCCGACCAGCGCCCCAACGTCGTCGCGGTGCTCTCGACCGTGCTCGAGACGCTGGTCGAGCATCCCGAGGAGCGGGTCGTGCTCGCCGGCACCGCCAACCTCACCCGCACGACGCCGCTGGACTTCCCGCGGACGATCCGCCCGGTGCTCGAGGCGTTGGAAGAACAGGTCGTGCTGCTGCGGCTGTTCGGCGAGGTGACCGACGCGCAGACGGTGCGGGTGAGCATCGGCGAGGAGAACGTGCACGAGGGCCTGCGGACGGCGTCGGTCGTCTCGTCCGGGTACGGCGCGGCCGGCACCGCGCTCGCCGGTCTCGGGGTGCTCGGCCCGACGCGGATGGACTATCCGGGGACGATGGGCGCCGTACGCGCAGTTGCCCGCTACGTCGGCCAGATCCTGGCCGAGGGTTAGGTTCGACCCGGTGCCTGCTCGCGACTATTACGCGATCCTCGGCGTGCCGCGCAACGCGTCCGCTGACGAGATCAAGAAGGCCTACCGCCGGCTGGCGCGGGAGCTGCACCCCGACCTCAACCCCTCACCGGAGGCGCAGGAGCGGTTCAAGGAGGTCACCGCTGCCTACGAGGTGCTCTCCGACCCGCAGAAGCGCGAGATCGTCGACCTCGGTGGCGATCCGCTCGCGCCGGGTGGCGGCGGTGCCGGTGCCGGTGGCTTCGGCGGGTTCGCCGACATCATGGATGCCTTCTTCGGCGGCATGGGTGCGCCGGGAGGCCGCGGGCCCCGCTCGCGCATCCGACCGGGTGCAGACGCGCTGGTGCACGTCGAGCTCGACCTCAGCGAGACCGCGTTCGGCACCGCTCGGGAGCTGACCCTCGACACCGCTGTGCTGTGTGCGCGGTGTCAGGGCGCGGGCACAGCCGCGGGCACACATCCGGAGACCTGCCAGACCTGCGGTGGTCGCGGCGAGGTGCAGAGCGTGCAGCGGTCGTTCCTCGGCCAGCTGGTGACGTCGCGGCCGTGCCCCGAGTGCGGCGGCGTGGGCAGCCGCATCCGGCATCCGTGCCAGGACTGTGCCGGCGAGGGGCGGGTGCGCGCCCGCCGCACGATCACCGTCAAGGTCCCCGCGGGCGTCGAGGACGGGATGCGACTGCGGCTGTCCGGCGAGGGTGAGGTCGGCCCCGGCGGCGGACCGCCCGGTGACCTGTACGTCGAGATCCGCGAGCGCGCCCACCCGGTGTTCACCCGGGACGGCGACGACCTGCACTGCGAGGTGCAGCTGCCGATGACGGCCGCCGCGCTCGGCACCACGGTGGCGCTGGAAACGCTGGACGGACCGGAGACGCTGACGGTCCGGCCGGGCACCCAGGGCGGCTCGGTGCTGACGCTGCGGGGGCGCGGCGTCCCACACCTCTCGCGCGGCGTGGGTCGCGGCGATCTGCACGTGCACCTCGAGGTGGAGACGCCGGACAAGCTCGATGACGAGCAGGAACGGCTGTTGCGGGAGCTCGCGCGGTTGCGGGGCGAGGAGAAGCCGGAGTTCACCGTCACCAGCGTCAACGGCGCGGCCAACGGTGGGTTGTTCTCCCGCCTGCGCGACGCCTTCAAGTGACGCCGCCGCTGTTCTTCGTGTCGGCTACGGCGCTCGCCGCCGATCCGGTGGTGGTCGACGGTGCGGAAGGTCGACACGCTGCCGACGTACGCCGGCTGCAGCCCGGGGAAGCCGTCTGCGTCGGCGACGGTCGTGGCGCGCTGGTGCGTGGTGTCGTCGCCGACGTGGCGCGGGGGCGGGTCGAGGTCTCGGTGGGGGAGCGACTCACCGTTCCGCGAGCCGACCCGTGGTTCGTGGTCGTGCAGGCGGTCGCGAAAGGTGGGCGTGACCTCGATGCGGCCGAGGCGATGACCGAGGTGGGTGTCGACGAGGTCGTCGGATGGGAGGCGGCGCGGTCGGTGGCGCGCTGGACGGAGCGGACCAGCGCGAAGTGGCACGCGACGGTGCGGGAGGCGGCGAAGCAGTCCCGCCGGTCCTGGGTCCCGGCGGTGGCCGGCCCGCTGTCGACAACGCAGGTGGCGCAGCGGCTCGAGGCGGCGGCGCTGGCGGTGGTGCTGCACGAGGACGGCTCGGAGCGATTGGCCGACATCGCCGACCGACGTGAAGGCCCCGGCGGGTTACCTCGCGCGGGCGAGGTCGTGCTGGTCGTCGGGCCGGAAGGCGGCGTGGCCGCCGAGGAGCTCGAGCGCTTCGCCGCCGTCGGCGCGCGGGTGTGCCGGCTGGGAGAGAGCGTGCTGCGGACGTCAACCGCCGGGGTGGCCGCGCTCTCGGTCCTCAGCGCTGCGGAACGCTGGCGCTGACGCGGTCGTCACCAGGTCACCTGCGTGAGCGGGACGCTCGGGTGCAGCTCGACCGCGCTGCCGCTGCCGTCCCAGCGCCACACCTTCCCGTCGACGTCGGTGAGCAGTACGGCGCTGCCGTCGCTGGTGACGTCGACGTCCGCCGGCTGGTCGTTGCCCGGGATCGTGAACGCATGCACGGGCGCGTTCGGCCGGCACCGGACGACGTCCATCGACGAACCGGTCTGGATGGCGACCCACAGCTGCCCCGACGCGTCGTTCTCGATGGCCTGCGGTTCTCCGTTGTTGCCGTCGAAGCCGGGGCAAGCGTGGGTCGCCGGCGTCGGGCCATCGGGGTTCGCCAGGTCATAGCGGGCCAGATAACCGCTCATGCCGGTCTGCACGTAGGCGTCGAGGTAGCGCGGCACCCACGGGACCGTCTGTCCGGGCTCGAAGGACGGGTTGCCGTTGATCTTCGGCGGCATCGACGGGTAGTTGATGACGTGCCGGTTGCCGTCGGCATCAGTGGTGACGAGCTTGGCCTGCGGCGAGAGGCGCCCGTCACACGCCGTCTCGAACAGTGCGGTCACGTCGTGCGGGTTGCCGCTGGTCGTGTCCGGCTTGTTCGTCGCCGCGAAGCCGGCGATGCGATAGCCGGTGTCCGCGGTTGTCACCTGGTAAGGACCGTGTGGCGCGTTGATGAAGACCGCCATGAGTCTGTCGGCGCAAGTGCCGACACCCTGGACGTAGTAGATGCGGTCACCAGTTGCGCTGACCTGCGGGTCGCTCACGGGGCCGCCGGGCTGCGCGTCGGTGAGGTAACGGATGGCGGATCCGTCGCGGGAGGCGAACTGCGTGATCCGGTTGTCCTTGACGGCGTAGAAGTACGCGGGGGTCCCGCCTCCTGGCTGCGCGGTGCTGGTGAACCGGACCTGCTGAGCGGTGATCCGCTGCGGCCCGCCGTCGGCGTTGGAGGTGAGGACGGCGACGACGGTGCCGACTGCCTTGCTCGGTGTGGTGAAGGGCACGTCGACCTGCCACTGCGTGGTGCCGTTGCCGAAGCCGGTGCGGCCGCTGCCATAGCTGGTGGGCGACTCGGCGTCGCGGACGTCGACCTGCAGGGACTCGTCGACGCCGAAGCCGGGGCCGGTGACGGTGAGCGGTGAGGACACCGCCTCGTGCGGTTGCGGCGAGCTCAACGTGAGGTTGCTGGTCGGGTCGTCGGCGCCCACGACGATCCAGGCGTTGCCGAACTTCTGCAGGCTCACGCTCGTGACGTCGACCGGTTGCGCGGACTCGCCGCCGACGACCCGGCCCAAGCCGATGACGGCCCGGTGGCCGGCGATCTGCTGTCCGGTCACCTTGTCCACCGACGGCTGACCGAGGATGTTGTCGACCCACATCAACGCCACCGTCTTCGGGTCCGCGGCCCAGGGGGTGGAGCCGGCGGCGTACTCCTTCTCCCAGTTGCGTTCCTCGGTCGCCGAGGTGAACGGGAAGATCGCGAGCTTCGGGAAGTGGACGTCCGAGACCGGTGCCTCCGACGGCGAGGGAGCGGCCGAGGTCGGCTCGGGGTTGGGGCTGTCGCTCTGGTGGCCGAGGACGACCTTGTCGTTGCCGCGGTCGTGGCCGACGAAGGCGTAGGCGCCGAAACCCGCCAGCACGAGCACGACTGCCGAGGTGACGGCGAGAACGGGCTGCAGCCAACGCCGACGGGCCCGCCGCTCCTGGACGGTGTGCTGGATGCGGGACAGCCCATCTCCGGCAGGGACCACTGTCTCCGCCTCCTCCCGAAGTGCGTCGCGCAGCAGCCCTTCGAGCCGGTTGTCCGGCTGGTCACTGAAGTCACGGTCGCGACTCATGCAAACGCTCCAAGGTGTCGCGCAGGGCGGCGATGCCCCGCGAGGCGTGGCTCTTGACGGCGCCCGCGCTGATGCCCAGCGTGGCGGCGATCTGAGCCTCGGAAAGGTCGGAGTAGTAACGCAGCACGAGCACTTCGCGCTGCCGGCGGGGAAGCCGCCCCAGCGCGGCGACGACCTCACCGCGCTCCAAAGCGAGGAACGCGCTGTGCTCGGCGCTGGCGGCATCGGGCATCGGGGCAGGTGCTTTGCGCTCCACCACCTTGAGATGGCGCAGCCGGGACCGGGAGCGGTTGACGACCGCCTGGCGCAGATACGCCAGCGCGCTGTCGGTGTCGCGCAGCCGCCGCCACGATCCGTGCATGGCGACGAACGCGTCCTGGACGACGTCCTCGGCCGCCGGCACGTCGCGCAGCAACAGCGCGGCCATGCGCACCAGCGACCGATAGTGGGTGGTGTAGAGCGCGACCAGCGCCTCGTCGGCATCCCGCTGGTCATGCATGCGCGTCGGCGCGTCCACGAGACCTGTCCTCCGGTCGCCGACGACACCCTCGATCACGACGGTACGACGCGCACCCGCCGCAGCCGGTTTACCGACGCGCCGCAATAGGGTCCGCTTCATGACCGAGTGCTTGTTCTGCCGCATCGTGAGTCGAGAGATCCCAGCCGATCTCGTCGCCGAGTCCGAGGCCGCGGTCGCATTCCGGGACATCTCCCCCGTCGCGCCCACGCACGTGCTGGTCATCCCGCGGGCGCATCACGCCAACCTCGCCGAGGTCGCGGCCGCCGAGCCGGAAACCCTGCCGGCGATGCTGCGGCTGGCGGCCGAGGTCGCGGCCGCCGAGGGGGTCGCCGAGACCGGCTACCGGCTGGTGGCCAACACCGGCGCTGCGGCGCACCAAACCGTCTTCCACGCCCACCTGCACGTTCTCGGCGGGCGGCAGATGGGCTGGCCGCCGGGCTGAGCCGTACGGTCAGGGCTGCCGTGCCGACAAGGGCGACCGGTGCCGGTCGATGGCCTAGCATTGATCCCGGAGATGGCGACCACTGAGCGCGGCCCCGCGAGCGGCACCGGGGCAACCACCCGCATCGTCGTGCCGGGTGCGCAGAACATGGTGGGCCTGCTCGGCTCCAGCGACGAGCTGCTCCGCCTCATCGAGCGGGCCTTCACCTGCGACATCCACGTCCGCGGCAACGAGATCACGATCAGCGGCGACCCCGGCGAGGTAGAGCTCGCCAGCAAGCTGTTCGCCGAGCTGATCACCCTGCTGGAGCGAGGTGACCACCTCACCGCCGACGCGGTCGAGCGGTCGCTGGCGATGCTGCGGGCGCAGACCGAGGAGCGACCCGCGGACGTCCTGTCGCTCAACATCCTGTCCAGCCGCGGCCGAACGATCCGGCCGAAGACTCTGAACCAGAAGCGTTACGTCGATGCCATCGACGCGCACACTGTCGTGTTCGGCATCGGTCCCGCCGGCACCGGCAAGACCTATCTGGCGATGGCCAAGGCCGTGCAAGCACTGCAGGCCAAGCAGGTCAACCGGATCATCCTGACCCGCCCCGCGGTCGAGGCGGGCGAGCGGCTGGGCTTCCTCCCGGGGACGCTGAACGAGAAGATCGACCCCTACCTGCGGCCGTTGTACGACGCGCTGCACGACATGGTCGATCCCGACTCGATCCCCCGGCTGATGGCCAGCGGCACCATCGAGGTGGCACCCCTGGCCTATATGCGGGGCCGCACTCTGAACGACTCGTTCATCGTGCTCGACGAAGCGCAGAACACCTCGCCGGAACAGATGAAGATGTTCCTCACTCGACTCGGGTTCGGGTCGAAGATGGTCGTCACCGGCGATGTGACACAAGTCGACCTGCCGGCCGGGACCAAGTCCGGCCTGAAAGTCGTGCAGGAGATCCTCGACGGCATCGAGGACGTCAACTTCTGCCGGCTGACCTCGAGCGACGTCGTCCGGCACCGGCTGGTCAGCGACATCGTCGACGCCTACGCCCGCTGGGATGCCGAGAACGCAGCAACTCCGGCTGCTCCCAGGTCGTCGCAGTCGCGGCGCCGGGCCGGGCGCTGAGCCGAGGCCGTCCATCTCGTGAGCATCGACATCCATAACGAGTCGGGCATTCCTGTGGACGTGCGCCAGCTGGAGCGGCTCGCGCGGCACGTCCTCGACGCGATGCGTGTGCACCCGCTGGTCGAGCTGTCGGTGCGTCTCGTCGATCTCGACGCGATGAGCGCGTTGCACGAGCACTTCATGAACGAGCCCGGGCCGACCGACGTGTTGGCGTTTCCGATGGACGAGCTGCACGACCACCGCGACGACGCAGATGACGAAGATGCACCGCCGACGTTGCTCGGCGACGTCGTCCTCTGTCCGGCCGTCGCTCAGGAACAGGCGCGCGCGGCGCACCACACCACGGAGGACGAGCTGCACCTGCTCTGCACCCACGGCATCTTGCACCTGCTCGGCTATGACCACGGCGATGCCGCCGAGGAGCGCGAGATGTTCGGGTTGCAGACCGAGCTGCTGCAGGCATGGGGAGCAAGCCGCCGGCGATGAGTGCTCTCGACGACTGGTTGATCGTGCTCGCGGCCGCGCTGGTCGCGGTCGCCGCGGTCCTGTCGATGGCTGACGCTGCGCTGTCCCGGGTGTCCCGGTCGGCGGTCGAGCAGATGCTGCGCGACGAGCAACGCGGCGCCGCGCGGGTGCAGACCGTCGTCGCTGACCCCGCCACGCATCTCAACGTCCTGTTGCTGCTGCGCACCCTGAGCGAGCTGGTCGCGACGACGCTGGTGGCCGTCGTCTGTGATCGCGCGCTCGGTGTCTCGTGGCAGGCGATCCTGCTCGCTGGTGCGGTGATGACGGTCGTCGACTATGTCGTCGTCGGGGTGGGCGCACGCACCGTCGGACGCCAACACCCGGCGACGATCGCGCGTCGTACCGCGCCTCTCACCGTGTTCCTCACCAAGCTGCTCGGGCCGCTGCCGCGGCTGCTGATCCTGCTCGGCAACGCGCTCACGCCCGGCAAGGGCTTCCGGGACGGCCCGTTCTCCTCCGAGGCCGAGCTGCGTGAGCTGGTGGACCTGGCCGAGGAGCGCAAGGTCATCGAGAGCGACGAGCGGCAGATGATCCACTCGGTCTTCGAGCTCGGCGACACCCTCGCCCGGGAAGTGATGGTGCCGCGCACCGACGTCGTGTGGATCGAGCGGAGCAAGACGGTGCGGCAGGCGCTGTCGCTGGCCTTGCGCAGCGGCTTCTCTCGCATCCCGGTCGTCGGCGACAACGAGGACGACATCGTCGGCGTGGCGTATCTCAAGGACCTCGCCAAGCGGGTCTATGAGGACGAGGACCGCGCCGAGAAGGTCGACGAGGTGATGCGACCGGCCTACTTCATCCCAGACTCGAAGCCGGCCGACGAGCTCCTGCGCGACATGCAGGCCAAGCAGGTGCACGTCGCCATCGTCATCGACGAGTACGGCGGCACCGCCGGGCTGGTCACGATCGAAGACATCCTCGAAGAGATCGTCGGCGAGATCACCGACGAGTACGACCGCGAGGCACCACGCAGTGAGGAGCTCGACGACGGCTCGCTGCGGGTCAACGTGCGGCTGCCGATCGACGACATCGAGGAGATGCTCGGCGTGCAGTTCGAGCTCGAGGACGTCGAGACCGTGGGCGGCTTGCTCGCCGCGACGCTCGGACGGGTTCCGATCCCCGGAGCCACCGTCACCTTGCAGGGACTGACGTTCGTGGCGGAGAGCGCCAAGGGGCGACGCAACAAGGTCGGCACGGTGCTCATCCGCTCGGCCGGCGCGGCCTGACCGAGCTCGGGTGCCCGAGCGGCAACTCGCTCGGCCGGGGTCGGAGCCACCGGTAGGTTCGTCGATCGTGGAGCTCGATCCGGAAGACGCCAAGCTCGTCACGCTCGCCCGCTCGGCTCGTGCCCGCACCGGCGCGGCCGAGGGAGCCGCGGTCCGCGACGACATCGGTCGCACCTACGCGGCCGCCACCGTCGCCTTGCCGTCACTGTCGCTGACCGCACTGCAAGCGGCGATCGCGGCCGCGGTTTCCAGCGGAGTCCAGCGGTTGGAGGCGGCGGTGGTGGTCACGGAAGAGCCGATGGCCGACCCCGACAGTCGCGCCGCCGCGGCCGACCTGGGCGTGGCCGCCCCACTCGTCGCCGGCCCCGACGGCGAGGTGCGCGGATGACGATCCTGCGCCGGGTCGAGGAGGCCGACATCAGCATCCTCGAACAGCAATACGCGGGACCGGAGTTCGCCGGTGAGCAGGCGTGGATGGGCTTCGTCGAGGCCGGCCGGCTGCGCAAGCGGTTCAACGGGGGCGAGATGCTGCGCGAGGACGGCGGCATCCTCGCGATCGCCGCCGACGACGGCGAGCTGGTGGGTGAGTTCTCCTGGGTGCGGTTGATGAACGGCCCCCCGCCCAACGGCTACTGCTGGAACATCGGCGTGTGGATCCGGCCGGAGCATCGCGGCCGGGGCCATGGCAGCCAGGGCCAGCGTCTCGGGGCGGCCTATCTGTTCGAGCACAGCTATCTCGAGCGAGTCGAGGCCGGCACGGAGGCCGACAACCTCGGTGAGCAGCGCGCACTGGAAAAGGCCGGCTTCACCCGGGAAGGGGTGCTGCGCCGCGCCTGCTTCCGCGGTGGCGAGTGGCGCGACATGGTGCTGTTCAGCAAGCTGCGCGGCGAGCCGTGACCGCGCCGGACGGGTTCCGTTCCGGCTTCGCCTGCTTCGTCGGCCGGCCCAACGCCGGCAAGTCCACCCTGACCAACGCCATCGTCGGGCAGAAGGTCGCCATCATGAGCGACCGCCCGCAGACCACCCGGCACGCGGTGCGCGGCATCGTGCACCGCGCCGACGCGCAGCTCGTCCTCGTCGACACTCCGGGCTTCCACAAGCCGCGCACCCTGCTCGGTGAGCGGCTCAACGACGTCGTCCGCGCGACGTTGACCGAGGTCGACGTCATCGGGTTCTGTGTGCCGGCCGACGAGAAGGTGGGCCCCGGAGATCGGTTCATCGCGGCCGAGCTGCAGCGCATCGCCGGCCGCACACCGGTCATCGGTATCGTGACGAAAGCCGACCGCGCTGAGCGCGACGCCGTCGGAGCCCGCCTGCTCGAGGTGAGCCAGCTCGGGGATTGGGCTGAGGTGGTGCCGACGTCGGCGCCGCAGCGGTTTCAGGTCGAGCTGCTGGTGGACCTGCTCGTCGCGCGGCTGCCGGTCGGGCCGGCGCTCTATCCGGAAGGCGAGCTGACCGACGAGCCCGAGCGGGTCATGACCGCCGAGCTGATCCGGGAGGCGGCGCTCGAGGGGGTGCGCGAGGAGCTCCCGCACTCCATCGCCGTCGTGGTCGAGGAAATGCGACCCCGCGAGGGTCGCGACGACCTCGTCGACATCGAGGCGGTGATGTACGTCGAGCGGGACAGCCAGAAGGCCATCGTCATCGGCACCGGCGGCAGCCGGCTGCGGGAGGTCGGCACGCGAGCCCGTGGCCAGATCGAGGCGCTGCTCGGCTCGAAGGTCTACCTCGACCTGCGCGTGAAGGTCGCCAAGGACTGGCAGCGCGACCCCAAGCAGCTGCGTCGGCTCGGCTTCTGAGCCGGGCTCGCGCGCGCAGTCGAGGCGTCAGCCGATGGTGCCGAGCGCGTCGACCACGACGTCGTGACCGTTGGACGCCTTGTTGGTCGACGCCAGTGCCTTGACCACCACGGTGCGCGCGCGGGTGCTGTGGCCGGTCCAGACGGTCCGGCCGACCCGATGGTGATGGTGCTTGGCGTAAGTGTCGAGGGTCGCCCGCCGGTGACCATCGACATAGACGGCGAGCCGACCACCGGTCGGTCCGGTCTCGACGTAGAGCCGATAACCGCGGCCGACGGCGCGCACCCGCGCCGTCGCGCCGGAGCGGTTGGTCAACGCGTGCGAGTCGTCGAACGCCGCGGTCGTGGACTGCCGGTGCCAGCCGCTGGACAGCGTGAACTGGCGGTCGTCGACGAGCTGCGCGGCACTGGTGCGGATGTTGCCGGCTCGGTCGGTCGCGGTCACGAGCAGTGTGTAGACCCGGCCGCGCCGGCTCGGCACCGCGTGCGAGCCGGGTCGTGAGCTGGTCGTCGAGAAGACGGTGCGGCTGCCCTCGCGCAGCGCAACGGCGTACCTGATGATCCCGCTGCCACCGGCGTCGCCGCCCGACCACGACGCGACCACGTCGCGTCGGCCGGTCCCCACGCTGAGCTTCGGGTGCGGCGTCGGCTTCGTGGTGTCGATGAGCACGAACGCGTCGGAGTAGCGGCAGACGAACCCGCTCTGCGCCGGTGCGGACTTGATGGCGACCAGCGTGAGCTGGTGGATGCCGTCGGCCGAGCCGTGGTAGCCGAGGTCGGGGATCCGCACCGACGTCGGCGCGGTCGTGGTGTCGGTGGAGTCGAGGCGGCACTTGTGGTCACCGTCCACCGTGATGCGGTAGGAGTCGTAGGTCTGCCAGTCCGGCACGTGCACGGCCACCGGCACGGTGAGCGTCCGGCTGTAGGCAGTGGCCACGGACAGGTGTGGTGAGCCGCCCAGGGTGGGTGAGACCAACGTCGACCAGTGCGGCGAGCCCAGACCGGTCATGGCGTCGAATCCGGCGGGGGCGATGTCGGTGAAGGCCGTCGGTTGCGCGTAGAGGCCGGGAAGGATGTCGCCGACGCCCCAGCGATACCCGTGCTCGGCGACCTCGTTGGCGAATGCGGCCGCCAGGACGGGCGAGGCGAGGCTGGTGCCGCCGATGATGCCGCCGCCGGTCGGGCCGCTGGAGACGACGCGGAAGCCGGGGTTGCCGGCGAGTCCGGCGATGTCGGGGACGACCCGGCACTGCGCTGCGACCGACTGCACCGGGCACTGGGCGCTGCTCGCGACGCCGGTCTGGTAGGCCGGCTGCGGGAACACTCGCGACACCCCGCCACCGGAGGAGCCGGTGTCGTCGCTCCAGGCGGTGTAGCTGCTCGGGTCGGCCGCGGTGCCTGCGGCGCTCTGCGCGCCGCCGACAGACACGACCTGCGGCGAGCTGGCCGGATACATCACACCGAGGTGCTTGCCGTCGCAGCGAGCGCCGTTGTCGCCGGAGGCCGCGAAGACCGTGACTCCGGAGGCGAGGTCGTAGGACAGGATGTCCTCGAACGCGGCGTAGAGCGAGTCGGCGGCCGGATCGGTGGCGATGTCGGTCTCGCAGAAGCCCCACGAGATGCTCGCGGCGACGATGTGCCGGTCGGTGGTGGGATCGGTGGCGTCGTCGCCGATCGTCGACAGCGAGTCATACATGCCCAGCAGGTCGTTGCCGGACAGGTAGGCCCGCTGCCGGGCATAGGGCGCGACGGAGTAGAGCGCCTCCTGGTCCAGCGCCACCTCGACGTCGTTGCCGTAGTTGGGGTTGGACGGGTTGGTGGTCAGCTTCGCCGGCAGCAACGGGTCGTTGATGCCGGTGTAGCGCGGCGCCGGCCAGGTCACGCCAGTCTGACGGCTGAGCATCGCGGCGTAGGCGGTGAGATCGCTCGGGTGCCAGCTCGACAGCTGCACGGTTGCGATCGTCTGCGCCTTCTCGGCCGCCGTGGGGACGCCGCCGTGCCGCGGATCGGTGACGGTGTCGCCGTAGGCCGTGCGCAGGTCGGTGCCGTCGGCCGTGCCGTCGCGCAGCGCGAAGTGACGGAACGCGGGCCGGTTGTCGTCACCGCCGAAGGCGACCGTCACCTGCCCCTGCAGCGCGGCCGGCAGCCGCGGCAGCGGCTGCTGCGTCGGTGACTGCGGGTCTACGGCGCGGGCGCTGCCGAACGCCGCGTCGACGACTGACGCCGGCCCGTGCGCCAGCACCGACATCGTGCCGATCCGGTCGACGGTCAGCCCCAAGGAGCCGAGCGTGGCGGCGACCGAGCGTCGTTGCGCGCCGCTGGGCAGCGCCTGGTGCAGCGCGGCGATGGCGGGGGCGTGGGCGCGACCCTTGCCGTGCGCCAGCGCGTGCAGCGCCGCGCGGTCGCGGGGGGTCAGGGTGAGCAGCACCCGCTCACTCGGGCCCGTGCCCGGCGGCGGAGAGGCCGCCTGCGCGACCGGCAGAACGAGACTGGTGAGGACGCAGGCCGCCAGGGGCAGGGACAGGCGTGCGAAACGCATGGAGCTCCTTGGGATGTCGGCGTGAGAACGCCAGAAGGAGCCTGTCATATTTCGCGCCGCGGTCGGCCGGATTCGGCCAACCCCGGGCGAGAATGGGCAGGTGCCGCTCTATCGCGACGAGGCCGTGGTGCTGCGGACCCAGAAGCTGGGGGAGGCCGACCGCATCGTCACGTTGCTCACCCGCCGCCACGGCCGGGTCCGGGCCGTCGCCAAGGGCGTGCGGCGGACCGCGTCCCGGTTCGGGGCGCGGGTCGAGCCGTTCAGCCACGTCGACCTTCAGCTGCACGAGGGTCGCGAGCTCGACGTGGTGACGCAGGCGGAGACGATCGAGCCCTACGGCGAGCGGATCGCCAACGACTATGCCCGCTACACCGCCGGCACCGCGGTGCTGGAGACGGCCGAGCGACTGACGGCGGAGGAACGGGAGCCGTCGCTTCGGCTCTATCTGCTGGTGGTGGGTGCGCTTCGGGCGCTGGCCGAGCAGACACACGCTCCGACGCTGGTGCTGGATGCGTTCATCCTGCGGGCGATGGCGATCGCCGGCTACGAGCCGGCACTGGACGCCTGTGCCCGCTGTGGCGAGCCGGGGCCGCACCGGTTCTTCGCGGTGGCGGTCGGCGGCGCCGTGTGCGGCGCGCACCGGCCGGGTGGCGCAGCCACCGTTTCGCCGGGAGCAACGACGTTGCTGACCGCGCTGCTCGACGGCAACTGGCCGGCCGCGGACGCCGCGGAGCCGAGAGTGCAGCGCGAGACCAGCGGCCTCGTCGCCGCCTATCTGCAGTGGCACCTCGAGCGCGGACTGCGGTCGCTCGCGTTGGTCGAGCGGCAGTGACCGGACCCCTCGCGGCGCAACGATGAGCCGCCGTCGTACGCCGGTGCGCCCGCCGACACCGCACCCGAGCGGCGCCCGCCCGCCCGCCATCCCGCGCGAGCTCGTGCCCCGCCACATCGCGATCGTCATGGACGGCAACGGGCGGTGGGCCAAGCAGCGCGGGCTGCCGCGCACCGAGGGCCATGCCCGGGGCGAGCACTCGTTGTTCGACGTCGTCGAAGGCGCGATCGAGGTCGGGGTGCAGTGGCTGTCGGCCTACGCGTTCTCGACCGAGAACTGGAAGCGCTCGCCGGACGAGGTGCGCTTCCTCATGGGCTTCAACCGCGACGTCATCCGTCGCCGCCGCGACGAGATGCACGCGATGGGCGTGCGGGTGCGGTGGGCCGGCCGCCGGCCGAGGTTGTGGAAGTCGGTGATCGAGGAGCTCGAGGTCGCCGAACAGATGACCCGCGACAACCGGGTGCTGACGTTGACGATGTGCGTCAACTACGGCGGACGCGCGGAGATCGCGGACGCGGCGGCTGCACTGGCCCGCGACGTCACGGCCGGTCGGGTCGATCCGGCGAAGGTCACCGAGAAGACGTTCGTGCGCTATCTCGACGAGCCGGAGATGCCGGACGTCGACCTGTTCGTGCGCTCCAGTGGCGAACAGCGCATCTCCAACTTCCTGCTGTGGCAGTCGGCGTACGCCGAGATGGTGTTCCAGGACACCCTGTGGCCGGATTACGACCGCCGGCACCTGTGGGCGGCGATCGAGGAGTACGCCCGCCGCGATCGCCGTTACGGCGGCGCGATCGAGCCGGGAGAGGAGTTGCCGTGAGGTTGCACCATGTGAACGTCGTCGTTCCGCCCGGCGGCACCGAGTCGGTGCTGTCGTTCTACGTCGACGTTCTGGGGCTCGAGCGGGTGGCCAAGCCCACGGAAGGCGTTGCCGAAAGCGGTGCGTGGTTCGACATCGACGACAGCAGCCAGGTGCACATCTCGGAGCGGGACGGGCAGCCGCACCCGCAGGCGCACTTCGCGCTCGTCGTCGACGACTTCGAGGCGGTGCTGGCGCGGGTTGCCGCAGCGGGTGCGCCGTGGCAGGAGCAGGCCGACATCTTCGGTGGGCGGCGCGGATTCACCCGGGATCCGGCCGGCAACCGCATCGAGCTGCTGCAGCGGGCCGGCACGCTGGCGTGAGCAGGACGTTGAGCGGCTAGAGGCCGCCGGCGGACTTCGCGCCGGCGATCGCCAAGAGGCCGATCACGACAACGACCCGCAACGTGCGGCCCCGGCCGGGGATCGTCGGCCACGCGCTCGCCGACAACGTCACGAGGGCGGCCGCCACGATGACCAGCAACGCTGTCCCGAGGGCGCCGTGGGCGACGAGCCCGGCGAGTGTCACGACCCCGACGGCGATGGCGATGAGGACGTTCGCCAGGCGGGATCGGCGCATGGTCGTGAGGCTATCCTTGTGGCTCACTCGCCGACCGCCAGCCGGATGGAGCCCGCCGCCATGGCCGCTAGCCCTGCCAAAGAAGCCGCCGCGCGCATCGAGAACCTCGTCAGCCTCTGCAAGCGCCGCGGCATCGTCTTCCCGTCCTCCGAGATCTACGGCGGGACGAGGTCGGCGTGGGACTACGGGCCGATCGGCGTCGAGCTCAAGGAGAACATCCGCCGCCAGTGGTGGCGGTCGATGGTGCAGCAGCGCGAGGACATCGTCGGCTTGGACTCGGCCGTCGTGCTCGCTCCCGAGATCTGGGCGGCGTCGGGCCACCTCGACGCGTTCGTCGACCCGCTGATCGAGTGCCAGTCCTGCCACAAGCGGTTCCGCGACGACACGCTGCGCGAGGAGTACGCCGAACGCAAGAAGGTCGCCGATGCGGATGCGGTGAAGCTCGCCGACGTACCGTGCCCGAACTGCGGCACCAAGGGCGCGTGGACCGAGCCGCGGATGTTCAACGGCCTGCTGAAGACCTACCTCGGTCCGGTAGAGGACGAGTCGGGGCTGCACTACCTGCGGCCGGAGACGGCACAGGGCATCTTCGTCAACTTCCTCAATGTCATGACGGCTGCTCGCAAGAAGCCGCCGTTCGGCATCGCGCAAACGGGCAAGTCGTTCCGCAACGAGATCACTCCTGGCAACTTCATCTTCCGGACCCGCGAGTTCGAGCAAATGGAGATGGAGTTCTTCGTCGAGCCGGGCAGCGACGAGGAGTGGCACGACTACTGGTTGCAGGAGCGGTGGAACTGGTACGTCGGGCTGGGGATCAATGCCGAGAACCTGCGGTTCTACGAGCACCCCAAGGAGAAGCTCTCCCACTACTCGAAGCGGACGGTCGACATCGAGTACCGGTTCCGCTTCGGCGGGTCGGAGTGGGCCGAGCTCGAGGGCATCGCCAACCGCACCGACTTCGACCTGTCCACGCACTCGAAGCACAGTGGTGCCGACCTCACCTACTTCGACCAGGACAAGAACGAACGGTGGACGCCCTACGTCATCGAGCCGGCGGCGGGGCTGACCCGGTGCGTGCTCGCGTTCCTGCTCGACGCGCTGACGGAGGACGAGGCGCCCAACGCCAAGGGCGTGATGGAGAAGCGGACGGTCATGCGGCTCGACCCGAGGTTGTCGCCGGTGAAGGTGGCGGTGCTGCCGCTGTCGCGCAACCCCGACCTGTCGCCCAAGGCGCGCGACCTGGCGGCGTCGCTCCGCGAGCGGTGGAACGTGGAGTTCGACGACGCCGGCGCGATCGGCCGCCGCTATCGGCGCCAGGACGAGATCGGTACGCCGTTCTGCGTCACGGTCGACTTCGACACGCTCGAGGACCAAGCAGTCACCGTGCGCGCCCGCGACACCATGCAGCAAGACCGGGTGGCCCTGGACCAGCTCGTGTCCTACCTGGCCCCCCAGCTCCCCTCCTGCTGACGCCTCCTGCCGACCTCCCCCCGAAGATCATGGCCGGTTGAACACACCCGGATGTGTGCAACCGGCCAACCTGGACCGCTATGGCGCCTGTGCGGTGGCGAAAACCCGCCTGATCCGGTCGAGGGTGGGCAGGACGCGCAACGCCTCGGCGTGGAGAGACTGCAGCGCCCGGTCATCGCCAGGCTCGAGGGCCGCGGCCTCGGTCCAGAGAGCATGCTCTGCGCTGCGCCAGTCAGCACGTTCCACCACGACGACGTCAACCAGGCCGCCGGCCGGTAGCTGTCGGGACAGATCGACGCTGCGCAGCCGCTCGGACAGTAGGGAGTCGTCGGGGTTCAACGGTTCCCAGCAGGTGGCGATGACGGGCTGGCCAGGCGCCAGCACGCGGCGGATCTCGGCTGCTGCGGTGGCGAGGTCGCTCGCGAACTGGATGGCGTCGATGCAGATGACTGCGTCGACACTGCCGTCGGCCAACCCCGTCGCCACCAGATCGCCCACCCGGAACTCGGTTCGCGCGGACTGGCCGAGGCTGCGCGCCGTCTCGCGCGCCTGCTGCAGCGCCACCGCGGAGAAGTCGACCCCGATCAGCCGGCAGCCGGTTTCGCGGGCGAGCCACAGCCCGTATCCACCGCGACCGCAGGCGAGGTCCAGCAACACGTCCGCGGGGGAGAGGTCCAGCCGGTCGCGGATCTCCTGCAGGGCACCGAACGTCAACAAGGACGTTGATTCCAGCTCCGGCGGAAGACCTAGGTGACGCCGCTTCAGCTCACTGCGGTCGCCACTGCCGGCCATGTCGGCGTACCACTGGTCGAAATACTCCGCCGTCACCCGTCCACCCTGCCACCCTCCCGCCCCACCCCACCTCACCCCAAGATCATGGCCGCTTGAACACACCCGGTTGTGTTCAAGCGGCCAGGCGAATGGGATGGCCGGGTGCCTCAGGGCGCCCAGGCGCCTCAGGCCGCGAGCGGTAGGAGGACCACGCCCGGCGGAAGTCCTTTGCCGCTGTTGGCGAGGTAGAGGCGCTCGAACCGAGCGATGACCTCGCGTCCGTGCTGGCGAAGCCGTCGCGGCGCGCTGTGCAGCACGACGAGCCCGGCATCAGTCATGACCGAGTGGCGCTCCTGCATGTCGTCGAAGAGGTCCTCGCGGGAGTGCGCCGTGCGGCCGTTGGTCTCATGGACCAGACCGGCATCTTCGGCCAACGCATCCGGGCTGATCACGTTGCCCGTCGGCAGGCGCAGCAGGCGGTTGTACAGCAGTCGTGGCAGCACAGTGCTGGACTCAGCGAGCAGGCGGAAGTCGGCCTCGGGCGCCGACCGGATCCCCGCGCCGATGTCCCCCAGCGCGGCATCCGCGGCCGCCGCGTTCCGCGGCGGACCCTGCACATGCGCCCGGATCAGTTCCTCGTAGGTCACGACCCGACGCTGGACCGCGTCGCTCAACAGGGCCAAGACGCCTCGGTTCGACCGGACCCGGCGAGCCGCCGCGATGACGGCCGCGGCGGGTTCGAGATAACGCAGCCGCTCGGTTCGTACGACGCGGATGGGCGCGGTTGTCCGGCGTACGACGACGAAGCCTCGACTACGGGCAGGTGAGCCGTACGGCGCCACCACGTGTACGAGCCTGTCATCAGGGACCGCGGCCCTGATCCCGTGGAAGCGACAGGCGTCGACGTCGTCGATTGCGCTGTCGGCGCCGGCGTACAGCAGTGCGGCGATCATCATCTGCCGCCGCGACGGACCACTCGCCTGGGCCAGGTAGACGCCAGGCAGGATCGCCTGCCAGGAGCGGGAGCCGAGGCGATATTCGATCTGGCGTGGGCTCAGGCCGCCGGCGAGCAGTTGTGCGCGGGAGATGACGAAGTCCTGCGGAGCCGCCGTCGGCGGCAGCCGGAGATGCGTCGCGAGCGGGGTTGACATCCGGCCAGGCTGGGTCGGGTCGAGCCGTTCCGGGAAGAGCCACTCGGCGATCTGTGGATGCCCACTCAGGGGTTTGGCCGGTTGAACACACCCGGTTGTGTTCAACCGGCCATGATCTCGAGCGGGTGGGGGAGGGAGCACGATCGTCCTGGGTAGGGTCCAACCGTGGCCACTAAGTACGTCTATGACTTCAACGAAGGCAACCGCGACCTCAAGGACCTGCTCGGCGGCAAAGGCGCCAACCTCGCCGAGATGACCAATCTGGGGCTGCCGGTCCCGCCCGGCTTCACGATCACGACCGAGGCGTGCAAGGTCTACCTCGCCGAGGGCAGCGAGCCGAAGGACCTTGCCGAGGAGGTCGACGAGCATCTCGACCGGCTCGAGCAGACCATGGGCAAGAAGCTCGGCCAGCCCGACGACCCGTTGCTGGTCTCCGTCCGCTCCGGCGCGAAGTTCTCGATGCCCGGCATGATGGACACCGTCCTCAACATCGGCCTCAATGACGACTCCGTCACCGGGCTCGCGAAGCAGGCCGGCAACGACCGGTTCGCCTGGGACTCCTACCGCCGGCTGATCCAGATGTTCGGCAAGACCGTCATGGGTGTCGACGGCGAGCACTTCGACGACGTCTTCGACGCCGCGAAGTCCGCGAAAGGCACCACGAACGACCTCGACCTCGACGAGTCCGATCTGCAGGGCATCGTCGAGAAATACAAGGAGGTCGTCCGCAAGCACACCGGCCGCGAGTTCCCGACCGAGCCGCGCGAGCAGCTGACGCAGGCGATCCGGGCCGTCTTCGACTCGTGGAACTCCGAGCGCGCGAAGCTCTACCGCCGCCAGGAGCGCATCCCCGCCGACCTGGGCACGGCCGTCAACGTCTGCACGATGGTGTTCGGCAACCTCGGCATGGACTCCGGCACCGGCGTCGCGTTCACCCGCGACCCCGGCTCCGGTGACCAGGGCGTCTACGGCGACTACCTGCAGAACGCGCAAGGAGAAGACGTCGTCGCCGGCATCCGCAACACGGTGCCGCTGGCCGACCTGGAGGGCATCGACAAGCCGGCGTACGACGAGCTCATGAGCATCATGAGCACGCTCGAGAACCACTACAAAGACCTCTGCGACATCGAGTTCACCATCGAGCGCAACAAGCTCTGGATGCTGCAGACCCGGGTCGGCAAGCGCACCGCCGGCGCTGCCTTCAAGATCGCGACTCAGCTCGTCGACGAGGGCCTCATCGCCACCGACGAGGCGCTGTCGCGCGTCACCGGTGCACAGCTCGCCCAGCTGATGTTCCCGCGTTTCGACGACAGGGCCGACAAGAAGCAGATCGCCAAGGGCGTCAACGCCAGCCCGGGGGCGGCAGTCGGCAAGGTCGTCTTCGACAGCGCGACGGCCGGCGAGTGGGCGCAACGGGGCGAGGACGTCATCCTCGTCCGTCGCGAAACCAACCCCGACGACCTGCCCGGGATGATCGCCGCGCGCGGCATCCTCACCAGCCGCGGCGGCAAGACCAGCCACGCCGCCGTCGTCGCCCGCGGCATGGGCAAGACCTGCGTCTCGGGTGCTGACGAGCTCGAGATCGACGTGCGGGCCAAGCGAGTGACGCTCAAGGACGGTACGACGATCAGTGAGGGCGACGTCGTGTCCATCGACGGCACCTCCGGAGCGGTCTACCTCGGTGAGGTGCCGGTGACTCCGAGCCCGGTCGTGCAGTACTTCGAGGGCACCATCGAAGCCGACGCCGATCCGCTCGTCGCCGCGGTCGATCGCATCATCCGGCACGCCGACGACAAGCGGCGCCTCGGTGTCCGCGCCAACGCCGACACTCCCGAGGACGCGGACCGGGCCCGGCGCTTCGGCGCTGCCGGCATCGGCCTGTGCCGCACCGAGCACATGTTCCTCGGCGACCGGCGCAAGCACGTCGAACGGCTGATCCTCGCCGAAGGAGAGGACGAGCAGAAGGCCGCGCTCGACGCCCTGCTGCCGTTGCAGCGCGAGGACTTCGTCGGCATCTTCACCGCGATGGACGGCTTGCCGGTGACCGTCCGGCTGATCGACCCGCCGCTGCACGAGTTCCTGCCCGACCTCACGGAGCTGTCCACCCGCCTCGCCGTACAGGAGGCGAAAGGCGAGACGCCGAGTGAGGCCGACCGCAAGCTCTTCGACGCCGTGCAGCGCCTGCACGAGCAGAACCCCATGCTCGGCCTGCGCGGCGTGCGCCTCGGCCTCGTCATCCCCGGACTGTTCGCCCTGCAGGTGCGGGCCATCGCCGAAGCTGCCGCGCACTGCAAGCAGAACGGTCAGGACCCGCGGCCGGAGATCATGGTGCCGCTCGTCGGCGCCGTGCAGGAGCTCGAGGTCGTCAAGGAGGAGGCCGAGGGCATCCTGCGGCAGGTCGCCGAGGAGACCGGACAGCAGGTGCACACGCTGATCGGCACGATGATCGAGGTGCCTCGCGCCGCGCTCACCGCCGGTCAGATCGCCGAGGCCGCGCAGTTCTTCTCCTTCGGCACCAACGACCTCACCCAGATGGGGTGGGGCTTCTCCCGGGACGACGTCGAGGGGGCGTTCTTCGGTCGCTACATCGACCTCGGCATCTTCGGGGTCAGCCCGTTCGAAACCCTCGACGCGGACGGCATCGGCCGGCTGGTGCAGATCGCCACCGACGAGGGCCGGCGGACCCGACCCGATCTGAAGGTCGGCGTGTGCGGTGAGCACGGCGGTGACCCGGAGTCGGTGCACTTCTTCCACCGGGTCGGCCTCGACTACGTGTCGTGCTCGCCCTTCCGGGTGCCGGTCGCCCGGCTCGAGGCAGGACGCGCGGCGGTGCAGGACGGCGCGGCGGGCGGCGTGGCCAGCGACAGCCGTTGACGCCGTTCTTCTGGCTCAAGTGGGGGCTGCGGCTCGTCGGCGTCCTGCTCGTTGCGATCCTCGTCTATCTCGCCGTCATCGCCGGCCGCATCTGGTGGGTCGCGCGCCAGGACGACCACCCGCGCAGCGACGCGATCGTCGTGCTCGGCGCGAGCCAATACAACGGCACTCCCTCACCGGTGTTCGCGGCGCGACTCGACCATGCCAAGGCGCTGTACGACGAGCACGTCGCCCCCCGCATCGTCACCGTCGGCAGCAAGCAGCCGGGTGACAACTTCACCGAAGCGATCGCGGCGCAGAACTATCTCGTCGCCCGCGGAGTTCCGGGCAACGCGATCCTGCCGGTGTCGCGCGGCCACGACACGCTGCAGAGCATGCGCGCGGTGCACGCCGCCTTCACCCGGCACGGCTGGCACAGCGCCGTCCTGGTCACCGACCCGTGGCACTGCCTGCGCGCCCGCACGATGGCGCGCGACACCGGCATCGACGCCCAGACCTCGCCGGAACGCACCGGCCCGGCGGTCGACTCCCGCGGCACAGAGGTGCGCTACATCTTCCGCGAGACGATCGCCTACGCCTACTACTCCATCTTCGGCAACGACAACGTCCACTCCACCGGCGCGGTCTGACGGGGCGACCCTCCGCATCGACCGTCGCGGACAGTGACATTTCTCGGAGCACGAGGCAGGAGTTCCACCCACTGCGGCGAACCAGGTGCCGACCGACCATCCCCCGGAGGTCCTCCATGCGCCGCTTCCTGTGGCTCGCCCTGCCCTCTGCCGCCGCCGTGGCGGCCGCCTTCGCCCTGCCGTCGTCGGGTGCCGTCACCCACGACCGCACGTCGGCGTTCGGCCCGCTCGGCGTGACCACGACCGGGTTGGGCACCGGGCCGTCGTACGGCGAGCCCTCGTTCGCGTGGGCACCGGACGGGCGCCACGGCATCATCTGCACGCCGGGCAACGACGACGGCGACAGCTCCACGGTGCAGTTCTGGTACACCGCCAACGGCGGCAAGACATGGAAGCACTCCACGGAGACCAGTCCCGCCGGTGGCGGCGACTGCGATGTCGACTACCTGCCGGACGGCACCATCGTGTCGGCGGACCTGGAGATCACGGATTCCTACATCCAGATGTCGACCGACTGGGGCAAGACGTGGAAGCCGGTCGGTCCGGCCGGACAGCAGCAGGACCGGCAGTGGCTGGCGCACTCCGCGGACGGCAGCAAGGTCTATCTCGTCTATCACGACTTCGCCGCCGAGGCGGAGTGGTACGCCCTCGGCAGCTATGACCACAAGACCCGCACGCTGACTTTCTCGCAGGCCGACTGCTGCCACAGTGCTCAGTCCTCCGACCAGGCCACGGCCCCGGGCATCGCCGGCACCCAGATCAACCCGATCAAGTCCGGCAGCCCGACCTCGCTCATCGACGAGGGCGGCAACACGTTCAGCGGCCCGATTCTTATCGATCCGTCGGACCAGAGCGGCAAGACGTTCTACGTCATCTACTCGATCTCCGATGCGCAGTCGAACCTCAACCCCGGCGATGGCGTGCCGCCATACGGTCCGACCCGCGGCGTCATCGTCGCGACGACCACCGACGGCGGGCAGTCCTGGAGCAGCCACTACGCCGTCACCGCGCCGCCGCAGGTCAACGGGGCGAAGGAACCGATCAACGGGGCGATCTTCCCGTGGGGTTCCATCGACAAGAACGGCACGCTCTACGTCGTCTACAACTCCACCGTGGGCGAGAGCGGCGACCACTTCCACCAGTACTACGTGTTCTCGAAGGACCACGGCGTGCACTGGAGCAAGCCGGTCCGGCTCGACCGGCTCGGCCACAACCAGGGCGCCGCGATCTACGCGACCTCCGACGCCGCGGGCAAGGGGGTGCTCGATGTGGCGTGGTACCAGACGGACAACGGCACGCCGTCCAGCGATGACAGCAACGTCTTGTGGGCGCCGCACATGGCAGCCATCACGGGCGCCGACACCAAGCACCCGCGGATCGTCGAGCAGGCGCTGACGTCGCTGCCGAACCATCGCGGTGGCATCTGCCTCGAAGGCATCCTGTGCGGGATCGGGCCGGGCAGCGGCGACCGCAGCCTGCTGGACTACTTCCAGATCGGCATCAACCCCAAGACCGGCCTGGCCGGGATCGCCTATGCCGACAACGCCGGAGCCCGGCCCGGCTTCGTGTCGGACGAGGTCGTGTTCGCCAAGCAGACCCGGCCGGTCCACCGCTGACAGCTGTCGCTGCTCCGCACCGGCAGGCTGGTGGTCGCGCGCACTAGCCTGAGCACCGATGGCTGTGGTGGACGGGTACGCCGACGCCGACCGCGCGCGTTGGGTCCAAGAGCCGCCCAAAGCCAGCCGGGCCGAGCGCGGCGCCTTCGAGCGTGACCGCGCCCGCGTGCTGCACTCGGCCGCGCTGCGCCGGCTGGCGGCCAAGACCCAGGTCGTCGGTGTCGGCGAGAGCGACTTCCCGCGCACCCGGCTGACCCACTCGCTGGAGTGCGCGCAGATCGGCCGGGAGCTGGCCGCAGCGCTCGGCATGGACCCGGATCTGGTCGACGCCGCCTGTCTCGCCCACGATCTCGGCCACCCGCCGTTCGGGCACAACGGTGAGGTGGCGCTCGCTGAGTTCGCCGACGGACACGGCGGCTTCGAGGGCAACGCGCAGAGCCTGCGGGTGCTGACCCGGCTGGAGGCCAAGGTCGTGCAGCCGGACGGCGTCAGCGCCGGGCTCAACCTCACCCGCGCCGCCCTCGACGCGGCGACGAAGTACCCGTGGCCGCGGACGGGCCTCTCCGCGACGACCGACGCCTGCGACGCTACCGGCTCACCCGCCTCGGCCGGCACCGCGCACAAGTTCGGCTACTACGCCGACGACCGGTCGGTCTTCGACTGGATGCGCGCCGACGCTCCGGCTGGACGCCGCTGCGTCGAGGCGCAGGTCATGGACTGGGCCGACGACGTGGCCTACTCGGTGCACGACCTGGAGGACGGCATCCACGCCGGCCACGTCGACGTCACCGTGCTCGGCGATCGCAGCGAGCGCGCCGCGCTGGTCCAGCTCGCCCAGCAGAGCTACTCCGCCGCCGGCGCCGACGATCTCGCCGCCGCCGCCGAGCGTCTCGCCGCCCTGCCGTTCTGGCCGCGCGGGTTCGACGGCACCGTTTCTGCGCTCGCCGCGCTCAAGCGGATGACCAGTGAGCTCATCGGCCGCTTCACCGCAGCCGCGACCGCCGCCACCCGCGAGGCGCACGGGGCGGTGCCGCTCACCCGCTATCGCGCCGACCTCGTCGTACCGGCCGCGGCCCGGGACGAGTGCGCGATCCTCAAGGCGGTCGCGGCCCGCTACGTGATGCAGCGCCCGCAGGTGCGCGCCGTGCA
>DASTWK010000001.1:0-20476 GCA_035776655.1 Mycobacteriales bacterium | reverse complement strand
TCTGCCGGTCGAATCCGGCGGGCCAATGGCGGACGCGCCCACCTTCACATGCGCGAAGAACGTCTCCGCCGATCCCTCGTCGGACGGCGGTCGATACATCTTCAACGTCGCGTCGCTTGCCACGGACGATGCTCTGGCGGTTGCGATCCTGCCCACGTCTCCCGTTGATCGCGTCGTGCTGTCGGCCCCCAAAGGCTCGTCAGTGGAACTGCAGCTAAGTCCCCAGAGCTCTACTCCCGGGAACGCATCCGGCGGGGGCCTTGGGACCGCCGGCTCGAGCCCAGGCACCTCGACCGACGCCAGGTCGGCGTCCTCTCCCAGCGGGACCGCGCCAACCATGCCCGGATCACCGCCACCATCATCTCCGAGTACCAGCGGGGCAGTGCCAGAGCAACAGACGCCGCAGGTCGCGAGCCCCCAATCGAGCTATCAGCCCACCGGGATACCGGCAGCGTCCGAACTGACGCCGCCCCCTGCCAAGCCGCACACGGTCATCGTGTTGCTAGCCGTGCTTGCGCTGGGTGTCGTGTTCTGGCAGATGGTCGGCCGAGCCGCGGTCGAAGCTGCCTTACGGAGCTGACCTGCGTCCGCCATATCCGAGGGCGCCATAGTGGGCGCCATCCGGCGCGAGTTTTCGTGGACGACGGCGGACGTCGTTGGACAGATTCCTAGGAATAGCAACGGATCCTGGACATCGGCGGACAATTCGATTTGACGCTGGCGACAGATGGCATGCAAGGGGTCAGGGGTTCGATTCCCCTCAGCTCCACCCTGTGATGGCGCGTCAGCGGCGCGCTCAGCCGCTGCGGGTGTGACGCTCCGGGTCGAGACGGGCGATGTCCGAGGTCCGGCCCGACAGCAGCATCAGCTGATGGCGTGCGATGAGCTCGCCGACGTGCAGTGCCTCCGCTGCGTCCAGCCCGGCTGCAGCCACGGCCTCCCGCGCCCGAGAGATCTCCCGGACGAGGATGCTGATGCTCACCTCGCTGAACTCGTCCAAGAGATGTTGGGCCAACGTCGGCCAGTCGGCATGGCTGACGCAGCAACCCGGCAGCTGCTCAGCGCCGGAGAGATCCATGGATACGTCTGTCAACGAGGCTCCCACGATCGTGGCATCTCGTGATGCCCTGCTTCTGAGAGGCGCTCGCTGCTGAGCTGAGATCAGAGTAACCGGACAAATGGGTCCGTCACAACGACAACGACGCAATCAGGGGGGCACCTCACCTGGCCGCCGTGCGGCAGCGGCGGCCGTTACCGCCAATCGCGGGAAAAGAGGTGTTCAGCCAGGTGGCGTCTTTCGGCGTACGATTCCCTCGCGCTGCAGGGCCGAGGGGGAGCGAGGTGGCAGTCATGCCGCGTTATCTGGTTGAGCGCACGTTTTTCGTCACCGAGCAAGAGATGCAGGAGGTCGGTCGACGCTCGCGGGAGCTCGCGGCCGAGAAGTTCCCGGAGATCGTGTGGGAGCACAGTCACGTCCTGCTCGACGACGCCGGCAACGTGAAGACCTTCTGTGTCTATGGCGCGCCGGACACCGACACGGTGCAGCGGCACGCGGAAGCCCTCGGGCAGCACCGGGTGGACAAGATCCAGGAGATCGCCGGCGACGTCACACCGGCAGACTTCCCGTCGATCTGAGCGCCAGCAGGTGGGGCCGGTCAGACCGGCTGCCCTGACTCCTCGGTGGAGATGCTGGCCTGCCGGATGAGGTCGCGGACGTCGCGGACGTGCACGGCGGCCGCGGCCGCGACCGCCTGTCGCGCGCGCAGCGGCCGGCGCCGTTCGTCGTCCTCGGCCAAGCACGCAATCGCCTCGCCGTAGAACAGCGCAGCGTTGTCCTTCGCCCAGCCGCGGCCTGCCTGCTCGGCCGCGGTGACGAAGTAGTCGAACGCGCGCTCCGGACGCCCCGCGTCGCGCCAGTGCCGAGCCCTAGCCGCAACGGCCTCGGTTCCTGACAGTGCGACCTCTTCCAGGAACTGCGCCACCTCCGCGTGCCGCTCCAGCCGACGGCGCCTGGGCAGCGTCTCGTAGGCGACGTCGCGGATCATGCCGTGCTTGAACGCGAACTGCTGCTCCCCTTCGATCATCGGCACCATCTCGCGATGGATCAGGTCGCGCGACTCCAGCGCCGCGAGCAGCCGGGTCAATGTCTCCTCATCCCAGCTCCCGGTCAGCGCCCCGCGCCAGAAGACACGGCCGACCACGGCGGCGTCGACGAGCAGCGAGCGCTCGGCCGCGGGGAGGGCGTCCAGCCGAGCCGTGACGATGCCGCGGATCGTCGTCGGCAGCGACGCCGGCAGCGCGGCCGACCGCTCGCTCAGCGTCGCCGCGAGCTGCTCGAGAAACAGCGGGTTGCCTTCCGCCATCGTCGCGAGCACCGCTGCCTGGCGCTCCCGCTCCGCCAGCGCCACCGAGGCGAGAAGCCGGCCGGCCAGCTCCCGCGAGTCGTGCTCGCCGAGAGGCTCGAGGGTCAAGGCGAGGTACGACGGAAGGCCGCTGCCCCAAGCCGGTCGGCCATCGAGCAGTTCCGGCCGGGCCAGCACGAGCAGGAACACGGGCACGTTGCGCAGCCGGGCGGCCAGCAGTTCGACGAGGTCGAGCAGGCTGGGATCGGCCCAGTGCAGGTCCTCGAAGACCAAGAGCAGCGGGCGACCGGTCGCGGCCGCCTCGATGAAGCAGCGCACGGAGAAGAAGAGGCTCTCCCGGTCGGCCACTTCGCCTGTGAGGTCATAGCCCAGCAGCAGGCCGAGGTGGCTCGTCACCGTCTCGGCCTGGGCGGGACCCAAGAGCTCCTCGACCGTGCTCCGCAGCTTCGTCAGCGCCACGTCCGGCGGGTCGCTTTCGAAGATGCCGACGATCTGCTTGACGTGCGAACCGAAGGCGCCGTAGGCCCCGCTGTCGCGGTAGGGCAGCGACCGGCCCTTGACCGCGCGTGCCCCGGTCTCGGCGACGTAGGTCATGAACTCCGAGCCGAGGCGGGACTTGCCGATTCCGGACGGCCCGAACACCGTGACCAGCTGGAGGGCACCGTCACCGACCACCCGGTCCCACGCCTCGCGCAGGATCCGCAGCTCGCGTGCTCGCGCGACCAGCGGCACTCGCGCCCGCTCGGCCTCGCCCGGTGAGAACGCCGCTCTGACCACCCGCCACGCGCGTACCGGTGCCGCCTTGCCCTTGGCGGTGATCGACGGCACCTCTTCGTAGGTGATGGCGTCGCGCGTGCAGCGGAACGTCTCCTCACCGACGAGGATGCCGTTGACCGGCGCCTGCCCCTGGAGCCGGCTGGCCGTGTTGACCACGTCGCCCGCGACCATCGCATCGCCCGGTGCCGGGGACAGCGACACCAGCGCCTCGCCGGTGTTCACGGCGATGCGGGTCTCGAGGTCGAGGCCTTCGTGCTGCGCGTTCAGGTCGGCCACGCTGTCCAGCACCGCGAGCCCCGCCCGCACGGCCCGCTCCGGGTCGTCGCCGAAGGACGTGGGAGCGCCGAACAGTCCCATCACGGCGTCACCGATGAACTTCTCGACGACGCCGCCGAACGATTCGATGTCTGCTCGCACGCGGTCGTAGTAGAGCGACAGGATCGCCCGCACGTCCTCCGGGTCGAGCTTCTCGGCCCGGCTGGTGAACCCGACGAGGTCGACGAAGATGGTGGTGACGACGCGCCGTTCCTCTTGCGCAGCCTCGACCGGCGCGAGTCTCGTCCCGCAAGCGAGACAGAAGCGCGCGATGTCCGGGTTGTCCTGCGCGCAGGCGGGACAGGCTGGCATGGGGATCAGCGTAGGGCGGCGAGCCCGGACGAACTAGCCTTCGACTGATCCCGCTTCCTGCAGCTGCAGCGACAACGCGGGCGGGTGGGCGAGGGTTTGGTAGACGACGCAGTAGCGCTCGGTCAACCGGAGCAGCGTTTCCAACTGCTCGCCGCTGGCGTCGGTGTCGAGGTGGAAGCGCACGCGCACGTCCTGGAACCCGACCGGCGTGTCCTTGTCGACGGCCAAGGTGCCGCGGAAGTCCAGGTCACCATCCACCTGGACGCTGCCCCCGCGGATCTCGATGCCGAGGGACGTCGCCACGGCCCGCAGGGTGACACCGGCGCAGGCGGCCAACGCCTCGAGGAGCATGTCCCCGGAACACAGCTGTGACCCGTCACCACCGGTCGCCGGGTGCAGCCCGGCGACCGCGAGAGCTCGCCCGGTCTGCACCGAGCAGGACACGCCGTCGTCCAGCGCTCCGGTCGCGTACAGCGTCACCATCGCGCTGGCCGGGTCGACCCGATACTTCGCTTTCAGCGGAGCCTGTGTTGCCCGCAGCGTCTGAGCGTCCACGCGTCCCCCTCGCTCGTCAGCTCATCGTGGCACTCGACCGGCGGGAGCGCCGCAGGCAGGCCATCTATTGACGCTCTTGGGCGGTCTCCCGCGCCCATTTGTAGTCGGCCTTGCCGACTGGCGTGCGCTCCACTTTCGGCACGAGCACCAACGCGCGTGGCACCTTGTAACCGGCCAGCGTCGCCCGAACGTGCTGTTGCAATGACTCCAGCGACGGTGTCGAGCCGGCCGCGGGCTTCACCACGGCCACCACGCGCTCGCCCCACTGTTCGTCCGGGATCCCCACGACGATCGCGTCGGCCACCTCGGGTGAGGTCATCAGCGCGGTCTCGACCTCTTCCGGGTAAACCTTCTCGCCGCCGGTGTTGATCGACGTCGACCCCCGACCGAGCAACACCACGGTGCCGTCCTCGTCGACCGTGGCCATGTCGCCGGGCAGCACCCACCGCTCGCCGTCGACGTGGAGAAACGTCTGCGCTGTCTTGGTCTCGTCCTTGTAATAGCCGATGGGCAGGTGCCCCTTGCGCGCCAGCCGCCCGACCTGGCCAGACCCCGGTTGCACCGGTCGTCCGGCGTCGTCGAGCACCTGTGTTTGCGCGTTCACGGTGAACCGTGGCGCCGTCGACGCGTCACCGGCCACGTGCAGCTTGTTGCCGAGGATGCCGGTCTCGGACGAGCCGAACCCATCGACCACCATCACGTTCGGCAACAACTCCACCAGCTGCGCCTTTGCGGTGGTCGACAGCACGGCGCCGCCCGACCCGATCGCGAGCAGGGACGAGGTGTCGTAAGGAGTGCCTTCCGCACCGGCCCGCCGCAGCGCTTCCGCGAGCGGTCGTGCCATCGTGTCGCCGACGATCGTCAGCACGTTCACGCCTTCGTCGGCGACGAGCCGCCAGGTGGCGTCGGCGTCGAATGCTCCGGCGGTGGGGAACACCACGCGGCCCCCGCCGTACATCGTGTGGAACACCCCCCACTGGGCGCTCACGTGCATGAGTGGCGGGGTCGTGAGGATCGTTGCGCCCGTCTCGGGCACCCGTTCGACGAGCTCCTCCGGAGTCTTGACGTAGTTGCCGGAGTGGAACGGGTCGCCGCCGCCCATGGCGGCGAAGAAGATGTCCTCCTGCCGCCACACCACTCCCTTGGGCAGCCCGGTGGTGCCGCCGGTGTAGGCGATGTAGTGGTCGTCGCCGGTGCGGGCCGAGCCATCGGGCCGAGCCGGGCTTGCGCCGGCCAGCGCCTCTTCATACTCCGCCGCGCCCGCCGCCATCTCCTCGCTGCTGCCGTCCGCCACGACGAGCAGGTGCTTGACGGTCCGCGCCTGCGCGGCCGCGGCCGCGACCCGGGGCGAGAACTGCCGGTGGTGGATCACCGCCAGCAGGTCGGCGTCGTCGTACAGGTAACGCAGCTCGCTCTCCACGTACCGGAAGTTGACGTTGACCGGCACGGCGGACAGCTTGAACGCCGCGAGCATCCCTTCGAGGTACTCCGACCCGTTGACCATCTGCAGCCCGACGTGGTCGCCGGCCCCGATGCCGTAGGACGCGAGCACGTGCGCGAGCCGGTTGGCCCGCGCGTCGAGCTGTCGGTAGGTGAGTCGGCGTGCCGGCGAGACGATGACCTCCCGGTCGGGGGCCGCGTCGACGACGCGCTCGAACAGGTCGGCGAGATTGAACCCACTCACCGCACGAATATATGACGACCCGTCAGATTTCTGATGCGCGTCAGAGCAGAGCGACACCCAGCCCGGCGGCGGCGGCGAGTAGACCGGCAGCGAGGCTGCCGGCGAGGTTGAGGGTCGCTTGCCTCGCAGCGCCGGCCTCGGCCAGCGCCAGTGACTCCCAGAGGTACGTCGACCAGGTCGTGTAGCCGCCCGCGAAGCCGACACCCAGCACCAACGCCGGGGTGCGCGGCAGTCCGTGGTGCATCGCCAGGCCGGTCACGAGCCCCAGCACGAACGAGCCGGTCACGTTGATGACGAACGTGCCCCACGGAAATGTCTGGTCGTGCTGGTGTTGGACGAGCTGGTCGAGCAGATAGCGCGCCATCGCACCCACCGAGGCGGCGAGGCCCACCGCGAGCGTCAGCATCAGGCGGGGCCGTCGGGAGTCGCGGAGCGGCCGACGTAGCGCACCACGTCGACGTCGTCGATGACGACCAGCCCCTCGCTGATCAGCTCGTCCAGCTCAGTGGCGAAGGCCTCGATGCGATCCGGTGCATCCACGATGACGATGGCGACCGGCAGGTCCTCCGACAGCGAGAGCAATCGCGTCGTGTGCACGTGCTGCGAAGCGCCGTAGCCTTCGATGCCCCGGAAGACGCTTGCGCCGGCGAGACCAGCGGCATGTGCGCGGTGCACGATCTCGACGTACAACGGCTTGTGCTGGTGCAGGTCGGATTCACCGATGAATATCGTCAACCGTTTGGCCGGTCCGTGCAGTCGCATCGTCACCCACGCCCCATCTGGCGCGCCTCCGCGAACGCACGCCCGGCGCCCAGCCCGATCATCGCAGCGACCAGGCCGGCGCCCAAACTCGCCATGACGTAGCCAGCCGCGAGCCCGACGTGGCCGTGAGCTGCCAGCCGGTCGGTCTCGGTCACCACCGAGCTGAACGTCGTGAACGCACCGCAGAAGCCGGTGCCGACAGCGGCGCGCAGGTACGGCGTCGGGGGCAGCACTTCCAGCACGAGCACGAGCAACAACGCGAGTACGAAGGTGCCGGTCGTGTTCACCAGGAACGTCGCCCACGGGAACGCACCCGGCGTCGTGCTCCATGCCAGCCCGACCCCATACCGCGCCAGACCGCCGGCAAGTCCACCGGCGCCGACCACAGCCACCGTAGTCCCGTGGATCCGCGGCCACCGGCGTCGCGGGGTAGGTGCGAAGACGGCACCCGACTGCGCCACCGCATCCCTCCTCGCCCTCGTCCACTCGAGTGCCGCTCAGCGATGACGGTACGACGTCGCCGGCACTGCGTCAGTCCGGCGGGCCGGTGTGCGTCGCGGGCGCAACGGGGCACGAGCCTGTCGTGACGGACCCTGACTTCGAGCCGCTCTGGACGACCCTCGACGGCCAACCCGTGCGCGCCCGGCGGGTCACGGTCGCTCCGGCGGCTCCGCGGCCGACGGTCGTGCTGCTGCCGGGCCTCGGTCTGTCCGGCGACTACCTGCTGGGCCTGGCGCGCTGCCTCGGCCCTCGACTGCCGACCGTCGTCGTCGACCTGCCCGGGTCGGGCGGCTGTCCCGGTCCCGCCATCCCGTTGCGACCTGCGCACCTGGCCGAGGTCGTGGTCCGCTGGCTCGACGCGAACGCGTTGTCGTCGGTCGTCCTCTTCGACAACTCCTTCGGATCGCAAGTGGCCGCCGAAGTCGCCATCAAGCGTCCTGATCTGGTCCGCGCGCTGGTGCTGGGGGCACCCACGCCGGACGCCACGGCGCGCTCGTTCTGGATCCACGTCTACCGGCTGCTGCGGGCCGCAGTCATCGCGCCGGGCTGGTTGACCCGACTCGCCCTGCGTGACTATCGCCGGACCGGGTTCCGGCCGCTCCTGCGTGAGGGCCTGAATGCTCTGCACGAACCGGTACGCGACCGGCTCGGGCAGGTGTCCGTTCCGACGCACATCGTGCGGGGCGACCGGGACCCGGTCGTGTCGCAGCAGTGGGCGGAAGAAGTCGCGGGACTGGTCGGAGCGCCACTGTCAGTGGTGCGGGGGGCCGGTCATGGGGCGCCGGCTGCGGCGCCGCGTCAGGTGGCGCCGATCATCCTGTCGGCGGCCGCCGCCGCTGCCGAGTAGCGGTGTTCCGGCGCCGTTTCACGCCGCAGTCAGGGCGGAAGAAGCGTGATGTGCTGACGCCCCTGCAGGTCATCGGCCGCGGTGCGGTCGCCGGTTATGCCGGCATGGCCGCCATGGTCGCGGCACTGCCGGTGGCCAAAGTCATCCGCAACGAAGACAGCCAACGGCTGCCGTTGTGGTCCAACACCCCGCCGGCTGCGCGGGTGGCGCGACGAGTCATCGAAGGTGTTGCCCACCGAGACGTGTCCCGGCAGAACGCCGACCAGCTGAACTACGTCATGCACGGTCTGTACGCCCCGGCGCTCGGTGCCGCCTATGCCGTCGTCGAGGCCAGCGGGAAGCGGCGCCCGCTCCGTCACGGCCTGCTGTTCGGGGGCTCGGTCTGGTGTCTGCGCTTGGCCCTGCTGCCGGGGCTCGACCTGGGCTCGCCGTTCTGGGACCGCTCACTGCGCTGGAACCTCGTCGACGCGTCGCTGCACCTGGGCTTCGGCGTGGCCGTCGCCTACGCCTACAAGTTCCTGGAAGACCGTGCCGACGAGACCGCACCCGACCCCGCCCCCTGAGCGGAGCGCGCTGCCGCGGTTGGTCCGACGGCGGCGGTCGCCGGCGCGGTTTGATCATCGGGTGGCCGGGGAGGTGGCCAAGGGTGTGGGCGGCGAGGGGCTAGGGGCTGACTGTGGTCACGCAGGAACAGGTGCGGCGACTGGTCGAGGGCGGCGCGTCGTACGACGCCGCAGCGGCGCGTCTGGGCATCGATCCTGGGCTCGCCTACCTGATCGCGACCGGCCTCCCGGCGGACGGCGGCGACACCCTGACCTCGGCGGATCGGGACCGGCCGGGATTCCGCGCCGGGAGCACACAGCACCTGGCGAACCCGCGGACTCCGGAGAACCCGACCCGCAACGAGAGCGTGCTGTCGTGGATCAAGCAACGAGCGCACACCGATGCTCCGTTGCTCGCGGCGGCTGCCGAGCGCGATGCCGAGCCGGGGGAGGTGCAGGATCCCGAGGACGACGAGGACGTCACGACGGTCCTGACCCGTGACCACGACCGCGTCACGGCGCTCCTCGAGCAGCTGTCGGCGATCCCCGGCCACAAGCAGGGTGGGTCGGCGGCGCAGATCGAACGGCGCGAGTCGATCGTCGACATGATCACCGTCGAGCTCTCCAAGCACGAGTCGGTCGAGCAGGAGCATCTGTGGCCGGCAGTGCGGGAGGCCTTGCCCGACGGGCCGGAGCGGGCCGAGCAGGCGATGCGTCAGGAGCAGGAGGGCAAGGACACCCTCACCGCGCTCGGGAAAGCCGACCCCGACAGCGACGAGTTCGACGAGCTCGTCGAGCTGCTGGTGCTGCTCGCTCGCAAGCACGTGGCCTTCGAAGACCAGGTGTTCCTCGCGCTCGACCAGGCGATGGACGACGAGCAGCGACAACGCCTCGGCGCCAAGCTGCGCCGGTCGAAGGTGATGGCGCCGACCCGGCCGCATCCGCACGCGCCGAAGCAGCCCGGCTCGGCGGTGCTCGCGGCAGGCGCGCCGGCCGCACTCGTCGACAAGGCCCGCGACGCCGTCGGGCGCCGGCCGGCCAAACGCAAGGGCAAGGCCAGCGGCGAGGCGGCGGGCAAGCAGCGGGAGGCCGAGGCCGCTCAGGCAACGCCCGCGGCGCAGGCGCCCAGCAAGGGGCAGCCACCGCCGGCGCCCGCAACCGATCCGGCGACGAGTCAGCGGGCGAAGAACGCGTCGGCCGAAGCGATGCCGACGACGGCCTCCCCGGCCAAAGCGGTGCCGCCCAAGGGCACCCCGCGAAAGGCGGCGCCCGCAAAGCAGGTCCCCGGGAAGGCTGCGGGCGCCAAAGCCGGGCAGGCCAAGAAGGCTGCCGGCACACCCACACCAGCCCGTGGCAAGGGCAAGCATTCCTCGCGCAAGGGAGATCGCTCGTGAGCATGCGCACCTGGATCGACCACTGGCCCGTGGTGCGCCAGCTCACCGGCGACGATCCGCTCGGTCGGGGCGCCGCCGTCATGAGTACGACGACGAAGCAGCTCACGCCCCGGACCAAGTCCGCCGACAAGGTCGTCAAGTCGGTTTGCCCCTACTGCGCGGTCGGGTGCGGGCAGAACGTCTACGTCAAGGACGACGAGGTCGTGCAGATCGAGGGCGACCCCGACTCACCCGTCAGCCGTGGTCGGTTGTGCCCCAAGGGTTCGGCCAGCCTGCAGCTGACCACCGGCTCCTCCCGGCTGCACAAGGTCCTCTATCGCCGGCCGCACGGCGCCGAGTGGGAGGAGCTCGATCTCGCCACCGCCATGGACATGATCGCCGACCGCGTCATCAAGTCCCGACGCGACGGCTGGCAGTGGGAGGTCGAGGGCAAGCGCACGCGCCGAACCCTTGGCTTCGCCTCGCTCGGCGGCGCCACGCTGGACAACGAGGAGAACTACCTCATCAAGAAGTTGTTCACCGCGCTGGGCGCCGTGCAGATCGAGAACCAGGCCCGCATATGACACAGCTCCACGGTGCCCAGTTTGGGGACCAGCTTCGGTCGCGGTGGAGCGACGACCTTCCAGCAGGACCTGCAGAACTCTGACTGCATCGTCATCCAGGGCTCGAACATGGCCGAGTGCCACCCGGTCGGGTTCCAGTGGGTGATGGAGGCGAAGGCGCGCGGAGCCAAGCTCATCCACGTCGATCCGCGCTACACCCGCACCAGCGCGCTGGCGGACATCCACGTGCCGCTACGCGCGGGCAGCGACATCGCGTTCCTCGGCGGCATCGTCAACTACGTCCTCGAGCACGACAAGTGGTTCCACGACTACGTCGTCAACTACACGAACGCGCCGGCCATCCTCAACGAGGACTTCCAAGACACCGAGGACCTCGACGGCGTCTTCAGTGGCCTCGACCGCGACAAGCGCAGCTATGACGTGCAGACCTGGCAGTACGCCGGTGCGGAGGTGCAGGCGGCGTCAGGTCAGCGCGACCAGGAGTACGACGAGCGGGTCGAGCAGGGTCACTCCACGAAAGAGGCCGGCCGAGGCTCGTCGACCGGCTCCGGCGGCAGCTCGATCGGCGGGGAACCGGAGCGGGACGAGACGCTGCAGCATCCGCGCTGCGTGTTCCAGGTGCTCAAGCGGCACTACGCGCGCTACACGCCGGAGATGGTTGAGCAGATCTGCGGGGTGCCGCAGCACCTGTTCCTCCAGGTGTGCGAGGAGCTGACGAACAACTCCGGCCGCGACCGCACGTCGGCGTTCGTCTATGCCGTCGGCTGGACCCAGCACACCGTGGGCGTGCAATACATCCGGACCGCCGCCATCCTGCAGCTGCTGCTGGGCAACATCGGGCGACCTGGCGGCGGCATCATGGCGTTGCGCGGCCACGCCTCGATCCAGGGCTCCACCGACATCCCCACCCTGTTCAACATTTTGCCCGGCTACATCCCGATGCCGCATGCGCACAAGGACGAGGACCTCGACAAGTTCATCGAGGCCGAAGCGCCCAAGAAGGGCTTCTGGGCCGACATGCGGGCCTACACGGTGAGCCTGCTCAAGGCCTACTGGGGTGCCGCCGCGACGGCGGAGAACGACTTCTGCTTCGACTACCTGCCGCGACTGACCGGTAGTCACAGCACCTACGAAACGGTGCTGGCGCAGCTCGACGGCACGTGCAAGGGCTACTTCCTCCTGGGGGAGAACCCTGCCGTCGGCTCGGCCAACAACAAGATGCAACGGCTGGGCATGGCCAACCTCGAGTGGCTCGTCGTCCGTGACTTCTCCCTCATCGAGAGCGCAACGTGGTGGAAGGACGGGCCGGAGATCGAGACCGGCGAGCTGAAGACGGCGGACATCGCGACCGAAGTCTTCTTCCTGCCCGCGGCCGCGCACACGGAGAAGAACGGCAGCTTCACGAACACACAGCGGATGCTGCAGTGGCACCACATGGCCAAAGAGCCCGACGGCGACGCCCGCAGTGAGCTGTGGTTCATGTACCACCTCGGCCGCATCATCCGCGAGAAGCTGGCCGCCTCCACGGACGAGATGGACCGCCCGCTGCTCGACCTGACCTGGGACTACCCGACCGAAGGCTCGATCGAGGAGCCGAGCGCCGAGGCGGTGCTCGCCGAGATCAACGGCTGGGATGCGGACGGGCAGCCGCTCGCGTCGTACGAGCAGTTGAACGAGGACGGTTCGACGGTCTGCGGCTGTTGGATCTATTGCGGCGTCTACGCCGACGGCGTCAACCAGGCCTCGCGACGCAAGCCCGCGAAGGAGCAGGACTGGATCGCCAACGAGTGGGGCTGGGCGTGGCCGGCCAACCGGCGCATCCTCTACAACCGCGCCTCCGCCGATCCCGACGGCAAGCCGTGGAGCGAACGCAAGGCACTGGTGTGGTGGGACGAGGAGAAGGCGCTGTGGACCGGGCACGACATCCCGGACTTCTCCGCCAGCAAGTCCCCGTGGCATCGACCGCCGTCCGGCGCCACCGCGGCGGAAGCGCTGTCGGGGATCGACCCGTTCGTCATGCAGGCCGACGGCAAGGCGTGGCTCTACGTGCCTGCAGGACTCACCGACGGGCCGCTGCCGACGCACTACGAACCGCAGGAGTCGCCGTTCACGAACCCGCTCTACGGCCAGCAGCGGAACCCGGTTCGGCAGGTGCTGCCGCCCAAGCAGCACAACCGCTATCACCCGAGTGCCGGCGCCGCGGGCAGCGACGTCTATCCCTACGTCGCGACCACCTACCGGCTCACCGAGCATCACACCGCCGGCGGCATGTCGCGGTTCGTCCCCTACCTGTCCGAACTGCAACCCGAGATGTTCTGCGAAGTCTCGCCCGAGCTGGCCGCCGAGCGCGGGCTGGAACACGGCGGCTGGGCGACGATCATCACCGCCCGCAGCGCCATCGAGACGCGAGTGCTGGTCACTGACCGGATGACGCCACTGACCGTCCAGGGCCGGACGCTGCACCAGGTGGGCCTGCCCTACCACTGGGGCACCAGTGGCTACAGCACCGGTGACTCCGCCAACGAACTGGCCCACATGTCCCTGGATCCCAACGTGCACATCCAGGAGGTCAAGGCGATGACCTGCGACATCAGGCCGGGCCGCCGCCCCCGCGGCCCGGACCTGGTCCGGCTGGTGGAGACCTATCAGCGACGTGCGGGCATCACCGAAGAGACCGGGACGGGGGTGTGAGCAGGTGAGCCTGGACCTGCCGCGCGCGATGCGCAAGGCCTTGTACGACGACACCGATCCGGCTGCCGTCAGTGGCCACGAGGACCATCCGCCGCGGATGGGGTTCTTCACCGACACCTCGGTGTGCATCGGTTGCAAGGCCTGCGAGGTCGCGTGCAAGGAGTGGAACCACGTGCCCGAGGACGGGCTCGTGTTCACCGGGATGTCCTACGACAACACCCAGGGTCTCGGCGCGGACACCTGGCGGCACGTCGCGTTCATCGAGCAGCGCAAGCCGATCGCCCGGCAGGAGCCGGGTGTGCAGCACGACGTCCCGGCCGGCCAGTCCAGCGACCTCAGGTGGCTGATGGCGAGCGACGTGTGCAAGCACTGCACCCACGCCGCCTGCCTGGACGTCTGTCCGACCGGGTCGCTGTTCCGCACGGAGTTCGGCACCGTGGTCGTGCAGGAGGACGTCTGCAACGGCTGCGGCTACTGCATCCCGGCCTGTCCCTATGGCGTGATCGACCAACGCGAAGGCGACGGGCGGGCGTGGAAGTGCACGCTGTGCTACGACCGGCTGACGGTCGGCATGGAGCCGGCCTGCGCCAAGGCATGCCCGACCGACTCCATCCAGTTCGGTCCGCTCGACGAGCTCCGGGAGCGGGCCGGCCGGCGGGTCGAGCAGCTGGTGGAGGCGGGGGTGACCGATGCCCGGCTCTACGGCCACGACCCGGACGACGGAGTCGGCGGCGACGGCGCGTTCTTCCTGCTGCTGGACGAGCCGGAGGTCTACGGCCTGCCGCCGGACCCGGTCGTCACCACCCGCGACCTTCCCGCGATGTGGAAGCACGTGGGCGTCGCCGCCGCGACTCTGGTCGCCGGGGTCGCGGCGGCGTTCGTCGGTGGGGGCCGGCGGTGAGCGGCTCGGACGTCACCAAGGACGGAATCCACGGCGCGCGGCCGGACCGCGAAGCGACGGTCGGGGTGAACGCCGGTCGCGCCGGCGGTGGCGGCGGGCGCCGGCGGCGAGGTGGGGCCGAGCGAGCAATGGTGCCGGACGCGCAGTTCACCTCCTATTACGGCAAGCCGATCATCAACTCGCCGGTCTGGGAGGCCCCCGACATCCCGGGATACCTGTTCCTCGGTGGTCTGGCCGGCGCGGGGTCCGTGCTGGCGGCCGGCGCCGAGCTCACGGGGCGGCCGGCGTTGGCCCGAGCGTGCAAGGTCGGGGCGTTCGGCGCCGTCTCTGCCGGGTTGGTCGGTCTCGTGCACGACCTCGGCAAGCCAGAGCGGTTCCTCAACATGCTGCGCACGTTCAAGCCCACGTCCCCGATGAGCGTCGGGTCCTGGGTGCTGGCCGGTTACGGGCCGGCCGCTGGAGTCGCGGCCGCCTCCGCCGTCACCGGTCTGCTGCCGACGATCGGACGGGCCGCCACGGCGGGCGCAGCGGTGCTCGGACCCGCGGTCGCGTCCTACACGGCGGCGCTGATCAGCGACACCGCGGTGCCGGCCTGGCACGACGGCTTCCGCGAGATGCCGTTCGTGTTCGTCGGCTCCGCGGCCAGTGCCGCGGCCGGTCTCGGCATGTTCGCGGCACCCGTCGGTGAAAACGCGCCGGCTCGCCGGCTGGCGGTGCTCGGCGCTGCACTCGAGCTCACCGCGTCCAAGCGGATGGAGCACCGGATGGGTCCGGTCGCCGAGCCCTATCACCACGGTCGCAGCGGCATGATGATGCGGACCGCCGAGGCCATGACCATCGCCGGGTCGATCGGTGGGCTGCTGCTGGCCGGGCGCAGCCGGGTCGCGGCCACCGTGTCGGGCGCGGCCCTGCTCGCCGCGTCGGCGCTGACGCGGTTCGCCATCTTCGAAGCCGGGATGGTCTCCGCCGACAACCCGGACTACACCGTGGGGCCGCAGCGGGAGCGGCTGGCCCGGCGGCAGCCGGCGGGTGCCGCCGCGGTGTCGGCTCCGGGGCGGCACCGCAGTGCCGCCGACGTACCGTCGAACAATCAGGGGGCGTGAGTGCAGCCGAAGAAGATGGTCGAGTACGCCGTTTTCGCGGGGATGGTCGTCAGTATCGCCGTCATGAGTCGCCGCGCAGCGCGCCGCTGACGTCGACTGCCGCGTTGATCAGCGCGAGGTGGCTGAGTCCTTGCGGGAAGTTGCCGAGCTGCCGGCGGGTCGCCGGCTCCATCTGTTCCGACAGCAGCCCGACGTCGTTCGGCAGGCGGACCAGCTCGTCCATCATCGCCCGAGCGTCGTCGGTGCGGCCGACCGCGACGAGCGCTGACACCATCCAGAACGAGCAGGCCAGGAACGCGCCTTCCTCCTTGTCCATGCCGGTGTAGCGGTAGACCAGCGGGCCCTCCGCGAGCTCCTGGCGGATCGCGTCGATCGTGCTGCGCAGCCGGTCGCCCCGGTCGAACCCGGTCCAGCCCGCGAGCAGCACGGCCGCGTCCAGATCCTCCGTGCCGGCATAGAAGGTGTAGACCTGCTTCTCCTCCGACCAACACCGGTCCTCGACCCAGTCGCGGATCGCGTCCCGCTCGACGACCCAGCGTTCGGCGTGCCCGGTGGCGATCTGGCCGCGGTCGTGCAGCTGCAGCGCCCGGTCCAGCGCGACCCAGCAGCCGATCTTGGAGATCGTGTAGTGCTGGTGGTCGCCCAGCTCCCACATCCCGGAGTCCCGGTGCCGCCAGCGGTCGCAGCAGCGGTCGGCCAGCTCGGCGAGCAGGCGCCCGGTCGCCGGATCGAGCAGGTGCCCGTGCTGCACGTAGCGCCACACCGTGTCGAACAGATCGCCGAACGTGCCGAGCTGGGCCTGGGCCGCAGCGCCGTTGCCGTCGCGCACCGGCTGGCTGTCGCGGTAGCCCGGCAACGGCAACTCGTCCTGACTGCCCGGCAGCTCACCGTCGAGGCGATAGAACACATGCAGGTCGGGTGCCGTCTTCTGGATGGTCGACAGCAGCCACACCACCGCGGCGTGCACTTCTTCGTGCATGCCGAGGTTGATGAACGCGTCCACGGTGAACGAGCTGTCCCGCAGCCACATGAACCGGTAGTCCCAGTTCTTGTCGCCACCGATGCGCTCCGGCAGTGAGGTGGTCGGTGCTGCGACGATGGCGCCTGTCGGTGTGTAGAGCAACAGCTTCAAGGCGAGCGCCGACCGGCACACGGTCTCGCTCCACTGCCCGTCGTACTGCAACGAGTCCGACCAGTCGCGCCACCGGTCGAGCGTGAGGCGCAGGTGGCCGTCGAGCTCCTCCCGGTTGGGAAGGAAGACGGGGCTGGCGTCGCTGTTCGTCACCGCGATCATCGCGTCGGTGGAACTGTCGGCCCGGAACCGGCCGTGCACGTGGTGCGGGTCGAGCTGCGGGCTGCCGACGTCGAAGAACCGCAGGGCAAGATGCTGGTCGCCCACGTGGATGAGGATGGTCTCGTCGTGCCGCTCCAGCCAGGGCTGGACCGCCCGGAACCGGTCGCCCGGCACGATCGCCCAGTGCATGTCGACGTAGCCGTCGACGCCTTCGATGCGCCGGATCAGCTCTTCCCACGGCAACCGCCCGCCGAGCCCGACGGGGATGGCGTCGGTGACGCGCACCGAACCGGTATCGGTCGTGAACGTCGTCTCCAGCACGTTCGTGCGGTCGACATAGCGGCGGGTCGATGTGAACTCACCCTCGGGTTGCAGCGTGAGGTGCCCGCCGTGCGGAGGGTCGAGCAGCGCGGCGAACACCGGCGGTGCATCCATCGTCGGCAGCGGCCACCAGTCGATGCGCCCGTCGCTGCCGACCAGCGCAACCGTCCGCCCGTTGCCGAGCACGCCGTAGCCCTCGATCGGCAGGAACCCGTCGATGCGGTCAGTGATCACGATGCTGGTGTCACCGGATGAACCGCTGGGGAAACGGTCCGGACGGGCCTCAACCCGGTGTGGGCAGCCAGGAGACGTGCCCGGCGAGGTAGGCGTAGCCGACGAACGCAGCCGTGTCCATCAGCGTGTGGGCGATGAACAGCGGCGCCGCCCGTCCCCACCGCTGGTAGAGGCGGCCGAAGATGAGGCCCATCACCACGTTGCCGGCGAAGCCGCCAACCCCCTGGTAGAGGTGATAGCTGCCGCGGATCAGCGCGCTGAGGGTGAGCGCGCGGTCGTCGCGCCAACCCAGCTGGCGCAGCCGGTGCAGCAGGTAACCCGCGACCAGCACCTCCTCGAGCAGTCCGTTCTGCGCGGCCGAGAGCACGAGCACCGGCACCCGCCACCACAGCGCGGGCAGGTTCTCCGGAACGACCGTGAGGTTGACCCCGCTGGCGTGGACGGCGAGGTAGAAACCCAGACCCGCGCCTCCGACGACGGCGGCGAGTGCGGCGCCCCGGAAGCCGTCACGAGCGGGTTGCCGGGTGTCCATGCCGATCGCGTGCAGGCTCTCCCCTGACCGCAGCAGAAAGTGCGCGACCAGCAGCACGGGCACCGTCCCGAGGGCCAGCGACGTGAGCTGCAGCACGAGGTCGAGCCAGGGTCGGCCGGGCGCCTGGCTGCCGTTGAGGGTCGCAGTCTGTGCGGCCAGCGGCACGCCGCTCGTGACGTCGCCGATGAGGTGGATGAGCGACCGCAGCCCGGCCGCGGCGAGCGACAACCAGAAGACGAGCCAGAGCTCCTGGGTCAGCCAGCGACGGGGGACGGAAGTCGCGGGCGTCGGCGGCGGCACTGCTCTACACTGCCATTCATGAGCGTTCGGCAGCTCCTTCCCGGGCCGCGCTGACACCAGCCCATCGGTCAGTGCGGCAGCCCTCCTGCGTGGGGGCCATTTTTTTTGGGCTGGCAGGGCGTGGGTCCGGGGACGAGTGAGAGGCGAGAGTTGTGAGCGAGGGCTACGACGCACCGACCGGTGCTGCCGGTTACGACCCCCACAAGGTGGTCGACAAGTGGCTGCCGGTGTGGGACGAGCTGCGGATCTTCGAGCCGCGCAACGACGACAGCCGGGAACGTCGCTACGTCGTCGACATGTTCCCGTACCCGTCGGGTGACCTGCACATGGGTCACGCCGAGGCGTTCAGCATCGGCGACGCGGTGGCGCGCTACCAGCTGATGCGTGGGTACGACGTGCTGCACCCGATCGGTTGGGACTCCTTCGGCCTGCCGGCCGAGAACGCT
This sequence comes from Mycobacteriales bacterium, assembly GCA_035776655.1. Classification (GTDB taxonomy): domain Bacteria; phylum Actinomycetota; class Actinomycetes; order JAFAQI01; family JAFAQI01; genus DASTWK01. Next base: position 2,039 of record DASTWK010000001.1, on the reverse strand, counting down.
GCCTTGAAACGCGGCCTGGACCCGCGCGAGTGGACCTACGCGAACATCGAGACGCAAGCGGAGTCGTTCAAGCGGCTGGGCATCTCGTTCGACTGGCGCACCCGGCTGCACACGTCGGACCCGGACTACTACCGCTGGACGCAGTGGCTGTTCCTGCGGATGTTCGAACGCGGTCTCGCCTATCGCAAGGCGGCGCCGGTCAACTGGTGTCCCACCGACCAGACGGTGCTGGCCAACGAGCAGGTCGTCGCGGGCAAGTGCGAGCGCTGCGGCTCCGACGTCACGAAGAAGAACCTGACCCAGTGGTTCTTTCGCATCACCGCCTATGCCGAGCGGTTGCTGGACGACATGACCCAGCTGGAAGGTGCCTGGCCGGACCGGGTGCTGACCATGCAGCGCAACTGGATCGGCAAGTCCACGGGTGCGCACGTCGACTTCCACATCGAGGGCCATGACCAGCCGGTGCGGGTGTTCACCACCCGCCCGGACACGCTGTTCGGCGCGACCTTCTTCGTCATCGCCGCCGACTCGCCGTTGGCGGCGCAGGTGTGCGCGCCCGACCAGCGCGCAGCGCTGGCGTCGTACGTCGAGCAGGTGCGGCGGCTGTCGGACGTCGACCGGCTGGCCGAAGGGCGACAGAAGACGGGTGTCCCGCTGGGCCGGCACGCGATCAACCCGATCAACGGCGAGCGGATCCCGGTCTACGCGGCTGACTATGTGCTGGCCGACTACGGCACCGGCGCCATCATGGCCGTGCCTGCCCACGACCAACGCGACCTGGATTTCGCGCGCGCGTTTGATCTGCCGGTGCGGGTTGTCGTCGACACCGGTGACGCCGACCCCAACGAGACCGGCGTGGCCACCGCCGGCGACGGGGCGCTGGTCAACAGCGGCGGCTACGACGGCATGCGCAAGGACGAGGCGATCGCGGCGATCGCCGAGGACCTGTGCAAGGACGGGCACGGTGAGGCAGCGACCACTTATCGGCTGCGCGACTGGCTGTTGTCCCGACAGCGTTACTGGGGATGCCCGATTCCGATCGTGCACTGCAGCGCGTGCGGCGAGGTGCCGGTGCCCGACGAGGATCTGCCGGTCGAGCTGCCGCTGACCGGCTACGAGCTGCGTCCCGAGGGCGGCAAGTCGCCGCTGCAGACTGCGACCGAGTGGGTCACCGTCAAATGTCCGTCGTGCGGCGGCAACGGCACCCGCGACACCGACACGATGGACACCTTCGTCGACTCCTCCTGGTATTACCTGCGCTACCCATCCGCGCACGACGACGAGCACGTCTTCGACGTCGAGCAGGTGCGTCGCTGGGCACCGGTCGACGAATACGTCGGCGGCGTCGAGCACGCGATCCTGCACCTGCTCTACTCGCGGTTCTTCGTCAAGGTCCTGCACGACATGGGGATGCTGGACTTCACCGAGCCGTTCCGCGCGCTGACCAACCAGGGCCAGGTCATCATGGCCGGCGCTTCGATGTCGAAGTCGAAGGGCAACCTGGTCAACCTGCAGGAGGAGATCGGGAGATACGGCCCCGACGCGGTGCGGTTGACGATGCTGTTTGCGGGCCCGCCCGAGGACGACATCGACTGGGCCGATGTCTCCCCGACCGGCTCGGTGAAGTGGCTGTCGCGGGTGTGGCGGCTGGCCAACGACGTCGGTGCGGCGGGCCGCGGCACTGACCCGAAGACCGGCGACGTCGCGCTGCGCACGACCGTGCACAAGCTGGTCGCGGACGCGACCGAGCACTGCGAGCACAAGCGGTTCAACGTGGCGATCGCCCGGTTGATGGAGCTGACGTCCGCGCTGCGCAAGGCCGTGGACGGCGGCGGGCCGTCGTCGCCGGACGGCGGCGCCGCGGTCCGCGAAGGTGCCGAGGCGTTGGCGCGGATGTTGAGCATCTTCGCCCCGTTCGCGGCGGAGGAGGTGTGGGAGATGCTGGGCAATGAGCCCTCCGTCGTCAGCGCAGGCTGGCCGGAGGCTGACCCAGCACTTCTCGTCGAGGACAGCGTCACCTGCATCGTCCAGGTCGCCGG